>CAYGUE010000151.1:0-16857 GCA_964352885.1 uncultured Pirellulaceae bacterium
GCCACCGCCAATGCCACCCATACCTCCACCACCCATACCCGGACCTTTATCACCCCCTTCGAGATAGATGTAGTGCTTTGTACTACTGGGAGAAACACGAGTGATTGTCGGGAACGAAATTCCAACGTCAGCATAGGTGAATTCTCCATCGGGAAGCTTCACCGTGCCATCGAGTAGGTTTTTCAGCAGCGTTTGCCTGACATAATCGATTTCCGAATTCATTGCGTCCTCATTGTGGAAATGATGAGCTTGGATTTCGATAACCCATCCCGGCAATCCGGCAAGGACACCGGTGGACTCTGGCTCATCGACGCTAGCCATAACGTTGGCACCACGACTAGCCGGCGCCGCCGGCGCTGCCGCCGCCGCATCCGGATCAACCTCTACTTCTTGTTTCGTTGCAAAATCCTCGATCGCTCGGCCCCCTTGGTTGGCGAAAATCTTCTCGATCTGATTGTGCCAAATCCCCAAGTCCTTGTGAAATACCGTCTCAATGTGATCGACGTAGATCTCTTTGCGTCCTTTGAACGGGAATTCCTTGGGGTCAACTGCCCTGTTTTCTACCTGATCTTTGAGGGATTCTTCGATCGCTTCGTCACGCGGCAACGCCTGAAAAAGAGCACTGTAGACCTCGATCCACGAGGCGCGATCTTCAATGGACGAGCTCAACTCCTTCGCGATCACGTTGAATTTTTCAAGTAACGCTTTTTGCTCTTCGTCTTCTGTCGTGAATCTCTTGCTAAGTTTGACTTCCTTCTTGGCATCCTTGAGTGCTTGGTCCCAACTTTTGCCTTCTGAATCGACATACTCCGGGCTCACCTGATCCGCTGCGAGTGTCTTGTAGAACAGGCCAAGGCTGCAACCGAGTAGCAATAGGCTGACCGCTGCCAGAACCCAAGGTTTTTTCGCGCGAATCACACGTTCCACAACGATCTCTTTTGGCAGGAGATTCGTTTTCATGAGGCTGTTGCCCAGTCCCTGCAAGCAGAGTCCGTAGCAGGGCGCGAACGAAAGCGAGTTGTTGGCAAACGTTGACTGCGATGTTACTTCGTCACCTGTAAGATGCTTGAAGTCGCCCGCACGCGAAACTTTCAACTCAAGTTGCTTGCTTAGGAACTGCGTCAAGCCTGGAAGCTTGGCAGCGCTTCCGAGAAGCACGACCTCTGAAATGCTGGCTGACTTGTCCATGCTTTGGAAGAAAGTCAGCGAACGCTGGACTTCGTTGACCAAGTCATTGAACACAGGACGCATCGCCTGGAAAACCGCTTTCGGGTTCTCCGCCATTTTCGCGTTACGCTTGAGATGCTCGGCTTTCGCCTGCGTCAGCTTCATTTCACGCGAAAGCTGTTTCGTAAAGTGATTACCACCGATCGGAATGTTTCGCATCCAGAGTTTGATGCCATTGGTCACAATCAGGTCGGTCGTGTCGGTGCCCATCGAGAGAACAACAATCGACTCCGGAGGATCTTCCGGATCGAAATCTTCCGGGCTAGGAAGCTCATCGATCTGATCGCGACAGACGACGTTGAAAATCGAAAGCGGAGAAAGCTGAACGATGTCGACTTCGACCCCAGCGTCATCGAATGGTTGAAGAGCGCGGAAAACCGCATCACGCTTCATCGCGAAAAGGCCGATCTCGGCATCGGTTACGCGACCGTCTTCGTCTTTGGTTCCGCCAAGCTGTTGCCAGTCCCAGATTACGTCCTCGATTGGAAACGGGATCTGCTGGGAGACTTCAAACTCGACCAAGCTTGACAGCTTCCGGGCGTCCACCGGTGGCGGCTTGAAGAAACGGGAGAGTCCTGCCTGGCCGGGTACGCTAATGGCGACTTTGTCACCGATGACGTTGTTTCGTGAGAGGAACTGTTCCAGCGTCTCGCGGATGATCTCAACGGGATCCGCGTCCGCAGCGCTCAGAATTTTCGGGTATTCGATGAAATCGTAGCCTTGAGCCACGATCGTGTCGTCCGCGCCTTTAACGCAGCGGAGGGCTTTCAGTGAAGATTGCCCAATATCGATTCCCCAAACGGCATTTGCCTTTGCCATGGTCGCGCCCTTTTTCCTGTATTCAAAATTTCGTCCCGACGCAAAATGCTGCGACCGGCGAACTCATTTAGGGGCGGGCTACCTTGATCCCACACCCACTGTCTATACTCTAGTGAAAGATGCCACAATTTGTCAATTTATCGCGGTTTTATCCGAGTAAAGTGCCAACAATTGCACCCTTCACGAGCGGTAACTCCGTTTGGTCACAACAACATGCCGATTTTTAATAACCGAAGCTCAATTCAAAGAGCTCCCACGGCACACAACCCAAACAAAGGTCTCAATCGTAAACGTTTCATAATCGGGACATGCAGTTACGACGTATCAATCGCAGCCAAGTTCCCTCGCCAATGAAAAATTTCTCTCATCTGGTAACGTTATTGCCCTGCCATACCCTAGAGGATTTCCCCGTTCATGGCTCCAAAGATGAGGCCCAGAGCCTTTTAGCGGCTTGGACCGGGCTCTGGCATCCCGAATTGATTGCAGCAACATGTGAAGCTCCGCAATGGCGGCGTGCAGACGATACTGTTTCTTCGGATGAAGAAGCTGAACAGCATCGTGACAGTTTTATCCAGCAGCATTACTACGACGATGACGGAACGGGAAGCTACGACGATCAGAGTGAATTCGAATTTGACGCCGAATCTTTTGAGTCGCGTTGGCGAGAATGCTTGGTTGTGATCCCATCCCCAGCAGCGTCAACGGTGTTTTCCGGATTCGAAAATGCAGCTTTGGAAGTTGCTGCGACGGTCGTTCGAGACGTTGGGTCGCGGGCTGATTTGCTTTCGAGGTTGGAGATTGAATCCAAAATCGACTCGAATCTGGTCGATGACTTTTTCGCACTGGGCTACGTTCGGCTGCAGATCGAAATGATGACGCGAAAATTGCGGTTCTCTTCGGATCTCGATTGTGAGCGATTTGATGGAACGGTTTTGCAAGCGGCAAGTGCTGCTCGTGACGGAGATGTCGATCTGTCGAAGCAGAAGCTGCAAGCGGCTTTCGATCAGCTTGCCGAGGAAAAGAATCGCTACTACCCCGTTTCCGCAGACTTGATCGATATGGTCTTGGTGACGGATTCGATTCGCAGTGAGTCAATCGACGCGGAGCTGGAAAATGATTCGCCGCTCAGTTTCGTGATGACCGGTTCGACTGCACGGAGCATGGCAGATCGCTCGCCTGCGACAGCGATCGCAATGCGTGAGAGGATCGAAGATGGCAACGGTTGTCTCATCGGTGGGACGGAAAATGAACTGCCTGATAATCTGTTGTCGATCGAGTCAATTCTGAATCAACTCAAGCTCGGACGAGCTTCCTATGAGAAAGTGCTCGGCGGTGATCCCGACGTGTTCATGCGACGACGGTTTGGTTTGAATGCATCGCTGCCGGGAATTCTTGAAAGCCTCCATTTTTCCGGTGCACTCCATGTGTCACTTGATCAAGGGAAGGTTCCTCGTTCAAGTTCCAACAGTGTGCGGTGGATGGGCGTCGACGGCGGAGCGATTATGGCGATCTCCGAACCTCCGCTCGATGCGGCATGCGATAAGTCGTTTCTCGATCTTGGCGTGAAAATCGGTGCAGAGTTGGACTCGGCACACGTCGCGACGGTCTTCTTTGCTCGTTGGCCGACGCAATCCTGCGACAGCTTGCAAGATTTGAGAAACGCGGCTCGCTACGGAAAAGTGCTGGGCGACTTCACTGGCGCCGACTCCTATTTCGAAAACGTCTATGACCCGGGATACGGCGATTCATTTGAAGCAGAAGAATACGAAAGTCCCTGGTTGTCTCAGTCGCTTCAGTCGAGCTCGATTCGTCCGGTCTCAACGTTTGTTGAGTATTGGAGGAATTGGTACGAGCTTTCGGCCGCTGAGTCTTTGATTTCGATGTTGGCGATTGCGGACCAGGAAGATGATCTTTCAGATTTGATTTTGCAGGTGCAACAGCTTCGTAATCGGCTTGAGTTGCAGACGGTCGATTGGGTTTCTGAATGGGACGATTCGATCGCAACGGAAGCGGAAAGTATGTGCTGCGAACTCGTCGCGAAAATCGGCGGTCACCTGATCAACATCGTTCCCTGGCGGCGGCGCTGTCATCTGGTCCTAGACAGTAACCACGGGCTTGGTGCGACGAATGGGGACGGCGCGATCAAGCATGCGGCTCGCGGTGGAGGTCGTTGCGATGCGATTGTAGAGCTGTCGGGCTTTGGTCAGCTTTTCGAAGATCCAAATCAAAAGATCGAATTGTCGAAGCATATTACTGCTCCTTTGATTGATGACAAAGTGAGCATTCTAAGAAATGAATTCTTCGAAGTGAGAATGGACTCCGAATCTGGCGGTATTCGTGGCGTTCACTTTTACGGAAAACGAGGCAATTTGTTAAGCCAAAAACTCGCGGTTCGCTATGTGGACCCGATTACAAAGGCTGTCCACTATAGCCGAATGGTTTGCGAGTCTTTGGAAGTCGTGACGCTATCGCAAATCGCATCGGAGATTCGGTCGACTGGAATACTCGTCGACGCCGATGAAAAAATACTTGCCCGCTTCAAGCAGACGGTTGGACTTCAACGCGGTCGCAATGTCATCGATGTGGACGTTGAAATAACAGAAAAGAAAGACCTCGATGGCTCACGGAAAAACTACATCGCCAATCGAATTGCGTGGAGCGAAGAGTCAGCTCAAATGTTCTGCGATATCCAAGGCGGGCGGCAAGCCATTCTACGGCCCTCTATCGAAGCGCCGCACTACGTCGAAGTCGTGCAGAATGAAAATCGGTTTGCGTTGCTGACGCATGGATTGCCTTGGCATCGTCGGGCTTCGAAAAAGATACTGGATTCGATTCTTATTGCCGGTAATGAAAAGCAAACAAAATTTCGGCTGGGGATCGCGGTGAATCCTGAATCGGCAATGCAGTTGGCGGTTGCAGAAATGCACCCCGTGTATGGGGATGGTGCTGCGAGCATTGGCGAATCGACGACGTCAGAAACGGATTCAAATTGGCTTTTCCATGTGGCTAATCGAAACATTGTTGCGACGTCCTACCTGCCGGTTCTTGATGACGATTGCCGATGTACTGGACTCCGAGTACGCTTACAGGAAGTTCATGGGATTGCTGGAACGCTGAAGCTGTATTGCAAGCGGGATATTGTGTCTGTCGAGAAGGAAAATTTCGACGATGAGGCCGCATGCGAGATCGCGATTGGCGAAGAAAGTTCGGATGTCAACAATCCAACGCTTGTGCAGACGGAGTTTGCCGCTTACGAATACTTCCAGCTTCACCTTCATTGGTCCAACGAGTAAGACTCGGCGCACTTGAGAATCGAAACAATAAAGAATCATGGTCATCGCAATCGACGGTCCCGCTGGTGCCGGAAAGAGCACAGTTACTCGCAAATTGGCTGATCGCCTTGGCTTTTCGTTTCTCGATACGGGAGCGATGTATCGCGCCGTGACATGGGCTGCGATGAGTCGAGAAGTTTCGCTTTCGGATGATGAAGCACTTCTGGAGTTGGCGCATTCAATTCATATTGCCTTTGACGGTGATCGAGTCTTTGTTGATGGCGAGGAGGTGTCGGATTTGATTCGCGTTTCCGACGTGACACGCAATGTTGTTCATGTCGCCGACCATTTTGGAGTCCGCGATCGAATGGTGGAACTGCAACGCGAGATCGCAGCGACTGGGAATTTTGTTTGCGAAGGGCGTGATCAGGGGACCGTTGCATTCCCCGATGCATTTTGCAAAATCTATTTGAATGCGTCGCCGCAATACCGAGCAATGCGGCGAGTTGATCAAATGCAGTCTGCGGGGCAATACGTCGACTACGATCAAGTTATCGCTGATCAAAATCTTCGCGACGAGCAGGATTTGAATCGAGAAGTAGGCCGCTTGATGCGTGCTGAAGACGCAATTGAAGTGAACACCGACAATCAATCGATTGCTGATGTGGTCAATGAGCTTGAGAGAATTGCTCGATCAAAGATTGCTGCCAAGGCAAATGCCTGAGACTGGAATTCGTTATTCAATGGGTGTTGTACTTGGCAATTCCGTTGCAGGTGCGGGATTCACGAACTCATTCGATTCCGCACGCAAGGCTTCGACGCTTTCGGCCAGACGCTGCAATCCAGAGATGCAATCTTCGTCGGCGACATGCTTCTGCCCAATTGAGATTGCTTCAAATTCGGCTTCGTGCCGCAGAAACGCGTCAATCATTTCAGGATCGAACTGAGTGCCCTTTCCTTCCAGAAGAATCGTACGACTCTCTTCGTGTGACAACGCTCTCTTGTAAGGTCGTTTCGAGGTTAACGCATCGTAGACATCTGCAACGGAAGCAATGCGTGCAACCAAAGGAATCTCGTCACCGACAAGCTGGTGCGGATATCCTGCACCGTCCCAACGCTCATGGTGCCACCACGCGATTTCGCGGGCCATTTCCAAGAATTCGTTTTCACCCAAACGATTCTGAATTGCTTCGAGGCATTCACCACCAATCACCGTGTGGTGTTCCATGACTTTTCGTTCGCCATCGGTCAAGCGACTTGGCTTAAGCAATATCGAGTCAGGAATTCCTACTTTTCCAATGTCATGCAGAGAAGATGCATAACCAAGTTTGCGAATGGCTGACTCATCAAACTGCGGATACTTGGCAGAAAGGTCGGTTGCCAGAATGGTTACGTATCGCTGAATTCGGTCGAGATGTTCGCCGGTATCCGTATCGCGGCTCTCAGCCAGCTTTGCCAAACCAAAAATGATCGCGTTTTGAGTACGGGTAAGCTCATTTGTCTTTATCGAGATCTGTTGTTCCATATCATGGGCCGAAAGCGCAACGCTTTCTTCTGCTCGCATCAGCGTCGACATAATCAATCCAATGCCGGCCAAACCGACAACGCTAGTGAACAGAACCAGAAGATTCCACCAAGATGGCGTCGTTTCTGCGTGTTGCTGGCTGGACCAATTGACCATCGTCACAACAGCGAGCATGAATGCGCTGAGCTGGACTGTGGCTACTAGAACCACCAATGACCATCGTTTTTTATTTTCCATCTCGATTGAGACATTCGTAAGTATGAATTTTTACACCATCCCAACAACGGTGTTTTGACTGTGCCGAAAGCTACGTTTCGAAAAACACAAGATTGGTCATTTGTCTGGTAATCTTCCTACGGCAGCCTTAAGTCGGCGTTAAAATCCGCATGGTAGGTCCAATCCGAAAGAGATCGTTTCTCTGCTGCCGCCGACCAAGCGGTGGTCATTGTGTTTTGACGTAAAAAAGCCACCGGACAAGATGCCCGGTGGCCATGACACTAAGAAGTGTATTTTTTAGCCCCGCTGCTAAACGGAGCCCGAGAAGCTCTATTGATCGTCGCCAAAGACACCGATTTGCTTCTTCTCTTCTTCAGCCTGAATGATGATTCGTGGAGTCACCATCATCATCAGGTTTGTGGTTTCGCGAGAGACGCCAACGTTCGTGAACAGTCGATTTACATATGGAATCGAGCTGAGCATTGGCACGCCTCGTTCGATACGCTGCTCACGCATACGTTTGATACCACCCATCAAGATCGTACCGCCGTCTGGAACGCTGACCACGGTGTTGACCGATGTTGTCGCCAGAACCGGCAATTGAATCGTAACACCTTCCCGGACTGTTTCAAACTCATCGTTTCCATCATCCGCGTTTGTCGGATCAAGGTTGTCGAGTACGTCATCTAGAAACGAGTTCGTTGAAACCTCAGTCCTTTGTGAACCAGAGAAGGTAAACGTTGTGACTTCTGTTACTTCGCTGAAGAACGGCACCAGAGCCATGTTGACCGAACGGCGATCCGCGGAAACGGTTGCAGTTACATTCAAGTTGGTACCATCAGGCAGGATCGTGATGATTGGTTGATGGGCAACTGCGAAGTCACCAACAACTGGTGTAACCGAAGTCACAAACGGACGGTTTTGAGTATCGTTGACACTCGCACTCTGACCGTTAAACATGACAACTGTAGGAGCCTCAGTAACGGTTGCACGAGTGCTACCTTTACTGGCCTGAATCAGGAAGTAAACTTCGATATCCGAAAGGATAGCGAATCCAAAGTTGGCTGCAGACGCGAGGTCAAAGCCGCCGAACTGTGGTACCGCAAGATCAAAACTTCCCTGATTGAACTGGATGTCCTGGTTGCTGGTCGGCGTGAATGTGCCGTCCGACGCACCCCCAAGAGAAGATCCAGTGTTACCAACGATAATGCTTTGCTGTAGGTTATCAACGGTTGGATCCGCGACGCCCGAGTTGTCATTGATCGCGAAGTCAAAGTCGACTCCGATTCGCTCGAAGAAGTTGTCCTGAATCGCGACGAAGCGAACTTCGATCACGATCTGAACATCGTTCAGCTCACGAAGTTTCTTCAACAGGTCGCGAATCTCGTCTTGAACTTTCTGGCTGTTGGCAACAATTAGGCTCAGGTTTGGTGGGAAAGGCTGAATGGTACCGTTTCCGCCACCGTTCTGTTCCCACGAATCTGAAGACACCGTTTGCTGAATCAGCTGAACCAGAATTTGGAAGTCAGCGATCGTGATACCACCTTGGGCCTGCTGGCCAACGGTTCCGAAGTAGGGCGTTCCTCGTTGAGGATCGTTTCCACCGTTGTTGTATCCACCACCGAAGCCACCAAGGTTAGCTCCAGGCATTCCTCCATTTCCCATTTGCTGGGACAACGCTAGTTGTGAAGCGTTTCCGTTAAGCGTTGATGGTACGTTCATCGAACCGCCGCCCATGCCACCGTAACCATTGTTGCCGGCTTGCATGAATGAAAGCTGGTTAGGGTTACGGTAGTTCTTCAAAGGAGCAAGCAGGTCTCCGATGTAGTAAGTCTCAGTAATAATCGCTGTGTCTCGAGCTTCACGACTGGTGACCTTGATCACTTCGTCTTCTACTGCGAACTCAAGTCCAACACCTGAAAGGATCACATTGAGTGCACTTTCGAGAGAGATTGGATTGCGAATCGGAGCGTTGACCATTTGCTCAGTTGAAACGTTTGCTGTTTCCAGAGCCATCGTGTCGAAGACGATATTCAGGCCAGCTTGACGAGAAAGTTGATCCATCGCTTCAGCAAGTGTGCCGCGATATTCGCCTTCAACATCTGTATTCTTGAGCTTGTTCCAAATCATGCGTTCGGCTTCGCTGCTGTAGCGGCCAGCGGCCATGACTTCGGCACGATTTCGCATGCGTTCTGCGTAACCTTCAGCATCCGGATCCATTTCCAAAGCGTTTCCTACGGTCATGGCATGATCGACTCGATACATTTCTGCTTGGGCATCCATGAAGCGGCGTTGCCCTTCGTTTTTGTCCATCTCGAAGCGATATTGATTGAACGTTGCACGCTGCTTCTCGCGAAGAACCGATACGATTTCCGTTCCAGGAGCCAAGTCTTCCGCCTGACTTACAACGAGCTCCGCTTCCGCGAAACGTTGCTCATCGATCAACTTGTTGTACTCATCAACCAGTTGGTTCAGCTGCTGGTCAACATCCAGCCGACGTTGGCGAGTTCGCTCAACTGCGTCCTGACGTTCTGCAACTTCTTCCTGATTCTGGATCTGCGAAAGATTTCGCTCGATGTATTCCTGGAACTTTGTGATGTCCCGATCGACCATCTTCAAAAGCGGACGGCTGGTTTCAGCTGCCACTTGAGCGGAAGCGACTTTCGTTCGCAGCATCGACAGGCGTTGAAGTGCTTCGCGAGGATTGTCCTGCAGCATACGATCTGCCGCTTGACGCTCACGGAAGACTTCTGCTTGAAGACGTGTGAATTCACTTTTACTCTTCAGGCCGTATCCAAATTCTTCATCGACAGCTGAAGCTTGAATGAACACAGGCTTGTTCTGAGTTGCAGTAGCTTCTGTTTCCATGTCCGAAAGCTGAGTGCGAATGGATTCCTGGGTTGGTGCATCGAGATCTGAAGGATACTGCATTGCCAACTGGAAGAACTCACGAGCACGAGCTTTGTCGTCAGCAGCAATTGCATCGACGCCAGAACGGTACATTTGCTGTCCACGGTTTGGAGCAGCGTCTTGGAGGTTTTGTGCGACGCTTGCCGCAGGTCCAGGAACCGGTGGAATCTCTGGCGTGAAGTCATTTGATTTCACATTCGGATCATTCTCAGCACTCGCTGGAACGACCTTGGTTGAATCGGTTGCTGGATCGTACTCGGCACGAGCCACTTTATCGCCGAAGGCTGGTTCGTTGAACGAAGCCGGCGCGACGGTGTCATAGGTGGGCATCGACGAAGCCTGAAGATTCAGGGCATTGTCGATCATCATGTCCATTTGCCATGGACGGGATTCACCTTTGGCGAATCGATCATCACCAAGGTTGTATGATTTAGCTTGCTGGACAAGCTCTTTGGCTTTCGTCCAATTGCTTTGGTCAACATAGAGTTGGGCCTGAGCCATCAGACGAGAGACTTCTGTTTTCGCGTCAGCGACCTGCGCGCCAGCCATTGATTGGCCAGCAATGTCAATGATTTGCAACATGCGGTCGGGAGTCATCGCGAAAGTGCTGAAGTCAACCGAAGTGAACTTCTTGACTTGCTCGACAAGTACCGTTGCGGTTTTAAAGTCGCGGTACTTAACCAAAACCTCTGCCTGCTCCATAAGGAACTTCGCAGCCTTGGTGTCGTAACCGGAATCCGCAGATCCTTGCTCAAATAGCTGTACCAATTCGTTCTGGCGAGCAATCATCGCGTCGATCTGTGCCGGTGAATCGCCTGAGGCGAAATCAACTTGCGAAGCACGAGCCTGTTTGGCCGCGTCCTCGGCTCCCTTGATATCGCCGATAGCCAGAGCACGTCTGGCAGCGAGCAGATAATTCTGTCCGTTGCTGTTGGCGACTGTTTGTGTTGGTTGCGGCATCGGAGCAACATCGCCTGTTGCTACCTGACGTAGCATGGCAAGTTCCTGTCGAGCCATCTGTGGCGTGTAAGTCAACACGACGTCCGAGGACGTCAGTTGCTCTGCCATTTCGATGCTTTGCTCGGCAAGCAAAAAGTTTCCACTTTTCATTGCGTCGCTGGCACGTTGTAACCAATTCTCCGGATTGTTTGACGTCGGCGCTCGTGCCACGTCATTGGTTTGAAATCCGGAATCCTGTCCCTGACTGGAAGCGGTTAAAATTGGCACGGTTGAAAATGCCAAAGCCATCGCTGAAGTCAAGAGTCTTCTCTGAAGTTGCTTGGAGACTCTCACGCAACTCTCCTTGTCTTGTGACCTTAATTACCCTGCAAATAAAACTGGCTGCGGCTTTGCAGGGTGTTTACCCCACCAACCATTCAAAGCGTCCGTGCTTCGAGGCTTGCCCATTGCATCCAGAGATGAAATAGGGGCAGTCCGCAGTCAGGCTACGTTTCGTTCGTGGGCCGATAATTAAAGACCGATGCAAGATGGGTCAAGATGGATCTGGCAGTATTGCGAAAAAGATTTTTTCTGCTGGCAGAATTGGGGTTGAACTCGCTTTTTTGCACACGAAATCGTCAATTCTTTTTGACTTTCTGAACGCGGAATTTTGGTTTTAGCTAAAGAAGTTCTTAGCGTCTGCCGCTCGATGTGTTTGGCCAGGGCGGAGATGACAACCGTCCATGGGTGCCATGACGCACGCTCGCGTTAACATGCTCACGCAAGCGTGAAGCATGGCACTCGTCAATTCCGGGTGCTTGAATCGCTATGCGGCTCGCGTGATTGTTGAGTCCGCCGTTTGCGAGTCAAAGTTTACCGTTTCCCGAACTTGGTACGGACTGTTCTTTTCATCCGCGTAGTAGATTCGCACGCACATTTCGCCAAGCAATCCAAGGCTGAAAAATTGAACGCCTAGGATCACCGAGAGCGCACCCAGCAATAGCAGTGGATTTCCGGTCATGTCGATGCCAGAAAACAGACGCATTGCGATCGTCGCGGCCAAGGACGCCAAACCTGTACCCGTCACCCAGAGGCCCATTTTTCCAAAGAGTTTCATGGGACTCGAAAGGTAGTTCAGCATGAACTTGACGGTCATCAAGTCCAACACGACTCGGAACGTGCGACCGATGCCATACTTTGTTTCGCCAAACTGACGAGCCCGATGGTTTGTGACGACTTCGATACTTTTGGCACCTAATTGATGTGCCAAAATCGGAATGAAACGGTGCATTTCACCGTACAATTCAATCTGTGATGCAATCTCACGGCGGATCACCTTGAGCGTGCAGCCAAGATCGTGGATTGGAAAGCCAGTCGTTTTGGAGATCATCCAGTTGGCAATTTTGGATGGGATTTTTCGGCTAATCAGCTTGTCCTGTCGGTTTTTTCGCCAGCCGTGGACGAGGTCGTAACCCTCATCAAGATGAACTAGCATCATGGGGATGTCGCGTGGGTCATTCTGCAGATCGCCATCGATGGTCACAATGTAGTCGAGCCTTGCGTGCTGTAGTCCTGCCAACATCGCGGCACTTTGTCCGTAGTTGCGGCGGAAAAGTACCAGCTTCACTTTGGGATCATGCGCGGCAAGTTCGTGCAACTTTTCTCGGGTGCCATCAACGCTGCCATCATCGACAAAGATAAGTTCATAGTCCCGACCGCATGCCTGCATGACCGATGTTAATTCGTCATACATCAGAGGCGTGTTTTCAAGTTCGTTGAAAACTGGAATGACAATCGAGACGGATTCGATCGAGCCGTTGTTTACTTCGTGCGGGCGGTAGATTTTCATCATTTCTCCATGATCATTGCATTGCGACGATAGCTACATTTGGCTTGAGAGCCAACTTCAATTCAACTACTGTTGCGACGCTTTGACGTCATGAATACAAGCCCGAAGCGCCAGCGAGTGAATAATTGCATGGATCTTCGATTCACTCGCTTGCGCTTCGGGCTTGTATTGACGAATCGATCTCCAAACTCGCTAGCATATGTCTGACTCACGTCCATCGATCGCCTCCGGCGCCAGTCGCCCTGTTGGGATGCGTAGGCGCGCGGACTTGATCACGATTCGACAGTGCTATGAAGGACGCGACTGCTGGGTTGTCAAAGACCCGGTGGCGATGAAGTATTTTCGATTCGAAGAAGAAGAATACCGCTTGTTGGAGATGATGGATGGCGAGATGAGCCCCGATCAGATCAAGCGAAAATTTGAGTGCGAATTCTCGCCGCAAAAGATCAGTTTGCAGGAAATGTTTCAGCTGATCGGCATGCTTTACAGGAACGCACTGCTTGTTTCAGATGCTCCTGATCAGGGAGAGTCACTGCGCCAGCGTGCGGTTGAAAACGAGAAAGCCAAGCGGTGGCAATCGCTGACGAATGTGTTGGCCATTCGATTCAAGGGCTTCGATCCAGATGATCTACTGACCACATTGAACCCGTACACCGAGTGGTTCTTCACGTGGCCCGCATTTTTTGCGGTGCTTTTAATGGGGCTGGGTGCTCTTTCGCTGATTGTTACCAACTTCGAATCGTTCCAGAATAAACTTCCATCGTTTGAGAATTTCTTTGCGGCAGGCAACTGGTTCTTGCTGGCGATCGTGCTGGGCGTGACCAAGGTGCTACACGAGTTTGGCCATGGTCTCGCGTGCAAACGATTTGGTGGACGTTGCCATGAAATGGGGCTAATGTTTCTCGTGTTGACGCCGTGTTTGTACGCCAACGTGAGTGATTCCTGGCTGCTGAAAAGCAAATGGCAACGAGCCTTCATTGCGGCTGCGGGAATGTATGTCGAGCTGGTAATTGCATCGATTGCCGTATTCGTTTGGTGGTTTAGTATGCCAGGGCTGGTGCATCATATGGCACTGAACATCATCATCGTTTGCTCGGTGAGCACACTTTTGTTCAACGCAAATCCGCTGCTGAGATATGACGGCTACTACATTTTGGCGGATGTTTTGGAAATCCCAAACCTTCGTCAGAAGAGCACCGCGATGCTCAACCGGGCCAGCGGCAAGCTGTTCCTCGGAATCGAATTAGCGGAAGATCCGTTTGCTCCTGCGCGACGGAAGTGGCTGTTTTTCTCCTACAGTGTGCTGGCGGTTGCGTATCGTTGGCTGATCACATTTTCGATTTTTTGGTTCGTCTATCGAGTGCTTGAGCCATACGGGCTGAAGATTATCGGGCAATTGCTGGCAATGATGGCGATCTACGGATTGGCGGGAATGCCGCTAGTCAAACTGTACAAATTCTTTTCCATTCCGGGGAGAACTTCCATGGTGAAACCAGTTCGATTGGCTGGGACACTGGCTGTTATCGGGCTTTTATTTGGCTCGATCATGTTGATTCCGATTCCGCGTTATGTTTACGGATGCTTTTATATAGAGCCAGAAAATGTTGCCAGCGTTTACGTTGAAGAGCCCGGAGTCCTAGAAAAAATTTACATCCAGCCGAACCAGATTGTTGAGGAAGGCACACCGCTGGTGCATCTCAAAAGTCCAAGCCTTGAGCAACAGTTGGTTCAGCTCGAATCTGAGGTGTTCAACGCTCAAGTCGAACTTCAGATAGCACAGCATGCAGAAATGACTCGGGCTGCGGGACAGATGGCCCCGGTGGAAGCCCAAGCAGCTGTTGAAACGGCGATCGCCAACTATCAAAGAAAGCTGGCTGACCAAGAGCGTTTACTTGTGAAGAGCCCACGA
Source organism: uncultured Pirellulaceae bacterium (assembly GCA_964352885.1). Lineage (GTDB taxonomy): Bacteria > Planctomycetota > Planctomycetia > Pirellulales > Pirellulaceae > Mariniblastus. Next base: position 14,667 of record CAYGUE010000151.1, read on the forward strand.
AAAGGGCTGTTTCTTGCGGGGCACCGAAAACCAATGCCAGGTGTTGATTCCGGCTTGCTCGATGGTTGGCACGGCACGCCGCTTGAAACTCGCAACATCGGCTGTTCATTGGATCGACAAACGGTGGTCGGGCAAGTCATCCCTGACATGACGAAGTTCACGGCGGTGCTTGCAGTCGACCAATCAGAGATCGAGTTCATCCGAAGCGATCAGCCGGTCAAGCTGGTTTCGTGGCAGGATCGATCACGGGTTCTTGAATCAAAGACTGGTGAGATTTCACCGGTGCAGATGAAGATTGCACCGAGAGGGTTGTCCAGTCGCTATGGTGGAGATTTGGTGACGCGGCAGAATTCAGACGGCGATGATGAACCGCTGAGCACGACTTACATGGTCAATGTCCCCCTGGACCTCGAGACTGCTGGCGATGCGGTCCTGTTTCCCGGAAGTACCGGCGTTGCTAAGATCCGGACGGGGAGCCAGACCGTTGGAACGCGAGTTTGGCGGCTGATTTGTCAGACTTTCCAGTTTGAGCTGTAACGGGCCGCGAACCTGTCACGGAATCAATTTGTCAGTTACCGCGAGAGCAGGCTTTTTCGAATAGAAGTTTTTGCTAGACTGTCCATTATTGGAAGGCATCTATGTGCCTGAGGTGAAAGCCACCCGGATAGTAAGCGAATGGTTAGCGGCTTCCTTGGAAAGGAAGTGCCGGTTTACCGGTTGCGAGTTCGAATCTCGTGCTATCCGCTGTATTGAAAGCCCGTCGTTTGATTCACAAGCGACGGGTTTTTTTTCTAGGCTTGGTCCTTAGCTCACTTCGGTCCGTGTGAGCAACGTGAGTCTTAGGAAGTTACAGACCTGGTTCGCTGACCGAGTCCGACGCATCGACGAATGGCCACCATGTCGAAAGGTCTTTTCGTGGACTCGATCCTCATCGACGAATGAGATTGCGACCTGAAAGTTTCCAATCGAACTGTCTTCTTGGTCGCTTTTCAATTTGCCAATCGCGACGCCGACTTTGCTTCCGGTTTGTTCTCGAATCCTGATTGCCGAATCTTTGACGTCGAATTTAGTGTTTTGGTTCTCGTTGCCCAGCCATTGCTCTGCAGTTTGGTGGTCAATAGCCAAGCTGGTCAGAAGGATGCCGTCGCTACCATCCGGGATGCCATCGCGTAAAGCGGTTGCTGCTGCGGAGCCGAATTGAAAATCAACGAACGAAACAGAGAGCGTCTGTTCGACCAGACGATTTGCCGTGACGCGATTCAACTGATCTTCATTTTCACCAAACACGATTTCGCCAAGCGTTTCGCGGATGTAGGCAACGGTCGATTCGATTTGGCTTTGGCATTTTGATGCCGAGTCGGCAGTCGCGGTGATGCGAAACGAGATGACCGACATGCTAGCGGTGATACCAACTCGCGGGCTTCGGTCTCTCGCGATCAGATCCGGCATCCGTGATTCGGCTTCGCTTTCGCCGACGCCAAAGCAGCGAAGAACGTGATGGCGAATGATCTTCTTTGATCCCGACATCGCAGAAATTTTGTTGGCGATGTACGAATCCCACATTTGCTTCATCTCATACGGCACTCCGGGCATCGCGAAAAGGCGAGACGTTTCGGTCGGGAAGTCAACTCCGGGGGCGGTGCCTTCTTCGTTATGGATTGTCTTTCCGCCGCGAGGATATTCGGCCTGCAGTCTGTTGGCCGGTGACATGGCCCGCTTATGGCGAGCAAAGATTGACTCGATGTGTGCCAAAGACGCGTCGTCGAAATCTAGTACAACGCCCGCTGCGTCCGCGATCGCCTGGCGAGTGAGGTCATCTTTGGTGGGGCCGAGTCCTCCTGTCATCAAGATGATGTTTGCCCGATTCAATGCAGTCCGGATAACGTCCGTTTGACGTTGCAGGTCGTCGCCAACGGTGGAATGAAAGGCGACTTCAATGCCCAAGTCATTCAATTGTTGTGCGAGCCATTGAGAATTGGTATCGAGTCGTTGCCCGGAAGTCATCTCGTCTCCGACGGCGATGATTTCAGCAATAGGGGGTTGTGCGGAATTCATAGCAACATGATAGCGGGAAGCTCTTGCTAGACTAACCAGAAAAAAAAGCTGTGACCCTTTCGAGCCACAGCGTTTCGTATCAATGGGTTTTGAGTAACGTCTAGAAGTTTCCGCCGCCGCCACCGCCACCGAATCC
>CAYGUE010000152.1:0-16681 GCA_964352885.1 uncultured Pirellulaceae bacterium
CGCGTTGTCTGGGGCCTTGGATATCGTTGACGAAGTTTGGTCTGAGAACGCGGAAACCCGTGCGTGGCTTTTGCAACAGGCCAATAAGTTTGGACGGTTGAACTGCAAACTGAAACGCGGTAAAAAAGATCAAGCTGCAAAGTTCGAATCGTGGATTGATCACAACGAAGCGGTTGCGAAAATTCCATCGCATCGATTCCTTGCCATCATGCGAGGAGCTTCCGAGGGCGTGTTCAATGTGTCGATCGAGTTGGACGAAGATCGAGAGGTTTCCGAGCTGCGACGCCGCATGGTCCACAATCGACAGTTTGAATTCCACCAGGATCTTTACGCCTGCGTGGATGATTGTTTCTCGCGTTTGTTGATGCCTGCGACGGAGTCCACGATTCTGCAATCGTTGAAAGAACGCTCGGACGATCAGGCGATCGAAGTCTTTGCTCGTAACCTTCAAGAGCTCTTGATGTCGGCTCCGGCTGGTCCACGTGTCACCATCGGAATCGATCCAGGCTTTCGGACGGGTTGTAAAGTTGCAGTCGTCGACGCGACGGGGCGATTCCTGGAAAACACAACAATCTTCCCAACGGCGCCAAAGAATGACATCGAGGGTGCGGGCAAGAAGATTCTGGCATTGATCAAAAAGCACGCAGTCGAATTGATCGCTATTGGCAATGGCACCGCCTCGAGGGAAACGGATGCGTTCGTCGCTGAGTTGCTCAAGAAGAACAGCCTGAAGATCGACAAAGTCATCGTCAGCGAATCGGGAGCATCGATTTACTCGGCCAGCGATATCGCAATTGAAGAATTTCCCGATCTCGACATCACGGTTCGTGGTGCGATCAGTATTGCCAGACGACTGCAGGACCCATTGGCTGAGCTTGTGAAATCGGATCCGAAGACGATTGGCGTTGGGCAGTATCAACATGACGTGAACCAGCCGAAGCTGAAAAAGCAGCTGGATCGAATTATCGAATCCTGCGTGAATCGAGTTGGAGTCGATTTGAACATGGCGAGTGCTCCGCTGTTGTCGCACGTGGCGGGAATCGGCCCAGCGATTGCCAAAAATATTGTGCAATTCCGTGACGAGAACGGAGCTTTCTCGAATCGCAAGCAGTTGACGAAGGTGCCCAAGCTTGGAAAGCGGGCTTACGAACAGGCTGCGGGCTTTTTGCGAATTCGCGAGGGCAGTCAGTCGCTGGATAACTCGTCGGTGCATCCTGAGAGCTATGGGTTGGTCGCTCGGATGGCCAAGTCACTGAAAACGAAGACGGAGAAACTGGTCGGGAACGCAGCAATCTCAACACAGTTATCTGCGGAAGCATTCGTCGATGACCAGTTTGGTTTGCCAACAGTCGTCGACATTATCGATGAGCTTGCGAAGCCCGGTCGTGACCCACGGCGAGAATTTAAGATCGTTCGCTTCAACGAGAAAGTGAACTCGATGGAAGACCTGAAACCCAACATGGTTTTGGAAGGCGTCATCACGAACGTGACGCATTTCGGGGCTTTCATTGATATCGGCGTTCATCAGGATGCCTTGATTCACATCTCTCAGTTGTCCGATACCTATGTCAGTGATCCTACCGAAGTCGTCGCCCCCGGCGACATCGTGAAGGTGAAGATTCTGGAGATCGATAGGGGTCGCAAGAGGATTGCTGCAACGCGAAAGTTTTAAATGAAGTTGCGGTGTTCACAGTCAGGCCATCACCCGTTGAGGTTGTGATTTCTTGCCGAAAACATCATAACCCGTTGCGTAAGCGAGGGATCAAATCGTGCGTGTTATCCCTCGCTCACGCGTTTTGAAGTTGCACGACTACAAGCCCGAAGCGCCAGCGAGTGAATAATTGCATGGATTTTCGATTCACTCGCTGGCGCTCTGGCGCTTCGGGCTTGTATTGGAACGCTTCGCGTTTTGGGATTTCAATGGTTATTTCGAGATAGAATCCGAATTTTCAGGCAAAGTGTGCAACTTCAAAACTCACGCGTCGGGTTGTGATTAAATCAACAGACCGGTAAGCGAGGGATTGCCGATGCAATCACATTGGCGATTGGGAAACTTTCCGCAGCGGACGGTTTATGATTCGCTTGCGCGGGTTTGGCAGGAACCATCCCTTGCTCATGCGGCGGGTAATGATTGATTAGGTCACAGCCTCCGTCGGGTTACGATTAAATTAACGGGCCGTTACGCAACTGGTCATGGGCCGCGGCGTTTCGGAAACGGCGACTACTTCTCTTCACCGGTCGCATACTGCCGATTCACCACGATCAAACAGCCGATCACGATTGCGGCGATCGCCGCACTGCCAAGGCATATTAAGTGAAACCAGACGGGTCCAGGTTTGCCAAAAATCATCTCGTATTCCATTTGGCTATCGGGCAAAAACCATCCCAACCAGAGCTCACCCAATCGCCGCAAGTGGTAGCTCATGGTTAACTTGCTCACGACAGCAGGAATCGCCGACAAGATCGTCTCAACACCGATCAGAAAGCCGGCACCTACGACCATCGCACGTTTTGTAAACCAGGCACCGATCATCGAGAGGATTGCTCCGTAAACGAGACAGGCAATCGCGAAAATGCCTGTCAGAATGCCCCACTTTTGCCATGGCTCCGCACCTGGCCCCAGCGTTCCATAATTGTTCGCGACTAGGATGCAAAGTGTCAGCGCTACAAACGCAGTCGTGAACGACACGAGTACCGCAGTGATGTACTTTCCTAAGAAGTTGGCGATTCTTCCGCCGGGACGCATTGCAATAAACGACCAGGTCTTGCCTTCGAGTTCACCATGGACGTTGGGCGTCGCCCAGAGCAGCAGTGAAAGCAGGCAAACCAGTGCCACCAAAAAAATCATCGTGAACAGGACATAGTTCGTTACATTCTGCTCTCCCGCCCTCGCCGCACCCGTAATAATCATCGCCAGCATCGCCGGCGGAAACAGGATTAAGCCCAGTGATGATGCCAGTCGTTGCAGACTGAACGATCGCCGCATTTCAAAGCGGCATGTTGCAAGTGCTCCAATTATCCAGTTCTTCAACTGACGGCTCCTTTCTGAAGTTCGCCGCGATGAATTCTCATCAGCGTCGAAAACAGACTTTTCAAAGACTCGTCGGTTGAAGTAACTTCATCCACAGAGACACCATGTTCGTTAACGATTCGTCCCAGCGTTTCGCAGACTGCCGCTGCTGATTGTGTTTCGACTTCGATCTCCTCATCTGAGCGAAAATGCACCGAAGCCAACGGGCACTCGGCAACCAACAGACTCGCCAATCGCTTCCCATCGGATGATTTGATCACCAATGTGTTGGGTGAGTTCGCGAGGATGCGGCGAACTTCTTCAGGCGAACCGGAGGCCATCAGGCGGCTGCCGTAGATCAATAGAAAGGATGGTTGAACGGCTTCGACTTCGTGCAAAATGTGACTGGCCAAAACAAGACTCTTCCCTGCCCTGCCCCATTCCTTGAGGAATTCCGTCATCTCGTATCGTCCAACCGGGTCGAGCCCGTTAAACGGCTCGTCGAGAATAAGCAGCTGCGGATCATGGGCAATGGCTTGAGCCAGCTTTGCACGTTGACGCATTCCCAGCGAGTATTCGACCATGGGCTGGTTCATCACATGGGAAAGTTTCACTTTGTCGAGTGCTTCTTTCGCTCGAGTTTGCGCCGCGGAATGTCCAAAGCCATGCATCTGAACCATGTACGTCACCCACTGTAAACTGGTGACTCGTGGATAGGAAATCTCCAAAGCCGGACAATGTCCAACGTTTCGTAACAACTTGCTTCTCCGCCACGGGTTTTCGCCAAACAGGCGAACGCTTCCCATCGTTGGTTTCAACTGCCCCAGGATAAGATTGATCAGCGTCGTTTTCCCGGATCCATTTGGCCCCAGCAAGCCATAGGTTCCGGGTTGCATCGAAAGGCTAATTTCGTTGACGCCGATGACAGTGTCGTAGAGTTTGGTGACTTGATTGAGTTCGATCATGAAAAGCCTATGCCCTCAACGGCGCGGCGACGCGACGATGCAAAACCAAAAGAGCAACCACCGTAATGGCGGCCAGCACGGTGAACGCCGGCCAAATTTCGTTGAAACTGCGGAACCCGAAAATCCAGGACTGAACATCGCCAAGGTTGTTGTAAATCGAGAGCGGGCTCCAATTGGTCACCATGGAACTTCCGGTGACCGATGTATCACCAGGGTCCGTGCCTTGACGAATCGCTTCGCCAATTGAAATTGCCAGCCACGCGCCGTGACCCAAAATCCAGGTTGCGAACCAGGCAAAACTGGCGTATCGACTCTCTTCAGTAAGAGACGAAAGCATCAACGCAAGGGAAGCCGTCGGCAGGATCAGAGCGATTGATGAAATGATGATCCGCAGCGGAATGTCCCATGTGGTCCAGATGACGTCCGCGGACGGAGACATCATGATGGCGAAGAAGTAGAGAATCAATGCCGGAAACGTGGACACGAACATGATGTAGGCCGCCGGAATCGCGAGCTTGCCGAAGATGTACTCCAACTTTCCGATGGGGCGCGAAAAATAGAGCAGGTAGGCGCGTGACCTGAGGTCTTGCGAGATGAGCGATGGCGTAACGAAACCCACAATCATCAGGATGAGGATCGCCTGCGAGTAACGAAAGAAACACATCAATAGCCAAGACCAAATCTTGTTTCTGGCTTCAACATCATCTTTCGAATTGCGAATCGAATCCGCAAGCATTTTGACACGAGGGACGCGCCGAAACATTCTTTCGATCTGAGAGGCTGCTCTTTCGCGATCGAGTTGAAGCACCGATTTGTCGGATAGAACGTTCTTGCCTGTTGTATGTTCGACGATGTCCTGAACATCCCTGACGAATCCCTGGGCTTCCTCTGGAAGGTTGCTTGCGGCAGGTTGTTCGAGGGACTGACCGACGAAAAAGAACGCGATGCCCCAGTACAAAACTGGCAACCAAGCGACGACCAGCACTCGGCGTAGCCAACGGCTTTTCCCGGCCAGCTTGATTCCGAATCCAGCAATGCTCTGTGTTCGCGAAACCGCACCTTTCAATTGGCCCGTCCAAGGGCGATACCCCAAATCATGAATTGGCAACGGAAGCCTCCTGCACGGTTTGCATGAAAATCTCTTCCAGTGAGTTTCGGGCTGGGACCAGCGAATGAATCGTAACGCTGGAATCGCTCGCTGCTTTCCAAACTTGATCCGTCAAGTCTTGCATGTCGCCTTCGATCAGCAACGTGTTGCCGGTTTCGCCATCCTTAGTTCGGAGGCTGGCTTGCTCCAGTCGAGAAACGAACGCGGATCGATCGCCTTCGAATCGAACGGTAACGGTGGGCGACGTTGTTTTGTTGAGAACTTCCAGGCGATCATTCAGTTTGATCTGTCCCTTGGCCAAAATGATGACCTGATTACAGATCTGCTGTACGTCGGGCAGAATGTGCGTCGACAGCAAAACTGACTTGCCATTTTGAGTGCTGAGAATTTTGATCCGATTCAATAACGCTTCACGCTCTTCGGGGTCGAGGCCGGAAGTCGGTTCGTCCAGAATCAGAAATTCCGGGTCGTGAACGATGGCGGCAGCGAACTTTACCTTTTGTCGCATTCCCGTCGAGTAGGTATCGATGTTGCGATAGCGTTCTTGTTTGACGCCGCAGAAGTCAAGGATCTCATGGCCGCGTCGCAAGGCTTCGATCGTTGGAATACCCGAAAGAGATCCAGCGAACTGAACGACTTCAATGCCGCTCATCCCAGGAATGTAGCAATCGTCTTCAGGCATGTAGCCGATCTTGTTCCGGATGCGGCGGCCGTCACGATTTAGTCGACAGCCAAGAACGTTGCCGGATCCGGAGGTTGACTTAATCAGCCCTAGAATGATTTTGATCAACGTTGATTTTCCGGCTCCGTTTGGTCCGAGCAAACCCGTGATTCCGGGATGAACTTCCAAGTTGACTCCGTTAAGCGCCGTCGTCGAACGATAGCTTTTGACGATCTGCTGAAGTTGAATCAATGAGCTCATGAAGCGTCGCGCTGCCCGTTCCGGAGAAGGCTAAATCTAAGTTGTTGTACGTGCGAAAGGAGTTGTTCGTTCTGTTTCACCCAATCTTGCGAACAAAAAAACGGCCCACGAGAAAAATCGAGAGCCGCCATCATTGCTTGAATATATCGCTCCCCGCAACGCCAAACGCGACGCGACAGGGATTCAGGATGAAAAAACAGACCGGTAAAAGTTTACCAGCCCATCACCATATTGGATTCGATCACTTTGCGAGATTGTTCAAGGTCGTCACCTGTCTGCTGCATGTACAGCCTAATCGCGTGAACTTTGTCGCCAGAAGCTTTGGACAGACAGTCTCTGGCGACACCGCAAGGATCTGTCTTGATTTTGATTCCGAGGACTCCTTTCGATATCACCCAGCTGTTTCTGGGCCGCTTTGACAACCGCAAAACGTTTTCGCCCGGATAGGAATCTGCGGCGACGGCTCTTGCATCGGATTCATCATCTGCCCACGTGATGATGATGTGTGCGTCGGTCTCTATCTCAAACAGTGGCATGGTATTTTCCGAATTTCATACGTGAATTAACCTGTACTGCCCGCCCGGCAGCCTCATTATTGTTGCCGCTTGCATCGAATATTGCGAGTGAATTTCGGAGAAATGACAACGCATTTCGGAGAACCAGTTTGTTTTTTGGGGTTTGGATTCCGCTAATTCAACTTGGTATGATGGGGTAAACAAGTAAAAGGAAATGCCATGAAGCCAGTTTTTCAAACGACCGCGTACCTGCTACTGGCTTGCATTAGTTGCGTTGTACAGGAGACGAAATCTTCAACGGAGAACGAGGAAGTGAAGACTGGATTCCAATTCCTGAAGCAATTTGAAGGAACTTGGTTGGTCGTTTCGAAAGCTCCCGGGGCTGACAGTTCGGAGCACAAGGTCGTCATGACATCAAGAGCCGTTGGTGAGTTCTGGATTGTCAACGAGCAGCGTGGCAAGTTGGGGACATTGGATTTCGAAGCCGTGCAAACGCTTGGCTACGATGCGAAGACCAAGCAATTTACGGGCAGTTGGGTCGACTCGACCAGTAGCTACACTTGGCAGCTCAAGGGTGCATTGGCCGACGCTGGAAAAAAGCTGAGGACGGAATCCAGCGGTGCGGATTGGACGGATCCAAAAAAGACCCGACGATATCGCGATGTCTACGACTTCAAATCAGATAACGAAATCGCGACGGTATCCCAGCTCTTGAATGATGCGGGCGAATGGGAAACGTTCATGACCGGCATGATGACTCGCGTCGACGGAAAGGTTCCGGCGCTCGCTTCCAAGACGACTGTTACTCCATTCTTGATGTTTGAGGGAACAGCGGAGGCGGCGATTGAGCTCTACAAAACCGTGTTCCCAGATATCAAGATCGAGCGCATGTCGAAGTACAAAGCTGGCGAGGCTGGAAAGGAAGGCACCATTCAGCTTGCCACGATAGAGATCGCTGGCCAGAAAGTGAAGTGTATCGACAGCCCTGCAGTGCACGATTTCGATTTCACGCCCTCGTTTTCGTTTTTCGTCGAGTGCGAAGACATGCAACAGTTGAAGGATCGATATGAAAAGCTCTCCGATGGCGGTAAGGTCATGATGCCGCTTGCTGACTACGGATTTAGTGAGCAATTCGGCTGGGTCAACGATAAGTTTGGCGTGAGTTGGCAGCTGAATTTGAATATGAAGTAGTTGAATCTCTCGTACGATGCATTGTTTTTTGACGGGGAGGCATTTGGGTGAGTTCAATCTTCGTAACCCAAATCGGCAGGGTTTCACCAAGATCCTTGACGATCCTACCGCTGTGAATTCCGTGTCTCAAATCAAGCTTGGTCGTCAACCCTGACGCCGTTAATTAGCCTGACTCGTTATGAGACCCGCACCCGTTACCTAACCTCACCGGGAGGCGCGCTTATTGCCCGTACAACCGGTAGGATCCTCAAGCAAATATTGGCGGTTCCGTTTACCCTCATAACTCTTTCAAGCTTGTGCACGCAAGAAGGCGATCAGATCAATCACACACTGACCACTGATTTATGCCGGACGGGGCCATGGAGGGAACCGTGAGAGTAAACTTCCTAATTTGTATTGTCGCTTGCTGGTTGTTGAGCCCGGCCGCGCCGGTTCTAGCTGACATCACCAATATTTCTTTTGAGGGAAATGTAACCTCCGAATTCGATGGGGGAGTCCAAAATGCCAGTTCGACTTTAGCGACGGACAACCTGTTGGAGACAGTCTCTGCAAACAACTCTTTCACAACTTCGGACCTCAACTGGAACTGGGATGGATCGATCCTGACCGGGTCGAGCGAAACGCAAGCTGAGAAAACCGTTTCCGCGCGACCGGGAGGAAATCATTTCGGGAGTTCAACGTTTTCATTTAGTTTTGATGTCGATCAAGACTCGATGTTCCAGCTTGATGGTTTTTGGGGCACGAACAATTTGAGTCCTGGTGGAGATGTCCTGCAGTACCAATTGGTTGGCCCCTCCAGTATCGGTCCAATCGCAGCAACAGGAACCACTGGAATCAACTCAGAGACAATCTCCAATTCGGGCAGCTTAGCTCCCGGAAGCTACACGCTAACCTTCACGTCCAGCATCAACGAAACGATCAACAATCAAAATTCGTCAACTTCTGGTTGGATCATCACGGCATTCTCAATCGCGACGGTTGCGGTTCCGGAGCCTTCCGCAGTCATCGTTCTGTTAGCTATCACGATGTTCTGTGTTTCCCAACGACATCGATACCACCGTAATTTGGCTCAGTAGCTGCCTGACGGTTGCTGGTGGATAATTGGTGGGAGAGTCGATCAAAGACAGCCAGCTGCAAAACGACGATCTGTCTTTGGCTGAACTCATTGATGGTGAGACATGGCAAGCGGGATTCGAGGCATATGAAATCGACTGCGGATCTGACGTGACATGGTTCTACACGCCGGCCATCGCGCTGTGGGTGGCTGCAGCAGTGAGAAAATAAAAGACAAAAGCCGGTAGTGCCATTCGTGTCTGGAGTTAAATTGTAGAACCAGGAGCTGTTTCGTGGCGGTGAGAGCCGCGTCAACGACGTGATGGCCCGAGCTGTCCTGATGCGAAGAACTGCAATTCACCGTCGACGTCAATCTGAATTCTTCCCGTCGAATCAACACCTTTGAAGATCCCGGAAACCTGTTCGCCACCGGCTTTCGTAAACGTGATCTGTTCACCAAGAAAGTCAAAGCGACTGCCGCAATGTTCCTCCCATTGAGTTTCAAGCGTTGCGTTATCTGCAAGGCGATTGATCACTGCGATCAAAAGGGTTTGCATTTCGATCTCGGAGCCGAGATGAACTTTCAAGCTCCCGGGCGGAAACGCGGCAGCCACATCGTTCAGCGATTCGATGTCGTTCGCCGACTGGTTCACGTTGATTCCAACGCCGACCAGAAAGCAGGCTTGATTCCCAGACGAAATTTTTTCGACCAAGATTCCAGCGACCTTCTGGCGATCAATCAAGACATCGTTTGGCCATTTCAATCTCGCAGCGCTGATCCCCAGCGAATTGATTGCTTCGCATACGCTGATGCCCGCAATTAGCGAAAGCAATGGTTGATTAGGCGACGGAATCGACTCTGTGGGAACGCACCATGTAAACGTTAAACTTTGCCTATTCGATTGCCATGACTTTCCTGGCTGACCGCGACCCGATGTTTGCTGATTACAAAGTACAAGCATCGGAAAGCTGGACGTTGCGGAGCCGTTGAGCAATGTTTCACGGGCGATGTCGCTGGTTGAAGACATCGTCGACTGGTGGATCAGGGTTCCGATTCCTTCAAACTGTTTTAATTCTTGCAGATTGAATGACGACATTTCGCGGGAATCCTCAAAAATTTGGATCAGAACGGTAAGACCCTGTTGGGCGTGGCGTCCAATCGGTACTGTAAAGAAGTTACAGGATATTAAACTTCGCTCGACGCACTCATGCAAACCAAACCCGAAGGACTAACTTGGGTTGACTGGCTTGATGCCAGCCATCCTGATCGCGAACAGGCCGTGGAGCAACTGCGCTCCTACCTGGTTCGAGGGTTGAAGGCTGCGCTGGCTTCAAAGGGAGCCACCAATGAGTTTTGCGAAGATACCGCTCAGGACGCGATCATCAAGATCCTAGACAAAAAAGATACGTTTGAGGGACGCAGCCAATTCACGACTTGGGCGATGTCGATCGCTATTCGGACCGGAATTAGTTCGTTTCGCAGGAGTCACTTTAAAGACGTTTCACTCGACGCGATCACGGATGATGGGTTAAAGTTTGATCCAGCAGATCTGAGCCAGCAAAATCCCGACGCTGGCATGGACCGGCTGACCATACTTTCGAAACTTCAGGAGCTAATCGAAAACGAGTTAACGGAAAAGCAGCGAACGGTCGTTCGGGCGTTGCTAGGCGGGATGCCGGTAGAAGAGATCGCCAGTCGTACGGACAGCAACCGCAATGCGGTTTACAAGCTGTTCCACGATGCAAGACAACGTTTGAAAAAAGGTTTCATTACGGCGAACTTTTCTGAATCCGACATGATGAATGCCTTTTCCAGCTGAGCATAAAATGACACTTTCAAAAGAACAAATCAAAATGTTGCTCAGCGTCGTCGCCTGTACCAGCGACGATACGCTTGATTGCGATAGCTGCTTCGACTATGTCGCCCAGTTTGTGGAAACGAAGTTGACCGGGCGGACGCTCTGCGAGTCGATGAAGCTGGTGCAATCGCATCTGGAAAACTGCCCGTGTTGCCAAGATGAGTTCCAAGCGTTGTTGGCTGCGATGTCCGAAGTTGAAAAGAAATAGGGCCGATCGATTCTGATTTGCTCTGAATCCGAAGCTCGGTTTTTTCCCAAGGGAACGCTGACAATAGCGAAACGGCACTTTCCAAAAATTCCCTCCCAGCTGAGTGCGCAAAAAATCTCCACGTTGTTGCGAAGCTTGTTCAAGGGTTAATCGCACCGAATCTGCTGCGTGTGGTTTTCGAAGCTGAATTTACATTTACAATCTCGGGATGAAGCGAGACCATCATGTATTTATTGGGCTGGCCGTTGCAACGGTTTTTTTCTGCATTCTTTTTCTATGCGGGTTGGGGTGGCCCGTTGCAATCACGGCATCCGTGACTCTGCTGGTTGCGTGGTGGTGGGTAACCGAGCCGATTGCGATTCCTGCGACGTCGCTGATTCCGCTGGCTGTCTTTCCTTTGCTGGGAATCATTGGCTCACAAGACGCAGCAATGGCGTTTGGAAGTCCGCTGGTTCAACTGATGTTTGGCGGATTCATGCTGTCCGCCGCGATGGAGAAAAGTGGCGCCCATCGGCGAATCGCGTTGATGATGGTGAATCTCTGTGGAGCCTCCAGTGGCCGAAGGTTGGTGTTTGGGTTCATGTTGGCATCGGCAATGCTCAGCATGTGGATCTCGAACGCGGCAACGACGTTGATGTTGTTGCCGATCGTGATGGCGGTTGTCCAGCAAACAACGAATACAGGTTTCCAGAAAGCACTCATCATTGGCATCGCCTACGCTGCCAGCATTGGGGGTATCGTGACGCCGATCGGAACGCCGCCAAATCTTGTGTTCATGGAAATCTATTCGCAACAGACAGGTGAAGAGTTCACGTTTGTTCAGTGGATGATGTTCGCATTGCCAATTTCGGCCGTGATGCTTCCGTTCGCCTGGTTTTGGCTGACGCGATCATTGAAGTCCGAGGTCTCAGTGAATTTGCCGGAAGTCGGTGCGTGGCGGAGCGAAGAAATTCGAGCATTGTGCGTTTTTGGTGCAACGGCATTTCTGTGGGTGACGCGGCAGCAACCGTTTGGCGGCTGGAGTCAGTGGACAGGTTTGACCGGCGCCAACGATGCAGCAATCGCGATGCTCGGTGCGATGGTTATGTTCTTGATTCCCTCCGGAAAAAAGTCCGACGCTGGATCAACGCAACGTTTGCTCGATTGGGAAACGGCGAGAACGATTCCGTGGGGGATTCTAATCCTGTTCGCTGGCGGCATCTGCATTGCGAAGGCTTTTGGTGCGTCAGGATTGAGCGAACTTTTGGGCAGTTCGTTTGGTGGGCTCAGCAGCGTGCCAGTCTTTATTTTGGTGCTGTTGATTTGCTTGTCCGTGACTTTCCTGACTGAGCTCACGAGCAATACGGCGACGACGACTTTGCTGATGCCGATTCTTGCTGCCGTCGCACTTTCGAACGAAATCAATCCTCTTATTTTGATGGTCCCTGCGACGATCAGTGCGAGCTTCGCGTTCATGCTGCCCGTCGCGACACCGCCAAACGCGATCGTTTTTGGTTCGGAGAGAATTACGGTCAACGACATGGCACGAGAAGGGCTGGTTTTGAATCTGGTTGGCGTGGCCTTTGTTTCGGTCTACTGTTTTTGCGTGTTCTAGGGTTTGTTTAATAACTTGGATGCACGAGAATTTAGTACAAGACCGAAACGCAAGTTTTGAAGTTGCACACATCGCATCAAAATTCAGATTCCATCCGGCTGTCGCTACAGAAAATGGAAAAATCGAACCGTGAAAATACAAGCCCGAAGCGCAAGAACGCAAGAGCGCAAGAGCGCAAGCGAGTGAGTCCAAATCCATGCAATTACTCACTCGCTGGCGCTTCGGGCTTGTATCAGTGCAACTTCAAAAAGCGCAAGCGAGTGAATTCCCGCACGGTAGGTTCACCCGTTTGCGTATCGGGCTTGTATTGATGTCGCCAATTGATCATCTGCTCAGTTAAGAGTTTTTCATGAAGTACTCCGTTAACCTATTCATATTCTTTCTTCTTTGCCTTCCCAATGACATGAATGCTCAGGATTATGAACGCGGCGTGTCATTCAAGTTGGCGACGCAGCGGAAGGCAACGATCTCGAATGTTGAATACGACTTGTCGCTTGAGCTTAAAAGGTTCGGCCCGATTCCCGCGACGATTACGGTTCGATGCGATCTGTCGGAAACGAGTGATCCACTGGTTTTGGATTTCAGCGTCGGCGCAAGGAATGTTGAGTCGGTTTCGTTGGGGGGCATTAGGGATCCGCTGGATAGCTCTGCTTACTCGATTCGAAACGGTCACATCGTCCTGCCCCGGAATCTGTTGGAGCCCGGCAAACAGGAGGTCGTCATTCGGTTCATCGCGGGCGACCAGTCGCTCAATCGAAGCGAAGAGTTCCTCTACACGTTGTTGGTTCCTGACCGTGCCTCAACCGTGTTTCCCTGTTTTGATCAGCCCGACCTCAAAGCGAAATTCAAGCTAGAGCTTGCGCTGCCTGAAGGATGGGTGGCTTGCGGAAACGGAGCCAAAGAAGACGGCTCGCCGGAAAACGGAGTCTCATTCAAACAAACCGAACCAATCAGCACTTATCTGTTCGCGTTTGCGGCTGGTGAGTTCCAGTTGGTCACGCGTGAGATCAGCGGACGCTCAGTTACGATGTACCATCGCGAATCGGACAATGAAAAAGTTAAACGCAACGTCGATGCAATCTTCAAGATGCATGAAATTGCACTCGACTGGATGGTCGACTATACAAAGATAAACTATCCGTTCGATAAATTTGACTTCGTCGTTATCCCTTCCTTTCCCTATGGAGGCATGGAGCATATCGGCAACATCTTCTATAACGCCGATCAGATTTTTCTTGACGAAACGGCGACGAAGAAGCAGAAGCTCAGGCGAGCAAGCTTGATCGCACACGAAACGGCACATATGTGGTTTGGCAATCTGGTCACGATGAAATGGTTCGATGACGTTTGGCTAAAAGAAGTCTTCGCAAATTTTATGGCCGCAAAAATCGTCCACCCAAGTTTCACTGATATCAATCATGACCTTGGCTTCATGATCCGGCATCATCCGAGTGCCTACAGCGAAGATCGAACCGGAGGAACGTATCCGATTCAGCAGGAACTCTCGAACTTACGCGACGCAGGAACGTTGTACGGGCGTATCATCTATGAAAAGGCGCCGATCGTGATGCGGCAACTCGAAGCCATGATCGGCCAAAAGGGAATGCGAGATGGGTTGCGGGAATACTTGGTCGAGTTCAGCTATGACAATGCGGTTTGGGACGACCTAATTGAGATTCTGGATCGGGAATCTGAGCTGGATCTGAAGCAGTGGAGTAATTCTTGGGTAAAGGAGTCCGGCACGCCAGAACTTTCCAGCGAAAGCGGAAAAGCCGACAATTCGATCACGATTCGGCAAACGAAAAAGACTCCAAGTGGTGCTTACTGGTCGCAGCAGGTCGATGTGAAAGTCCTGAAGGAGGGTAAGGTAATCCACGAAGCCAGAGCGATGATTGAAGGTGAAACGACAATAGTTTCTCTTCCGGAAAACGTTGGCGACTACGATTTTATTTTGGCCAACGGGTCAGAACTTGGCTACGGATATTTTCGTCTGGATGAAAAAAGTAAAGCGTGGCTGTTGGCAAACGTACAAACCATCTCCGACGATGTGACTCGGGGAGCCGCGTGGATCGCACTTTACGAGTCGCTTATTCGCGGCATTGAGGCGAGTGAGATTCCGCCAGAACAGTTTTTGAATGCGTTGATTGCTGGTGTCGGTCGCGAAACTGAAACGTTGAACCGGCAAAATATTCTTGATCAGTTGGAAACGGTTTACTGGAAGCTGATGACGCCAGAGCAGCGTTCGCAGTTTGCGTCAGAGATTGAAGCAACGCTATGGAAATGGATTGATGGCGAATGTGCGAAAGACGCGCGGTCTGCTTACTACAAAACGGTCTTGACCATCGCGACAACCGACGAAACGAATGAGCGGCTCTATCAGATTTGGAACAACCAGTCGAAGGTCAACGATGTTTCGCTTTCCGAAACAGATTTCATGACCTTGGCCTATGAGCTGGCAATTCGATTGCCGGAGAAGTCTGACGAGGTTCTCGCGACTCAGTTGCAGCGACTCGAAAACGAAGACCGCAAGAAACGATTCGCGTTCGTGATGCCATCGCTGTCTCCGGATCAAGCGACACGTGATACGTTCTTTGAGTCATTGAAGGACGTTGCCAATCGTCGTCCGGAAAGATGGGCTTTGGATGGTGTGAGTTACCTTCATCATCCGTTGCGATCTGCTGAATCGGAAAAGTACATCCTTCCCAGCCTCGAACTGCTGGAAGAGATTCAAACGACTGGCGATATTTTCTTTCCCAAACGTTGGGTCGTCGCGACGTTCAGCGGACATCGTTCGAAGTCTGCCGCAGATGTGGTGAAGAAGTTTCTCGCCGATCGCCCCAATTACTCGCCACGCTTGAAGAACAAGATTCTGCAGGCTTCGGATTTGTTGATGAAAGCAAGTGGTTCAACAAAGTAGGATCGGGTTGTGATGGTTGACTAAAAAGCCCCGCGAACCATTTGCTCGCGGGGTTTTTTGATTGATAGCGGATCTGCGTTGGTGCAGTCGTAAGAGAGGTCTGCTCTCCCTACCGCTCGTTAATCAATGAGAGTGACATACACCTCCAAGTTGTGAGGCATGCTGTAATACGCGACTTACGCCACTTTGGTTCTCCAAGCCTTACGCTTTTTCAGCAGCTTCTTCTTCCGAGAACGATGCGAAGTCTTCGGTGTAACCGCCGGCTTCCATAATCTTGACTCGGATCTCTTCGCAAACGTCCGGGTTTTCTTTGAGGAAGTAACGAGCTTTCTCTTTTCCCTGTCCGATGTGCGTGCCGTCGTACTTGAACCAAGCACCGCTTTGCTGAACGATATTGTGAGCCTTACCCAAATCCAGAACGTCGCCCTCAAAACTGATGCCGTGGTCGTGCATCATGTCGAATTCGGCAATGCGGAACGGAGGAGCAACTTTGTTCTTCACGATCTTCGCTTTGACGCGTTGGCCAACCTGAATGTCGCCGTCTTTCAACGCTCCGATGCGACGGACGTCGATACGAACCGAAGAATAGAACTTCAGGGCCCGACCACCAGGAGTCGTTTCCGGGCTGCCGAACATGACGCCGATCTTTTCACGGATCTGGTTAATGAAGATCGTGCAAGTCTTGCTGCGAGCGATGGCTCCGGTCAGCTTACGCATCGACTGGCTCATCAAACGGGCTTGCAAGCCAACGTGCGAGTCTCCGATTTCGCCTTCGAGCTCTTTCTTGGGAACCAGAGCCGCAACAGAGTCAATGATGATTACGTCGACGGCGTTTGACTTGACCAGCATCTCAACGATTTGCATCGCCTCTTCACCGCTGCTGGGCTGCGAAACGAGCAGTGTGTCGAGTGACACGCCAAGCTTCTTGGCCCAAGTCGGATCAAATGCGTGCTCTGCATCGACGATCGCTGCGATGCCACCCTTCTTTTGTGCTTCGGCAACGGCGTGCAGGGCAAGCGTTGTTTTACCGCTAGATTCCGGACCGTAGATTTCGATGATACGTCCGCAAGGAAGTCCGCTGCCGCCGAGAGCCATGTCCAGCGAAAGAGATCCGGTTGATACGCCGCGGATCTTTTTGATGTTGTCGCCGTTGAGCGTCATGATCGAGCCGGTTCCGAATTGGGCTTCGATCTGCTGCACGGCTGTGCGAAGCGTTTCGTTGTCTTCGTAGATCTTCTCGGAAGCTGCGACTTCGGTGCCCTTTTTGGCTTTAGCTGAAGTCTTCTCTTTTTTAGCTGGGGTCTTTGTTTTGGCCATCGTTGCGTCCGTTATTCGTGAT
>CAYGUE010000153.1:0-3362 GCA_964352885.1 uncultured Pirellulaceae bacterium
CTTCACAACCGCCTCCTCAACAACCCTCAAGGTTTCGAAGGAAGAGCATTCGGAGGCTATCGCCGGGTTGCGCGAGAAACTGCTTGGGTTTGCTTTTCAGCAACTGGAACTTGCTGCAAAAATCGAAGATGCTTCGATCCGATCACAGATGTTCATCGAAATCGATGCGGCGATTTGCAGATTGAAATCGCTGAAAACCAGCACTTGGAATTTCGCGGTCTCCGGCAGTAAGGAACTGCGGATGCCAATTTATCGCGGCCATGACCTCGATCACTGGCTTCAGGCGTCGAAAGCAGCAAAAACGGATGCAGAACTTCTTGCTGCGGCCAATGGCGTGGTGGCATTGCAACTTCAATCAAAGAACCCGTCACAACTGCTCTTTGACATGATCCCGTTGTTTCGAAATGTCTCCTTCGATGACGTCATCGATGTTTCGGCAAACGACGAATCGAGCTTGGCAGCGACTGCGGTTGCGCTGGTTCACCAAGACATCTCAAGATTCTACCGAAGCGGCAAGCGAACAAGACAAGAGAAAATTGAGTTTCCGACCCGCAAGGCATTCCTGGAAAACCTGAACGATTTCGATGATCGCGATGCACCTTGCCTACAGGCGATCATCCACCGGAACGCTCCTTACAATGATTCGAAGAATCAAGGCGAGGTCATGGAATTTGCAATCTCTCAGCTTGACTCCGATGATTCAGACATACGGCGACGGGCCCTGCTGCAGCTCATTCTCAGTGGCAAAGACCATGCGGGAGCATCAATCCCAGAACGTGTCGATAAGACAGTCGACTTCATTGAGCCATCCGAAAGCATTGCTTTTATTGCCAACACTCCGTTCAAATTTCTTTTTAACTCTACCATCCGGGGGAGATTTCCATATTCACCCAAAAGCACGCCGTCAGTTCACACCCTTTTAATTGAATTGGATGACCCGAAAAAAATTGTCTTGCTGCTGGAAAGCATGGAACGCCTCCTGGAAAAGCATCGGGACCTTTTCAATGAAAAAACGAAGTCGCGTTTGCAGTACAAAGAATACAGCTCGTTTGACTGGATGGTCGCTTCCGTTTTGGCCAGAGATGAAACATGGCTCGAAATTGCTCATACTCCGGAATCGTACAGCCTCTGGAAAGGCACACTACTTCCATCTGATTCAGGCGGTCAGGTGGAAGGGTCTCTGATTGACCAAATGATCAAGCTGCTGGATCAGGGCAAATGCCTAATTCCTATTTCGGATCAGTACGAAGATCACAAACAGAAAGCAATGGTCGAATCTGCAATCGAAACCCTTAAAAAACGGGCCAAAGCCGCGTCAGGCTTCAGGAAAAAGATCATTGAACGGGTCCTCGAGAGAAGCATTCCGAGATGACATTCCATTTCCCGCGGCCACTCGCAGGATTGCTCTAACGAAAGAATGTCAAAATGGCGATAAATTGCGGGTTATCGCCTTACTTTGTCTATTGACACTACCTTGTAATTCAATAGATTTAGCGATTCTCCATGGCACGCAGTAGGCGGTGCTTATGGGAAAGGTGTATAAAGCCACCATCTGCGGTCGTAATGCCCAATCATGGGTGTTTCTGCCTCCCCTGACTTCATTTTTACTAGCAAGAAGACAGCTTAAAGATGCCAACCATCAATCAGCTTGTTCGCAAGCGACGAAAAGCAAAACGCAAATTCACCAAGTCTCCGGTTTTGGAAAAGTGTCCTCAAAAGCAGGGCGTTTGCCTCCAAGTCCGTACGATGACACCGAAGAAACCGAACTCGGCTCTGCGGAAGATTACGCGTGTGCGCCTTTCAAATGGTAAGGAAGTCACGGTATACATCCCAGGTGAAGGCCACAACCTTCAGGAACACTCCATCGTTCTGGTTCGCGGCGGACGCGTCCGCGACCTTCCGGGTGTTCGTTATCAGGTCGTCCGTGGTGCTCAAGACACGCTGGGCGTTGACAAGCGTAGACAATCTCGCAGTCGCTATGGTGCCAAGAAGCCATAGGTCGCTCAACTGCCAGTCGACTGCCAGCTATTAACAATTCATAAAACAAGACAATAACGCGATACCATGGGAAGAATCACAGCAAGCCGTACGCAGATGAAGCCGGACCCAAAGTTCGATTCGTTGCTGGCCAGCAAGTTCATCAACTGCCTTATGTGGGACGGAAAGAAAACCGTTGCTCAAAAAGTCTTCTACGATGCGTTGGACGAAATCAAAAAGCGTGTTCCTGACCAAGAGCCAATCGAAGTTTTCAATATGGCCGTTGAAAACGTGAAGCCATTCATCGAAGTTCGCTCAAAGCGTGTCGGCGGTGCTTCTTACCAGGTTCCGATGCAAGTTAACCGCAACCGTCAGCAATCTCTTGCGATTCGCTGGTTGCTGATGGCGATTCGTGAAAAGAAGGGCCGCCCAACGCACCTTCGACTGGCCGACGAACTTGTCGCTGCGTTCAACCGCGAAGGCGTGGCGATGACCCGCCGCGAGAACACTCACCGAATGGCCGAAGCCAACAAAGCGTTTGCTCACTTCGCCTGGTAAAACGAACCTACCGAAAACCGCTTTGTCGCAGACACGGCGGTTTTTTTTATGCGCTGCTCCGCCCCGGTTCACCCATCGCATTTCGATTACCTATACTGGCGAACGAAAAATCCCAGAAGACACCTAACACGAAAACATTTCAGCCTGCGTTCGAACACGATTTTTCCGAGTTCGAACTGGGCTGCATCACCAGCAACACTCAACCCTCGAAAATCCATCGCGGACAGGAAGGTCCGTACGATCATGGCCCGGAAACTTCAAAGCCTTAGAAACATTGGCATCATTGCGCACATCGACGCTGGTAAGACGACCGTTACCGAGCGAATGCTGTTTCTCTCCGGCACCAAACATCGCGTGGGCAAGGTCGATAGTGGCAATACCACGACCGACGACGATCCCGAAGAACAAAACCGTGGCATCACCATCTACTCCGCCTGCGTGACGTTTGACTGGAAAGACATTCACGTCAACCTGCTCGACACGCCAGGACACGTCGACTTCACCGCCGAAGTCGAACGCAGTCTTCGCGTCCTCGATGGTGCCGTCGTCGTATTCAGCGCACGTGAAGGCGTTGAAGCACAAAGCGAAACCGTTTGGCGACAAGCCGATCGCTACCGCGTGCCACGATTCGCTTTTATCAACAAACTTGATCGCGAAGGAGCCGACTTCCACCGCGTTCTCGGCGAAATTAAAAACCGTCTCGGAGCCAATCCGATTCCGATTCAAATGCCCGTCGGCCAAGGGCCAGCACACGTCAAGGACCCGTTCCGCGGAACGATTGACCTGATCAAGATGAGAATGTCGACCTTCAGCGACGAAGGAAAAAC
>CAYGUE010000153.1:3372-16490 GCA_964352885.1 uncultured Pirellulaceae bacterium
GAAAAACAGTCAAGGAATCTCCCATCCCGGAAGAGTTGCTCGCCGAAGCTCAAATGGCTCGCGAGGAGATGCTGGAAGCGATTTATGATCTCAGCGATGAGATCGCCGAACTTGCGATGGGCGGCGAAGAGATCCCCAACGATCTCATTCGCGAAGCACTACGTGCAGGAACACTGGCTCAAAAAATTCAACCAGTCGTTTGCGGCTCGGCACTTCACGGCATCGGAGTGCAGGGTGTCCTGGACGCGGTGAAGTTCTACCTGCCCACTCCACTGGACAGACCTCCCGTCGAAGGATTCGATCCCCGCAAACCGGACAAGACTGAAGTTCGCAAACCAGACCCAAAAGAACCTTTTTCAGCTTTAGTCTTCAAAATCCTACCTGCGAAAACAGGCGACCTCTATTGGATCCGCATTTACTCGGGCGAACTGACGGGCAACGCCCGGGTTTACTGCCCAGGCAAAGACAAAAAGGAAAACGTCGCTCAGCTCTGGCAGATCCATGCCACACGCAAGGAACGCGACGGACAATTGGATTCAATCGGGCCCGGAGAAATCGTCGGCGTCATCGGACCACGGTTTGCGGTAACGGGCGACACGCTCTGTGACCAAAAAGCACCAATCTTGCTCGAGGCAATCGACTTTCCAGAAACCGTCATCGAGATGGCGATCGAACCAGACTCGACTGCCGAGCGAGACAAACTCTCCGACACCCTCGAATTGCTTAAGCGACAGGATCCAACGTTCCTCGCGACAGAAAATGCAGAGACCGGGCAGACTTTAATTGCTGGAATGGGTGAACTGCATCTGGAAGTGATCAAAAACCGATTGTTGCGCGATTTTAATCTGAAGGTCAAGGTGCACAAACCTCGGGTCTCCTATCGCGAGTCCATTCGCGGGGAAAAAACAGTCACTGGAGAATGCAATCGCACGACCGAAGGGCAGCAGATCTTTGGTAAAGTTAAGCTGAAAATGGAACCGGATGAAAAAGTCGAATCAGGCGTAAAAGTCTTGAACCGACTTCCTGTCGATTCGATGCCTCCCGAATTTGTTCAAATTGTGAAAGACGAAATTCAGGCGCGCGGCGAAGGTGGAGGTTGCATCGGCAGCTTCCCACTTGCAAAAATCCGTGTCACGCTCATCGGAGCCGAAGCCAATGAGCTTTCGACTCCGATGGCATTCGCGATCGCCGCTGGTGAAGCCTTCGAAGAAGCCCTTCGAGAATGCGAACCGATTTTGCTGGAACCCGTGATGAAAGTCACCATCACGACTCCGGAAGAATACTATGGCGACTTCGTCGGTGACCTTGCCATGAGAAGGGCCCAAATCATCAACACCGACACTCACTTGGGGATAACTCAGATTGTGGCTCACGCTCCCCTCGCGGAGCTCCTGAGTTATTCGGGGGTCATGCGCAGCCTCAGCCAAGGTAGGGCAGGCTGCTCAATGGAACCAATGGACTACGAAGAGGCGCCTCCAGAAGTTGGCGCCAAGTTCAAGATGTAGACTGGGCTAACAGATGTCTGATTGCGAAATCGCAGCACGGCCGAACGAGTGCTTACGAGTCGGCACTTGGGAATCGTATCGCACAAGTCAACCTTCGCGACTTTTGCTCTGAGTCCTTCGGCTGACACGTAATTTGGAACCTCTTCGTTTTCCCGGATGATCGCAACCAAAGCGTCCGCAATGCGATAATACGGTGCATCAGTCGCAGCTACGACGAGTCGATGCTCATCGATGCTCATCCATTCCACGACGGCAATGATTTGGATATGCAAAGCTTCTTCCATTGGTATCGTCGACTTGGATTCGAAGTTTGGCAGTACAAATCGAACGTGGACGGCAAATGGACCCATTCGGGAAATGGAAAAAACGAGCCTACTGAAGAGCAGTTTCCCCTTCAGCAGACTCGTTCTCAATGATGGTCGGTTTTGATTTTCTACGCAAGAATATCGAGCAAGTCCACCCTGAAAAGCAGCGTTGATCCACCTGGGATTCCTGCGACCCCAAATTCGCCGTAGGCAAGTGCGGCTGGAATTGCTAATTCAATTGTGCCGCCAATCTTCATCAACTGAAGGCCTTCGGTCCAGCCCGAGATAACTCGATTGAGCGCGAACGAAATGCCGTCGTTCGCGTCGAACTGAGTACCATCGATAAACGTTCCAATGTAATTCACTTGGATATCATCCGTTGCAACGGGAGTCGCACCCGTTCCGGAAATGACCGTGCGGAACTGCAACCCACTTGCCGTTTCTTGCCATCCTGCATTGTTGACGTTCTGCTCAAGAAAACGCACCTGCAAATTCCGACGGATGGTTTCAGTATCTGCAAGCGTGTCGCCGTCGCCAAGGGACACAGTATCCGTTGGGTGGGCCAAGACGAAGTCAGCATCGGCGTCGTCACCCGTGAGCACCGTGTCGAATCCAAACGTAGATCCATTGGATGCAGCTGTTGCAGAGATGATGATGTCGGCACCATCTCCTCCACGAATGATATCGTTGCCCAAATTGCCTATCAGACGATCATTCCCTTCGTCGCCGTCTATAATGTCATTGCCGCTACCGCCAAGCACGACATCGTCACCCTCACCACCAGAGAGCGTGTCATTGCCATTCTGGCCCAGAATTCGGTCGGGACCGAACTCGCCTTCGATAACATCATTGCCTTCACCGCCGTAAATGAAATCGCGACCCGAGCCGCCAAAAATCTGATCGATGCCATCGTGACCAAAAATGAAGTCGTTATCGGCACCCGCACGGATGATATCGTCGCCCTCATGACCCGCGATAAAATCTGCGCCTATACCAGACTCCATCGTATCAGCGCCTGGACCGCCAAAGAATCGATCATTCCCGGTGGAATCACCTTCCAGAATTTGATCGTCGCCTTGACCACCCGCAACGTAGTCGTTGCCGTTTCCCGGAAACACCATGTCGTCGCCGTTTGCCGCGATAACGACATCATTGCCGCCACCGCTGGTGATCATGTCGTTGCCGGCAAATCCAACCACTCGGGTTGAAATATCCGTATTGTTGGTGAACAAATCATTGCCGAATGTGCCTCGGTAGCTAATCCGGTTAACGAGCGCCAGATCGAATCGTTGCTCCGCAGCGTTTGTTTCGGTGACAACCAGTTCGTTCGTGTTGGTGTCAGTTGAAAAGCTCATCTCGTTCAAATACAGCGCCTCAGCAACATTGGACTCACCAGCACGTATCTGCAATGTGGAAGTAGCAGTGTCGAGGAAGAAAACAGAATCACCGGCCAAAAGTCGACGCTGCTCGAGCGTTCCGTAGGTCAGTTTCTTTCGGTTTTTTCTTGAGCGTGCCATATTAGTTTACCTAATCGAATTTAATGCGATGTCCGCGTTTTGTTCCTTATCGGAAAGGCAAACTTGCCCATGCAACATATTCGGAATAATTGACAAACTTTACCACAACGAACGCCGATGCCTTCGTGTCGGAGGATTTGCCATTATTTATCATTAAGGCCGGTAATTTTAGGTCATGCGATGTCTAATTAGGCAACTTCTATCCTGTCGAGGCCTTGTGGCTGCTTCGCGAAAGCAGCTAGCATTTCCATCCTAATCACGGCACAACCACATGTTTTTCAGTAGAAGCATAAATGCTAGAAAACGGCGCGCGTTTACGCTTGTTGAATTGCTGGTTGTGATCGCCATTATCGGAATCCTGATCTCGATGCTTCTTCCGGCCGTGCAGATGGTTCGAGAAGCAGCGCGGCGAATTCAATGTGCCAACAATGTCAAACAGCAATCGTTGGCAATGTTGAACTACGAAAGTGCTCATCAACATTTTCCTCCTGGGTTCGCGATGCCGGGACGCGCGATGTGGTCTGCCTATCTACTGCCTTTCATTGATCAACAGGTTCTGTACAAGACACTGGATTTGAATGGGCCTTGGAGACCGACTCTTGATGCGACGGATCAAAACGTCGTTGCTCAGAACGTCTGGCTGGACTACATGCGATGCCCTTCGGCGAATGTTGCTGACAGCCAGTATGATGACACTGCCAACCTCGATCGAACCCCAAGTTGCTACTTGGCATGCAGCAGCGGCTTGCTCGCATTTGAAGCTGGCGATTTCCCATGGGCGGGCATGGACGCTTTTGGCGGATTCCAACGTTCCGATGGAATATTCTTTGCCAACAGCAAGACCACGATGGCGGCGATCTCGGACGGAACCTCGACGACCGTTTTGCTGGGCGAGTCACTACCCGACCAGGACTTGCTTGGCGAGGATCGCGCTGGCAACCTTCAGAAAGTCGACCATTGGTACATCGGCTCCGATGAACTCACCGACATGGCTTCGCTGGGATCACGTGACTCAAGTGAAAGTTCCGAGTGCCTTGGGTCGACCGCGTGCCCAATTAATTCTCTGTTACAAGGTGACGCCACGACGATTGACGAAAAAGAGCTGTCGTTCGGCAGCAGGCATACGCAAGGGACCAACATCGGTTTTGCCGACGGCCACGTTCAGTTTGTTAGTGACTCCATCGGCGCCACCGTCTGGTCAGCCGTTGGAACTCGGAGCGGAAATGAAGTCGTTTCAACATTCGACTGAAATGAAACATTTGTAAAGCGGCTCATGGACGCAACGATGCTGGACGTGGAAGAACCGTAACGAAATAGACTTGAGCAATCTTCTTAACCTGCTCATACCTTTTTTGAAAAATACGTTGGCGAATGCTATTGTTTAACATCAAAAAAGGGATGCCGTCGACAGATAACGTGGTCGTTACCGCAACGCTAGGCCCCGCACTGATCCATGATTGAAATTGGAAATCTACGAGGACTCCGTGTTCGACTACCGCAATATACGGAACGTTGTCGCCATCCAGATTAGCGACGTAATCCGACCAGGTCGTGTTTCCCGATTCTGGGTAATCGCACGCTCGCGATCACACTTCAGTTCGACGAAAAACTTTACGCGTCAGCGACAGAGTCTCTAAATGCTGCAAGGATGAGAAAATCACGTCAAAAACCAGAGCAGAAAACGCGTTCAACAGGGTTCAATCGGGCTTCTTGAAAAAAGTGTTTCAGCTCCGGCGGGACCAAAGGCCTTTAAAACCACCAACCTCATTTCAAGTCTCACCAGATTCAGCACCCAAAATCCAAACCCGCGAAGTCATACACTCATCTGTTATTCCGCGATCATCCACGCGAATACGTTCGGCCTAGAACTGTTTTTCAAAATAGAGGTAAAAGTAAACTGCCATCCCGAAATCCGTTGCGTCAGTCGAAACTAGCCGCCATCCCTCTGCGGCCATTTCGTCCAGTTTCGCCTGAATGTCCTTGGAAGAAGCTTCGATAATGTGCTCCTTGTCTGCGAACATTTTGGTGTAATAAATAAGAGATTCGAGTTTGTATTTCATGGCGTAGATTTAAACAATAATTACGGTTCGGAAAATCAAGCTTGGATTTTACATGAAATCTTGCCTTGAATGCAATTCGATCGACTCAAACGTTTGCCATCAACCCAACTGAACCAGAAGATGAACTGCAGGCTTTTGCAGAGCGACCAACTTTCACGCAGTTCACAGCATGGCGTCTTGGGACGATTCAAAAGCGTGATAACGTCCGTGATCACCGAGCCGGAACCTTGTTGTTCCACACAAATATCAGAATGATTAGATTGCTGATGTTGTGGACGTCAAGATTGACTCGGAAGTTAATAGTTCAAAGGATTGAACAATTGCAAGAATGATTCATGGAGGAGTCGAGATGAACAATGGATGGATCATGGAAGAATTGCAGACAGGGGGGGCTTCACGATAAGCGGCTTGAAAAGCGCCTCATCAAGCTGCTCGATCCGCTGTCGCATAACTCAACCGCCAGCATTCCAACAGCTTGCACTGACCGAGCCGAAATGGTCGCCGCTTACTGCTTCTTCGATAACGAAAAAATCGAGTTTGAAAGCGTACTGGCTCCGCATATCGATGCAACTGGTGAACGAGTCGCCCAACAGTCCGTCGCGTTGCTCGTTCAAGTCACAACCGAACTGGACTTAACTCGGCCGACCAGCAAGATGTATGGTGCTGGGTCGTTGCACAGTGGTCGACGCTGTGGAGCATTGCTTCATCCGTTGATGGCGTTTACCACCGACGGCACGCCACTTGGAACACTGTACGCCGAAGCTTGACCGCGCGAAGACCGAACTGGCCAAACGAAGGTCAGCACAAACGCCCGACAAGTTGTCAATCATCAGACTCCGATTGAAGAAAAGGAGAGCTACCGCTGGCTTGAGACAGCCCAGCGATGCGCTGACATCAAAACCCACTGTCCTGACACACAGCTGGTGATGATCGCAGATCGAGAATCGGATATCGTTGACGTGCTTGACGACTGCACCGGGCAAGACGATTTCGACTGGGTAGCTCGTGACGGCTGAAGCGTATTTTGGCCAAGTCAGATAAGTATGAGCCCTCGGTTCCGATCGTTGATCAATTGCGAGAAGGCCAAGTTCGGTTTGAGAAAACCGTGTCCATCCGCGGCAGAGAGTCTTGGGGCAGCAACAAAATCAAGCATCGAATCGGCCAAGCGGATCGAGAAGCCCGCGAGGCGTCGATCGCAGTCCAATGCGGCACGGTTCATCTCAACGACCCGCGTCGGCATGCTGCGCGAAAGGCCGAAGAGATCAAGGTCAGCGCGGTACTCGCCTCAGAAATCAATCCATCTCAAGACACCGAGCCAGTTCAATGGCTGCTGACGAGCTTGCCGATCAAGACCAAGCAGCAGCTTGAGACGGTCATTGAATACTACGAAAAACGTTGGATGATCGAACTCTACTTCAAGGTTCTCAAGAGCGGATGCCGAATTGAGTCACGCCGCTTCGAGCACATTGATCGTTTTCTTCCGGCACTTGCCTTGTAAATGATCATTGCGTGGAGAAGTCTCTACGCATGTCGCGTCAGTCGGACTCACGCGGATGCATCCTGCGAGTTTGCGAAGCTTCATAAATCGGATCTCCGGATAACGGAAGCCGTCACCGGGCATGAACGGAAGACTTCGATTTCAGTTGCCGCTTGACTGAGCGCTCCGGTTCACGGCTTTGTTATCCGACGATTGGGAACTTTCAGTTGTCGCTCTTCTTTTCCGGTGCTTTCTTTTCCAACGCGGCCTTCAGCTGCTCAATAGAGAATTTATTTGCGGGCTTAAAGAACGCACGCATTTTCTTGGATTGTTCAGAATCAGTGTAGCCAAGCCCGACAATTGTAATCTTACTTCGTGTATCTGAAATGTCAGTGAAGTAAAAAATGGACCACGTTTCTCTGGCAGCTTCAGCAAACTCGAAGCCTTCGGGAAATCCCGTTGCCTTCAATGACAACATGCGTTTAGGATCGTAGCAAAGGATTGTGTTTTCAATCGTTGTCGCATCACCGAGCTTGCCGTCCTTGTTGTAGTTTGCCCGCCATTTGCCGCCGACGCGTAAGTCAATGTCCGCAAGAGGAGCTACCCATGACTTGAGTCCACTGCTTGTGGTGAATGCATTCCACACATCGTCAACGTTTGCTTCGATCTCAAACTCATCGACAATACGGTTGTCGTCCTGTCCGTGTGTGGATGCGGATACGAAAACAAGCAGGGCAGACATGGCCGCTAAGATTGCATCTCTGAACATATAAATCCTCATGGTTAGGCGTGATAACGCACAAGTTGACCGAGCCGACCAGCCAGCGTGAATTACGATTAGTTTCAAGGATCCAGCGGCATCACGAACCCGGCTTCGGTCTAACGTATTGTTATGCCACGCTTCAGACCAGAATTTTCCAACCCATTACGGCTACAACAGTGTAGAACAAATTACTCAACACATGAATTGCAATTGACATTTTCAAAGATCTTGTGTGTACGAAAATCCATCCCCACGCAACACTGTAGACAAAATACATTGGCCATAAAATCGTCGGGCCATGGCCAGCCATAAACAGCAATGAAGTTATTGCAATAGCCCCCCATGTTGGCATCCGTCGCGTTAATGCAGATTGCAGATATCCTCTGAAAATTACTTCTTCCATCACTGGCCCGACAATGAGAGCCAAAACCAAGAAACCGTTTCTTGGATGTGCGCAAACATTTGCGAGCCGCCTCCAATAACGCCCCCCTGATCCACGAGGGGTAAAATTACTGATCTATAAATCCATGCTAAAAAGTGTGTGGCGCTGAGTAATAGAATGATAAGCATTGCTGCCTCGCTGTTCTTGACAACGCTTTGTTGCAGTCCAATTTGAGGTGGAAATGATGGACCCAATCGGCGTACGTCGGTCCAGGCCCATAGCAATACGGCGGCTCCTCCAATAAGCACAGATGTCATTCCAATCATTTGAATGTCAATTGTGCCTGTGCCATCGTCCTCACCGCGGATGAATTTAACGCCATATGCGAAGCTCAGTCCCCCACCAGAGCTTGGAACGCATACATGATCAATGGCGCGAGAAAACCCCGTTTTACAGTCAGCTGGTAGGGGCGACTTGAATCGTCTTGTGAAATACCCAGATTCGAGATGATTGCCGGCTCCGAAGATTCAGAAGACGAAGAGATTGGATCAGTCAATGGTATTCCTGCAAGGAAGCAGTTGGATCGCATTCATCATCAAGTCAGGGAGTGAATCACCGAAAGTCGGAGCGAGGTGATAATTTAACTTGCCAAAGCCATGTTACCGTGACCAGCCCCGCAAGACAAGCCTCTCCGATTTGGTTCAACGTATTGTTATTCGGCCAATTGCGATTCACGTTCTCGAACGGAAGGCGTGACAATTGCGTAGACCAATTCCTCTATTCCGTCAGCAAGTTCACCAAGTGCAGAGGTTGCTTTTTCGCAAAGCGAGAATCCACATTTCTCCAAGACACGAATTGATGCGACATTGTGTTTTGCGACGTGGGCCTGCAGTGGTCGATCGGCGACAAGGCGAAGGAACAGGGACAGCATTTGCGTAGCGACGCCCTTGCCCCAATATTCCTTCCCAATCCAGTAACCAACAAGGCGTTGATCATCCTGTATCCAACAGCCGACATTACCGGCAACGCAGCTGTCGACGACAACGGTCAATGCAACGACTTTTTCATTGCCGAGAATCGTTGTCCAATGAGCCATGAAAGCGTCACGGTCTCGTGCGGGAAAGGCCGCCATTTCATTGGCCTCTGGCTCCCGTTGATGCTCGAAGAGTATCGGAAGGTCACTCTCTATCACGGGGCGAAGATGAATTCCGCTCTCCGGGGATGGGTTGACTTGTGTTCTCATTCCAATACTCCTCGACGAGAAATATTCGCCGATCCGTGAAGATCACCGAGCCGACGAGCGAAGTGACCAACTAAAAATTGACGCTAAACCATTAATTGGCTCAGAAGCGGTTTGAAACAACGCATGCGAAGCCATTCGCGAGAGTTTCCGAGGCCGGATAACGAATTGCGATCTATCGGCGGGGCGTGACGAGACGCCATCGCAGTAGTTTTTGTTTTTGGACACACCGATAGATCGTGCGTTGAACTTTGTCGCGGCACTTTTAGTTTGCCATGACACTCAACGTGAGTCTATCGGATTTCAGAATGGACCGCCATCTTTTCCTCGATCAGTAACGTCTGTAAAAGCTTGGACGATGGCCCGAATCCATCACTCTGGCCCAACTGGGCCTAGAACCGATCGTGAGTGGATTCCTCGCTGGCAAAACCGATGTTCCAATGATCACCGATTCACGACTGCCGACCCGGCGTTGTTTCCGTTTCGCCAGATATGGTGGTCGGATTTTTCAGGAATTGATAAGCAAAGGCATTCCAGCCTAGCAACGGCTTCAAGCCGTTCGGGCTTTGGCAGCATTCCAGCACCTTGTTCTTAAACAAGGTCGAGGAATTCGCAGCAAAGAGCAGAGAACATTAGGCAGCGCGGCTGATGATGTCCGCGTTAAGTTTGTTGTAGAGCGTCTTCAAGCTAATGCCTAGCTGACGGGCGGCGGCGGTCTTGTTGCCATCGTGCTGGTCGAGCGTCGCGTAGATCGTCTCCATTTCAATTTCGCGAAGTGACCTGCCGGCCAATGCATCGTTCGATGCGGCGACTCGCAAACTGGAAAGAGTTGGCAAATCTTCGCAAACAATCGGCAACGCGTCGTTGATGATCGCGGCTCGCTCGATCACATTGGCAAGCTCGCGAATGTTTCCGCCCCAAGAATGATTCTTCAGTTGCTTGATCGCTTGTGGGTCGAAGGGTTCCGGGATTCGGGCCGCTTCAGGACGGTGACGCACGAGCAGGTGTTTCGCAAGCTCTGGAATGTCATCGAGTCGGTCGCGAAGCGAAGGAAGTTTGACTTCGAACGTGTTGATCCGGTACATCAAGTCTTCACGAAAATCTCCGTCGGCAACCATGCGTGGAAGATCACGATGCGTCGCGCATACGATGCGAACATCAACCGAGAACGGTTCACTTTCGCCAACTCGCTTCACTTCACCGCTTTCGAGAACGCGTAGCAGCGAAGCCTGAGTCTGTTTCGGCAATTCGCCGATCTCGTCAAGGAACAGCGTGCCGCTATCAGCGACTTCAAACAGTCCTTGGCGATGCTCCGAGGCACCCGTGTAGGCACCTTTGCAGTGTCCGAATAGTTCGCTTTCGATCAAGTTGTCAGGCAAGGCACCGCAGTTGATCGCAACGAACGGTTTTTCTGCGCGGAGGCTATTTTCGTGGACGCTACGAGCGGCAAGTTCCTTTCCCGTTCCTGTTTCGCCCTGAATCAACACGGTTGAATCGGTGGGTGCTACTTTTTCGATGAGCGCTTTGAGTCGCTGCATGGATCGATGCTGTCCAATCATTGTCGCGCTACCTTCGACGCGATCTAGGCGACGTTGCAACGCGAGGATTTGACGCTTGAGATCGCGTTGAGCGGCGACTCGTTGAAACAGAGCCTTAAGTTCAACCAGCTTGCAAGGCTTTTGCAGATAGTCAAACGCACCGAGGCGCAGAGCGGAGATTGCCGTTTCGGTTGATCCCTTTCCCGTCAGCACGATGGCTTCTGTTTCGGGGGCGATCAGTTTGCATTTTTCGATGACTTCGACGCCGTGCATTCCGGGCATGTCGAGATCGACAAGTAGGCAATCGTAGTTTCCGTTCTCAAGTGCAGCGACGGCTTCGAATCCGTTACCACAAACGGTGACTTCATGGCCCATGCGTGGCAATTCCGCAGCGATCAGTTCCTGCAAATGGATCTCATCGTCAGCGAACAGGATCCGCAACGGTCGTGAGGCAGACTTCCCAGTTGTTTTTTTGCTAGGCGGCATATCGATTAACTTTCTGCTGTTGATTGACCAGAGGCAGCGTGATCGTAAACGTCGAGCCCGTTCCGGGACCGTCGCTTTCGGCCGAAATTTTCCCTTGGTGGTCTTCCACAATCTGGTAGGTAATCGAAAGACCCAAACCAGTTCCTTGACCGTCGCGGCGACGGGTGAAGAACGGTTCGAAGAGGTGTTGTTTTACGTCTTCGGTTAGCCCGCAACCGTCATCGACAACCCGCAGGATGGCTTGGCCGTTTTCCACGGACACCGAAATTGAAACAGTGCCACCGGAATCGACGCTGCCGAGCGCGTTGGTGATGAGATTGAGAGCAACCTGTTTGATTTCCTGAGCGTTGACGGTCGAAACCACAGTCGGATCGGTATCGACGTGAATATTTCGATCCCGGTATCGACTGAGCGGTTTAACGATGTCAACCACCGACGCAATAATCTCGGAAAGGTTCGATGGTACTTTTTGGACATCACCCATTCGTGAGAAGTCGAGCAGGCCGGATGTGATTTCTTTGCAGCGAAATGCTTCTTCCTGGATACGCGCGAGATACTTTTTCATCTCTTCGATGTCAGACTTGAGCGACTCGTCATCTGCATCTTCGTCTGGATTGAGAATGTCGTGTAAACGCATCTCGAGTGATTCGGCTGACCACGCAATGGATGCCAGAGGATTGTTGATTTCGTGAGCCACACCGGCGGCAAGGAATCCGACGCTGGCCATTTTTTCGCTGCGGACAACTTCCTTGGTGCGAAGCTGGACCTGTTTATTGAGATCGGCTTTGATTTCCTGGAAGTTGTTGGTCATCGCATTGAGTGCGTTGCCGAGTTCCGCGACTTCATCATCTGAATCGAGTTGGATGCGGAAGTCATAGTTTCCGGCGGCGACGTGGCGAGAGCCCTCGATGAGTTTCTCCATCGGCAAAAGCAAACCGTTGCGAAAACGATTGGCCAGCATGACGATCATGGCGAAGGCAGCGACTGAGAACAGGATGCTAAGCGTGATCCACGTGCGGTATTCGGCTTTTGCGTTTTCAGCGAAATTGTGCGTGCGATGCTGCATGTAGACGGGCAGCTCTGCTGTGTGCGACTGGAGCTCTTCCAGCTTTTCCTTCATGCCGTCGAGCATCGAGAACTTCATTTTTGCAGATTGAGACCAGCGGCCCTCCTCGACGAGACAGCGAATTTCGCGGAGTGAGGCATCAAATTTCTCCGCGAACTCGAATTCCAGTGATTTGTCTGCGAAGCGTGGGTCCTTGATCTCGGTGTTTTCAAGTTGGCTTCGGTATCGTTCGAGCGACTCCTGGAGACGTTCGAGGCGTTGATTGAGGCCCGTCACAT
Organism: uncultured Pirellulaceae bacterium; assembly: GCA_964352885.1. Lineage (GTDB taxonomy): Bacteria > Planctomycetota > Planctomycetia > Pirellulales > Pirellulaceae > Mariniblastus. Next base: position 15,990 of record CAYGUE010000153.1, read on the forward strand.
GGAATATCTCCGAGTCGACGGTGCGGAAACCGAGTAAGATCGGATCTTCGCGGTCATGCTTCCAAACGAAGGATCGGAGTTCCGAAACGTGTTCGCTGAGGTCGGCGGCAAGGGGAAGTTCGACGGATCGAGCGCGGATGTTCTTGGTGAGTTTCCGAAACTTCATCACGCCTTGAAGGCTGACTGCAGACAGGACCAAGACGATCACTGAAAGCACACAGACCCCAAAGTAAACTTGTGATCGAATGGTTCGAAAGTTGAGCAACACCGACCTCCTTGTCGACGAAATTTTGTCCGCTGCCGATTACGCCTAGATTCCAAACCGGTTCGGAGTTTTGTCCGGATTCGGAAATTTTGGAGCGGTTCGTGCAATAATTACACGGTTCGCGGAGGGGTCGCAAGGCTAGTTTTGCAAGCGTTCCGCGACGGAGCCGAACGATTATTACGAATCGAGTAGGGTGAATCACGGTAGCGAACCGTGATTCATCCCTCTCACAGCAC
>CAYGUE010000154.1:0-16259 GCA_964352885.1 uncultured Pirellulaceae bacterium
GGCCGCAAGTGTATCGGCCGTTTCGCCCGATTGCGTGATCGCAAAAATCAAAGTCGACTCGTCCATCGGCGGGTTGCGATAACGAAGCTCACTGGCGTATTCAACTTCGACAGGAATCTGCGCAATCTCTTCGATCAGATATTCGCCAACCATCGCCGAGTGCCAACTAGTGCCGCAAGCCGTGAAGACGATGCGTTTGACTTTAAGCAAGTCCTGTGGCGTCAGGTTGAGGCCACCAAAAACAGCCGTCGCCATGTCTTCCGACAGTCGACCTCGCATTGTGTTTCGGAGTGATTCGGGTTGCTCAAAGATCTCCTTGAGCATGTAGTGATCGAAACCTTCAAGATCCACCTGGTTCGATTCGACGTTAAGCTGCTCCACGTCGTGGGCCACAACTCCTGAGTCGCGATGCGAAACTTGGAGCGAATTCGCCGTCAACACAGCAACCTGATGGTCCGCGAGATAAACGATTCGATCTGTGTAGCCGACCAGCGGTTGCGCGTCGCTGGCAAGAAAGTGTTCTCCTTCACCAACTCCAATAACAAGCGGGCTGCCCAGCCGTGCCGCAAAGATGGCCTCAGGCAGATGGCTAAAAATGATCGCGAGACCAAAGGTTCCTCGAAGGTGCGAGATTGTTTCCTTAATCGACTCGACGGCGATCTGAACATCATCCTTGTTGCCATTGAGATGCGTACGCTTGTCGATGCACTGGGAAAGCAAATGGGCGACAACCTCGGAATCGGTGTCTGAAACAAATTCGTAGCCTTCGACTTTGAGCTTTGAACGAAGCTCTGAAAAGTTTTCGATAACACCGTTGTGGGCGATCGCCAACTTCTCCAAGCCGCCGATATGAGGGTGAGCATTGGTCAGTGTTGCGGCTCCATGCGTTGCCCAACGAGTGTGCCCAATACCAATCCCGGAAGGGCAGGGGGCTGCCGCGATTTCTTGTGCCAGGGTTGCAATCCGGCCGACTGATTTTGTTACGTTGAGTTTTTGCTTGCCATCAATCGTCGCGGTTCCAGCACTATCGTAACCACGGTACTCAAGACGACGCAGACCTTCGAGTAAAAAGTCTTGGGCAACACGAGGTCCGATATAACCGACAATTCCGCACATGGATTTCTCAACAACCTGGGGATTTTTCACGCCGCAATCACAGCTCTGCCAATCACAGCTCTACGATTGATAAAAGTTTGGCGGTCAATCCTAGAAGCATCGAACTAGTTACGCCAGCCAAATCGTTCAGCACCATCTGGAAATGCCGACTCGTCAGTATTCAGATGGTCAAAATGGGCAGTTTGGCAAACGGGGCGGTTTATTAAACTTCGCCGGAAGCCGCTTCAGCATGATTCCAGTTCACCAAATCTCGATACTTTAAGCCGTCGCCACCAAACAAGTCGAGAGCACTGCCGACGGTTACATCCAGTTTGCCCTCGCTAACCTGATCGATCTGCATCAGGTCGCCCATGCTGGCAACTCCACCGGCATACGTGACCTTTCGAGTTTCGAAGCCTGACAACAGTTGCACGAGGTCGATATCAACGCCAGCGCACTTGCCTTCAACGTCAGCAGCGTGAACTAGAAATTCGTTGCAGTAAGGTGCAAGACGCTCCAAAATTTCCACGGACACATCAACTTCCGTCAGAGTCTGCCACTTGTTCGTTGCGACCTTCCAACCGCCAGGTACGCGGCGGCAGCTAAGGTCCATGACGAGCCGGCACGAGCCAATTTCTTTCGCCAACGAACGGACTCGTTCCCAATCGAGATTTACACCGTCGAACAGCCAAGAAGTCACGATGACGTGACTGGCACCAGCGTCGATCCACGACTGACCGTTCTCGATCGTGATGCCGCCGCCAATCTGCAAGCCGCCCGGCCACGCTGCAAGTGCCTCCATTGCGGCCTGGTCATTGCCCGGCCCAAGTTTGATAACGTGACCGCCACGAAGATCATCGCTGCGAAAAGTGTCAGCGAACCAAGACGAAGGGTTCTCGGAAACAAAGTTCTCCATGAAATCATCTTGGTCAATCGTACTTCCAACGATCTGCTTGACCTTACCGTCATGCAAATCAATGCAAGGTCGGAACTGTGATTTTGGGCGGGACATGGCGCTAACCTGTCGTAGAGACGGAGACCGTCATTCTAGCACCAAGTCACCTGCTATTGGCAAGTGGTCAAGAATTTCAAATCCCTGACCTGCGGGCACCAATCCGTTACTCCATGATTTGCATTGGCATCGTCGGATGAGATCTGATGTTTGGGGTCAGTGGAGCATGATTGGGAGTGATGTTCGGCTCGATTGATCGATTGAAATAGCGTCGGAAGGTAACCAGAGCGGCCATTTCGGCAGAGCTGGCAATGCTAAGTTTCTCGTACGCTGTCCGACGATTCTTCTCGATTGTCTTGATCGATACTTCCAAACGCCGAGCCATCGACTTGTTGGGGACACCATCAGTCGCCATGGAAACAATGGCCAGTTCACGCTCCGACAAATTTCCGAAATAACGAACTCGTTCCAACATACGACATAGATTTTTGGACCACCAAATCGATTTTTCAATCGCATCGATGACTGCCTTTTGTGTGTAAGGATATTGAATAATCGCAACGGACTCAACTAACTGAGGCAAAAACTCGTAGTCGGAAAATCGGGAGTTGCAGTGATCAAGAATCACAACAGGCAACCAAGGAAACTTATCCCTACTTTTGGCAACCCATTTGGAAACGCTTACCGTCAGAGATTCAGCCCCAACGACCAAGCAAACTGGTGTCAGATTCGTGACAGCATTCTTTACTTCTGTTTCGCAGGCAATTTCAGATTCAAGACTGACTACCTGAAGACCCTCCAGCGCCATTCGCACAGGCTCCTCGACGAGAAACCTCACATTTTCACCGCCAAGAAGAAAGAGCTTCCCATTGTCTTCTTTGTCTTGTCGCATGCTGTCCCTGCTTTTGATAAGTGCTAGTCGCAAAATAAGCGTTGAATCGGCTCTCCAATCTTGCTATTGGTCATTTCCCAAAACACCAACAACACTAGGGCAAACCTACTCACCTCAGACAAGTAATTGAAAAATGAGAGCTTAAACGCAAAACAAACTGGAAAATAAAATGGCAGGATCAATAACGGGCTGGTTGGACTCTGTACGAAACGGAAATGACGAAGCCGCAAAGAATATCTGGGACCGCTGGTTCGATAGACTTTGCAATCGGGTAGCCCCGCACTCGCTGCGGTTGAGGATCCACGACAATGAGGATATTGCCTCGGACGCTTTCGCAGATTTTTTCCGGGCACTCAAAGAGGGAAAATTCAGTTCGCTAAAAAACCGTGCTGAAATTTGGAAGTTGCTGGCAACGATCGCAGTGCGTAAATCTGCCGCGTCATATCGATTCGAGCGAGCTCAACGTCGCGGTGGCGGCCAACAGGTTTACTCTTTCGATGAAGTCGAGAAGAACTTCTCGAGAATGACGGCTCATCGAAGGCCAATCACTTCGGTGCTCATTGAAGAACTGATTCAGTCGATCGACAATCCAGCTTTGGTTCGCGTCGTGCGATTAAAGATCGAAGGATTGGAGAACCCGGACATCGCCACTGAACTTGGTTGCTCGATTCGAACCGTCCAATATATGGTCAAAGATTTGGAGCATCGAATTTTGGATGGAAACTCGATTTTGGCCGCATCCTGAAAGTGGTAGCGCATAAAAAAAGCGGCAAGGCCCCTTTTGGCTCCTAGCCAACCCTTGCCGCCAAGCTTGCTCGTTGCTCCCCAGCACAAGCAGGCCATTGAAAGATAGGTTGCGTTGGTAACGAGTCAAAGAACTTTCGGCAAATTGCCTTGATTGATTCCAATGCGAAAAAAACGGGATTTGCAACCGATCTCCGACGCTGATGTAGCCTTTTGGCCTCATCCATAGCCTCAATTGGCTTCAAATTGACATTTGGAACAAGTCTGGCTGGGAAACAGCATGCGATTGTTGCCCAAGTGAAAACTGACCTAGGTAGAAAAATTCGAGTGAGTTAGATTTTACTGGCATTCGCAACGTGAATGCCAGGATGGCAAAATTTGCTACGGAGTATGCAATGAAGCTGAAGGATCTGACCGTCGAATTGTCAGGGAACGACAATGCCCGCCCCCGGTCTCTCAACATTGGACCGTTTAGCGACGGCCTAAATTTTATCTACGGCGAACGTGGTGCCGGGAAATCCACTCTCCGAAATCAGATCGGTGAACTGCTGCTTGATTCGGTCTGCCCGTCTTCGGTTGAGCGAACTTCCATCGGCTGCAACTCAATTGCGGTGGTTGTCGAACACAACGCGAATCGGTATCGCATCTCTCGGGATGCCAGCGGTTTTTGCACTTCGACAAAAATGAATTCGATGGGTGCAATTCTGCATTCCGACGAATCCTTGCATCAGCTTCCGGCTCTCGAGAGGGAATTGATGGACAATCTCGCTTTTGTTGCGTTTCGTGATTCGAAGTCGAAGCTCGCCCAACTCCACCAGATTCTCCAGAAACGCTATCAGGTTCCCCTTGGTCCAGATGCGGCCTGTGAAGCCAACGATACGTTGCGAATTCAGCAACAACGCTTCGATTTACAGAGCAAAATTGAAATACTGCAACTGGAACTCACACAGCTCCAATCACAACGAGCATCTGTCGAAGCAGAAATTAATGCCAGCAGAAGTCACAGCCTTGCCAAGAGCAGTGAAATCGATCTACAGATCCGCGACTTGACAGCTCGACTTACAGAACTCGATCCAGCGCGAATTCGACTCGAGGTTGATACGCTTCAAAGAGAGGCCACTCGCTTAAAACTCGAAATTCAAAACTCAACGACCGTCGTGCGACAGGCAACGCCATCACCCTATTTGCCGACGCTCTATCGGCTACTGGATGAAATCGACCAACAAATTCGCGAAGTACGCACGGTACAATCCAACGTGCAGCGCCACCGGGTGAAGTTGAAAGATGAAATGGAGTTTCGCAATGGGCTGACGGTTGAACAGGAAAATCATCCTTACCATCGAGCGCGTGAAATTTTGCGTCAAATTGAAGGACGTATCGACGACGCGGATTTCAAAGGCGACCAGTGGGTTGAAGACCATGGCACGCTCGACGCACAACAAGTGTCACGATTCCTCGATGAAACCGGTCGCGCGATACGGGATGATTTGCAGCATCTATGCGATGAGCTTTCGACTCAGTATCAAGAGCTACGCAATCGTTCCGCGACGCACGAATTGAAAGAGCTGCGTCAGAACTACACCCATCTTTCCGAGCTCATTCAACAGATTCTCGCTAGACGCGAAAAAGTTTTGATCGAGATCCAGATTGCCGACGCTCCCGGCGCTGACGCGATTCATCGTGCGGACCCAGAATTTTGTCTGCTTGCTTCCTGCGAAGGGCACCTTGCAGCGCGGCAAAGATTCATCGGGCCGATTGATTCCGTAGAGCAGCATGCCCGGACAACCAACTCCAGCGACACATCGCTTCAACAACAGCAATTGGCGGCCGTCGAAAGCCGCATCGCGACGCTTCAGGCTACATCGACAATGGCTCAATTGGAATCAGAACCATTGACGCTTCAGCTTGGAGAACTGAATCTTCAAAAGAGCAGCTTGTCAACGCTAACGGAAACGCAATCCCATTCGAGGTTGGCCCAATATGATTCGCGAATCAATACCCTCGGGTCTGAGATCTCTGCTCGCAACCTGCAGCTTTCACAGTTTGCGAATCATGTTGTGGCTCCAAATCCATTGCTGGCAACCGCAGGAAACATACTGAAACACCTCACTCGAGGCGATTTCACACGAGTTTGGCTTTCGTCTGTAGATGGCGTAATCGAGGTGCGCGACCGAAACTCAAGGTCTTTCGCCGTCAACAATTTGACCGAGCGAGGCCTGTCGCAACTCGTTCAGCTTTCACTGGTGCTTGCAGCGAACGAAAACGGCATTAGCTTGACCGTGCCGCTGATCCTCGATGACCTTTTCGCGGATTTGGAGAAGGATCGAATCGATGAAACGTTGGAAACCATTACTCGCTGGTGCCAACAAACCTTTCATCAGGTTATCGTTTTGACCCAGCATCGCTTCCTTGCCGACCGCGTTCCGGAAGCTTCTGTTTGGGAAATCGAGCCAGAGTCGAATTCGGAAAATTGGCGACCCGCAACTCGCGAGAGTTTGGCGGCCGTCGAGAATGTTGACTCAAAACCAGTTCTACAATCGTGGGAGATTCAACGCCAGGATACTTACGCTGCTCCGCCCGTTGCAGAGTATCCCGTCAGTCCACTGCCGAGACCGTATCCGCTTTCGAAGTATCCTAGAACGAGCGATCGTGAACGCGCAAGCGAGTTTTCAGAGTTCGCAGATTTTGAATCCTACGTGCAACCGGAGATTCCAGCGCAAACAGTCGCCATGGATCAAAGAGAATCCGTTCAGCGTGCAACGGTCACGTCACCTTCGGCCATCGGTGATCGATACAACCTTACGACCGTCAACGAATCCGATCGCATCGACAGTCTGGGACTCTTGGATAACGGTCAACTTCGCTGTCTGGCGGACAATGGCATCGCCGACGTCAACGAATTTCTGATACTCGATTCAGAACAGGAATCGCCAGACTTTGCAAGTTGCTATCTGACCGGTGAATCGCTTGAACACTTGCATGCTTCCGCATGGCTAATGATGTGGGTACCTGGACTTGCCGCAAACGATGCCCAAGCACTTGTTGCATGTGGAATTTCCGATCCGGAACATTTGTTGACCTCCAACATCGAGAGCCTGTTCGAACGCGTTGCAAGATTCCTGCGGTCGCCTGATGGAAGGCGCTTCGGCACATCCGGTCGCACACTCACTCGCGACACGGTCGATTCTTGGCAACAACGCCTGCGAGGAAATCGAAATTACCGGCAACAGAGCCGTTCGCGCTATCGTTCGGAAAATCGGCCATCAAGACGCCGACATGCACTGCGAGCTTGGTCGCCTCAAGATCGGTCAAATTCGAGAGAACATGATGCGCCGTCTCGATCAAACGAGCCTTCGGTTCGGCAAACCGTGGAACGCGATGTCCTGCCAGCTGGTAGTCCGCGAATGCGTGCACCAGAAAACCGTGAACCGCGCCGATCAGCTCCGCCAATTCCACCACGTGCGCCACGAAGCGATTCGCCTCGCAAACCAGTTGCCGTTCGACAGGCCGGCGGGCGTCAAGCATTGCGAAAAATCAGTGAGACTTCGACAGATAATACAACCAAACATTCAGATTCGAAGTCGGCCGCAAAGGTCGAACTACCAACGCCATCGAAGCTCAGGTTCTATCTCGAGCTCACCGACCATATCGAAGCAGCCCCATCGATCGGCGCAAAGACCGGAGCACGATTCGAAGCAATTGGCGTTATCACGATCGCCGATTTCCTCAAGATGACTGCGGAGTCGCTTGCTGAAAAGCTGGATTACAAACGGCTTAATTCGAAGGTCCTCCGGCAGGGGCAGCACCAAACTCGCCTCGTTTGCCGAATCCCTAACCTTCGCGGGCACGATGCTCAGCTGCTTGTTGGCTGCGGCATCGTCGAAGCCGAAGAAATCGCATCGATGCGACCAGAATCGCTGTTCGCCAAAGTCGCCCCATTTTCGGATACGAAAGAAGGCCTAAAGATCATTCGCAATGGCAAGAAACCGGACCTCGCAGAGATCACAGACTGGATCTCGTTTGCACAGCACAATCGATCGTTGCGAGCTGCCTAGCTTTTGGCAACAGTCAACCTTCTGAAGCGTCGAGATCAGTACAAAAAAATGGCCAGTCAGAAAATTGACTGGCCATCATTTTTTCGTTTAGCAAAAGACGCTTAGTTTTCTTCTGGAGTAGTGTCACTGAGTGTAGCCGCTGCTGGAGGCTCAATGACGTTCGCTGTTGTTGTGTTTTCAACAGACATGATGTTGTCAGACGGTGACGCCTGAACGTACCCGCCTGAAACAACGACACCGGTCTCCATCTGCATGATTGAACCATTGACAACTGATCCACCACAGCAGCTGCTTGCTGCTGGGGCAACCACTGACATTGGTGCGGAAGCGGCGACGCCACCACAGCAAGGAGCGGCAACAGGTGCAGCGCAGCAAGATGATGCGTTACGGCGACCCATACGGCGAACTCTGTAAGGTTGGGCCGTTGCGCCACAGCAAGGTGCCGGTTCAGCAACTTGACCGCAGCAACTTGGTGCCGGTTCAGCAACTTGACCGCAGCAACTTGGAGCTGGAGCAGCAACTTGACCGCAGCAAGCAGCGTTACGGCGACCCTTGAAAAGTTGGGCCGTTGCGGTTTCGCTGGCCATGCAGACGATCGCTGCTACAGTAAGAAAAGACAATAGTACTCGGTTTTTTGACACGTGTTGGACTCCCGTATCTGGTATGTCACCGACTTTAAATACCGGCGACGCGACAAATCCGCTTCAGCCAACAGGCCGGGCGGTACATTTTCAACCGTTAAAGTTGACCCATAGTGACGAAAACTTCAAGCAGCTTTCAAGATTTTTTTTCTCACTGGCCCTCAATTTCACTCAGATTCTCGTCAAAGGCCGTTTTTGGCCGTCAATTGAGCGTAAACTATTTAGGATTCCTCCCGACCAACTGATCAGATCGCCAACTCCCATTAAATTCAGGAACACACTGGCTTGAAAGCCCCATCGCTAAAAGTAGAAGTCGCCGACCAACAACAACTGGAAATCGACACCGATCCGCTGATTGAAATCGCATCGGCTATTCTGCATGACCATGGTTTTGCCGAAGGGGAACTCAGCATCGCATTGGTCGATGACTCGACTATCCGGGAGCTGAATTTGAAGTACCTGAATCACGATTGGGAAACGGATGTCATCAGTTTCGTTTTGGATGAAAGCCCTGGATCGCTCACTGGGCAATTGATTGTCAGTACAGACACGGCGCAGCGAGTTTCACTGGAAATCGAATCGACCTTTGAAGCAGAGCTTGCTCTCTACGTCGTGCACGGCACGCTGCACTTGGTCGGCTTTGATGATCTCGATGAAGACCTAGTCGGTGAGATGCGAGTGGCAGAGAAAAAATATCTACAACAGTTTTCGATCGAATGTACCAATGGAGAGGCGTAACGCGTGCTGTTTGCCTGGCTGACATTTGCAGGACTGGTACTCACGACACTGGCATCGACCGCCAACCGCTGTCTCTATGATGTGGCATGGCACGAACTGGAAGTTCTTTGCCAACAACGCAAAAAGGCAGCGATCTTCGGAAGAATCTTGGACCTTCGGGAGCAGCTTGAATTCGGAATTGGAATTCTGCAGACCGTCGCGATTTCTCTAACAGCTTGCTTTGGAATTCTCTGGCTCATTGGCGATACTTCGGTCGCCGAAGTCAGCGTCATCAACATGCTTTGTTTGTTAGTCCTAATCTCGTTCACGATCGTTGCCTGCGCAACGTGGATCCCATGGGCTGTCGCAAAAATCGGCGCGGAAAAATTCCTCTACTTCACTTGGCGCTGGTGGTGGCTATTTTCGGTTGCGTCATGGCCTTTGCTGATTGGCGGGAAATTCGTCGGTAGAATTTTCCAACGTGCTAGCGGAACCGATGAGGATGAGGAAGACGAAGAGGACGCGTTTGAAGAAGAGATCCTTTCGATCCTCAGCGAGGCCGAAAACGACGGCGTCGTCAAAGCAGAACGAGCCGACATGATCGAAGGCGTGATGGATCTCGATGACTACAATATCACCAAAGTCATGACGCCACGTTCGAAGATCGATGCACTGGACGTCACGGCGTCTTGGGAAGACATGGTGCAATTCGCCGTCGATTCAGGACGCACCCGAATTCCAGTTTTCGAAGACAGAATCGACAACATCAAAGGCATTCTATTTGTGAAGGATCTACTTCGCGAGTCACTCCGCAGCGAAAACAAGCGGCGTCCGCTGAGCAAGCTTCTTCGTGAACCGATATCCGCGCCAAACACAACACAGCTCGACGAGATGCTGAAGAATTTCCTTGCAGGGCGGATGCACATGGCGGTAGTCACCGATGAGTACGGAGGTCTCGCTGGCGTTGTCACGATTGAAGATATTCTTGAGGAGATCGTTGGCGAAATCGAGGATGAAACGGACAATTCGCCTCCACAGCCGTTCAAACGGTTCAACAAGCATGAAGCGGAAGTCACAGCCGACCTACCGATCGACATACTCAATGAAAAAATGGGCCTGACGCTGTCCGAAGAAGAGGAATATGCAACGGTTGGCGGGCTGTTGATGTCTCATAACAATCGCATCCCCAGTGTTGGACATGAGATTGAAATTGACGACATCAAGTTCATCATCCTTGAAGCCAATCGGCGAAGTATCCGACGCGTGCGTGTCATTACGCCTCCAGCGTAAGAAAGTTGCTGCTCTTGCTGTGTCTGTCGTGTGGGCATGACTGCTTCGGCGAGACGCGCGGGCACAGTAGCGGGTTCAGCTATTCTGAGGGTACCCGGTAATACTTCATCGTTCGCACAATACAAAAACCGATCAATCCGACCGTATACGCTACTACAGCCCCCCAAGTTGCAAACGAATTTAGCTGATTGTTTTCTCCAACATTGGCATCAAACGCAAGATAAAAGATCAGCAGCAGAAAAACAGACGTCCCTGCCGCAATCCAGTCCATCATCCAAATGGTCTCGCGTAGCGTTTTCGTTCGCCGTTCTTTCGCCAGCCAGTATTCCTTGTTCGGAATGTTGATCATTGAGTTTGGCAAGACACCAATCAACCTGCCAATCCCAAGCATCGATACCGCAATCCCAATTTGCAGTCCTACCGTAAAAGCAACAAATGTCACCTTGGACATCCAGCCGTCGGCTTGACCACCAGCACCGAAATGCGAAGCAACCTGCTCGTGTAAATGTGGCCAATACACAGCGGCTTGAATGATCGAGCCAATCAAGCTCGTTGCGACGATCAACCAGGGAATCCCGTTCTTCATGTCATGCTGCCAAACGCTTTCCGGCTCAGCCAGACGATCACGAATCCCGTTATCGCAATAGGTGTTCCTTCAAACGCCGTCCACCACCATGGCATTCCCGCAGAAAAGTCGATTCCAATCATCATCGCTCCGATCGCTACATGCAACCAACCGAAAACTGGCATCAGATCAGCGTACTTACGAATATTCTTGCCGCAAATATACATCAAAACGCCGTGGATTCCGTAGAGCAACGAAGTCGATCGCGCCAGATAAAATGTGATCGGTGCGCCTGGCAATTCACCCAACCCAAGCCACTGATGCCCCGCTGCCATTTGAGGTCCGGGCAGTAGAACGAAAAAGAAAGCCACCATCAGGCCACAGCCGACAATCATCATTAGCCATGAAAGAATTTTTTCTGCTGTCGAAGATTTCATGGCAAGACCTTTGAAAAACGGACAAAACGCCGGCCTTCGAGGCGCAGGAGAAACAACAAACAGAGCAGAGTCATATACGGAACGACAACAATGATCAATTGAGGCCAAATTTTCAAGGAAAAGTACTGAAAGAGAAACGTGACCAGCGATGCAGCAATCAGCAACGAGATGATCAACTTTCCAATCACCTTTCTTCCCATCATCGCCCAAACTGCAGTGATTGCATTGATTGACAAAACAATGACAAGCAACCCAATGGTAGCGATACTTGATGAATTGCGAAAACTTAAGCGATCACCAACAGCTAAACTACCTACACCAAGAATCAATGCCATGGCGGTTGTCCATCCAAGAAGATGCTTGATTCCGAATTGAAATCTCTTGCTCAAGGTTCCAATTGGGTTTTGCGAGCTGCAAAAAACACCCGGTGTCAGCTTAAGCAACTCCAATGTTGTCACGATCAAAACAGCGACTGCCAATGGGGCGATCGCATAGGTGTAATCAACAGGACGACTCCCAATATATGCGAAAACAGATCCACTCAGAAACAGGAAAACTGATCCTGTGAGCATCGACCTCATCCCGCCAATCAACGAAAGCCAGATACTGAAAACAAGAGGCACCGTGAAGTTACATGCTGTTGTATAACAACTCAAAATAGGCCTTTGCTGATCGGCAAGTACAAAGCTTGTCAAACTGACCAACAACACGAAAAGCGTGAAAATCCATGAATGTTGGGCAAACAATTTCATCTGCCCAGAACACCCTTCAGATGTTGATTCGCTTTCACCAACCATCAATTAGTCCTTTTTCTTTCCCCAGCTTTTTTCCGGACCAGCCTTCGCCGAGAGGCTCTTCGTATCGACCAGCATCTCAACACCAGACGTCCCCAGCAACTCACGCAAGCGACCACAAAGCTGATCGCTAACTTCGACCTTGCGATTTGAATCAAGCTGAACTCGCATGCCATCTTCCAGTACGAGCTAGATTTTCAACTGCCGATTTCCGGGATAGCCGCGAATGATTTCGTATGCCGTTTTCAAACCATCATGTCCGTGCATATGCTGGTCGATCATGATCTTAATGCCCGTCGTCATCGTGGATCCGAGTTCGTCAATCGGAACCAACTTATCAACGATCAGATTTGGTTCGTCGCCGCGATAGTCCAGTTTCCCTTGCACGACGACAATGGCATCCGGCTTCACATGCTCACTGATACTCGCAAACGTCGAAGGCCAAGCAATCGTACGAATGGCCCCGTCAACGTCTTCCAAATCAAACATCGCATACTTGGTCGGATCACTGGGGTTTTTCTGATTCTTGGTATGAGCCAATCTCAAAGCCGCAACCATTCCGCCCATGCTAACTTTGTCACGATGCTTGCTACCTTCGAGTTCGCTGGTCTTGTGAGAACAGAATTGCTCAAGTCGCTCCGCGTATTCGGCCAATGGATGACTCGTCAGGTAATAGCCCAACACTTCTTTTTCAAAGACCAGCGTCTCGCGTTCCGCCCACTGTGGAACGTCCGGCATGTCAACCGCTTCAGGCTCAGCATCCGCAACAGGTTCTGGAACGCCAAACAAATTCAACTGGCCACTCTTTTTATCGGCTTGCGCCGAAGCGCCTGCTTGAATCGCACGGTCCAGGGCTGCCGTCAACTGAGCACGATGACCGCCAAAGCAGTCCAGAGCGCCAGCCTTAATCAAAGACTCAACCGAAGAACGACTACACTTGCTAGTCTCGACACGCTCACAGAAATCGAAAATATCCTTGAAAGGTCCGTTCTCAGTTCGCTCATCAACGATCGCTTGTGCAGCCGACACGCCGCAGCCTTTGATCGCAGACATTGCGAAGTGAACATCATTGTTGTCATCGACTTTGAAGTGCACGTCGGAAGTGTTGACGCTTGGAACGACAACGTCGATTCCCATCCGGTCGCAGTCTTCCATATGCTCAACGAGCGCATCTTTTCCAACGAAGTTTCGCCCGGGAATATCACCCGTTAGCAACGCCGCCATGAACTCAATCGGATAGTGGCACTTTAAGTACGCCGTCTGATAGGCAATTAACGCATAGGCTGTCGAGTGACTTTTATTGAAGCCGTAGCCGGCGAACTTCAAGATCATATCCCAAAGCTCTTGAGCGTCTTTCTTCGAAAGTCCCTGCTCAACGGCCCCTTTCATGTAGCCTTCGTAATTTTGAGCGATCAGTTTCTCTTTCTTCTTACTGATCGCCTTAATGCAGGTGTACGCAGAGGCCAGCGGAATCTTTCCGATACGGTTCAAAATCCGCATCACCTGTTCCTGATAGACCATCACGCCATGGGTCTCTTCCAAAATCTCCCGCATCAACTCGATTTTGTATTCGGGCTGTTTGCGACCGTGCTTTACGTCGATGTACTGATCGACCATTCCACCTTCCAACGGCCCTGGACGATAAAGAGCAGCCGTCGCAACAATGTCGAGGAAGTGATCGGGCTTCATCCGCTGCAACAGGTCTCGAATCCCGCCGCTTTCCATTTGAAATACGCCCTTGGTTTCGCCACGCTGCAAAAGAGCAAACGTTGGTTTGTCATCAAGCGGAAAATCATGGATGTCGATTCGTTTACCCCCTCGAGTTTGCTCGATAATGTCCACGACGTTGGACAAAACCGTGAGGTTGCGCAACCCCAGAAAGTCCATCTTCAGCAAACCGGCGTCTTCGACATCATTCATTGACCACTGAGTGATCACGTCGTCCTTACCGGAAACTTTGCCCAGCGGCACGTAGTCGTCCAGCGGGCCATCTCCGATTACGACTGCGGCTGCGTGCGTTCCGATATTTCGAGCCAAACCTTCGAGCTTCTTTGCGAAATCGATCATCTCCGTGATCTCCGGATCGCCCTCGTAGGCCGCCCGAAGTTCGTCACTGGTTTCGAGAGCCGTCTCGATCTTGATCCCCAACACCTCGGGAATCATTTTAGTGATCTCATTCACGCGAGCCAACGGAATCCCAAGGGCGCGACCGACGTCCTTGATCGCTGCTTTGGCTTTCATAGTGCCAAACGTTCCGATCTGGGCAACCGATTCTTCGCCGTACTTTTCCTTTACATATTTGATGATGTCGCCGCGGCGTTCCTTGCAGAAGTCGATGTCGATATCGGGCGCTTCCAAGCGGTTTTCATCGAGGAATCGTTCAAACAGCAAATCGTATTTGATCGGACAAACGTGGCTCATGTAAAGCGCGTAGCAAACGATCGCTCCAACACCCGATCCACGAGCCGTCGTTGGAATGTCGCGAATTCGGGCTTGCTCAACGAAATCCCAAACGATCAGGAAGTAGTTTGCAAACCCAAGTTTGTTGATGACGCCCAGCTCACGATCGAGTCGAGCTTGAACGACTTCGGTCAGGCCACCTTCGTCGGTGAGCATTCCCGGCGTCTTTGCGTAGCGTTCCTTCAGCCCGTCCTCACAAAGCTCACGCAGTTTGCTTTCAGGCGTGTCGGTTTCCAACGGCAAGTCGAAGACTGGAAAATATCGATTGCCCAGCGTCAACTCGATATCGACCGTGTTCGCAATCTCCTGAGAACGGGCAACCGCGTCCTCCATACCGACAAAGTTCGCGTACATCTCTTCCGGTTTACGAAGATAGAACTCATCGACGTCCATCTTCATCCGGTTTTGATCCGTGCGGAATCGTCCCGTGTTGATACACAGCATCACATCTTGAGCCGAAGCATCTTCGCGGTCGACGTAGTGGCAGTCAGATGTCGCGACCACGGGCAAGCCGACTCGTTTGGCAACTTCGACGGCGCCTTCGAGTTGCTGGCGTTGAATTTCGAGGCCATTGTTCATGACTTCGACGAAGTATCTTTCACCGAACAGGTTCTTAAACCACTGGGCGACTTCGATCGCATGGTCGAGGTGTTCTTCCGCGCCGTTGCCGCCGTTATTCAAGATCGCTTTACTGAATTCGCTCGACACACAACCGCTCAGGCAGATAATTCCTTCGCTGTGTGCTTCGAGGAGTTCTTTGTCGATCCGTGGTTTAAAGTAGAAACCTTCCAACGCCGCGGACGACGCCATTTTGATCAGATTATCGAAACCCGTTTTGTTTTGGCAAAGCAACGTCAGGTGATAAGACGAATTCTTTCGTCCACCTTCACCTTTGACTTTGCGGCTACCCGGCGCGATGTAGGCTTCGTAGCCGATGATCGGATTAATATGGTTCGACTTACACGTACGATAAAATTCGAGCGCCCCGTGCATGTTGCCATGGTCGGTTAGCGCCAGCGCCGTCATGCCATGATCTTTGGTTCGCTGAACCAGTTTCGGAATCGAGCTCGCTCCATCGAGCAGTGAATAGTGGCTATGGCAGTGGAGATGCGTAAAAGGGCGTGGTGTCGACATGAGCTTCCGTGATTTGAATGATGACGGATGTCATTTTACGGAAAAAAGGGCAGGGCAGTAGCGGTGAATTTAAGAAACGAATTGCTCTGCCACGAACTCGTTAACGAACCCAAGTACTACTAAATCATTCCGCCATCAGGCTCGCGGTCGGCAATCGCAACGAAATCTCGTGAGTCGGGGCCAACATATTCCGCACCCGGGCGGATCAAGCGATTGTTGCTGCGCTGCTCCATCACGTGTGCAGCCCAACCGGAGACGCGTGACAAAACGAAAATCGGTGTGAACAATGCCGTCGGAATGCCCATGAAGTGGTACGCTGACGCGCTGAAGAAATCGAGATTCGGAAACAGCTTTTTCTCACGCCACATCACGTCCGCGATGCGTTCGGAAACGGGATACAGCACGGTGTCGCCAACCTCCTTGCCCAATCGCTCAGCCCAGCCTTTGATGACGACGTCGCGAGGATCGGAAACGGTGTAGACG
>CAYGUE010000155.1:0-16094 GCA_964352885.1 uncultured Pirellulaceae bacterium
TTCCTTAAGTTGATGCCTATGTGGTGTCGCTGCGCTCAACCACCGGCTAATTGCTGCTACTCCTTCGGAGTATGAGGGTGAACGAGGCTTGAATCGCAATCGCAAGCCATTAAACACTACGAAGAACCTAAAATTCCTTCCTCGGCATTTCTCCGCGTCGAACCGGGCGTCCACACAAAAGAAATCCTTCTTGGCCTACATGAACATGTGAGCCAAGAAGGGACAAGTTTTCGAGGTAGAGCGATCTTCAAATTCTGTTTCTGCTCAGTCGTTTCATCGGCAGAACAAAACATCTGGGCGGGCTTTGTTTAATCCCCCCAACTAACGTTGTCGATTAAAACCGGCAACTCACCGAGAACGCATTCAATATTCATTATTTCGTAGTGCTCGTTACTCGTAGGTATGTTGTAGAGGCCCGAGTAGCCGGACTCCAATTTCTCGTATCCTTGGAAGAGTTCATTTAGGTTCAATTGGTCGTTTCCAGCGCCCCAATTGAAGACGGCGTTGCCCAGCACCGCTAATCCATAGCCTTCTTCTCGGCAATCGATACAATCGTCGCCAATCCCGGTAAACACACGTAGATCCCACGCGCCTTGGTCTTGGAGAAGAACGTAGTCCGCGTCGTTTTGGGCATCGCCGCGGTTGATGCCGGCTCGAATCGTGACATCTCCCCAACATACAATACCGGCTTGCACGAAATCGCATCCGCCATAGGTGGAGACGTCGAGAGGGCCGCCCATCTCACCCCCGCGGATCAGAACCGTGTCATCTATATCGGTGCCGTGAAGTGTCTGGCTGACGTCGAGATTATTGTCATCGCATTGATGAAGGTTGCTTCGCTGACGAACAATTCAGCGACCTTGCAGCGGCGAGTTTGCACGAAGTTCGCGTCGCCTCCGGTAACTGAAATTTTCGCATGTGAAGTTTGGCCAATGTATTCGTCAACGTAGATTCGATTCTCTGTTCCGATCATGGAAATATGTAGATCGTCCAGATCGTAGATCAATGCTGAAACCATTGACTTGCCATTAACCCGAGTCCCGAAAAGTCCTCTGACGAATAGCATGGATGCATTTCCGCTGAGCTTCGTGGTCTCAACTCGGACCGCATTTCGTTGTCCATCACCAGTAATGTTGACGTCACCTTTTTCGTAACGCAGACTAACGTTGCCACCGTTTTGGGCAACAAGCCCATTTTCAATGCTGAACAGGCAAAGAACTGCCAGAAGCGTGTAGACGAAAGTCTTCATTGGATTTCCTCTGTAGAACAAGTTTCTTACTCTTGCAGAAGCGGTGAGGAGTTTGAAACGTTACAGACGAAATCTAAAAAATGCACGTTTCGGAATGTCCCGTCAACGTTTCTTTTCCAAGAAAAAATGACTGGCAATCGACAGAATAATTCCGGCGACGAGAGCGTTCATGCGACGCAATGAAGGATTGTTTTTTTGAGCAATGTTGGAGTTGGTCATGTTCACGCTTTCCGAATCTTTTCTCTGATTAGTGAGCGATCAGCCAGTTTGCCCCGTGCCCAGTTTCGACTTCGATGGGGACTTTCATTGGGATCGCATTTCTCATCGCTTCGACGATCACAGGAATGACGGTCTCAGTTTCGTCACGGTGCATGTCGAATACGATTTCGTCATGAACCGTTAGCAGCATCTTCGTGGCGAATCTGCCAGTTTCCAACGCTTCGTAAACGCGGATCATCGCCAGCTTCAACATGTCGGCAGCCGTTCCCTGGATAGGGCTGTTCATCGCGAGTCGCTCGGCGGCACGTTGAAGCGTCTTGTTTCGCGAGTTGATGTCGCGCAGATATCGACGCCGGCCGGTCCGCGTCGCAACATAGCCGTGCTGTTTTCCGAACTCAATCGTGCGGTCGATGTATTGCTGTACACCCGGATGCTTGTCGAAATAATTCTCGATCAGCTCATTGGCTTCGTTGCGAGGGATGTTTAGTCGCTGCTGCAACCCGAACGCCGAAATGCCGTAGATGATTCCAAAGTTAACGGTCTTGGCTTTGTCACGCATCTCCCGTGTCACGTCCTCTGGATCGACTTTGTAGACCTTGGAGGCTGTCGATTTGTGAATGTCGGTACCGGAGTTGAACGCGTCGAGCATCGTTGGGTCTTCGCTCAAGTCCGCCATGATACGGAGCTCGATCTGAGAGTAATCCGCAGAGAGGATTTCGAAATCCTTACTGCGTGGGACGAACGCCGCACGGATTTCTCTGCCTCGTTGTTTGCGAATCGGGATCGTTTGCAGGTTCGGGTTGTTCGACTGTATCCGGCCCGTCGCGGTCCACGTTTGGCTGTAATGTGTGTGTAGCCGATTCTGTTCATCGATTGTGTTGGGAAGCTGATCGACGTAAACGGACTTCAGTTTGACAGCGTTTCGATACTCCAAAACGTCAGCCACGATCTTGTGGATGGGAGCCAATCGTAGAAGCTCTGATTCCCGAGTCGAATACTGACCAGTTGCCGTTTTTTTGGGATTGGAAACGAGCTCGAGCTCATCGTAGAGGATCGTTCCCAGCTGTTTTGGAGAATCGATATTGAATTCACGGCCCGCTTCTTCATAGATGCCGTCACGTAGTTCAACGATCTCGACTTCGAGTCGCTTCGAAAAGTCAGCCAGAGAATCGGTGTCCAGCGTGATGCCCTCGTATTCCATATTGACCAACACGGGGATCAACGGGCACTCGATTTCGTAGCAGACTTCGCTAACGCCCCGTGATTCAATATCCGGGCGCAGAACGGCGGCAACTTGTAGCGTAATATCAGCGTCCTCGCAGGCGTATGCGGACACTTTTTCTAGCGGTACATCGCGGAGACTCCTTTGTTCGTCATCCTTCGGGCCGATCAAATCAGAAATTGGAATCGGACGATAGCCAAGATAGAGTTTGGCCAAGTAGTCCAAGCCATGACTCATCTCTGGCTCTTTCATCGAGTGAGCCAACATCGTGTCCATCAGTTTGCCATAGACTTCAATGCCGTGCCATTTGAGCAGCGTCACGTCGTACTTGAGGTTGTGCCCAACCTTCTCGATGGACTTGTCAGCAAACACTTCGCGAAATTCTTCAAGGACAGCTTTGGCTTCTTCTTTTTCTTCCGGGCAGGCAACGTAATACGCCGAATGTGGCTCAAACGAAAACGCAAGACCTAAAGGCAATGCCTGTCTCGGATCGAGTCCTGTCGTTTCGGTGTCAAAGCAAAATGCCGTTTGCTGCTTCAGTTTTGCGATCAGTTCCGCTCGTTGCTGCGGCGTTTCGATCAGCTGATAGTCGTGTTTAACGGTGGCAATGCTTTTTTCTTTGGCCACGCCTTCATCGAAAAGCGTTGACTGAATTTCCTTTTCGCGTTTCTCGCGAATGACCGCTGCCCGCTTGGGCGCCGACGTAAACGATTTGCCGAACATTTTCCGCCCCAGCGAATCAAATTCCCATTCCATGAACAGTTGCTTCAACGCGTCCTCGTTTGCCTCGCGTAGCAAAAAGTCATTTAAACGAAAGTCATGCGGGACATCGGTTTTGATGGTGACCAGCATCTTCGAAAGCAAGGCAATTTCGCGATTTTCCGCGACGCGTTCTTTTTGCTTGCCTTTGAGTTCAATGGTGCTGTCGAGCAGTTTCTCGATCGATCCAAACTGACTGATCAGCTTGACCGCAGTCTTCTCTCCGATCCCAGGAATCCCGGGGATGTTGTCGCTCTTGTCGCCCATAAGTCCCAGTATGTCGATGACTTGTTCGACGCGTTCGATTTGCCATTTCTCTAAGACCGCGTCGACATCGAGCTGTTCAAAAGTCCCTCCGCGGTGGCCTGGTTTGTAAACCGTGATTCTATCGGTCACCAATTGGTGATAGTCCTTGTCAGGCGTCACCATGAAGACTTCGAAGCCTTCCGCAGCGGCTTCGATCGCCAGCGTGCCGATGATATCGTCGGCTTCGAAGCCGGGAGTTCGGATAATGGTAATGTTGAGCGCCTGCATTAGCTGATCGACCATCGGGATCTGTGTCGCGATGTCCTCGGGAAGTTTGTCCCGCTGAGCTTTGTACTGGTCAAAGACCTTGTGCCGAAAGGTTGGCTCACTTGTGTCAAAGGCGATCGCAACGTGCGTCGGTTTCTGCTTCTTGATCAGATCGAAGACTGTGTTTGCGATGCCGAAAACGGCAGAGGTTGGAATTTCACCCGACGTAAATCGGGGGCTACGAATCATGCCAAAATGGGCCCTGTAGATGAGTGCCATTCCATCAAGCAGGAACAATTTCTTTGGCTCGTTAGCCGAAAACAGGTCTGGCCCGTCGATGATTGATCTCTTTTTTGGCATTTTTTCGGAAGCGTTAGCGAGTCAGATGTTAGGCATAAGGTTAACAAATCCGCGGCGTTTTGGGTTGGCGTCGGTTCTGCCGTAGAAAACGACAGAATATGACGTTATCCTTGGGAATAGATGAGAACGCGTGACGCGGCCAATTCGTGGCCTGTCGGAGGCTGGCCTAATCGCCGGCAGTTGAATTTTTGGAAGCTCAATGGTGATCGTTGGTTTAACCGGTGGTGTTGCCAGCGGAAAGAGTTTCGTCGCCCATTGTTTTGAGGAACTTGGGGCACACAGGATCGATGCCGATCAAGTGGCTCACGAAGTTTTGATGGACGATGGCGTGATCGGCAATATTGTCGATCAGTGGGGTGTGGGAATCCTCAACGACGACGGGCAGATCAATCGAAAGCGACTTGGGGAAATCGTTTTCGGAAGTCCAGACGATACTGAATTAAATCGCTTGGAATCCATGATGCATCCGGAAATTCGAATCCGTATTCGAAAGCAAATGGAACAACTCAATGTTTCGGCAGATGTCGAAATCCTTGTGTTGGATATCCCTTTGCTTTTCGAAGGCGAATACGATCAATACTGTGACTATCTGGTTTATGTCGATGCGACACGAGCCGTCCGCAAGCAGCGAGCAAAGCTTCGCGGTTGGGCTGATGGTGAGTTGGATCGACGTGAATCACGGCAGTTGCCAATCGAAGAAAAAAAACTTCGGTCGGATGTGGTGATCGACAACTCTGGTTCAAGGGAATTGACAGCTCGGCAATTGGCCGATTTTGCTGAAGGTCTTGGGCAAGAAGTTCCGGATTCGTTTCGTGATCTTTATCTGTAATCACTCCAATGAATAAAGAATCCGAATTAAATCCGGACCTACCAAATGGCCATCGGCGATTCAACGTCAAGTTCCGACCCTCCTTCAGCCTCAAACAACCAAGCGGACTCAGCGGAAAAGTTCGTTGATGTTTCTGAGTATCAAAAGTTGGATAGTCGGCAGCTGAACGCACTCCTGTCACAGCACAAAGTCTCGGTTAGTCCGGACAGTTCTGTGGAAGAGAAAATCCGCGCTGTGTTGGACCACCATTTGAAGCTGGGTGAAAAGCTGGTTGGTGCAGGAACACTGCAGATTCTTCCCGATGGATTTGGATTTCTGAGAAGTCGCTGGTTCAACTATCTAGGTGGTCCAGACGATATCTATGTTTCGCCAAGCCAAATCAGAAAGTTTAATCTTGCCAATGGCGACGTGGTCCGTGGACAAGTTCGGCCTCCGAAAGACAACGAGCGATTCTTTGCATTGTTGCGTGTTTTCAAAGTCAACGACTTGAATCCGGAAGACGCTTCTAAAGTGCCCGAGTTTGATCAGTTGCCGCCTCTTGCACCGATGGTTCGAATCGAGCTTGATTCTGCAAATGCCAGTTCGATATGCCGGATTGTGGATGTGATCTCACCGATGGGTTTTGGCCAACGAGGCATTATTGCCAGTCCACCACGATCAGGAAAAACCCGGTTGATCAAACATTTGTGTCAGGAGTTGCTTGCGAACTATTCCGAGGTTCACGCTTTTGTTTTGCTAGTCGATCAACGTCCGGAGGAAGTTGCCGAATTGGAAGACCTGCTCGACAGCGATCGATGTGAAGTGATCAGTTCCGTGTTCGACGAAACTTCGTTTCGACACAATGACGTTGCAATGATGGTGTTGGAGAAGGCCAAAAGAATGGTCGAAACCGGGGCGGACGTGGTCATTTTCCTCGACTCTCTGACAAGCCTCGCAAGGTTCGAACTGGGGCAAGCCTACTCAAAAACGCATCTTGAAACCGATTCGTTGCCGAAAACAAAATCGTTCCTTGCCTCAGCCAGACGAACCAAGGATTCCGGAACTTTGACGATCTTGGGAACCTTAAAAACTGAATCCACCAATGAGCTGGATGACTCAATTGCTGAAGCACTGCGCGATACAGCTAACTTGGAGATTCGGCTTGATCGTGAATTGGTCCAACGCCGCATCTGGCCGGCCATCAATATTCACGATAGCCAATCGCAGCAGGAGGAAACGCTCCTGGAGGATCGATACGACCCGGTTTGTAAACTCAGGCGATCTTTGGGTGATCTGAGTGCCGCGGAAGCGATGGAGTCCTTGCTGGCGAAAATCGACGATTCCAATTCGAACAGCGAAATGCTGGGCCTCAAATGAACGCTCAATCTTTGCAGTCAAAAATCGCCTGTAATGCTTGGTCCTGCGCCGCGAAAGTACGCTCCGCGGTAAAACCAATCATGACGTCGGGTGTAAATGTGTCCGGATCGATATCGCTCATTAGCTGAAACGTCTTTGTTGAATGCTGCACCGTGAGCCCGGAGTTCGGCAGTTGAAACGTTTTCACTTCGCCGAAATGGTTGGGCTTGCTGCTTGTCGGCTCTCCGACAAAGATCGCATTGGTTTGTCGCATGTCGCATGCTGCGAATATTCCCGAAGAATAGGTGTTGCGTCCGACAATGACGAACAGCTTTCCCTTTTGATTCAAGCCTTTGTTCTCCCGAAGGTACGTCAAAAGTGGCTTGAAAACAAGCGAACTTCCCCCGCTGTTGTCGCGTAGATCGAGAACGAACTTTTCAACGTCGTTCTCTGCAATGAACTTGGCCGTTCCATCGACGAGCTTACGAAAGCCCTTTGGGTCGCGGCATTGGTTGTATTTGAAGTAAACCAGTTTCTCTTCTGGAATCCACTCATTCCAAAACGGCATGCCTTGTTCATCCTTGATCAACAGCGACAGAAAAATGCTCTCTTTCATTAATCCGGCGCCATAGGCGTTGATAAACCGGATGGCTCTCGCGTCCTCGGGATTGACGGCCTTCATTACAAGAGAGAACTGCTCTGAGTCTTTCTCGAAATGGAAGGTGGCGGTACCTTCGTCATCGAGTGCACCTACGCGATCGAGAAACTCAACCGTTTGGAACTGTTTGTCGATCTGCTTGCGAACGCCCCAAAAGTTGTCATGTGCGACAAATTCGCCGAATTGCTCGACAACTTTCTCAGTGAGCATGTCACCGACAGCAATCAGTTTTGCACCGACGAGATGTTTGTGCTTTCGTTCGATTGCACTTACATAAACACCGTCTTCAAACCACTTAACGTTGATCGGGAAGAATCGGAACGATCCAAAATTAGGAACGACCGAGGTATGCCCGTCGCCGATTTTCACAACCAGCTCCATGAGCTCAAACGTTGCCTCGTCTGAATCCAATGAGTCGATCTTCGCTGCAAGTTGGTCAACGCTGTCGTTAAACTCTTTTTCCGTGATTACGCTAAACGGGTTTGGATGCCTTTTTCTCAATTCCTTGTTCAGGAAATCGAGGTCACCTTTCCAGTCGACATCTTGAGCCAACGTTAGGGCTGAGAACTCAAGAATGGCCAGCAAAGCCAAAACGGTTGCAGACAATTTCATTGCACATTCTCGCAGCAGGTTAGGCAAACCCGGGGAGTTTCCCTATCGCATGGCGTCGCCAGTCTCTTCTGCGACGCGATGTTTCCCCGTCATTAGGTCGATGTGCTCATTGTAAAGATCTGTTTCATCAATGGCACCAGTTTCATCAAAATCAAGCCGGAAAAATTCGGCGGAAATCGATTGGTGATGAATTTGGCCGAATTGGATCGACATCGTAGGCGCTGGCGTTTTAGTTTCACCGTCGAACTTGAAAAACAGGATCTCAACAGGCTGCCACCCACTACTGTCCTGGTTCTCGAAACGCAGCCTCACTCCATGTGGAATCTGAGGGGGCAACTTGGACCAATCCGGGCTGGGCAGAATTTCACGATGATCAACCCGGTTAGCCATCAGCTTGGATAAATGCGTTGGATTCCAAGTCCCGACCATTTCAACGAGTCGCTGATTATTCGGCGACGATTTCATCGCTCCAAAATTGAAAGCATCTGTAAGGTTGGAGAAAAGGCTCCCCAGCGATCCCGATCCTACCCAGGCCGCAGGAAGAGTCGCCTGAACGATCCCCGCGTCCTCATTGTTCAATCTACGCAAGTCATGAAACTTCAGCTGACGCTGGTCACGGTGCTCCGTCAATCGGTACAGGAATCGTCCATCGCAGACTTGAGTCAGCTTTTTCGGGTTCTTTGAATCGAGGATCAGCTCCAGTCGCGACTTCCCGGATCCCTGACCCTGATTCCAAAACCTGCCTTTGATCGCTTGGGTTTTTTCGAAGAGATGATTCGTGATTTTTAGATCTCCGAAAGTCGGAGGTCCATTTTGAAGTGTTCCGGATATTTGCTTCAGCAGTTCAGCACTTGAAGCTTGTCCCATGTCGGTCGCGAATTGACGTTCTCTGGCCGGAGTCGAAGGAGCGGGTGTTTCGTTTGCTATTTCCGCTTGCGAATTCGCCGCGGAAGCTTGGCTGGCTTCCCTAGATTGCCAAAGCCAAAGCAAGCATCCGAACGCTAGCAAAGTGGCTGCAATAGGTAATTCTTGCTTCATGAAACGGCTGTGCGGATTTTGCGAAAGAATACCATTACGACGCGCCGAACAAAGAGACAACGAGCTGACGGAAGTCTGCAGTTGGCGTGTAATCGAACACGGTTCGCATCCTAGAAATCATTCTGGTGCCAGTCCATGTCAATTTCATTCTGGTTGCAGGCGAAGTTAGCCCAAACAAAACAAAAAAGAGCTTGCTTGAAGCCGTATTTCCGGCAGGCGCATGGTCGCTTTGATTGGCGAGACATTCCCAGGGGAGAATTTGATGTACGTGCGTATCACAACTGGCTTGATGTTGGTCTTGGCTATCGCCATGACGGCAAACGCCCAGGCGCCGCTGGCCCGCACGGGCTTGCCGACTGGCCACAACCTGCCACCAGCTCAAATGCTAATGGAACCAGGTCCGGGTGTAGGCGGTCCAGGCCCCGGTGTCCTGATGGCTTCAGCAAGCGGTGCTGCACCATGTGCAGCGATGGCAGGCTACGGCCCATTCGGCGCAGTCCGATTGCAATCCGTCCAAGTGCTTTTTGATCGTCCCGAGATGATGCAAATCAGCTGGGATGTTTCAACTGTTGGACAGTACGATTCCGCACCACTGATCGTACCGGGCCGTCAGAACTTCCGTCAGGGAGGCATTTACCGCCTGAAGATTTCGAACCTTGAAGGCCGTCCTGGCATGACGCTTTATCCAACACTTGAAGTTGGAGTTGCATCGCCACGCACATCGGCCTACCTAGCACATGCTGCGATTCCAATTCAGTTCACTGAAGAAGACTTCGACCAAGTAGCCGCGGCTAACTTCGTCACCAAAGTCATCTACGTTCCCGATCCGGAGTATCAAGAGTTGGCTTTGGCTGGCGTTGATACCCTTGTCAGCACTCGTTTGGATCCGGGTGTGGATCCAATCGTTGAAGCTGATCGTCGTGGTGCGATCCTCGCCATCTTGCGTCTTGGAAACAAAGACCTTGAAGCAGCTGGCATGGACCCTTCGCTCTCCGCCGGTGCATTGCCAGCATCATTCGGTGGCGGTGGAAGTCGCGACTACATCTCGGGTGTAACCGGACCAGCCTACGGAATGCCATCGGTTGGAACGAACATCGGCCTTCCAGGCCCACCACACATTCCACTTGGTGGACCAGCTGGGTTGAAACGCTACACAATGCACAACCATACGGCGACTCAGATCCCAGGCCCAACTCACAATGTTGATGTTCTCGTCAAACAGAGACCTGGTTTGAGCTACCCACGTCCTGCAGACCGAGTGCTGATTCAGGAGCGAACGATTCGACCTCCACACTCCAACCGGCAGCCTCCATCGAACATGGTTCACGGTCAACCGACATGTGACTGCCCTGATTGTGAAATCCGTCGCTAAGAAACGAGTGACGTGAAAACCAAGCAGCCGCGTCGGGCATTCGCTCACGCGGCTCTTTTTTCGCCAACTTTCCTGGTGCTGCAAAAGCACCGCAACCCGAAGACTCAATCATGATCTCACGATTCAGAAAATTCGGAATTGTGATTGCGACGACCGTCGCAGTCGTCTGCTCGTTGGCAACACTGGCCAGCGCACAGCAGCCACATCATTTGATTCGCGGCAACATGATTCCCGGTCAAGCATCTCAGCTCAAAGTGATGGCCAGTCCATCAAAGGCTTGTGAAATCCAACCTGTGAAAGTCGTTGCTCCCGATGGCGTTGAGTTGTCGTCTGTGAGCGATGGCTCTTTCGTGTTGACCTCCCAGTCCGAGTATACCGTTGGAATGCAAATGGGGCTGCTGTATCGCTTCCGGATTACGGGAGTCGATGTGGCAACAAGCTACGAACTTTATCCTTCCATTGAACTTTTGGACTTGCTACATCCGCCGCGAGGATTGGAAACCGACTTTCCAATTCCCGTTGTCATCACCAAAGCGGACATTCGTGAAGCGAACGCCGGAAGACTGGTTACGAAAATCATCTACCTTGAAGATCCGGAAGTCGCCCTTCCTCGCGCCGGCGACAAGAACGAACAGCCATGGTTCGATGTGTCTGCTTCTGAGGATCCAATTCGTACTGCCGAAGGCCTCGGTCGTCCAATGGCGATTATTCGTATCGGATCGCGTGTTCCTACAGGCGAAGAGTTGGCTTACTCTTCGATGAACGCATTCAATAGTGCTTCGCCGTCGTTGACCACGGAAACGCAGCAGCCTGGTCTGAAGATCAATCCAAAGTATCAGTCTCCCGTTTTTCCATCCGTGGATCAGAACACGACTTCGAAAACTTTCCAAAGCGAACAAAACTGAGCATCGAAAGACTGTCATGAGTTTGAAATTCAAATTAACGAAGATCGCTGCAACTCTGGTTTGCATTCATGCGCTTTCGAGCCTTGCGCATGCTCAGGAAAATCGAGCCACGATTCAACTGACGTCACCGAACCAGTATGCTCAAACTCAAGATGAGCAATTGCCGCATTTGCAGGAGCAGAATTCGATCGCTCCCGAGGCCGATGCCAATACGATGCCTTTGTTGAGACTGGCTTCCCAACGGATAATGAATTCCGCCAATGAATTCGCCAGCCCGGCAGTCTTTACCGTCGACAATCTCGGCGATCCCAACCATGGATTCACCGAACGCGCTGGATTTACGATTCAACAAGGTGGGATGCCTGTTTGTGTTGAAACTCTGATCACTCCGGGGCCGATGATGCGTCAGCCTACGACAGGCAATCATCAGTTGCGTTCCAGCGATCGAACGAATTCTCGAGCGTTAAGTGACGAGTACATTTACGACGGTGATGATCGCGGCAAGAAGATCGGCGTTGATCAAAACTGGAATATCTACGGAATGGAAACCGAAGACACGTTCGGCCACTTTGATACTGTGGATGGCCGCCGACTGGTATCGCCAAGTAACCGGGTCAAGATTTACGCACCACGATTCGCTGCGGTGCGTAAGCTCGATGGTGTGTTTAACGCTCGACGTAGCACGCGAGTCGGATCGTTCGACAAGAAATTGGTGATGCAGGTTTCTCGCGGAAAGGATTTTTCATCCTCCACGATGCAGAACATCGCAATCGATGGCATGGAAGCTTCAAAGCGTGCCAGCGGCTTCGTGGATCGAACTCGCGGCGTTGTAGCCGATCAGGCAATCGAGCTGATTGGCGTCCGCAACAGCTTTTCGCCTTACGAAAATCTCGAGCTGATCAAGTGGGGCCGACACTCTGGAAGCCAAACTGCACGGCTTGAACTTGGCATGCAGGCTGCGAACGTGTGGCAAGATAACCTGCGTCTTAAAGTTAATGTGAAAGGTGCTCAGCCGATCGTTGTGAATGATCTCTCAAGTGCTCAGCAGATCATTCATGTCAAGAGTGACGGTAAAGGTTCGGTCCTTCGCGTTACCAAAGTCGCATCGAAAATCGCTGCCGATCAGGGTGACGAAGTTGAGTTCACGATTCGCTTCGACAACCTGAGTTCAAAGCCGGTTGGGAATGTGACGCTCGTTGACAATCTGACGGGACGTTTGCAATACATTCCGGGTTCCGCTGAGTGTTCGCTGAAAGCCAAATTCATCGACAAGGTAAACGAAGCCAATTCGCTGACGCTTCGCTGGGAAATCATCGATCCAGTTAAGCCCCACAAGGGCGGCATCATTCGATTCAAATGCAAAGTGCGATAGGAGAAGCTTCCATTCTTTTCTCAAACGGCTATTCACGCCGGCGTACGAACATCGTCGTGGTTGCTGCAAGAGCGATCAGTGAAAGGAAGCTGGGCTCGGGAACCCCTTGAATTCCAAAGTGCCTTTCCAAAGCCAGCGACTGAAAGTGCAAACGCTGGACAGGACCGGTGCCATCAGGCGAAAGAATGGTGTAGACGCTTTCGCTCAATCGAATGTCCGGGTGGGTTGTCGAAAGTTCCCACTCAAGAAAGTAGATCACATTGTCGGGCTGAAGGTTGATCTCGTAGTCCGGATCAAGGTCCGTTAAGTCGCCCGCGATATTGGATGCCAGTGTCAATGTGCCGGGAGCATCGGTCGAGATGCTGTCGGAACGCGAACTGATAGAAAGCACCTCTCCGATGTCCAGTTCGGAAAGGATAGGTGTTCCAAAGTCCTGAGCCAATCCCGTACCATCCTGCCGCGGCGGTTCGTCCCATTTTCCGGCTCCGATCAAGGTGATCGCGAGGTCATGTCCGCTCAGATCGACTGCGTTGGATGACCGAATGTCAAATCCCGGTAACGCGGCGACGGCCAGACTGGATCCGACATTGCTGAAATGACCATGAACCGCGTTGAAGTAAGGCCGCACAATTCCTCCGCCATCATCTTGCGGATCGCTTCCACTCAGGTAGCCCTGCGCGTAAAGCTGATTGTTGATCACTAAGACATCCAGTCTTTTGCCATCGTGTGCCGCGAGAGTGTCGCAAGCCGCGAAAATGGCAGTTGCAATCAATGGAAGTACCAATACCAATTTCGCTTTCATGTTGTCTTTCAGTGAATTCCAAAATTGATACCTTCCATCGCCGCTGGGTATCCGCTCGGCACTTGGATTCTTCGCCAATCTGGGATCTTCTATTTTGGCTAGACAATACATTGCATTGCAAGTGTATATCCCAGATTTTCACACAACCATTCAAACGATGAGTCGTCACTGATCCTTGCCATTCACAATCTGCAGGTGAGTGCCTTGGCAAGTAAACGGTGCGATTCCAGTAAACAAAAGCATTGCCATACCAAAGTGCGTGCGTCCCAAGCCGTCGTCATTGAGACAATGAACAATGCGCCAGCAACCTGACTTGCAATCTGATATAACCAAACTGGCTCGCCCAGAGCCAGTGATTCAATCAAGGCGATGTTAATTGCCAAACTTAAAGTTGCCATGGAGCTAACATGAATTTGAAAATTGATCGCCGACGTTTTACGACGGCATCGCTTGGTGTTGGACTGTTGGCGTCAACCGCGGCTTGCACGACGAGTGTCTTGGCCCAAGAGAAAGTGGTTGACGACAAAAAGGACGATCAAGCTGACAACACGAAACCGGCAGCTGCGACAGAAGCCGAATTTGAGCGCGATTATGAGCCACCAAAATTCAAGCCAGGTTGGAAAAACCCGCAAGTCAATCGTTTACTCGCCCAAGATTTTGTCATCTACGCTCACTCCAGCTTGGACATGACTAAAAAGTTACTCGAGCGAGAGCCGGGGCTACTTAACGCTGCGCTCGACTGGGGAAACGGTGATTTTGAAACGGCCCTTGGCGGCGCCTCTCACATGGGCCGCAGAGACGTCGTTGAGTACCTGCTGTCCAAAGGCGCACGTATCGACATTTTTTGTGCCACGATGCTGGGCATGTTAGACAGCGTCAAAGAGATGCTGGCATTTCAACCTGGGCTGATCGACGCCAAAGGACCGCATGGATTCTCGTTGCACTTTCATGCTCAAGTTGGGCAAGAGCATTCCAAACCGGTTCTTGATTATCTGCAATCGATCAAAGAGGTTGAACTTCGACCAGTGCCGTTTTTGAAGAAGAAAAAAACTGACGATGAAAAAGGAAAGGATGAATAATCGTGATGGTAGTTTGGTGCGATACACTTGCGAGGGATTGATTAGTGCTCGATTAGCGCGGATTAGTGTTCCCAAAAACATGGCCGCGCTGAACACTAATCTTCTCTAATCTGACACTAATGCAGGCGGTCGTTGTGTCCTGCACGAACGGTAGGCCAACATAGTTTTGCTGCAAAGGCTCTGCGGGCACGCCTTCGTTGGCAATTCACCGGCAGTCGCGCCCGAGCAAGTCAGGTGTTTACGCTTCATCTACAGATATCCGGAACCATCCGTCGACTCACGGAACCGACAAATCGCGGAACTCGTGATAATAGCGCGTAAAACCAAGGTGTATCGTGGAAATAGATGTAGAAGCGGTCCGTCAGGCGATTGTTCTTAAAGTGAATCCATGAAATACGCGCTTTTACTTGCACTACTTTTTGTTGTCGTCGATCCACCGCAGCTATTCGCCGCTGACGTGGACTATCTGGAAGATGTACGGCCGATTCTTCAAAGACACTGCTATTCCTGCCATGGACCGCAAAAGCAGAAAAGCGGCTTGCGACTGGATATCAAATCCGAAGCGTTCAATGGCGGCGATGGATATGGCCCAAGTCTTGTCGCCGGCAATGCGAGCGAAAGTCCGCTGATCGAGCTCGTCACGATTGACGACGAGGATTCACGGATGCCGCCCGAGGGCGAGCCGCTGTCTGCGGCGCAGATCGCCACCTTGACGGAGTGGATAGACGAGGGCGCCGTATGGCCGGACGGAGTTGATCTTGCGAAGTTGGAAGACCGGCTTGATCACTGGTCGCTCAAACCACTTTCGTCGCCCAAAGTGCCAAAAGTTGGCAGGACCGACTGGCCGAAAAATGATATCGATCGCTTCGTCCTTTTCCGACTGGAACAGGAGGGACTGACGCCCGCTCCGCAGACCGATGCGGTGACTTGGTTGCGTCGAGTCACACTGGACCTGACCGGGCTTCCGCCGACTAAGCAGGAAGTGACTGATTTTTTGCCTTCGTCTGAGTTAGATGAAGCTGCTTACACAGCGGTAGTCGATCGCTTGTTGAAGTCGCCTCGTTACGGTGAACGCTGGGCTCAGCACTGGCTAGACGTCGTGCGCTATGCAGATACGCATGGCTTCGAAGTTAACACGGAACGACCAAATGCGTGGCACTACCGCGACTACGTCATTGCAGCGCTGAACAATGACACAGCATACGATCGTTTTATCAAAGAACAGATTGTTGGCGATGCACTGGGCGAAGATGCAGCGACAGGTTTTCTGGTGACCGCGTCGGTACTGCTGACAGGACAAATCGGCAAAGACGCTCCGTCGATCCGTCTAGCGCGACAGGATTCGCTTGACGAAATCGTGAACAACATTGGACAGACATTTCTTGGACTAAGTATTGGTTGCGCGCGGTGCCATGACCATAAGTTCGACGCGATCAGCGCGAAGGAATACTACCGCATGCAGTCATTCGTGGCGGGTGTCGAGTATGCCGATCGTGAGGTGCGTTCACCGGAGGCGGATGCATTGAAAAACGAAGTCGAGTCGCTGCGTCAGCGCTCAACGGAAATCGACGAACAACTGACAAGGTTAGTCCCGCTTGCGCGACCCAAGGTAGATCGCAAACCGAAAGCCAGGGCCCTAGAAACGAACGCCCAAGAAAACACGGAAACGTTCGATCCGCTTGATGCGAAATTCGTTCGATTTACCATTCGCGATTCTAATTTGCACCCGACTCTCGGGTTGATCGAACCGTGTCTGGATGAGTTCGAGAT
>CAYGUE010000156.1:0-16052 GCA_964352885.1 uncultured Pirellulaceae bacterium
ATTTTGTGCTCGGCGACGGCAGCGTACAGTCATACAGTGTCGATATGACTGGACAGGTCCTGTTCCATCTTTGCTCGCGAAACGACGGTCAATCCGTCAGTGGCATCCAGCAATAATCGTTTTCTGGTAAGGTCCCATGCAGCGACATGTATTCTTTGTGGGCTCGGAATCCGAAGTCGCTCATCAGGCGGAGTCACTTTCGAAGGTCGATTCGATTTCGACTCGAGTTATTGCGGCTGACGCCGTCGTTGGTGCGGCAAGTCCAGGCGATGTGGCCATCTTCTTTTCAGAGCATTTTGATCGCTTTCGTCAGGCTGTCATTGAGTTGAAAGCCAAACGCGTTTCCACTGTATATCTCGTCGACGGAATTCTCGAATGGCGAAATGCCTGGGAGAACGCAGACGATGAACCGGCGTGTCCCTTCACGATGCGCCCCGTTCTGTGCGACAAGGTTGCGGTCATTGGAATGTCGCAAGCGAGGACGCTTTGTGATTGGGGTAACGCAGGAAAGATCGAAGTTGTTGGTGTCCCAAGAATGGACAGGCTTTCCGAGTCTTGGCGATTGTCTGACGGGTTTCAGAGTGCGAAGGGAAGTGATCCATTTCGAGTTCTGATTGCGACGGCGAAAACGCCTGGCTTCACGCCCGAACAAATCGCGACGACGATTCGTAGCCTTTCGGAGTTGAAGTCCTATATTGAAAAGACTCCGAAAATCAACGGCCGAACCTTGGAAACAACCTGGCGCTTGACGGCTGGGATGGAGGAAGAAATCGGCGTTGAGAATTCGCTTTTCAATTTGACGGGTGACGAGATTCAAAATGTGATGGCGAACTGTGATGCCGTGATCACGACGCCGTCGACATCGATGCTGGAAGCAATGTTGCTGCACAAGCCGACCGCGTTGTTGGACTTTCATGAGAGCCCCAGATACGTGCCCGCATCATGGGAGATTCACTCACGCGAGTCGATCGAGCCTGTGCTTAAGCAGCTGGCCAGTCCATGTTCTGCTCGAATGCAATTTCAGAACAGCGTGTTGAACGATGCGTTGCAAGTTGCAGAGCCGGCGACTGGCCGGCTGGTTCAATTGATACATTCGATGTTCGCTGCGTCAGATCAGCAGCTAGCCACTGGAAATCCCTTTGAATTTGTGCCTAATTTGTTGCCCCAGCCTATTTGTGCGTCAAAATTGAGTAGCCCGCATTGCAAAATGGATCATGCCTCAATCTTTGCGAACTTCAACGAGTTCAGCGACGATTGTGAGACCGAACAACTGCAGGCTCAGTTGGCTCACGCGAGACGCGAGATCGAACACCTTCATCGGATCGGTGACGGATTGCGAGCCGAACTTGCGGAAGCCCACACAATTTTTGAGCAGATCCAGCAACACCCAATCGCCGGACCGATTGTGCGTATAAGAGAGAGGTTCATTCAATTTATGAACCGCAACATGGAGGATTAATTCGGATGCTTACGATTCATCCAGTCACAACTGACAAGATCGCGAAATCGGCATCCCCTGCCGATCCGATCGTGCTTTGCGCTGCGGATGAAAATTACGTCAAGCCATTAACGGTTATGTTGCATTCGGCTGCGTCCTCTTTGAATCCTGGGCGACATCTTCATGTGGTGCTTTTCGATGGCGGGATCACCGAGAGTAGCCTCAGCGGACTTCGTGAGTCGCTGATTGATTTTCCGGTCAGCGTCGACATTCTTCGCCCGGATCTTTCCCAAGTCAGCGATTTAATGACGTCGCACCATATCACGCACACGGCTTACCTTCGACTGATGGCCGCGAGACTGTTGCCGGAGTCGATCGAGAAAGTGATTTATCTGGATTCCGATGTGCTTGTTGTCGATGACCTGACCGAAATGTGGGAAATGGAACTCGCGGACAACTACTGTTTGGCCGCAACGGATATCGCCTGTCCGTTCATTGATGCTCGTGAAATCACTGATCCGGAGTTGCAACACTCGAAGCCCTACCTTGCAGCGATCTCGCCAGTTGCGAATTGGAAAGAGTTGGGGATCGACGGAAGTGCCAACTATTTCAATAGTGGCGTGATGGTGTTGAACCTGAAGAAATGGCGTGAAGAGAACATTGAGCAAAGGTTGTTCGACTGCCTTCGCAGGAACTCAAAATTTGTCTGGTGTTGGGACCAATACGCTTTGAACGTCGTGTTCGCCGGCAAGTGGGGCCAGTTGCCGCTTCGCTGGAATCAGGGAGCCCACGTTTTCGAATATCCGAACGAAGAACACAGTCCGGTTGATCGCGGTTCCTTCGAAGCAATGCGAGACCGCCCAGCGATCATTCATTACACAACCGAATGGAAACCTTGGGATTTTCAGCCGTTTCATCCGTTGCGAGAAACGTATTACAGCGAGTTGGATCAAACGGCGTGGCACGGCTGGCGCCCCAAAGATCCCGGTTTCAATTTTCGTCGCTGGTGGGATCGTAAAGCGGTCGATGTGATCCGGGCATGGGTCATCAATTGGCGCAAATTAAAACTCCTGTTTTCGATGGTGTGACCGTGCCCAAAGATTCAGAACAATCGTCTCTGACCAGCGACACGCTAGTTTCAACGCGTCCGATCTGTCGTGCGGCTGTCACGATTTTCGCGATGCCAAAAGCGTTTGTTGGCGACGCAAAATTGATCCAGAAAAATGCGATTCGTTCCTGGACGCAGCTTAGTCCGGCTGTCGATGTGTTACTCTTCGGCGACGAGGAAGGCATCACGGACTTCGCGGCTGAGAACCAAGTTGCTCACGTGAGTCATGTTGACCGAAATGCAAACGGTACGCCGTTGATTGGCTCAGCTTTTTCGATGGCGCATGAAGTTTCATCTTCGCCTGTCCTCGTCTATTGCAATTCGGATGTGATTCTTGACCGCAGTTTTGTCGCGGCAATGGAACAGCTTTCGAATCAAAGCCAATTCGAAAATTGGCTGGCGATCGGACAACGAACCAATTTGTCAGTTGATCGTGAAATTGATTTTGAGGATGATTCACAGGTTCAATGGCTAAGGCAGCATTGCAAAACAGAAGGCAGAAGATCGTCTGCCGTTTGCAAAGAGTACTTCGCTTTTAATCGCGAATTATTTAAAGCCGTCCCTGCCTTTGCTGTGGGCCGAGGAAACTGGGAC
This sequence comes from uncultured Pirellulaceae bacterium, assembly GCA_964352885.1. Lineage (GTDB taxonomy): Bacteria > Planctomycetota > Planctomycetia > Pirellulales > Pirellulaceae > Mariniblastus. The sequence goes on from CAYGUE010000156.1 coordinate 3,141, forward strand.
AATTGGATGGTCGCTAGTGTCAAACCTGAAGGAATTCCGGTGATTGATCTTTCGCAGCAAGTTGCGGTGATCCATCAGGATCACGACTATTCGCACATGCAAGCGAGCCGAATGAAGTGCTACGTCAGCGGCGAAGAAGCGAAACAGAATCAGCGTCTTGCTGGCGGCCGTAATCTAATCTCTGGTACGACCTGTTCACATCGTTTGAATGCTGGAAATATCGAAAAGATTGGACCGGTACGTGCAAGCATCGATTTCCTGACTGATTTGCCACGATTTGCCAAACTGATGATTCAGCTTCTTTTTGGGCGATAGATGATCGCTTGTTTCTTGATCACTGTAAGTGCGTTGATTCAGCTATTGCTGACAATGGCATATCGGATTCGCATGCGAGGGCAGGACAAACCTGTTCTGTTGCCTGAAGAGATGCAACATTCAACTTGGATCGTAATGAGCGTTCGCGGTGCCGATCCAACGCTGGCCGACGCCGTTCAATCGCTGTTAAACCAAGACTTTCGCGATTACCGAATCTGCGTCGTGGTCGACAATGAGAAAGACCCCGCGAAGAAGATTCTACAAACGGTCGTTGATGACAATTCCAGTGGTCGATTGATCATACGGCATCTACAAGATCCGCTTCCCAATTGCACGCTCAAATGCAGTTCGATCGCTGAGGGTGTTGAGCACGTTTTAAACTCAGATCCAAACGTCCAATACTTCGTGATGGTTGATGCAGATTCAAGACCGCCAAGCAATATGCTGGCAACTTTGCTAGGCGCTCTCGATGTCGACGGGAAAATTGGCCTTGTTAGCGGTAATCAGTGGTTCGAACCGGATGCGCCCGCGCGACTTGGTTCGATCGTTCGCAGTATGTGGTACGCCGGAGCCCTGTTTTTCTCCATGCTTTTCCAAAATCCTTGGGCAGGTGCTTATGCGCTGCGATCTCGTGACATTCGAGCAACGGATATGCTGAGCGTCTGGCGAAAGTCTGCAGTTGACGACGGGCCATTGAAGAGCCTGTTGGCAGATCAAGGCCTCACGTGCCGTTCGCTGCCGAGTATGGTGATGGTGAATCGCGAGTCTTGTTCGCTTGTTTTCGTGGTTCGATGGATGACGAGGATCCTGACTTGGTCAAAAATTCACGAGCCTGCGTTTTGGTTGACTGCGTTTCAAATGACCTTCGCCACGTCCCTCATCGTTGCGATTTTTTCGACTCTCGGTTGGGCATTGTTCATGGGAAACATTGCATTGGCAATTTGGACAATCATCGCAATCGTGACCAGTGGCGTGATGTCCGTATTTGCTTGGACGACGATCCGTCGCAGTGTGATGGAAACATCTGAAACGGCAGGCGGAATGAAACCAGTTCAGGCTCCCCGATTCATTGCGGCATTGTTGCTTGTTGCGGTTGCTCAGGGGGTTTACGCAGTCGCTTGCGTGGCAGCAACGCTGGCCAAAAAAGTGGCTTGGCGCGGCGTTACCTATTCAATTCGGAATCGGGGCGTCGAATTGGATCGATATGTTCCCTATGAGGGAACTGGCGATTCGACGCAGTCGATCTAGATGTTGGCGCAGTCGATCTAGATGTCGACGCAGTCGATCTAGATGTTGGCGCAGTCGATCTAGATGTTGGCGCAGTCGATCTAGATGTCGACGCTGTCGATCTAGATGTCGCGGCTATTCTTCAGTTGATTCTTCAGCTGCGGTTTTCTTTGGTTCCAACAGCTCCAAGCCAAATTCTTTGCCTTTGTTCACTGCCGGGACACCCAGGGCCATCCATTCAGGCTCTGGTGCATCCATCAGGTAGTGGTCGAAAAACTGCTGCATCCGTATCGCGAAATCGCGACGATTCTTGTCGCCCATTACCCAGTGAGGATTTCCGTTGTAGTTCAACATCCAGGAGGGCTTTTCCAGTCGACGAAGAGCGACGAACAATTCAATGCCTTGGTACCAAGGAACAGCTCCGTCTTCGTCGTTGTGCAAAATTAAGAGCGGCGTGTTGATTTTGTCTGCGTAAAAAACTGGCGAATTGCGAATGTACTTTTCGCGAGCCGACCACAGGTCTTCACCGATACGACTTTGAGTTCGTTCGTACTGGAACATGCGACTCATTCCGCTGCCCCACCGAATACCACCGTAAGCGCTGGTCATGTTCGAAACGGGTGCGCCTGATTCGGCACAAGCAAACATGTCGGTTTGAGTCACAAGATAAGCCGTTTGATAGCCCCCCCAGCTGTGACCCTGCATGCCGATCTTGTTTTCGTCAATGAATCCTTCGGCAACCAAACTTTCAACACCAGGCAAAATGGCATTCGCAGCACTCTGTCCTGGCTCGCCAGTCGTGTATGGAATATCGGGAATGAACACCATGTAACCTCGGCTCACGTAGAAGCTGAAGTTGATGATTGAACGACCTGCCGCCGGTGCGTAATAACGATGAAGATTGTTCGAGTTGCGTTCGTAAAAGTAGACCATCAAGGGATACTTCTTCGACGGATCAAAGCCATCCGGTTTGTACAACAGGCCATCGAGTTCCTGCCCATCCTTGCTTTTCCACTGGACAAGCTCGGCTGTGCCCCAGGCGTAGTCTTCCTGCTGCGGATTCATGTCACTAAGACGGTGAATCTTTTTGAAGCTCATGTCGGTGTGCCACAGGTCGGGGCACATGCGGAAAGTGCTGCGAGTAAAGATGACACGATCAGCGTCCTGTGCTTTGCTCAATCCGCCGATGTTTTCGTTGAGCATAATCAGCTTCGCCAGTCCGGATTTCGAATCTTCCTCTTTGCTTTGCGGATTCAACTGCCAAAAGCCACTGGCTTTCGATTGCATGTTCATGGCACTTAGTATCATTGGCTGTTCGGGATTAATGAAACGCATTTCAGGATCAAGCCGAAGGTAGCGAAACTGAGTTGATTCTCACGACCGAAGCCATCCGTTACACAAACTGGTTTTTCTTTTCCGGTTGGATCTAATTGCCAAATGTCGTAACGGTCATAAACGAGAATTGCTTGATCGTCGTCGAGCCATCCAGCCGAGCCGTATGAGCGGGCGATGCTGGGCGTGTCGTGGAGTTCGTCGTAAAGCGGAAATTTGATGCCTGTGCCGATGTTGATCGCTTTGCTGTCGGCATCGGAAGTGGACTTTGCGAACCAGCTCTGTTCTTCGCCATCGAACCATGTGATGAATTTACCTTGCGGCGACATGCCGGCAAACCATTGAACGCGATCAAGGACTTGTTCTCGCTTTCCGGTGTCAAGATTGACCAGCCATGCGTCGCGGAAGCCTGGGACATCCCATGACATCATTTTGCGGTACGGCAGGTCTGTAATCGCCAATGCCAACTTTGATTTGCTGCGAACATCGATTGCAATGTCCGGGACTTCGAGCGTAGCAAGTTGAACAATCTTCTTACTTTTAAGAACATAGGCAGCGCGATAGTCGCGTTTTCTCTCGCGATCCGCTTGCAGCAACTGCTGTGGCTGAAGTTGCGGATCTTGCCAGTGCCACACGTCAAGTTTCACGACATCTTTGTCATCTTCTTCCTTGTCTCCTTTTCGCTGCTTCAGAACTGTTTCGGGAATCGGAGCGGTTTCAAAATAGAGTCGCTTTCCGTCTTCGGAGAAGAGTTGGGATGATTGGGGAGCAACCCACCAACCCTCCGGGACTCCTGTTTCGCCTTCAGCGGCGATCTTTTTAGCGAGCTTGGTTTTGGTTTTCCAATGATAGAGTGACAACGAGGAAGTTTTCGCGTCGTAGTCATCCTTGTCGGTGACGAAGGCGAGTTGCGTTCCATCTTCATTGAACGAAATGCCCTTGTAGTTGCCGAGACCTTCCGCGAGTTTTGTTTTGGAAAGCGATTTGAGATCGATGGCATAGATGCCGTCCGTTGGTGCGGTCGCTTTGGAGTTCGATTCCTCGTCAGAATCCTTGCCGGTTTTCTTTTCCGTCGCGGCAGAATCCTTGCCGGTTTTCTTTTCCGTCGCGGCAGAATTATTCTTTTTGTCTTCTTCAACGTCGACGGATGTTGCAAACGCGATCGTTTCCCCATGCATGCTAAACGCAAATGATGTCACGTCGGGGAAAGTGCGTTGCACTCCAGAATTCAGATTTACCAAAGTTAATGGGCTGCCGGGCTTTTTGTCTTTCTTCTCTTTGTCTTTGTTTTTGGCGTCAGAGTTTTCCTTCTCAGCCTTCTCTTTTTTCTTTTCAACGCTCGGTTTCTTACCGTTTTCCTTTGATTTTTTCTCCGGCTTTTCCGCTGTCTCAGACTTCTTGCCAGACGGACGCTTCTTTAGCTTGAGCGGCTTTGATGGGCGTCTGAGGCCTTGCCCCGTCACTTCGTAAGTTTCGCTTACCGCTGGTTTATTGGTCTTTAGCTGGTCATTGTTTGCTGACTTCTCCAATAGGCACGCGACCCAGTTTCCGTTCTTCGTTGGTGTTCGGAAAGATTGAACATTGTTGATCGTTGTCAGTTCGCCTGTCCCAAGTTCCAAAATCTGGAACACTGCTTTGGGCATATCTTCCGATTTGGCTTTGTCTTTCCTAAGCTGCCTGAGTTTCTTTTTTGATGGCGTGATTCGAAAGAGCGCATACTTGCTATCCCAAGTGAACTGTGGACTGGAGCCACGTTCAATGACGTACTGCTTTTCCGAGTCGAGACTGCGGAACGTAACCGTGGCTTCTCCGTCGCTGGCTCCGTTTTGAACGGAAAACATGGCCCAATTTCCGTCTCGGGAAATTTCTGAACGAGCTATGGTGTTCCAAGCGTCGTAATCAGCGTGATCAAGCTGCTTTTTCGACAGATCCTGTTGTCCCAAAGATGGAGAAACGAGTAGGCAAAGCAGTACGACGAAAGGGCTGGTAACTTGCAAGAGACGGTTGAGCATTAATAATCCGCATAGGATGGAAGTCGAGAGGTTTGCTGATTGATACAGAATAGTCGCTATTTGCAAGTGCAGCAACGAAATCGGCTTCAATTCACGTGGGAGCATGCTTGGATCGCTACGGCCAATCAGGTCCAAAGTTCCAATCATGGGCAGTAACAATCAATGATTCTTTGGATCAGTCGAGCAAGGCTACGCGAAGATTCCATTGACAACGCGTGCTGGTTCCACGCCTGTTAGTTTCATTTCGAGGCCTTGGAACTTGACCGAGAACTTTTGGTGGTCGATTCCCAGCATGTGAAGAATCGTGGCGTGTAAGTCGCGAACATGGACGATATCTTTGACCGCGTGGTAGCCGAGTTCGTCGGTTTCGCCATACGAAGCGCCCTGTTTGATTCCGCCGCCGGCCATCCACATGGAAAAACCTTTGATGTGGTGGTCGCGGCCGACGCCGCCTTTGCCTTGGAACATTGGCGTTCTACCGAATTCGCCACCCCAAATGATCAACGTATCATCCAGCATCCCTCGTTGCTTAAGATCGGTCAGCAGCGCCCACGTTGCTCGGTCCGTATGATCGCAACAGACTTTCATGTACTTCTCAAGGTCGCCATGGTGGTCCCAGCCGCGATGATAGAGCTGAATGAATCTCACACCACGCTCAGCGAGACGTCGGGCCAGTATGCAATTGGAAGCGAATGTTCCGTCGCCAGGATTGGCGCCGTACATATCCAACACATGTTGGGGTTCGTCTTTGACATCCATCAAATCGGGGACGGAAGCTTGCATCTTGAATGCAAGCTCGTAGGCTTTGATTCGTGTTGCGATTTCAGGGTTCCGGACTTTCTCGTTTCGGATCGAATCCAACGAGTTGATCGTATCAACCAGTTTTCCTTGTTGGGCTCGAGAGATTCCTCGCGGATTCCTGATGTAGTGAACCGGATCGCCAGCGGAGTTGAATTCCACGCCCTGATACTGGCTTGGTAGAAATCCGGCGGACCATTGGCGAGATGCAATCGGCTGAGGGTTTCTGCCTCCAATGCTTGACATAACTACGAAGCCAGGAAGGTTATCACTTTCTGTGCCCAGCCCGTAATTGATCCAAGAGCCCATCGAAGGCCGACCGCTGATCGCTGTGCCAGTATTCATGAATGTATGAGCCGGGTCGTGGTTGATCTGCTCAGTCACAAGGGATTTGATAACACAAATGTCGTCGGCCAACCGTGATTGGAACGGAATGAAATCGCTAAACTCAAGCCCACTTTGGCCGTACTTCCTGAACTTTGTCATCGGCCTTTGCGCCTTGAGTACTTTGCCTTGAAGTTGGGCGATCGGCTGACCAGCGGTGAACGACGTCGGCATCGTTTGACCGTGAATCCTCTCTAATTCTGGCTTATAATCAAACGTCTCAAGGTGGGAAGGACCTCCGGCCATGCAGAGGAAAATCACGCGTTTGACGCGGGCAGCGTGATGAGGCAACGAATTAGCTGGCTTGCCAGAAGTGGAATTTGATTTGGAAGAGGCAAGCATTTCACTTGCAAGCATGCTCGAAAGTGCCGCTGCTCCAAACGCAACGCCGCCCCGCTTTAGAAACGTGCGTCGATGAAGTGACTGAGCGATTTTCTGTTCAATATTCATCGTGAACTAATTCCTCGTAATCGTTTCGTTCATGTTGAGGATCGCGCGGGCTACAGTTGTCCATGCCGCCAATTCAGATTGATTCGTGTGGCTGGTCTCTGCATCTGGCGTCGGTGCATTTCCGATCGCCAGAATATCGCTGGTTGCTTTTTTATTCGCTTGGAATTCGACCAAGCTCTCACCGAACAATCGTTCCAGTATTTTAATCTCTTCCGTCGAAGGCTTACGAGACAATGCCAATTGAAATGCGTGTGATAGACGGGTATCAAACTCGGTCGAGTCCGATTCCTCGATCACGCGTGCCGCAAACACCCGGGCCGACTCGACGAAGATCGGATCATTCAGTAGCGCCAGAGCCGCCGAAGGCGTGTTCGATTTGGGGCGGCTTGCCGTGCACTCTTCTCGGGACGGAGCGTCAAAGGCTTTGAGAGACGGATGCAGAAACATTCGCTGCCAGTGAATATAAACGCTTCGTCGCCATTGCGAATCCGATTTGTCTGGAGCGTATTCTCGGGGAGGAAAGTTAAGGTGTTGGTAATAATTGGTCGGTTGGGCGGGTTTTATGCTTTTGCCGCCAATCGTTTTCAAATTCAATAGCCCGCTAATCGACAATGCATTATCACGTATTATTTCTGCCGGTAGTCGGTATCGAGATTGATGAGAGAAGAGTTGGTTGTACGGATCGATATCCTGAATTTCGACCGCCGGAGCAGAGGCTTGTTGGTAAGTTTTGCTGGAAACGATTGAGCGGATAAGCTGTTTGGTGTCCCAATTGTTTTCGACGAATTCAATCGCAAGGTTGTCCAACAACTCCGGAAATGCAGGCGCTTCCCCTTGTCCCCCAAAGTCGTCCAGTGACCGGGAAATTCCTACTCCCATCAAGAGATACCAAAACCGGTTTGCGATAACACGAGCCGTAAGCTGGCCGACTCCTTCAGATGGATCCATGATCCAGTTGGCCAGATCAAGTCGCGTCGCGCGTTTGTCAGTTTTGATGCGGCCCATAAATTCAGGGATCGCAGGTTCGACGACTTCGCCAGATGCGTCCATCCAGTTCCCGCGGGCCAAAACACGAGTGACACGTGGCGTTTTCAACGGTTGGCTGATCATTGTCCAAGCCCCCATTGATTCGATTTTGGACAGCCTACGTTTTGTCTGAATAAGCGATTTCTCGTTGGTGGCAACTTCGGTTTTCAACGCCTCGATCTGAGTATTCAAAACTGCGCTTACTGGAATCGCTTGTTCTTTTTGCGCTTTCAGTTCACTGTTCAGTTTGGACAATTGCTTTTTTAATTGACTTAGACGATTCGATTGATCCGAAACAGCAATTTGGGCTTCAGTTAATTCGGGTCGATGTTGCTCCTCAATGATCAGGATTTCCGGAGGACGTTTTGTTGGCAACGAATTCGTTCCTACTTTGAAGTGCTTCTCGTCGTCGATATCCGCAAAGAAAGCAGACATCGCGTAAAAGTCCTTTGACGTGTACGGGTCGTATTTGTGATCGTGGCATTGAGCGCAGCCAACCGTTGCGCCCATCCACACCAGCGACACGTTTCGAACGCGGTCAGCGGCGTAGATTGCAGAATACTCATCTGGTTGAAGTCCGCCTTCGTGGGTTGTTTGAAGCAGCCGATTATATCCCGAGGCGACCCGTTGTGATTCTGTCGAGTTGGGAAGCAAGTCGCCCGCCAGCTGTTCACGTGTGAACTGATCGAATGGCATGTTCTCATTGAACGCGTTGATCACCCAGTCGCGATATGGCGAAATGTTGTGAGGTTGGTCGCCATGATAGCCCACCGTATCCGCGTAACGAACAAGATCGAGCCAGTAAATCGCAAGCCTCTCGCCAAAGTGTTTTGACGCGAGCAATTTATCGATCACTTTCGTTGTTGCATTTTTGGATGTGTCGGCCAAGTATGCCTCAACCTGAGCCGGTGTTGGCGGCAGCCCGATAAGGTCAAAATACAAACGGCGAAGCAACGTTGGTTTGTCGGCTGACGGTGAAAGCTCCAATGAATGCCTCTTTAGACGAGCAATGACAAACTGATCAATCCAGTTCTGTTGGTCTACTTCTAATGGGATCGAAGGCAATTCATGCCTGCTTGGTGGAACGTACGCCCAAAACTCACTCCAGTTAGCCCCCTCTGCGACCCATTGTTTCAGTTTTGCAATTTCATTGTCCGAAAGCGGCTTGTTATCTCCGGCGGGTGGCATCAACGAGTCAGGGTCATCGTTAATAATGCGATGAATAAGATCGCTGTCTTCTATACTGCCCGGCTCGATGACATTGAGCGCGTCGTCTTTTCGGTCCAAACGCAAGTCGGCTTTCCTCGCGTGTTCGTCTGGCCCGTGGCAATGAAAACACTTGTCCGAAAGGATAGGACGAATATCTCGATTGAACGAGAGAGTTGATTCTTGTGCGAACAAGCTAGTCGCCCACACGCAAATGAAAAGAATGGTGATGATGCGTAGATGATTCATGTTGAATTCGAGTTACAAATATACGAGAGTTCAGTTTGCGTTGCGCGGTCACATGAAAACATGGTTATAGTCGGTTGCCGCCTGTCAGGCACGGCTGTGGGGTTTTCGTCGATCATCGGATTTGGCAACAGAATCTACAAACCCTGCATATTTGATTTTGGTCAGCGCCGTTACGGCAAGACTGCCTCGACTTTACACTTTTCGCAGGGCAATTCGATTCAGGCGGCACAAGACGACCGTTCAACGTCAGCAGGCGTACCGATTCCACGATCGACGCGGCATTCTGCGGCTCTGCCCAAGTTAAAGGGATTGCTACTTTACTGCGTCGTTGATCAAGGCGTCGCCATTTGTGGTGAGGATTTGAAAGTGATGAAAGCCTGCATCAAAACCTGAAAAACGCCAGACAACTTTTTTGTCCGGCGTGATTTCCAACAGTTTAACTTGGCCCTTCTTTGCTTGGTAGCTTGTGACGACGGTGTTACCGTTTGCCAATCGTTGAGCACCACACGCATCGCGAATCAACTGCTCTTTAAAGTCTTCGTTGTCGACTTTCCAGACGATGGCACCGTCTTCATCGACTTCGATAACCCGATTTCCATTGGTACAGCTGATCAGGGAATTTCCGTTAGGCAATCGAAGAGCTGAGAACGGCCAATCACGTTTTTCCCTACCACGTTCGTCAGTTGTAACCGAACGGACGACTCGTCCCGTATCCGGATCGTATTCCTTGACTGCGAAATCCAGCAAGTGAGGGCCGATGTAATTTCCGTTAGGCAACAATCGAAGCATACGTGTTTGCATGTGAGTGTTTTCGATTTGGCAAGCGAAGGGTGTTTCTTTTAAGATCTCCCCTTGGCGGTTGATGACGATGGCGCGAGGAGCAGGACCAAGTTCGGCTACAAGATATTTTCCGTTTCCAATTGCCTGAACCGAACTAACTTCTTTCTGAGTGCCTTGGAACTCAAATAATATTTTCTTGGTATCGCGATCCACTTCCACAACGCCTCCACCGGGGTGTCGTTTGTTTGGATAGACCGCCAGAAGAACGTTTCCGTTGGGCAAGACCCAACCGTCACTGCAAGGAAGATCGTATTTCCATTTCACTTCGCCATCTTCGCCGACGATGATAGCTTGATTCGCTTTGCCAACACCGAGGAATGAGTGGGTGATCTCTTGACCGAAAGTTGCAGTTCCGGAAACCAGCATCACTGGAAACACAACGTACGCAAAAATGAAACGCAGAAACATAATTGAACCGGCTATGACAGATGCTTGAAATGACGAATGTTTGAACTATTGGGCCGCGAACAATACTGCAGCAGCTGTCGCGGTTCATTCAGTATAGGTGATTCGATGCAGAGCAAAGCTGTTGGCGTGGACGAGTACGTGCCATACGAAGAGTTGGAAAGCTGGTCTCGCTACATATAAATGAACGGCAGATGCAGACTACTCGACCCACCGTTGGCTAATTTCGCCAGTTTGCTTGTTCCGCACGATGACTTTCTTTGTCCCGTCTGGCATATGTTCCTGCTTTACCAAGTAGTGAAGATCATCAAAATCCCGCCGCACCGAAACGTTTTCGACGTTTTCTCTGCCGCGCCAGATCGGTAGCGAAATCGGCTCCCAGCGTTTTGAATTCACAGAAACATACGCCGCGTCCATGATCGCATTGACAACGTAGCCATCGTAAAACGTTTCGCCAGGAGCCGCTCCGTTCTCGATGGCACCCAACACATCGGCGAACATGTCGACGTATCCAAGTGCTGCTGGTTCGTCGCCAACCGGAAACAACCAGCCTTTGGATGATTCAGCTTTCTCGGCAACATAGTCCGCTTCGCCATTTACTGAGAACATTTCCATTCCGGTGCGCAGCCAGTGGTTAAGCCAGATCGTTCCTTCCGTGCCAGCGACTTCGTCGCGCAAATCCATTCCTCCGCGAAAGGCCCAGCTTACTTCGAATTGTCCGATGGCACCGTTTTCGTATCGGACCAATCCGATCGCGTGGTCCTCGGTTTCAATCGGGTGAACTTGAGTGTCAGCCCAACAGACGACTTCAACGGGACGAATATCTTTTCCGATAAAGTTGCGTGCGATTTCGATGCAATGGCATCCCATGTCAATGATCGCACCTCCACCAGACATGTCCTTATTCCAGAACCAGTCGCTGTGAGGCCCTGGATGCGTTTCCCGAGATCGGACCCACAACACATCGCCAATTGCGCCGTTGCGAACGGACTTCAGTGCCTTCAGAGTTTTCGGGGTGTAGACCAGGTCTTCCAGATAGCCAGCAAACACTCCTGCCGCCTCGACGGCTTCCAACATCTCCCGAGCTTCAAAGGCGGTTCGGCCTAAAGGTTTGGTGCAGAGCACCGGCTTGCCGGACTTTGCGGCAGCCAGTACAGCTTCTTTGTGAAGCTGGTTCGGCAGGGCCACCACCACAATGTCGGCATCGGCATGATCAATTGCGGCTTGCATATCAGTTGTGGCGACTGGGATGTTCCAAGTCTGGGCAAATTTGTCAGCGGACTTCTGAGTTCTCGAATAGACAACTGAGACTTGATCTCGCCCGCGTTTCCCTTGAAGCGACATTGTATAAAACATTCCGATCAAGCCGGAGCCGAGCATGCAAATTCGCATTCAATCCTGTTCCCGAAAAAAGATGAGTATTCAAAGTCAGTCGGCTAAAAATTGGCCATGCCTCAAACGCTAGAAATATCAAAGCTTCAACGACTCACGTACTTGATCCTCATCCCAAATCTCCAATGGCTGATAGTTTGGATGTTTGCTTTCGAAATACGGATCGTTATGGCGAGTGTTGTAGCAACAGATCAGCGACCAACGAGGATTCTCGCTGGTATTTTGGTCGGAGCGGTGAAGCGTATTGCCGTGAAAGAAGATTGCATCGCCCGGTTCGAGTTCGCAATAGACCAATTCCATTCGTTCCAAGGCTGCTTCCACCCGCGAAAGATCGGCTCCGGTTTGATCACCCGTTTTTCCATGATCGATGCGCCCCATTTTGTGAGAGCCACGAATGACCTGGAGGCAACCGTTTTCGCGGGTCGCTTGGTCAACCGCGATCAGGCAGCTCGCCATGTCCGGAAACAGACAACCGTTGTTGTACCAGTATCCATAGTCTTGATGCCATTCCCAGGCACCACCAACACGGGGTTCTTTGAGCATCATTTTGTGGTGATAGTGATAAACTTCGTCACCCAGAAGATGCTGCATGTTTTCGGCGACTCGCTTGCTTCGCACGATCGCTGCGTAGGGTGATTGTTTTAATTCGTTTCGAACTGCCAATTTACTGGAACCGCCAGACGCGTCCTTCTTTGCGTATGCTTCTTGGAGAATCGCTTTGTCAGATTTCGCGACCGCCAAGAGCGAGTTTGATTCACTCTTATCAAATAGACTTCGTACGATGATGTAGCCGTTATCTTGAAACTGAGCAAGATTTTGCTCGTCGACTTGAAATGTCATGATTTGTCCTTCGTGAATGCATCGAAAAGGTTATCGATACGGTGCATCGCGGCGATTAACGTGCCATGCAAATTTATGATTGCCATTGTTACTCCGGCTACAAACATTCACAACGCGCAGCCACGTTTTAAGACGAACCGAAAGACGATCCACAAAACCAATAGCGCATGCAAAAAACCAATAGCGCATGCAAAAACCCGCTGTTGGATCTGGCTAGACCAACAGCGGGTTATGCTATCAATATGGTAGTTACTGAGTAAACAGTAGACCTCACGAGTCAATTATTATCATCTGGCGAACCAGAATCGAATATGACTTAAAAAACAAGATCATATCCACGGATGTTGTAGTTAATGCCACTCGAAACGAGTGACCTACAAAATTATCCTTAGAAAGGAGGTGATCCAGCCGCAGGTTCCCCTACGGCTACCTTGTT
>CAYGUE010000157.1:0-3467 GCA_964352885.1 uncultured Pirellulaceae bacterium
GCTCGACGGCATTTTGCGAGGAATCTGGAATCAAGGTCAGAATCGAGTCGCCTTCTTTGACCGTTTGTCCGAGTTCGTAAATCGGCATGCGAAAAATCGTACCATCCCGCGGCGCGTAGATCGTCAGCCGGTTCATCTCCGAAAGCTTCATTTCGACATCGCGAATTTCTTTGCGACTCGTTGCCGCGCTGCCCAACGCGTCTTGCATCATTGCTTTCGCATAATCGATCTTCGTTTGAGCGATCAGCGTCTTCTCTTCCAGTTCGTTGCGTTTCGCCGACAGTTCGCTCTTCAACGATTCCACGTCCTGAAACAGCGATTGCAGTGATGATTTTTCGAATTCCCATGCGCTTAACAGCTTTTCAATTTCCTTGGGTGGCTTGAGGCCGCTTTCCATCAAGCTTTTTTGTCGTTCATAATTCAGTTTTGCTTGAAGCACTTTTGCTTCGTAGCCAATCACCATTCGTTGTTTCGAATCAAGTTTTGCTTTTGCCGCTTCAACCATTTCTTTCGCCGCACTGACGGTGAAGTCGAAAGCTTCCTCCCAGTTATCGACATTTTCTTGGTAGGCGTCCGCTTTCGCAGTTGCCGTCTCCACTTTCGTTTTTAGCTCTATCAATTGGCCGTTAAGTTGCGGGAGCATATTGGCCGCAAATGGTTGAATCTCGACAATGAAGTCGTCTTTCTTGACGACCGATCCCTCAACCAAACCGACACCGATCCTCGCCACAACTCCCTTCGCCGGAGACTGAATCGTCTGCTGACGCTCTTGGGGAACGTAAGCAACGACCGACCCTGTTCCGCGAGATGTCTGCTGCCATGGAAGGAACGCCATCGCTGCAATGCAAACGATCAAGCCAACAATCAGCAATTTCGCTAATCGCCTTGCAAACCGTGTCGACTGGACCAGATGAAGAGTCGCAGACCGGCGATCAACTGAATTGAGTGCTAATTGCGTTTTAATCGTTGTCTCAGTCATTATCGGATTTCTCGTTCAGGTTTCGCATCATCCACGTGCATGCAGGAGCAGGCAGCCTAATCGTCAGACTTCGCCATTTCCCAAGTTGGGAGGTTGATGTCCAGGTTTCGGTCTGCCCAGTTCGCGATAGCCCGCCGGCCCGTGGATATCACGATCGTTGTATCTTTTCGGAACGCTGCGAGGCGATTGAGCACGTCCGTTGTGTCATCGTCCGAAAGTCGATCCAGCAAACCGTCGACAAACATGACACCCGGCTTTGCGATCAAAGAACGTGCCAAAACCAGCCGAATTGCCTGGCCTTGTGATAGCGGATAGCCAGATACGCTTAGCTGCGTGGTTAAACCTTCGGGCAGACTCGAGAGCGTCTTTTGCAAGTTAAGCTTGGCGACGATTTCATTGACTTCATCCGAGCCAACTTCTTCGCGGCCGACGCGAATGTTCTCATCGACCGTCCCATCGAAAACTTCGACTTCCCGAATCAAAGAAATTTGCTCCTGTAGCGATTCGGCGCTGATGCTATCGACGCGAAAGTCTTCCACAAGAACATGTCCACCCGCCGGCTTTAACTGTCCGACCATCGCTTCGATCAATCCAGAGCGACGAAGTTCGGTTGAACCATGAATCGCAATCGACTGACCGGCTTCAATGACCAGCGTCGGTTGGCTCTGACTTCCGGCATCAAGTTTAATATTTACCAGTTCAATTTTGTCAGCCCCGGGCCGCCGAGCCAACTCCAGCTTGTTGACGGGCTCAACTGGCAAATCAAACAGCTTTCCAAGCTTGTCAACCGATGCCATGAGGTCATAGAAGCTTTCCAGATCTTTTCCAAGCTTGGCAAACGAACCGAGGATGACGGTGACGATCAATTCGGCAGCGACCAGTTGCCCCAGCGTCATTTCTTGGATGATGACTAGGTAGCCCCCGAGTGCCAACAGAACGGTCGCGGCGATGACTTGCATCACCATCGCGAATGTAATTTGCCGAATCAGGATTTTGAAATGTTGCTGACGGCAGTAGATATATTCGGCCGCCAATTCATCGGCTCGGTTGATCGCGTAGCCAAGCCCACCGTTGTATTTGAAAGTCGAGGGGTGACGAACGATTTCCTGAAGCCAAGCTGCAGTTTCGTATTTAAGTTGAGATTCCTGCGTCGCCGTTCCAATCGCACCTCGACCAATGAAATACAGAACGACGGTCATTAGAGCCAGTAGTCCAATGTCATAGCCCAGCAGGAAGGGGTGATAGAATGCCAAAACTGAGAGGCCGATCACCGTTTGTAGTAACAGCATCAAACTGCTTAGCAGTAACTTGGCAGTGATCTTTTGGACATTGAATACGTCGAAGAATCGATTGACAAGCTCGGGGCCATGGTATTTTCTCCATGTCGAAAGCGGCACACGAGTTAGCCGATACGCGAGGTCTTCGACTGTTCGGACGAAAATCTTGCGCTGGATAAATTCCACCACCACGGTCATCAAGACGTTGAGCAACGCTCGAAATCCAAGGAACACCAGCACGATCAACGAAAGTACGATCAACGGCTGAAGGTAACGTCCGAACGCAATCGTGTTAACGACGGCCTCAACTGCCAAGGGAGTTGTCAGGCTCAGCAGCCCAATGATGATTGAGAAAACAAGGATGGATCGAACATCGCTCGCCTCTGGCTTGAGAAATGCAATCAACCGCTTGAGCGGCTTCATTGGTGCCGACGAAGTCGAACCGGCATAATGAAAACGGGATGCGTGTTGGGCCGCAAGCATTGGCTGGACCAACAACCACGAAAGTTGCTTTCCATTTTTCTTTGAGCCATATCGTTTTCGCAAACTGCTGGCGCTCACCTTTTGGTCGGTTTCGTTCTCGTGAACGATCAGCTTCCCGCCTCGGATTACATCAAGCACCAGCGTCATCGCTAAATCATTCGAATCCGCTGTTGCTTCCGATAGAATCAGCAGAACCGGACCTGAATCGGTGACCGTGCTGACCAAGTCGCGCATCGTTCCCGTCATGGGACGCAAGCGGATACCAAATTGGCGCCCAACGGCCTTCATTTGATCAAGCGTAGAGACCTCAGCATCGCCACGAACAACGTCCGCAATTCCCGGGCGAACGCGATTCGCTGAGAATGCGATGCCAAGACGCTGGCAGATTCGACGATAGAGTGCTGTAATCTCAGTGGGTGTCATATCCGTGTTTTTCTTGGTTACTATGCTGGCACACTATATATACGTCATGTTTTAGCGAAGAAAATAGGCTGTTTTTGCACTCAATAGGAAGTATATTTCTTCGCATTGGATTTCGCTCAGGGCGAACGAGTCGAAAGCATAGAATTGGTATAACCGCATGGAATGGATCAACTATCACCACCTCTACTACTTTTGGATGACTGCTAATGCAGGGACGGTGACGGCGGCCGCCGAATTGTTGCACCTTGCTCGTCCCACCGTGGCAGCTCAGATCAAGGAGCTTGAATCTTCTTTCAGCGAAAAGC
>CAYGUE010000157.1:3477-15994 GCA_964352885.1 uncultured Pirellulaceae bacterium
ATGCCGATGAGATTTTCTCGATTGGTCACGAGCTTCGAGAGTTCGTGAAGACGGGTCATACGGGAAACCGTAAACGTTTTGTGGTGGGGCTGCCAGATGTTGTTCCCAAGCACATCGCGTTTCAGCTGCTTAAACCTGCCCTCCACATGGAAGAACGGCCTAGGACGGTTTGCTACGAAGGCAAGTTGCCCGATCTATTGGCAGATCTCGCGCTACACAAATTGGATCTGATCATCTCGGATGCACCCGCGCCTCCGACGATGGAATTCAAAGTCTACAATCACGAACTGGGTGAATGCGGCCTGTCGATGTTGGCTGTGCCAGCGCTGGCGAAGAAGTATCGACGCGGATTTCCAAATTCGATGACCGAAGCCCCCTTCCTGCTCCCAACAGACCATACCGCAGTTCGTCGTTCACTCGATATTTGGCTTGATGAAAAAGAGATCTTTCCGGAGATCGTTGCGGAATTCGAAGACAGTGCGTTACTCAAGGTGTTCGGTCAACATGGCGAAGGAATTTTCCCGGTCCCGACAGCAATTGAGGAAGTCGTGAAGAAACAGCTTGGCGTTCATTTGGTTGGCCGAATCGATGACGTTCGAAACAAGTTCTACGCCATCAGTGCAGAGAAACGGGTTCATCATGCCGCGACGCTGATGATCGTAAAACAGGCGAGGAATGAACTTTTTGATTGAAGCTGATTAGCTGGTTTCTAAACCGGGTTGCAGCGAGACGTCACAGCGACTGCAAAAGATGAGTCGTTCAACGGTTTTCAGGCGGCAGTTTCAGATCGGCAGTTTTCGGCAGCAGTTTTGATCGGCATATGAGTTGGCGACGGTCGGCCCTCCGGTCCGTTGCCTGAACCGGAAGGCTTAAGCCCACTCGGTTGATTTATGCCTGGTTTTCGCCCGGAAACTCGAAGCGACGAATGGGCTTAAGAGCTTCAGATTTCTTTGGTTCGAGAAATAGTACTTCGCAACTAACCTTGTTTTCAAGCCATCGATTTAGATCGCCATGAATCCATTGCGAAAACGCGGACTGGCTCATTCGAGTCGTGATCAGCAGGTCAGCTCTCTTCCGGTTAACGAAAGCTGCAACCTCCGAAATCCGATCCCCAAATAGAAGTCGCAACTCGGGGACTCGTCTGAGTGGTGTGTCTTTCGCTCGTTCGGCAAAGTCCTTTTTTAAGAATTGAATCTGAGGATGTGAGCGATTTTCTGCGGTTTCTGGTGTGCAATAGGAATAGGAATAGATCGATTCATGTGGCATCGCTTTGATCGCGTAGACCAAATCGAAGCTCTCGAAACGGTCAGCTAGATCGCTACATTGATCGATCGCAGATTGACTTCCGTCCCACGAAAAAACGACTCTTTTCAGGCCTTTTGAACTCATGACTTGGCTCGCCTTTTGAGATGTTGTTTACATTTTACATCGACTATTCAAATAATCCCGAAACCCAATTCGCGGCGATTGTTTTTCCTACAGCCGCGACGAGTGCTGTTCGGAATGCGTTGACCAAAGATGAGTGCTCAAGAAAGAAAATTGCGGTCGTGCTCACTGCGACCATAACCGCGTACATCACGAGCGTTTTTTTCAGACGGGAGGAGGTCTTTGCGTTTGACGTAGAATCCTTCCCGCGAGCAAAACAACCGCAGTCAAAACAACTGCACACTTCAAACTGATTCGCTTTCATCTTCCACTCCGTGACGTCGCTGTTTCTTTGTTCTTATAATACCGTTGGAACAAGGCGAAGGAAAAGAAGTAAATATGTCTGTGATGCGTAGTAAAAAACTACGTGTTAAGCAATGGCTACAGTGTTCATAAAAATTTCTGACTGAACGTTAGGTGAAAATGATTGTTAAAAAAGGTGTCTTCGATATTCAATTGCTCTTGTGAACGAGAATTCAAAACCCCCATGCTTTGTGACATACAAGAATGCACACGCGGAGCCGGATGGGATGGAGCTTTCCGAAAGCTAACTTGGTGGCCGGAATAGCAACCCGCGAAGACTACCCGGAGGGAATCTTACTTTTGGGTTTCGTCTTCGAGCTCATGCAACAGGATTTCCCATTCCTTCGGATCAAGCGTCGGACTGAGTATTCTTGTGGCTTCATTGACTGATTCTCGAAGCTTATCGGCTTTCTCGTAGTCGACAATTGCGTTCTCTTCCAGCTTGCCGGTACCCAACGAACAGACGGCGGCCCCAACCGCAAGAAAGCCAATGAAGCTAGATTCAATCCGCTTGGATTACACGCTGGTCTGATAAGCCATTGGATCGCAAAGAGCGAGAGCCAGCGAATGAGTAGGACGCAAATCCTATCACGACGTTGTGAGTGATCTGTTTGTTCGGTCCATTGCTCATGAAACCTTCCTGTTGGGAGGTGCCACAGCAAGGATTGAATCGATGATTGAAACGGAGTCACAGAATTCAGCCCCAATCTCGTGGGTTTCTGTTGCTGGCTGGATGATGGTCGTTTCTGGAGTACTCCATCTCATGCTTTGGCCGGTCGTTGGAGGATCGTGGGAAGGTCCCCTGTCGATCAGGAAGCCGATTCTGTTCGGCGTCTCGACGGGCGTCACGATGATTTCGCTGGCATGGATTCTGAAGAAGATGCCGCAGCAAAAGTACGATGCTGCTGTCGGTGTGCTTTTTTCTGCGGCGTTGTTGGTCGAAGTCGGCTTGATCACCGTTCAGTTTTGGCGAGGAGAGGCTTCTCACTTCAATCACGCTTCAACCATTGGTTATGCGATCGATATAGGAATTTCTATCCTGGTATCGCTTGGGGCAATCGTAATCGTTGATGTTGCTCGCCGAAGTTTTGGTCCGCTAAGTGTGGCTCCTGAGATGGTATTCGCGATTCGAAGTGGACTCGTTTATCTGGTTATTTCCTGTGCTTTGGGATTCTTTATTTTGTTCTATGGAGAATATCTTTTGAGTATCAACCGGCGGCCAGAGATCTTCGGTGAAGCGGGAGTCATGAAGTTTCCGCATGGCGTCGCGATTCACGCAATTCAGTTTTTCCCGGCTCTGGTTTGGATCGCGCAGAGGCTGGACATAGGATCAGGTCGCCGAGGTAAAGTCGTACTGTTTGCCGATGCAGCAATGGGAGCTTTCCTGATTTTCAGCTTGTTGCAAACGTTTGGTGGCCGAGCCCGGTTTGAATTGGGACTGACCAGCGGTATCTTTCTGGCAGCAGCAATTTGCCTTTGCTTGCCCGTATTGTGGATCTTTGGATCGGCAATCTTGAAATTGTTTTCGAATCGTATGATTGGACCTGATGCACAACTCAAGTAAATCATTTTCGCCTCCGGTCGCGCTAACGATTGCCGGCTCGGACAGCGGAGGCGGCGCCGGGATTCAAGCTGACTTACGAGTATTCTCCTTTCATCAAATCCACGGTGCTAGTGCCCTGACTTGTGTGACGGCGCAAAATACGATGGGCGTGACGCGAGTTGACGCTTTGCCAGCGGAGTCCGTGTTGGCTCAAATTGAAGCTGTGACCACTGACATGTCCGTTGCGGCTGTGAAAACAGGAATGCTGTTCAATCGCGAGATTATCGATGCAGTGGCTCGGCATTTGCGATTGTATCCAATCGCAAATTTGGTGGTCGATCCAGTCATGGTTTCTCGCGCCGGTGACAAACTGCTGGACGATGATGGGATAGAGTCCATGAGGAACCTGATGCTGCCACTGGCAAAAGTCCTGACGCCGAATCGCCACGAAGCCCAGCTGCTGGCCGGGATAGAAATTAAATCACTGGAAGGCATGCAAGAGGCGGCAAGAATAATCCATTCGTCCGGCCCCAATGTGGTAATGTTGAAGGGTGGTGCGATGGCGCGAGATCTTTGCGGCGTCGATGTATGGTTCGACGGTCGCGATGTCGAGGTTCTAACCACTCAGTTCGTCGATACACCAAACACACATGGAACAGGTTGCACGCTGTCAGCTGCGATCGCCGCAAATCTTGCACTCGGTCGGGAGCCGATTGAATCTTGTGTTGCTGCCAAGAATTACGTTACCGAGGCATTGCGACATTCGCTAACGATCGGCAAAGGGAAAGGCCCCGTCGGCCACGGTTATCAACTCAGGGGATTGAATCAGCCTCTTTGACTCGGACAGCGGAAACGCCCGACAACGAAGTCCCGTTTCGCTAAATGTTTTGTATCGCGACCGACCGTTCGCTTCCGCCACAGCCTGAACGAATTTGGATTGAGGTTTGCGCGCATGAGCTTGATGACCTCGCCAGGTTGCAGTCCAAACTGCTCGCGGATTGCTTCAAATGTTGTGCGATCTTCCCACGCCATTTGGATGATGCGATCAGTTTGTGCTACTGAGAATTGTTTCTTTTCCACCATTGTCTATTTCGCCTTCGATGCGTGGTCGTGTTCTTGAGGTGTCGCGCTTGTTGATTTGTTGCGACGATATCGATCGCTGCAATTCTTCACTTCCTCCCATACCTCTGCCCACTTCTTTCGTTAGTTGAACGGTCGTTGGAAAACCGGGAATTTCTTTCGCCCGTAACCAGTCTTTTATCGAAGCCTTCCGGGCTCCTCATTTCATTTCAATTCATTTTTAGCTCGGCGCAGAAGAAAACTCGACTTTCAAATAAAGTCGAGCAATGATCGAGCACTAACGGGCTACCGCGAAGCGGTTTCGTTCAACATGCCTTTATGCGACATCGTGTCGCGAAAAAATCATATCCATTGCCTGTGTTTTGGCGGGTTTGCGCGGCTAGTCAAAATTGAAAAGCCTTAAGCATTATGGGTGGCGCGTTTTACGGCGGCGCCCATGTCGGCGGGGCTTTTCGCGACTTCGATTCCGGCGTCCTCAATCACGGCCATTTTTCAGCCGCCGCGGCTATACTGCTGGAGATGATCGCACCGGCGTGAACGATGCGTTTGCCGGGAAGGGACTGCCTTGCCTTCGATGAACGTCGCGATTGGATTGGTGCCCTTGTCGTACGAGGTCGCTTCTTCTTCAGCCGTTCCACCGATCTCGCCCGTCATCAAGATGGCTTCGGTTTTGTCGTCATCCCGTAACCAGCGACGACAATCGAAAAGCAAACATCACGATGATGTTCACTTTTTGATGTTCGCTTTTTTGACGCAACGAAAATCCAACCTCGCAAGTTACTTTCTTGCCCGAATTGGGAAGTCGGGTTTCTTATATTCGTGAGGAGGATTCTCTTTGAGTTTTTCCAAGGCGATTTCAATCGCTTTTTCCAGTTGAGGATCGCGACCGGCGATGATGTCGGCGGGCATTTGTTCGACCTCGACATGCGGAGGAACGCCCACGTTTTCGACAATGAAACCATCTTCGGTCCAGATGGCGACGTTCGGCGCCGTGACGCCACCACCATCCATCAACGTTGGAAACCCGAGTGTTCCTACCAGTCCGCCCCAGGTGCGGCGACCAACCAACGTTCCCAACTCGTGTTGGTCGAACATGAATGGAAGCATGTCACCACCGGAACCAGCCGTTTCGTCGATGATCATCACCTTGGGTCCCATGATCGATCCCGTGGGCGACATGAAGTCGTTCCCATAACGAGTCGCCCAGTGACTGAAATACTTTCGACGCATGATGTCGATGTAGTAATCGGCGATTTGGCCGCCGCCGTTGAAGCGCTCATCGACAATGAGAGCCTGCCGATTTGTTTGCGGGAAGAAGTATCGTTTGAAATAAGTGTGCCCTGCCCCGGCAGTATTGGGGACATAGACGTATGCGACTTTTCCATCGGTTGCTTCCGTTACCTTCTTGAGGTTGCCTTCTACCCAATCACGATTTCGCAAGGCACTCTCGTTGTCGACTGGAACGACGGTCACAGTCCTAGCATCGGATCCGTCGGCGTTGGCGCTGACAGCCAGCTCGACCATTTTTCCATTGGTATTTTCGAAGTGTCGATAGAGGTTGTCGGCATCAGTCACGTCGTTGCCGTTGACCGAGATGATGTACTCACCCTGCTTCACTCGAACACCCGGCTCGGTCAAGGGAGCGCGAAGCGAGCCGTTCCAATTCAAACCGCCATAAACTTTTTTGAATCGATAGCGACCGTCGGCCAATTCGTAGTCGGCACCTAACAGTCCTCCGGGCACATTGTCCGTGTCGGGTCGTACGTCACCACCGCCGACACGATGATGGCCGACTGAGATTTCGCTGCACATCCAACGCATCACGGTGTTCATGTCGTTTCGAGTGATGCAGTCGGCCAACAGCGGTTGATACTTTTTCTTCATCGCTGGCCAGTCAGCGCCGTGCATTCCTGGATCGTAAAAGAAGTCCCGATTGATTCGCCAAACTTCGTCAAAGATTTGCTGCCACTCGGTTCGAGGATCGATTTTCACGGAGATGCCATCGACGTTTAACTTTCCGGTGCCAGTGGCAATCTTGCCTTTGGCGTCGGCAATTCCCCAGCTGCCACTAGAAACATAGAGCAGTTTTTTACGGTCGGTAGTTAATTCGAAGCCGTCGCAACCGTCCATCAAAGTTGTCGATTTGCGGTCCTTAAAGGAGAATTTTTCCAGTGAGCTTTCTCCATCGGCATTGCGACGGATGTAGAAAATCTCCCCAGCCTTCCCGGCCTGCAAGTTAGAATGGCTGGCTGGCGAGATCGGCAAGGCGATGATTCGTTGGTCGAGGTCATCGAAATCAATCTCCAGTTTCTTTTCTTCGGAATCTTTTTCAGCGATTTCGTCATCCTTTTCGTCAGCCTCTTCCTTTTCATCGGAGTCGTCTTCGTCTTCGTCTTTGTCTTTGTCGCCTTCCTCCGTTTCCTCTTCCATAACTTCGACTTCGTCACTTTCTGGAGCCAACGGGTTGTCGCCGTCCTCACGCAACACGACCACGTAAATTTGGTTGTCGGCTTCCATGTCATTGTTACTTTGTGCGAACCAGTGTTTGACCGGGCCGGCATCAGTGGACGCGACGAAGTACAGATAGTCGCCACTGGCATCGAAGCAGGGCTCGCCAACTTCGCTAAGTCCATCAGAAATGGCGTGGGAAGTTCCGGCCGCGACGTTGAAGACGAAAGCTTGTTGAACTAAGGCTTCGGTGTTAACGGTGTAAGCCAACCATAGGGAATCGTGTGACCAGCTGTGGTGAAGGCCGCGAATGGGCGATGGGCCGTAATGAGGTTCGCTGACGATCTTTGTCGCCTTCGTAGATTCGATATCGAAGACGTAGAGGGTCCATGAGTTGTCGATGAACGAGATCTTTTTTCCATCGGGAGACCAAACCGGTTTTTCGAAAAATCCATGGCCCTCGATCTTGTACTGTGTGGCGTCGCCTTTTCCATCCTGATTGGCGATATGCAATTGGTATTCGCCACCCGCATCGGAGAAATAGGCGATTTGTTCGCCGTCGGGACTCCACGCCGGTGAGCGTTCGTGAACGCCGGTGGACTGAGTGATATTTCGAGCATCACCTTTATTGGCAGGAACAGTAACGATCTCGCCGCGGAACTCGACAGCGGCTCGAGAACCGTCCGGTGACACGCCACCATTACGAACCCACTCGCTTCCGGAAACGAAGCGAGGTCGTGTTTCGGTGGCATCCGTTCTCAGCGTCACCACTACATCGGTAAGGCCGCCATCTGACGGATTGAAAAGATGCAAGTATCCAGCTTGTTCAAAAATAATCGTATCTTCTGATTCAGTGAGCCGCTCGATATGGAAGTCTTCGTATTCCGTATGCCGCTTGACTTCCTTTGAATCCTGATCGAAAGAGTAAAGATTGAACTCGCCGTCCCTATCGGAACGGAAGTAGACGGTGTCGCCAATGAAAACTGGATCGGTATCGTTGCAGCGGCCTTCCGGTTGCGGAACCATCACGACCGAGTGATCTGCAACATCATAGATCCAGACTCGCGAGCACGTACCGCCGCGATAGTTCTTCCAGGTTTGAAACCGTTCGGAGATCGGAATGTAGGCAATCTTTTTTCCATCTGCCGAATACGAAGCGCGTAGTCCATTAGGAATCGGCAATTCGCTTGGAAATCCACCTTCTACCGAGACGGTGTACAACCTGCGATACCGATTCGTGAAAACGCTTCGTGCGGAGGAAAACAAGACAGCCGAACCATCGGGAGTGAATCCTTCGACTTGATCGCTCGAAGGATGGTAAGTCAATCGAGTTGGCGAACCACCAGCAACCGAAATCAGATAGACATCTGTGTTGCCATCGTACTGACCGGTGAACGCGATCCATTTTCCGTCTGGCGAAAACCGTGGCGAAACTTCAGTGCCCTCGTGTGAAGTCAGGCGATGTGGATTACTACCGTCTCGATCAGCGACCCAAAGATCCCGGTCATAAGAAAAGGCGATATGTTCTGCGCTGACCGCCGGCTGGCTAAGCATTCGAGTGCCCGCCGGGTTGTCTTGCGCCTGTAAATTGCCCGCGTGATTACACGAACAAAATGCAGCGA
Organism: uncultured Pirellulaceae bacterium; assembly: GCA_964352885.1. Classification (GTDB taxonomy): domain Bacteria; phylum Planctomycetota; class Planctomycetia; order Pirellulales; family Pirellulaceae; genus Mariniblastus. Next base: position 11,899 of record CAYGUE010000157.1, read on the forward strand.
TTAATCCAATCGTCGCAAAGTTGATCACTTGATTCATTGTTTGTCCTCGATTTCCAGATGATTCATCATGTTGTTTTTGAGATGGGAGATGCTATCCGCCGAACCCAATTTATTGCCGTAATCTGCCATTTTACATTGAATTGGCGAAGATCGTTCGACATCATCCGCTCGCATAACCGGGGAGACGAAACCGTCCCTCAACGAAATGCTGGATTCTGAATTTCTAGCAATTGTACCAACGCAAACGCCCGTTGCCAAAGAGCGAAGGTTTTCTGCAGGCCAGTGCGTAAAACCCATGTTAGGTTCCCTGCACGATGCGAGAAAACGTTGCCTGTTGGATTTAGGTAGGTCTTTTGTAAGGTCGAAAGTAGGCGAAAAGCTGCCGTTATCTTTGATTGCCACGTCGTCAGCGTCGCCAAGTCGAGCCTCGAAGCCTGCGATCGCGTCCTGTACGGCGGCGACTGCGCGGCGCGGTTATCGACAGAAATCTGGGCACGGTGAAAAACCGGACAGTCCGCAACCTGTGTTTGAGCGACGCGCCAAAAGGATTGGTCGTCATTGGATAGCTCATTGCCTGCCCAAAGTTTGAAGCGAATGTTGAATAGGCGAAAGATCAGATTGCGATCCGTTTTTGGACAGCCATCAGGGGTGGAAATCAGGGATTTTGTCCGCCCAGTATGAGCCACACATCGAGATCATTCAGCTGAGCCGTTTCGCATCAGGATCAAACGTGAGCGGTCGGAGGTAATTCAGCACTCCATCGCTCAGCATTTAGTACCGTCTAACGGGAGGATTTTACGTTTCCTTACTTCGCGATTTGCAAAGTACGTGAAAACACGAGTTTACTCGATGATTTACGAGGTGACAACGATTGATGGTTTAGCCAGCTTTGGTCACGTTTCGTCATCGGAAGTCAGATTTGGACACCAATTTTGGCACGGTGTGACAAGACGTATTGTTCGGCGCTTTCGAACTGCAGGAATCCTGTTGCGGTGCTCTTGAAGGAGCATGCAATACTGAATTACGGAGATAGAAATGAGTTTTACCAGACAAGAGTCGCGGCAAATGTGTGACCGCGCGCTCAAGAAATTGGAAGAAACGGCGATCCGGATTCGCACACCCAATGCAGCTTTCGACTTATGGCAAAAAGTCTTCACAGAGCCATAGCGCACTCGACTTGGATGCGATCTTGATTCTGCGTATCGAAGAGGTGGAGCGAGTCAGATGCGGGCTACCGTTTACGGCTGCACTGATGTACGTGCCGTCATTGAGGTTGCTAACAAGCTCGGCTGGCTGCCAAACGAAACCGAGTATCAGTGGTTGCTGAAAAGGAGGCGGGAGAACAATTGAACGCTGAAGAAGCGATCGTTGCGCCATTTCCAAGGCTCGCGATTGGTTTGTGCGATAGAAAAAACCTTGAACTGACTGTCGCATGCTTCGTCGGAGCAATCGGATTTGGCTCCATCAAGGCCCTTTGCCTTTATGGCACAAGCTTGCGCGAACGGCTGACAACGCCTGAGCTACAAAATTGATACATAGAATGGCTGATCAGTTGGATCCCGAGCGTTGTGTGGGGTTTGTTGATTGTAAAAACTCTTATGACCGCCGTCAGTTTTTGCGTTGGCAACCAGTGTGTTTCATTTAGCTGGAGTTCTGACGACAGAAATCTGGTTGCTGGAATCGTTGTCTGTTTATTACTTGCTGTTCTTTTCTGTTGTCTAATTCCATCCAGCTTCCTGCCAATCAAAAATATTGCGATGATTGTTGTTTTGCTATTCCCATGTGCGTCCTTGATATTGGCTTGCGCGGCCCTCGACTGGAATCGACACAGGTAACTTGACTGTACTTGACGAGTGAAAACCAAGGGGCAAAAAGACGAAAGCCCAGAAACCGCTTTGTCCGAAAATATTGGGCGACGATGGAGAGCCCACTGGGTTTCGCCACGCGTCTGTTCTTACGATGCATTCCGATAACGCGACATAACATTCAATCGTGGACTCCATAATCTCAGAAATGATCGTGCAGCCGAACTGGCTCCCCCTGTCGCGCCTCGGCGATCGCAAGCGCATCACGCATTAACGACCTCTGTAAGGGATCGTCGCTGCCACAGAGATAGTTGTCGCACCAATTTAAAAAGCCGCTATCCTTCTCTGGCTTGATATTGCGACGTGCGAATGAAATAGCTGAGGGTCAGAAGTTACTTCGTGTAGAGAGTATCAGCAAACGTTCGTTCTTGAGATCTATAATTCGAGCGACCTCAACGCATAAAATTTTATTTGACCCATCTGTATCAATATGATGGCCGCAATTCCTTGCCAGAGTTCAAACAACTCCTCGAATATATTCCGTTATTGAGAACGAACGTTCATTGGCACGTCAAATCAATTGCCAGAAAACGTTTGAGACGCGTCGTTTGGTACGGTCAAATAGTCTGACTAACTCCTTCCGGTCGATGTGACGGCGATGTGACTGACGCATTTTTTCACAGTCGATCTTGTGACGAATTTCTAGCATTAGAAGCATTGACAACCTCTAAAACCAAAACAAACTTGTTCGCGATCGCAGGTGTCGCGATGCTATGAATCTACTGACCTACTGACAGTGGACTGCTTTTCTTGAATCCTAAATCGCGCATTGAAAAAGCATCATTTTACGGGAAAGGCCGCTTTCCGTTGAGCATCCAGCCGACGGGGGTGTAGCGCACAAACACGACATAAGTTGCCATGCATAGCAGCCACGTAACGAGGGTCACCACCACCAACTTCCCCAAGACCGGTAACGCGATCGGAATCAACAGAGTTTGCAAAAAGAGAATGATTGGCAAGTGAATCAGATACACCCAGTAAGATGAGTCGGCGCAGAACTTGAGCAAGGCATTCGAGCGAGCCAGACATCGCTGACCGACCAGCAGTGCTGAGAGCGTCAACAAAGCAGACAGGTACGAAGCCAACACCGATTCAAGCAAAGATGGCGTTGGTAACCGTGATTCGGTAGCCTGTTGGATCAACGTGATGTCGAGCACAGGAAGTAGGCAATAGTGAGGCACGAATAAGAGGATGCCTACCAAGACTACGGGCCAACACCAAGGTTGCAAACGATCCAGCAAAAACTCGCGTCCCAATAACTGCCAGCCAGCCCAATAGAACAATCCATAATATGCAAATGGCCACCATGCAGGAATAAAGGACTCGGGGGCTGCAATGGGAAGTCCTCCCTCCATCACTCCAGGAACCAAAGCCAGCGGTGAAAGTGCGAGCAACCATTTTCGCCGAAACAACCAATCGAAATTCAACCGGGTCCAGCGACTGGCGACGGCTGCGACCAAGGAGAACATCAGCAGATAGTACAAAAACCACAAATGCATCGTGGTGTAGGGTGTTGACGATTTGGCGGCTTCCGGATCCTGGCTCGCTGCGACAATCAGTTGCATTAATCCTTGAGGTTCCTTGACGTAAGAAAATGCAAACACGAATACGATGGTCATGGCCACCATCAGCAACGGCCAGAACAGGACGAGTGGCAACGCGATTCGAATTCCGCGATTCCACAGGAACGGCTTAAGTCCTTTACGCTGAATCACCAGCTTGGAGAAATACCCCGACAGCAAAAAAAAAAGACCCATTCGAAACAGGTGAATCCACCAGATCGAAGCGTCGATTGCCACGTTTCCCTGAGGATTGGTAGCGATCCAGACTGACCGCGATGGTTCGGCATAGGCCAAGGCACCATGCAGGTACACACCCAGCAGCATCGCCAGTGCCCGCAGGTTGTCCAGATAGTGAATCCGCGCCGAGTCGCCGGACGCAACTGCCATCAAACCAGATCCCTTCGGCGAATCTGAAACATAAACGCAAGTCCCAAGGCGACCAGAATCACGATGGCTTCGATGGCCATAATCTGCAAGACAACCGGCGGCCACGAAAGCACTTCGCTCTCGGCAAGTTTCGAAATTACTGGATGCTCGCTCAGCGTTTTGGCGAATAAGGTAAACAGGATATTTCCCAACACCACGACGACAATCGTCCAGCCAACAGATTCCGTCACGACTGCCGTGACCAACTGCAAACAGAATCCGGCCAGCATGAACAGGAATAAC
>CAYGUE010000158.1:0-15989 GCA_964352885.1 uncultured Pirellulaceae bacterium
CACCGAAAACATGCCTGAGAATTTAGTTGCCTGCCTGTCGTCGTGAATCATTCCGGTTAATGAACCCTTCGCCAGACCCTCTTTTGCTGCGCAAGATGGAAAATGTCGCAGTGTTGAATCGGATTCCCCATCGTCGCAATGAGCTCTTCCCAAACGTCGTCGTCAGCGTAGAAGGAATTCCAGTCGGGAAAAAGGGTCACAAAGTCTTGGTCTTCCAGCCAAAGCTTAGAAGTGTAGAGCAGTGCTCTTAAATCGTCCGCACGGCGGATGACTTCCGGAGCAGATTCGTCATGGGCAACATCGAAATCGAACCACGTCGCCGACAGATCGCCATCCTGTAATTCGCAGATCATGACATTGGTTGCTGACGCATCCCCGTGGCTTTGATCGAATCGGAGATGGAATTCAAACAGTGATCGCATTGCCACTGAGATCGCTGCCAGTTTCTCTTCACTTGAATCTTCTTCGGCGAGGAGTTCAGCCAGAGGTATTCCATCGAGCCGATCGATCACCAAATCGCCATCTATTGGAGTGGCACCCGAGAGTTTTGTTTCACGCGCGTGCCAGTCTTTTTTCGAAAGGACTTGTACAGGTGCTTTGCGAAACCGAAGAATCAGGTTGCCGGGAATCCGAAATAGATCAGCAAATCGTTTGCGCCGTTTGGTAATCGTGTTGGTTTCAATCTTCACTTGATTGATTGCAGTGCGCGACGCGAGTTCAGCCAGCAGCATGCAAGGGATCGCTAACGCCATCGTGTAGATGAAAGTGAAAGAACTGGTTTCTTCGCTCGAGTTAGAATCGGACATGGCGTTGAGAGGTGGTCTGAAATTGGTTTCTGGTTTTCTTAGACGACTTCATTGAGCCAGTCGTTTGAAAACACTCCATCGGGATCATAGTGCTGAACGACCTCTTTAAATGTCTCCATCTCGCTGTAAAGACAGGCGTTCTGATCTCGATCCAGTGGATTGTACTTTCCCCAATGGCAACGGCCACCGAAAAGTTCTGCCACAAGTGGCCCAATAAAATTTGCGAATTTAAAAAAACCATCGCGATCTGCGGGACATTGATAGCTGATGAAACTGATCGAATACCAGTCCTCGTCGGCAGAAGCAGTCTCTGATTCGGCAGTCGCAGTCAGCATCGTGTCGTCGGGTAAGACCCGGCGAAAGCAGATCGGGTAATGATGACAGTAACTTCCTGCCATCGATTCAAGCACGCTCTTCTTGTTGGCGGAATCCAAAAGCGAGTCGGTCGAGTCGGCGTTTCTTTTTGGTTGGCCTCCGAAAATGCTAACGATGTCGATCAACAGGTCTGTTGCCGGTTGGACTTTGCTTCTCGGTACGAAGACTTCGATTTCAATATGGCGGAAGAGATCGTGTTCCATCACCAGCATCGCATGCGAGTCATCGATGACTTTCCATCGCCTAATAATTGTCCACGGCAAGATATGTCGGAAGAAGAAACGAATCGCCGCGGTGGATTTCAATGTTCGCGAAAGCAGTGCGACAGCGAGGTGTAGGCCAATATCAATCACGCAAAAGCAATAGAGGCGATAGAGCGTTGCCAAACGACTGCGCGGCTGTTTTGACTCTACGCGATGATGACCAACGTAATTCCAGGCCCACGGCATCAGATAAAACTGTTGCCTCGGATGAGTTGACTCCATCGCGATGGCGTCCGAGAGAGTCTTGTGGGATCGCGCGTGTTCCTCGATGTTGTATTGTTTGCGGCACTCAAACTCAATCGCGACGATCACTCCCAGTGTTCCAAGTGAACAACGAGCAGCACGAAGTTTGTCGCCTGAGTCGATCGTCGTGATGCTTGCGTTTCCATCGGAATCGTAATGAGCAATCCGGACGGCTTTGATGAAATGCGAAAGGCTATTGCTGCCCGATCCATGCGTTCCTGTTGCGGTAGCCCCGGCAACGGTTTGCTCGTCAATCAAGCCAACCGACGGCAGTGTCAAGCCGTGACGAGCCAACTTTCTGAGCAGCCGTTTCACTTTGCTACCCGCGCCGACCCAAACGGATTTTGAGTCAGCAGACACTTCGACCGAGTTTAACGCCTTCATCTCAATGAGAATTCCATCCGTCTTTGCAATGTCGCTCCATGCATGCAACGAACCGATGGCTCTAATTCGCTGGCCGCAATTTGCTTGCAAGATTGCCAGCACTTCTGCTTCCGATTCGATACTGTAGATCTTGCTCGGTTCGATCGAAACGTTGCGTCCAAAGTTCTCGATAACAGTCGTCATAATCGGAATAACCTAAATAACAAGACCGACGAAAGGACGGGTTACAACAAGGAATCGGTTTCTACGCCCGAATTTACGTTGAGCCGGACGAATCAATTGTAGTCTGTCCATTCTAATTGATTTGCTCGAGTCCGATGAATCGAATCGCCCAACTTATTGCATTGGTAACGGTATTTAGTTATGTATCCGACGTTGCCTTGGCCCAGATTTCGCGCGCTCGGCAAGCCGCAGCGCATGCTCCGCGAAACCAGACAGTGCTGCAGTCATGGGATCAACTCCCGTTGCATAAACATGCATTGGTTCAGGCGCAGATGACGCGAAATGGTGACGGTGCAATTTGGCGGACGCGGTTGGAACGTCCGAATTCGCAGGGCAGTGTCGATTTGATGGACACGCGAAACTTCACGCTTTTTGACTATCGGAAGATGTTCACAGAAGGGCGTTCGCCCGAAGCATACGAGCTTGTCGGTCGTTGGCGAGGCGTCAATAAAGGGATCGTTGAGCTGGCTGGATATCGGCAATTCATCAAAGAGATCACGCCGACTCCCTGTGACTTGCGGGGAGATAATATCTTGGTAGAGCAAGTTTCCAATGACTTATTGCGCAGTATCGGCTGGGCACCTGTGGCTGGCATGCCGGAAGAAGGCTACGTTTCACGGTTGGGATTCTTTCAAGTCCAACGGCCTCAAGGCGTCGGTCCTTTCAAGCATGGAGCAGTCTTTAGTTATCGCGATGGCGACAACAAGAAAACGGATCCCGTTCGCCTTCTGGTGGATAAGCTGGTTGTGATCGATCGCAATCACCTGCTTGGTCGAGCGACCGCAAACTTTGGCCCAATTCGAATTCCGTTATCATACTTTACGCTCGAGCGAATTCAGTAAGCCTGCAACTGCAGAGCTCAGAACGCCTGATGTGCATGTTTGACGACCTCGCTAACCAGGCCTGATTTCCAAGCAGAATCGACTCACTTTCTATGTGCCATGCAAGCACTTCTGTCAGTTTGGGAAAGCTGTGTCGTTAAACTATGCGGATTTTTCCGATCGCGGCGGTGCCATCCGTGGAGAAAAACGCACAATCGGAACAACCGGCTTCGCTTGAACAATCGCATTGGTCGATAAAGTTTGCACGACGTGAATCGTATGACATGTCGATTTTGCAGATAGAGGCCAGTGATGACGATCTCCACGAAACGATTTTTGATGACCGTGCTCGCTGGTACCGGACTGTTCGCAGTTCTGATGACTTACCGCTCGGATTCTTCGAAAAGCACCAACACTTTCGAAGCGGACCTTAGCACCTACGCAAGCTCGTCGGCGGTCTTCGAGAAAAGTCTTGTTCAAGAAATCGAAGTCCGTGCCACCGTTCTCCCTGAGATTCAACTACCCGAAGAATTGCTGACTCTGGACGAAATTTTGACGGTCGCTGTCGAGCCCGATATCCTTGATGTCGATATCCTTGATGTCGATTTGCCGGAAGTAGCTCAGACGCCGCCCGAAGTTGAAACTGCCTTCCAACCAACACTAAAAGATTCAAGATGGACGTCCAATCCCTTTACTCGACTCAACTCTGATGCAGTAGCAAGAGTTGCGGATGCAGAAACAATCCGTTTCGCCGCCTCAAAGCCCGCCAAAGCACCAGACACGATGGACACCTCTCCTGTAGAAACGACTATCGGAACTGATGTCGATGTGTCAGAGCCAGTTTCCGTCGCAGAATTCGCCCAGCCGGTACCTAGGCCAGCCGGAGCCGTGCAGGGTATGAGCGAAGTCGCCACACAGCAATCTGTACAGCATATTGAGTACGGCAAGTCATTGGCGCGACGCAACGCAACCGAAGCAGCAGGACATGAGTTTCTTGGAGCGCTTCGAGTTCTCGCCGAATCGAATGATGCAACGGTAGGTGGTAACGCGTACGCCAACGCTTTGCGTAGTGGTCTTTTGGCGATGCGAGAGGCCGAGGATTTCAAAGTCGATGACCCGCAACGACAGATCATCATGAATGTTGGTGCAATCATCGAAGGGCACGAAACTCAAGTGATTGAAGTTCAGGAAGCTCGTACGATGACCGCCTCCGAAGCGACGCGACGCTATCTCGAATATGCGGGACAGCAGCTCGGTGTATGTGGCGGACAGAACCCGGTTGCCGCAGAAGCACTTTACTGCCTTGGGAAAATGCGAGCGATATCTGCTCAGGCAAACCCGGATCCGGAATCAATGGAGATGACTCAGGCGATCATTTTCCATCACGCATCATTGACCGCGGACCCGAACAATTTTCGCAGTGCAAACGAGCTGGGCGTGTTGCTGGCTCGCAATGGCCAACTTGCCCGAGCCGAAGCATATCTTAAAACGAGTCTGAGGATCAAACAGGTTCCACAGAGTTGGGCGAACCTTGCAAAGGTCCATCAGCGAAAAGGTACTCCGCAAGACATGCAATTGGCAAATCTCGCGATGGGCGAATATCAGACCGCACTTCATCGTCAATCGTTTGGAACCGCCACTGGGCCTATCCAATGGGTTGAGCCGGGCGAGTTTATTTCTCGTAGCCCTATGGAAAATCCAGAAGCCGCGATGGCTGCCCAGACTCAGCGGAGCATGGTTGTTCCTGCCGGCAATATTGAACCCGAAAGCAAACCATCATTCGCTGATCGGATTGGCTCAATCTTCGTACCGAAAAACGATCGACGCTAGGTTTAGCAATTCAAAGCTACGGTGACGAACGATTCGATTTGACTATCCCGATACACAAAACTGTTTGATAAAGACGCGACTTGCCCATGACCATCAAGACAATGATAAAACTGACGCTCGTAACGACCTTTCTGGGTTTGATGTTGCTTGGGATTGTCGTTTTGAGTGACGGGGCGCCAGCGGTTCGCATTCGCGTCGCTGAACCAGTGACCGATACAACGGTGAGAGTTGATGAGAATGTTCGACCTGCGGCAGCGGAGCTCGACGTCATAGCGTCACCGCTAAAACAAAAAGTTAACAATCGTGTTCAAACGGCACTTTACGAAGCAGCCGCCAATCCGAATCAGGACGATGGAGTCATTCGAGACAGCCAAGTGCAACTCTGCCAAGGGAAGGACTGCGGATGTCAGGGAGCGTGTGGTTGCTATAGCACTGTCGGCAGTGCGGTGTATATGCAACCAATGGTTCAACAGCCCATGGGAGTCGTCGAACAGACTGCATTTGGCTACGGCACAACAGGTCAGGAATATTTGCCTTCGAAGCCGATGTATGCGGTCGACAAAGACACCGGCGGAAAGCTGCATCGCGAACCGCGTTGGGTGACCGCAAAACAGAAAGGTTGGGAGCAGTATGCCTACGGTGAGTACATTGGGCCGTTCCGAACACCTCACGTGCCTGACTACCGAATTCGCATCGGTGACCAGTTGGAATTCGTCTACCTGCTGACACGTCGTCGCAGCAATGAGCCGTATCGATTGTTCGTTGGCGATTCGATTCAGATGGCCTCAACGACGGACTCCACGTTGAATCAGCCGAACCTTCAAATTCTATCTGACGGTACGATTTCTCTACCACTGATTGGAACCGTCCGTGCGGCCGGGAAAACGATCGATAACTTGCAGCGTGAATTGACCGACCGCTACATCGAATTCGTAAAGAACCCGGAAATCGTGGTTCAGGTTGTAAGTGGCGACACGCCATTGCAAGATCTGCGAGATGCCGTCGATGCTCGTGCCGGTCAAGGTGGTCAGTCTCGGTCCGCTCTCGTTTCACCCGATGGCACGATTCAGCTACCTCTGGTTGGTAGCGTGCCAGCCATTGGATTGACGCTGGAAGAAATTGGCCGCGAAGTAAACGCTCGATACCGTTTGTACTTCGGTGGAGTTGAGGTAACGCCAATTCTGACTCAACGAGCACCACGCTTCATCTACGTTGTTGGGGAAGTTCCTGCGGCCGGACGTTTTGAGCTAACTGGACCGACGACGGCCATGCAAGCGATTGCATTGGCTCAGGGATTCAACGCCGGAGGCAACTTGAGGCAGGTTGTCGTTTTCCGTCGCGACGCAAACTGGCAACTGATCGCAACCCGACTTGACCTTGGCGGAGCACTCAACGGACGTCGGCCTTATCCATCGGATGAAATCTGGTTGCGTGACTCGGACATTGTTCTGATCCCGAAGAAACCAATTCAGCGACTTTCTGAGGCAGTCAACCAATATCTGACGCAGACCATCTACGGGATTTTCCCGCAGCAGGGCATCGCGTTCAGCTTCGACAACTTCGAAACGCTGTAAACAATGTCGGTCGGAGATCGAAAGCGAAAAACGAGCTCCGCGATGGGAATTCGTTTTTTGCTGTATTCAGGAGTCATCTTCGGAAGTGCCGAACTCAGCTCCCCAGCCGCTTTGCTGCAGGAACTTTTGGAACGCCTCGACTTCTGAAGGAGCCGAACGTTGACCGATGTTCTTTTCCCAGTACATCCGCGTCAGTGTTTCGTGCCATTGATCGGGATGAAGGTTGTCCAGTTGGTCGCGTTGTTCTTGGCTGAGTTCCGCATAGAACGATCGCAAAGCCGTCGGCTTGATCGGGAAGCTCGCTTGATTGGCAGTTTCGATCCATTTCAGGATCAGTTCGCGTCGGTTAGCATCAGTGAATCCGGGTTGATCGAAGATGGATTTCGCCTCATCCGAAGCGATTTCTCGCAAAAGGTCGATGCCGATATTCTTCTCTGCAATATTATCACAAAGGATTTTGCCAAACGCCTCCCGGTTATTCCGCAACAGAAATTTAACCAGCTGCTCAATCGGCGCTGCTTTGATTCGGTCGATCATCAGTGCGTTGGTCGGAAGGCCTTTTGACTCAAGCAGTCGGGCTGCCACTTCGCCGGTTCGTTCCCTGATTTCAGGTTCGTAATACCGAATCGAAACTTCGTACCATTGATAAAACAAAACAGCATCATCAAGCGGCAGCTTCGTTGATCCGATCGTCCCAAATGCTTCCTGAGCCTGTTTGCGAGTGACCTTGCCGATCTCTTTGAGTCGTTGATCAAGTGGAAGGTCGAGCAAGCTTGCTCTTTGGCTTGGTCCCAAAATTCTCAGCCAGTCGTAGTAGGAGGCCATCACTTCGACCAGTTTGCTACGATCAGATTCAGATTCTAGGGCCAGCAGATCATGGAATTCACGCACAGTTTTCTGCTGCTTTGCATCCAATGTTTCGAACTTCTTTTTCTTGTCAAAAAGCTCATTGCGTTGCTCATCTGTCATGCGGGACAGCCGCTCGCTTCGATCGCGAATCCGTTGGGCCGTTGGTGGCTGTGACGGTTCATCAAAATCGGATAACGGATCTTCGCGCGAATCAACGGGAAACAAGTCGTCGACTTCGCGAAAGAGTCCTTCCGCGGAAATCGACTTCAGAAATTCAATGCCTTTCTTCGCGCTGCCTTCAAAAACAACTTTTGTGTAGCGATCGTGATTTTCAATCAGTGGCAAGTCATAGACAAGTTCTCTTTCTGGCTGTTCGATGGATTCGCGTTTTACGAAATAGCTCAATCCAAAAACGGCTGCCGGGATCAATGCCAGCAGCAAGCCTTTGAGAATGATTCCGGCGGCGGACTTTTTGCTGGTGCTGTTGCCAGCGATCGCCATCTCAATGGTTGTCTGAACGAAATGACTGTTCGGCAGGACTAGCGGCAAGCTATCGAGCATGTCCCATGCCGATTGCAATTGACGCATGTGCATATGAAACGACGGATCGTCTGCCAGCCTCTTTTCGACAGCAACGCAATCTGCGTCTGCAAGCTCGCCGTCAAGGTATGCGGTCAGCAATTCGCTGTCGATTTCATCCTGATTTTTGCCTGGTTCTTTGGCCATCGTCAGTTGCTCTGAGTCTCGTTGTCTTGATCCCGTTTCATTCCGCCAGCAGTGCCATCCGTTAAACTACCGGATTCGAGGTAGGGTTTCAGGATGTCTTTCAGATTGTTGCGAGCCCGCGACAAAAGTGATTTCACTGCTTGCGTCGTCAGTCCCATCGTGTCTCCAATTTCCAGATAGCTCATTCCTTCGAACTTGGAAAGCATCGTGGCGATACGTTGTCGCTCACCGAGCTGTTCGATGGCGGCCAACATGACTTCTTCCATCTCGGATTTCAGAAGTTGACGTGCTGGCATCAGCCCACTCTTTTCCTTGGCCATCATTTCCAGAGGCCGCACAGGCATAGAACCCGAAGGAGATGAAACAAGGTTGATTTCTTTTCTTCGAGAAGACTTTCGCAGCGAGTTGCTGGCAACATTGTGTGTGATTGTGAACAGCCAAGTCGAGAACTTTGCCATGGGCTGATATCGCTCGCGAGCCCGATAGACTCGAAGGAATACATCTTGGGCGAGGTCCTGTGCGGTTTCTCGGTCACTGACCAAATGGGTCAAAATTCCTACCAGGCGACCCTGGTACTTTTCTACCAATTCCCGAAATGCAGGCTCATCGCCATCGCGGACTCGAAGCATTAGCCGAACGTCCGGATCGGTAAGCTCATAGCGAGTTTTTGGTTCCGGTTGAGGATCAGGCATATTAGACGATAAAAAACATGGCTCGGCTGTGGATTCAACCCATTTAAGGGGGCATCGGGGCCGCACCATTTACTGGTTTGAATGGGAATTGCAAATGCCGGTCAATTTTAGGCTCAGTTCGACGTATGCAGTAGGCAATTCGAGTAGAACCAAATATACTTTGCGGTTCGCAACTGCCCCAGAATACGTCATTTATTGTTTTTTGACGCGTTCTGATGTCCAACTTTTTTCATTTAACGTTAGAGATCATGGCCAAAAAGGCGACCAAGAAAAAAGCTTCCTCGACTGCCAAAAAAGCAACGACCAAGAAGAAAGCCACCAAGAAAAAAGCGGCTGGAGAGGGCGATGATGCTGAGGCTCCAGTAAAAAAGAAAAAGAAGCCAGCCAAGAAGCGCAAGTCTCGTGCCGCTGCTGCTGCCGAGGTTCGTTTGCGAGTTTTCTGGGGAGTATTCAATCACCAGATGAAGCGAGTCGCGTTGTACGAATTCAACCAACGCAAAGCTGCAGAAAAACGAGCCACAGAACTCAGCCCCGAAGGCAAGCCTCCTCACTTTGTACAAAAGGTGAAAGAGGAAGTTATCGATGAGCCCGTCGTAGAAGAGGGCGCAGAAGGTGACGAGGACGCAGCAGCACCCAAGAAGAAAGCTGCTACCAAGAAGAAAGCTGCTACCAAGAAGAAAGCTGCTACCAAGAAGAAAGCTACGAAAAAGACAAAGGCATAGCCCTTAATTTCTACTCAAGTGAACTCAAAGCCTGCTGATTTCGGCAGGCTTTTTTCATGCGCTACGAGCAGCGTTGTCCAAAGACTCTATTTACGTGGCTGGTGAATCTGCCTTGGATCTCAAACGCAGGATCGTCACGACCCAAAACGTGAATATCAGAAAGGGCATCGCCATCATGAACAGAATGCTAATGGCGTATCCCCGCGCCAAACCGCTATGCAAGGATTCCTTGCAGGTAGGACAAGCCATTGCGCTAGCGAAACTAATTCCAACGACAAGGATGGCAAAGATTGCGATGAAAACGATTCGAAACATGGAACTCGTGGGACTTAAACGGGCCACACGGATAGGTTCGCAAGTCGATTCAAAGTTGTCTCCAATTCGTTGCGAGTCTCATCGGTCGTAAGCAGGTTTTCGATCTCGGGTTGAAAAAGCTGTGAACGCTCAATGCTTTTGGAAACCGACAGGCCCCGGTCGAGCATCTCAATCACTCTTTCAATCGACACGCTAATTCGACCCTCGCCAGAGAAATATGGCAGTGTCTTCTCGAAAGCTGTGGTCGGTGGCAAACCTGCTGAGAAATAGAGCGCCAACGTCAAAAGTAGGAAGGCATGGTCTTCATCGATCGCGACCGAGGCACTCTGCCAAACCGCTTCACGCACCCCGTCGATGACCGCTGGCATTCGCGCCGCCATTTGCAACGCCATGTCGACGGTTCCACAGTCCTCACCGATTGAGATCAAGTGAATTCTTCGATCAGCAAAAGAGAAAGCCAGTTTGCGGCCGCATTCGACAGAGCTCAGGAGTCCGGAAATCGTGCCGCCCTGCCTGAGACCATCGTGCAGCTGTTTCAGCAAGTAGACCGAACCGGGACAACCAGCAACCGAATCGGATGCTGTTCGCACACTCTCAAGCACTGGAGTGCAAACGGAGATCAGGCGGCCCAAAGCAGCAAACGTATCATTGAGGCGACGGTTAGTTGGGGGCCAATTGGCGGTGACAGACTCTTCCGAAAAACGGTGCCCTGCAAAATCGATCATCGAACTTCCTTTAGTCTTCCCATCAAACGAAGAATAGCAGGAAAAGTGCAAAAGTCCATCAACAAGCGACCGAAATGTCCAAGAAGGGGCTTTGCACAAGGGACGCTTCACCTAGACTGTTTGCGGCGGTCCGGCGTGCATGTTGAGCGCTACGTGTTTAGTTCTGGTGTTTCCATTAGGTGACGCCAATACTTCTCGGGAAATTCAAGGATCCCCTGAGTCAACTGAAAGTGGCTGGTTTCTGCCAGCGTCGTTTCCTGAATCGTGTTTGAATCGAGATTCAGAATCGTAGCTCCTGGAAATGTCATCAGAATCGGTGAATGCGTTGCGATGATGAACTGGGTCTTTTGGCTTTGCACTCGCGTTGCCATGATCGCCAACAGGGTCAGTTGACGTTGCGGCGAAAGAGCCGCTTCCGGTTCGTCCATTAGAAATAAGCCATCGCCCAATCGGTTGTTCAACAAGTCCAAAAAGGATTCGCCGTGCGAGCGAGTGTGCGGTGACTGGCCGCCATATCTCATGTAAGGATCTCCTTGGAAGTCCGGATCGCGGAGTCGTTGATCGAGTAGCGAGGCGAACTGTGCATAGAATTCGGCACGAAAAAAGTATCCGTCGCGAGGCCGCTTTGAAAAGTAAACGTACATCGCCTCCGCCAGTTCACTGTACCGTTCGGGGCCGAACTGACTGGCAATGTCGTTCTGTCCGCCACCGCAAACCGGATATCCGGAAAGCGACGCAAGGGCCTCGATCAGAGTCGATTTTCCGCTACCGTTCTCACCAACGAGAAACGTAACAGCCGTTTTAAATTCAAGTTCAAATTCCGCCACCCACGGTATCGAAAACGGAAAACGGTCCTTGCGAGCCATCTTTGAATCGCCCGGTTCAGGCGGAAGTAAGACGCTTTCAGGATCTGGAGTTGGAACGGTCTCCTGCTTTTCTTCAGGCTCTGACAGAGTTGTTAATGACGCGATGAGTTCTTCATCGGTCATGAATAGCGTTTCGTCGAGTACTTGATCGGTTTCTGGGACCGCTACTGGCTCTTCGACTTCATTTTCAATCGCGCTTCCGCGTTTGTTGAAATCAAAGTCATCGCGCAAATAGACCGCTTTCAAAAACGGTGGGGGCAAGTCCAGCTTTATCTCGCTCATTGCTGTTACCAAGGCTTGCGGTTGTTACCGCTGCCCATGGTGAGCGACTGATAGTTGCTCCACGCCATAAATCCGAAAAAGATTGCCAGAAACGTGTCCTTCTGTTGCAACGAATACAACGCGACAAATACCGCAACGCACATCGAGAGAATCACACTCTTTCGAACTCCCGCCCAAGGATCGGCTTTGACAAATAATTGCCGTGCGATTTGCCCACCATCGAGCGGATAGACCGGAAGAAGGTTGAAGATGTTGAGCACGACATTGATCACGATGCTGACAAAAATAAACATGTTCAAAGAAGCTGAGTCAGCGAGAATCGTCCCGGCCGGGTTGTATTGCGGCAGCGGAAACGGTCCGAACCATCGAAGGGTGAGGTTTCCTGTGATCAAAAACAGGATGGCTACGAAAAAGACAGCCAACAAAAGTCCTGCGATGGGTCCGGCCAGTGAAACGATAATTTGCTCATTTGGCTTGAGGCTTCGAGAGCGTCCACCTTTCCACGACCCCATACCTCCGCCGGGGATGGCAAGTCCTCCCATCCAATACAGCACGACGCTTGACTCAATGCCGAAATAGCGAAACGCCAGCGTATGCCCGAGTTCGTGAACCAATACTGAAATGAAAAACACGGCAGCAACGATGAGTATTCCTGCGCCAGCGTTGATATCGAATGATCCAATGAATGACTGGCTGAATATTACCGGCAGAATAAAGAACGCAGGATGCACTCTGCATGGAAATCCGAAGAGCGTAAATTTCAGGTCGTATGGAGTCTGACCAGGTTCACTTAAAAACACGGTAGGGCCTGAGAAAAGTGGAATGTTGATTGCTCAATAGCTTAACACTATGGCTTCGTTCATGCACTGTGCTTATGAAGTGACCAGTTCCTGAACTGTTTTGATCGGCGATGCTCGGGACGTTGGCAGGGCTTGCGATTCGACGGGCCCAATTGGTAACTGTTTACTCCTCGTTATCCATCCGAAAGAGCTGGGCACGAAAATTAGCGCCAGCAAAGTACAGCCAACGACACCTCCCGCGATCGCGATCGCCATCGGAGGCCAGAAACCTCCACCCGCAATCAGCAGGGGCAAAAAGCCCGCGATTGTTGTGAAAGTCGTCGCCAGAACGTGACGTGTTTCATGCAACGTCACACGCAGGATTGCCTGTTCATCACCCGTCGCTGCTTCGGGATCTTCGCCGAGAGCCGTCAACACAACGATCGAATCATTAATCGCAATTCCGATCAAACCCATGATGCCCACGATCGCCATGAAGCCAAACGGATAGCCAAACAGAAACAACGAGGCACCACCAAAGCCGACGGCCATCATCGCGACCGCACCGATAATCATTGCACCTCGAAAGGATCCGATGGAGAGCACCAATGTTGCGATCATAGCAACAACCAGAATGCCAACGCTGGCCATCAAGTTGCCAACCGCTTCGCCGCGTTTCGAGGCCTCACCGCCGTAACTCATTCTGTAGCCGGGCGGCAAAGTCCATGCGGAGTCTTCCATTTTTTGATTAAGCTTTGCGAGCACGGTTGAAGGTAACGTTCCGGCTTCCAGAAAGACTTGGACTTCCTGCATGCGAATGCTGTTAAGTCTCGCAACCATGGCGGTCGTTGGTTTCAGTTTTAAATCTGCAACGGCGCTGAGCGGCACCTGTTTCGCGGCACCACCCGCTGACGGGAAGACAAGGTTCAACTGATTCAGGTCTTCAAAGTTCGCACGCTGACTGCCTGCAATACGGACTCGAATAGGAATCTGCTCCGTCTGCTGCAAAACGAATCCGCCGATGGCTCCTTCGAGTTGTGCGTTAAGCTGCGTCGCGATTTCGCCCGGTCGAAGTCCGGCCAGTTGAGCGTCTTCTGTTGAAACATCGACTTGGACCGTTGGTGTCGAATCGTTCAACTCGACGCGCACATGAACCACGTTATCCAGTTCCGAAAGTAGCTTGCGTGATTTGTCTCCGAGTTCACGCAATACATCGAGGTTTGGTCCGAAGAATCGAAGCTCGATCGGCGCGGTGAAAGGAGGTCCCTGCTCCAACTGCCTTGCCAAGACGCGAGCTTCTGGAAACTTTGTCTGTAGCGAACGTTGCACTTTGCAAATCTCCGCGGCAGCATCCCTTTTCGAATCCAATTGCACAATGCCATGCGCGTAGCCCCGTGCCCCGAGTCGATTGGTGATAATGTTGTAATAAAACGTCGGCGCCGTGCGTCCGAGCAACCATGTCGTCTGCTCAACGCGGGGATTGTTGTCCAACTCGGTGCTGATTCTGTTCGTCAGCGCTTTCAATTCGGAGAAAGATGCGTTTGGTGGCAGCTCGACTTCAACATGAAACTGATCCCGATCAGCCGGCGGAAAGAATTGATCCGGCAGCATCGTCATCGAAAAAATGCCTGCTCCAGCAAGTGCAGCACAACCGATTCCCGTGACCAATGGATGGCGAATGCAAGACAAAACAAAGCGTTCGAAAATTGGTTTTAACGGTCCGGGGCTGATGCCTGCTGCCAAGGGCGCGTCCTGCCTTTCGACGCGATTCAACATGGCTGCCAGCGGCGCGATGATCAGTAGGCTGATGAATAGAGAGCTGGCAACCGAGATAATTACGTTCAACGCCATGGCTCCTACAAACTCTCCAGCAGGTCCTTCCATTAGGTAGATTGGGGCGAATGCAAACGCGGTCGTTAGCGTTGATGCCAGAAGAGGAATTGCAAGAATCCGTCCCGTTGCAGAGACGGCTTCGATGCGCGACTTTCCAGATCGCAATTGATTGCTGATGGAATCCACGATCACGATCGCGTTGTCGATCAACAGTCCTAACGCGATGATCAGACCAGCGACCGACATCTGGTG
Source organism: uncultured Pirellulaceae bacterium (assembly GCA_964352885.1). Taxonomy (GTDB): domain Bacteria; phylum Planctomycetota; class Planctomycetia; order Pirellulales; family Pirellulaceae; genus Mariniblastus. The sequence continues at coordinate 14,560 of CAYGUE010000158.1, forward strand.
GATCGGAATCGCGTTGGCTCGCATTCCAGTGAGAACTGCCAGCGAAACCAGCGGCAGTGCGATTGAAACCATCAGTGCATTACGCCAGCCCATCAAAATCCAAACAACAAACAGCACTGCCAGTGATCCCGCGGCAAGGTTGCCAAAGAGTTCTGAAAGCCGTTTCTGAACATAGTGGTTCTGATCCAGCACGACTGACAACTCAATCGCCGGCGGCAGTTCTGCTTGAAATTCTTTGATGACTTGCCCAAGTTCGCCGCGCCACGCATCAATGCGACTGCGGGGGCGAACCATGGCGCCCAGTATCATGGCAGCTTGCCCGTTAATTTGACCAAGCTCCGCTGGCGGATCTGCGATTGCTCGATCAACTCTTGCAACATCTCCAACGACGACGAAGCTGCCTTGATCACCGCTGTTCTTGAGCGGCAATTGCCGAACTGCTTCCACTGAGTTCAGCTGATTCGCCATTTCAACTGGCATCGCCTGGTTGGCGGATCGCAGCGTGCCTGCAGCATTCCTCGCGTCTTCACCACGAATCGAAATAGCAACATCGGCTGCGGAAAGTCCTACGTTCGCCAGTCTCGCTTGGTCGACTTCGACAACGATTTCTTCATTCGGTCGACCGAATTGCTTCACATCATCAGTGCCACCAAGCTCTCGGATTCGATCTTCCAGGTCTTTCGCAAAACGCCCCAGAATCGCATAGTTGGGTTCACTTTCGTGAGTCCACGTCAGCGCACCTATCCAAGCGAAGGCTCGCACGTCAAGTTCGTCAAACTGAGGCCGCGAGGCCTCAGTTGGCAACGAGGCAATCGAGTCTTCTACCTTGCCTCGAATCCGGCTCCAGATTGGACCTGGTACGTAAACATCGTCGCGCAATTCAATCGTGATCAGGGATGCTCCCGATCGGCTTTGAGAACGGATTTCCTTGATTTGTTCGACTTCGCGAATGGCCTTTTCGATGCGATCGGTGACGAGTGCTTCCACCTGAGCCGCGTCTGCGACGGGGTAAAGTGTCGAGATCGTTGCAGCGCGAGATGTGAGAACAGGGTCCTCCATTCGCGGAAGGACCATGTAGGACGAAAGACCACCGACAAGTAGCAACGCAATCATCATGATCAACAATCGCGGCTTGCTGATGCCGACGGTCGACCAGTGCAATCCAGGCTCGTTCGTTTCGCGATTGGAGGAGTCAATCATTGCATGCTCTCCTGTTGCAACTGCCCGAGTTTGATCGTTGTCTCATCTTGCCATGGGAACTCCAGATCGCTTTGCGTTGCCGACACCAATTGTCCCGCCGAGATTCGACTGCCGCCCTGAACAATGATCCGATCGGATTCTTCGAGCGTTCCGCGGACACGGCTCCACGTTCGCCACGTCGCTAACACTTCCACATCGCGACGCTCGGCCGCGGCGGTGTAGTCGTTCAC
>CAYGUE010000159.1:0-15944 GCA_964352885.1 uncultured Pirellulaceae bacterium
GAACTGGCACTGCGTCGAGTAACCGTACTTACGACCAAAGCCATAGATTTTGACACCAATCACGAAGAAGCACAGTGAGTGAATGATACCGCTGCTAGAGGCCAGCATGCCGTACACGCCGATTCCCTGCTTGAACGCTTCACCGGTAGAACCAACGAGCGCAAACGCAGTCATCGTCGTCCCGAAAATACTCATTAACAGAAGGAACGGGCCAATCGAATGGCTAGCGAGCAGGAAGTCCTGCTTGGTACCACGAAACATTTTGCTGGCAAAGAAGCCAAGTATCAGCAGCGCGGCAAGGTAAGCAAGAATCACGCCCAAGCGTGTTTGGCCTTCATTGAGCGCAAGTAAAAACTCCATCAGTTGGTCTCCCCAGTTTCTGTTGCCGTTGCAAAGTCTTCTTCGAGATCTTTCGGCCACGCGAACGTGCAGACCAAAAACCAGAAGACTCCTGCCGTCAACGAAAGACAGGCGTGATAGAAAAGACCAATCGGCATGAACCCGTACACTAAAGTGCCGTCATTCCAGTACCAGAAGTCCTGATGAGCAATCAACAGGGCGGCAACCAACAGCCAAATCAGAAGTTTCATGAAGGCTCAGCAATATTTGCAAAATTGAATTTACCCGTAGTCTAGCCTCAAAGAGTTCCAAAATGTAGTACCGGGCGTTGCCTAAACAGGGTCAACGAGGCAAGTCAGACAAGTCGTTACGATTGTTTGCCGAAAATTTTCACTGATCGCGAGTTTTGTCATCGAAAGTAATTCCCAGTGTGCCGCCATCGAGTCAGAATACGGCAGATCTGAAACAAACCACCCGCAGTAGGCTCATCGAACGATGATTAAAAACGAACCCTCCTCACAATCTGTCAACCTTTTTCCTCTGACCGCTCTGGTATTCATAACTTTGCTGGGCGTGCTTGCCGGCCTGGTAATGCTGTTTGGCTTACACAACAAAATCCAAAAGTCGCCGGAAATGGAAACAATCATCGTCGCCGACGAGATCGGCGAAATCAAGCTCGACAAAGACATGATTCGTATCAATCTGATGAAACGCACCGCCAGCGGCGGGGTCGAGAAGATGCATGAAGTCGAACTACCATTGGAAAAGTTCGCATCCGGGGGTGGCTATTCCCGATTGAATTCGTTCATGGATCAGTTGATCGAAAAAGGCATCCTCACCGAGGAATAGTTGTTCGGTGGTTCGCTTCCAAAAACAATAGTGGTCTCATGAGCAGACCGCTCACCACCGCCTGAGTACAATCCATTTTCGTCGTCAACCGTCGAATTCCGTACGGCTTGGCCATGCTGGATTCCGGTGTTGGTGTTTCGAATTCTACAACCAACGACAGCAACTGCTTTCCGGGGAAGTGAATCAAAACGCAACACACGTGCGTAAAACTGCTTTGGGGCAATTGAAAAAAGGACGCCTGCCAATACCATTTCAGCAGGCCTCCTCTTAGTGAAGCGATATGGGGCGAACCATCGGAAGGTTCGCCCAAATAACGTTCAAGACCTAGCGTCGGCGACGAAGTCCGATTAGACCGAGACCGCCCATCATCAACATTATTGACGATGGTTCCGGAACAGCCGAAATCGCGGCCCCAGCACTACCAAGAGCCAATGCCTCGTCAGCAGTCAATGCGGTATTGAAAAGAGCCAGATTGGAAACAATTGTCGGATTTTCTTCACCACCACCGTTGTCGGAAAAGACATCAAAGGTTGCCTGCATTGACCAACGGCCATCGAGAGCCTCACCAGTAACGACGTTGTTTGCCAGAGTCCCATCAATGTAGAGAGACCAATTGTCTGCTGCAGCCTGATCGAAAACCGCTACAAGTCGATGGAAGGTTCCGTCAGCCAAGACGCCGTCATAGTCACCGCCAATTCCGACTCCTGCACCATCAAGAAATATGTCACCGTCATCGCCGCCACTAGTCTCAATCAGGGCATTGAATCCATTATCGGCAGCACTTATATCCATCAAGATCGTATAAGCGTTTGTGTTCACACCACCTCCCGTTGCTCCGATAGGGTTGACGGCCGTATAGAAATCTCCAAGGTCCAGCAAAGCCGCCCCTGCGTCAGTAGCCGTTCCGGTTCCAGCCACTGCCGATGGCGCTCCGGTTGCTGTCAAGTTTGATCCGACGGTGGCAGCGGTAAGATCTGCACCGTTTTCAAACTCCCACAGGCCGACGACTTCGGCTTGGACCGGCGCGACAAACAGGGCAAGTGCTGCCGCGACGAATAGGCCACGGTGGTAGAAAAAATTGGTTAGTCTTTTCATCTGGTCATCTCCTCATTGGGTGCTAATAAACTCATGTTGCGATGAATGGCTTTTAAAGGGTCACCATCAAATCAACTTTCTCGACACCTCGATGATACAGAAACTTTCGGAATGCCCTTAGAATTAAGTCTGTTTTACCGAAAAATCTGAGTGAATCCCCAAATCGCACCGACGTTTTCCGCAGCTAAATTAGGGTAAAGCGCAAACCTATCGTAAACTCGCCCGTGACTGGCCGCCTTGACTCGGGACGAGAAGCACAGTCACTTCAATGAAAACGAACAGTGAATTGGGACCGGCAACAGAAGTTGTGCCAAATTTTTCGGACGAGCTGCTTGAGTATTCAAATCTGACTTCTATTGCAGGACGGCTGCTGCTGAGACAAACAGTGAAACGAACCAAGCCCAACAGCAAGGTTTCGTGAATTGAGTGGCACGATTTCTCGTTCTTCAAAAACCGAACTCAAAGCTTCAACTGCTGCGGCATCTTCCGGCACACCGAACTGCGGAACGATCAGTGACTGATTCGTGATCAGAAAATTGCAGTAACTCGCAGGGATCTCACGGCCGCAGAACTCAAATGGATCCGGCAACATCAAAGGAACCAATTTCTTCTCGGGCAACTGCTTTTTGATTGCAGCCACGTTCCAAGACAGGGCCTCGTATCGCGAGTCCGAATCTTTGACCCAAGCGTGTGCAATCGTATCATCATCAACAAACCGCGCAAGCTGATCAATGTGACCATCGGTGTCGTCGCCGTACAGCGTCTTGCTTACGCCAACATCGCCTGGCAGCCAAACGACTTTGCGACATCCCAATCGTTCCATCAAAATCGATTCCACTTCAGCAACGGATATGTCAGCGTTTCGATTCGGATCCAAAGCACAGGACTCGGTCGTCAGCAAAACGCCGTTCGAATTCATTTCGATCGCTCCGCCTTCAAAACAAAGCCCACCAGCGACGTTTCGAATCCTGAGATGGTCAGCAACTTTTTTCGCAACCTGTTGATCGGACTCAAACGGAGGATACTTTCCTCCCCACGCGTTGTAGTACCAATCGATCGACACCAACTCGTTTGACGAAGCATCAACCACAAACGTTGGCGCATAGTCGCGAGCCCACGCATCGTTTGTCGGGATCGAAACTAAGTCGACGTTTGAAAGTTCTCCGATCTGTGAACTGGCCAAATCGGTCTCGCTCGGCGGAACCATCACATGAACGATTTGACCCTTGGCGATCGTTTGGACGAACGCGGCAAATTCAGCCCGAGCCTCTTCCAGATTCTGCGGCCAAGTTTCTTGATTATGTGGCCAGCTTACCCAGATTGCTGCCTGAGACTCCCACTCAGCGGGCATACGAAAACGATTCATGCTGATCGATCCTTCATCGCAACTACCGTGAATCCTTCGTCTTGGAAAACCGTTGCATGAAGCGATCGCAGAGCCAATATTCGGCAAAAATCATTAGAATTGGGAGTCCAAACTCAAGCGGCTGATAGATTTGGGCCTCGATCATGGAGTCACCTGGCGACAGGAACGCCCGCACGAAAATACCGTTGGCAACATAAAGGGCGACCATGATCATGCCGACAAACAACGTGAACGTGCAGCCGTCGAGGCGGTTGGATTTTTTGGATTTGGCCATCAACCAGAATAGTCGAACGAATGAGCGAACCGCAGCAACCGAGTAATTCTGACCACGATACTCCGCAAAAGCAACCGTCAGCAGTGATGACGTACGCCCTGTTTGCGTTGCTGGTGGTATGGGTGATTTCAATCGCGACGGGAACCGTCATCTTCGGCACAACTCAGGATTGGCGAAAGCCGCTACTGGTGATTCTCCCGATGAGCCTGTTTTTGGCGTTGTGGGCCGGCTTGCTGCTCAGAAATTACTCACGTCAGGCAAAGTAGCACAACAAGAGCCTTCGAAGGCTGAAAGTTTGAGCTACAATAGACCCACAGAACTTACTCAACGCGTTGCTCGGGTCACCGTTCATGTCGGTCTTAATTTTCGCTCAACAATCTCAATACACTCTTGCCTACGCACTGCTTTTTGCCGTTGTGTTTCTTGGCTTTCTGGTCGTTTGCATTCCTCGACCTCGCAAACCTGCCTACCGTTCAGCGGACGAAGAAAAGCAGCTCAAAAAGAAAGCCGAAATTGGCAAACTCAAATCCAAGAAGAAGAAAGCTCGCGACAAGAGGAACAAACAGCGCAACAAGGCTCGCAATAAAGCCTTGAAGAATCAGGACTAACTATTGCGTTGGTTCTGCCTTCACGTAAAGCTCCTGCGGAGCCTCTTTGAAGTATTGAAACATGGCAGGGCAAAGCCATCCTTCCATCGGCGGATCTTCAATCGAGTAGTAGTTTCCGCCAGCTTCTGCTCGCTGCCATGTAAGTTTCTTTTCGTGCCCGGGAAAAGGAATGGCAGAGAACGTCAACCGGAACCCATTCTTCGCGTCTGGGATATCCTCGACTAAAACATCGATCATTTCGGGAACGCCGGCGATGAAAGGTTCCTCGACCAACCCGGCTGACAGATCATCAAAGACCCACGTTCCGTTGTGTTGATATGGAGCAATCGTCATGATCGAATTCGACCGTGGTGGGGAATTCAGTCCGGGTACGAGCCCAAACGACCAAACAACCGTCGCGAAAAAGGCAAACGCAGTCAGCCCGGCAGCACCCCACCTCAAGATCCGTTCACTTGTGGGTGGCTCTGGCTTCTGCGGTTCAACAATTTCAAGCATTCAGATGTCGAATAAAAAATTGACGGAACTCCAATTCATATCGGATTGCATACGATCCGAAAGAACGACCGCTCCATCCTAATGCACGCCAGCGGCGGTCGCCATAAAAAGGTGCCTGGTCGCTGCAATGGATGGAAAGCACGCGGCGAGTCTTTAGTTTTTCCGACGCGCAGTTCGAACCGTGTCTTCCGCCTGTCGCTTTTGTCGGGTTTGGCGGTTCGAACGAACTTGGATCGGAACGGAATCCACGGCAAATTCTTTTGCACCGAGCAACATCGCTCGAACGTCACAGACCCCTTTGCAATCGTCGGGAACCGTCAAGCCAACTTCGAACGCTCCCGGCGAAACACGAATTTGCTTCCGCACGCAAACGGAACTGATGGCTTTCAAATAGTCTTCGTGGATTTTTGAAAACGCCTCGTCAGACGAATCGTATTCGCGGCGGAATGTCGGACGCTGGCGGAGTCGACCACGCTGATAGGCGATCTCGATAAGCATAACTCCCGTCTGATCCGTCGTCCCGGAAACCCTGACGACATCTCCTGTCGAGAACTTTGGTGGAGCATCTTCGTTGCCGTTAACCAGTTTCAAACCGAGCGTTTTCGGTCGCTTGAGTCGCAAAAGTGGATCTCCAATCAGCTGCATCAAATGCATGTGCTCTTTGCATTCGGCTGCCAACAGTTCCGGCATCGGACTAAAAGTCTTGCCAAGCGCATCGAGCGACAGGCGATACTTATTCTTCGGATCTGGCTTCATGGCCATTCGCTGCTTTGCTTTGAGCATCAATTGACCAAGCGTTTTGCATTCGCCGCGAAAGTATTCGTTCATCATTTCAACGGACAGGATACTCATTGCGTAAGGCATCGTGACGCGTGAGCCACAAACAACAGCAACGGGCCCATTGGGCTGACGCATCATGTTTTCGGCAAGACAATCATCGGGCCCATCATGAGCACCGGTGTAACAGGCAAGGCATATCGCGATCGGACTGCCTCGCTTGCAATCCAGTTGATCGACCAGTTCGTTGTCAAGGATTCGATGATTTTGATCGGGCAGCATGATGCGATCGAGTTGGCCCCGATTTCCGTGGCCGCAGTAAATCCAAAACAGACAGCCATCGTTGAAGCGTCCGATGGCAGTTTCAGAAAAGCGACGTGGGTCGGGACAGTAGGGACTCGTCCAGCTTCCGTAAGTCAAACTCGTTTGGTAGCCAGCAGGAATCAGTTCCGTCACGATCTCTCGTGTTGCATTCTCTACGACCGTGTCGATCAGTCGTCCCAGTCCACCGACGCCAGCGATCAGATTGATCTGCCGCTGCCAAGGCTGACTGATCGGCTGTTGCTCATAGCGGATGATTCGATTGATGGTATCCGTTAGTTCTCGAGGTGTGTCTGCAGTCAGCCTTCCAACGGACAGTTCCGGGATACCATCGTTATCAAGATCGCCATATGGATTATCGGTACCGATCTTTGGCTCTGAACCGAACAGAAGATTGACCCGCGCCGGCACCAGATTTGTCGGAACGACTTTTCGGGGATCGAGCCAACGATCTCCGGCATCACCAACGAGGAGAACGTTCTCAAGCCTGTTACCTTTGGCGTACTCTGCGATCAATTCTATGTTTTGCTCAACCGTCGGTTTTGAAAACCGGATCGCAATTCGGTGCCCCTGACGGCGGCGATAATCCACCCACGGTCCAAGTGCCGCTTGCAGATCACTGCTGCAAAGTACAAGCGTATCGACGCCTTGTTGTTTTATTTGTGCCTGAGATTGCACCGGTAGGAGAAAGGCACAGAGCAACACGCTGATCAATGAAAGCATCATGCGTCGATTATGCATCCGGGCTGACTCCGTGAGAGAACATTTTACGAATTTAGTGTGAAGAAAGATCCCCTCAGAGGCAATAGAAATCCGCCGCTATCTCGACTGGCTTGCAAAACAACTTCGCAGTTCTACCACTATTCTGCGGTAGTGTCCGTACGGGATTGTTTTCGGAAGTTGAACACCATCATGCTTGCGCAAGTGTAAAGTAGGGCACCCCTTCAATTCAGGCTGGACAAACCTTAACCGGAATTATTCACGACAACAGGCAACTAACTTCTCAGGCATCTTTTCGGTGCGAAGGCGAACAAATTGATTTGATGAAACTTCACGCAACCAGTGAATTTTCGGCGTCGATCAAAATAATCAACAGCTCGAGAAAACAAGTCCAGTCGAAAAATCCTGCCCACGCCTCGCGAATAATCCGAGCTTAAAACACTCCACCCGTTTTCTTCGGGACCACTTTCGGTTTCGGATCTGAATCGGCGTCTGGGGTCGGTTTCGTCAGATCACCCGAATTTTCATCGGGAGCCGGAGAGGCCACCTTTGGTGGTGCCATTGCACCCCGAGGAACAGTAACCGCAGCGCCCGGCGGTTTATTCACCCCGGGCAGTTGATTCGCGGGTACAACTTCAGGCGCCTTTAGACGTGGCTGATCAACGACGAAGAAACTTGCCCAGAAAAACGGATGCTCGAGAGAAATATCGCCGAGATCTTTCGCCTTACTAATCTGCGGTTCTTTCTCGATATCAAACGTGAGATCGCGCGCCTCAATCATCGCTTTCCGTAAGGCATCGGCACCTGTCATCTGCTGAGACAAGTTTTCCGCGTATAGCCGCGACAGCCCCAAACTGGTTGCACCGCCGGTCGGCCAACGCGGCAACATGATCGTTCGCGAACCGGCAGACATGAGCGTCACGGATGTCAAAAACATCTCTGATCCGTTCGCTTTGCGACCTTTGCCAAACGTCTGCAGGCCGGGCAATGAAAGAAATTCCGGACCGTACCAGGGTAGCGACATCCAAGAACTGATGGACGCGTGATTGGAAACATCAAACGGAATGGGCTGAAAATCATAACCGTTGGCCGGCAGAAATGACTGGCTCCAAACCATCAAGTGATCCGTCAGCCAGGCACTCAAGCCACTTGGCGTTGTCTGCTTTTCAAACGACGCAACATCCGGCAGCTTCTTTTTGAGCTCTTCCAGTTCGGCTGTTGTTGTTTCGAGATCGCCACGCGGGTGCATGGAAGCGACGGCGACGGAAGTCCGCTTAAATTGGCCGCCGCCCGGGGCTTCGACCGAAAGGTACATCGTCGGCGCGTATCGGATCGGGCAAAGATCAACAAGAAACTTTTCCTGTCCATCAAATTCCACAGGCAGTGCCTCGAAAGGCATGTACCAGAGCATTCCATCTGGGATGACGACCAACTCAACGATCTTGCCGAAGGACTCGTCAGGAATTTCAGCGAAGATTCCTTGCTTGAGCTGCAATGCCGCCTCCTTCCATTCTTCAGACGTCAATGTTTTGGAATCTGCCGCTGATCCACCAATGGCGCCAATCTCTCGCAGAAGTTTCGTGACCGCACTCTCAAGTCCGCGTGCCGAACCAAGACTCACGTAACGGACCTGCTCTCGGCTGACGAAAAACATGTGATAGCCGCTGGCCGTTTTCAAACTTGAAAGGCACAAGGTGCCCTTTGGCATCAAGCGTTTAAATCTTTCGAGCGGCATCTGAGGAGGGAACGCGAGGTTCGAGGGCTCACGGCTGAGTGCGTAGCTCGCCATCAACGCTTCCTGAGCAGACGAAACTTGCGCCAGCTGCGCCAACAGTTGACGACGCTTCTGTTCATCTTCAGAATCGGCCTTCGGTTGCAGCGGAAGCTTAATCAGCTCTTTTTGAATCGTGAGTGCTCCCGTTAGCAGCTCGTTATAGGCTGGGTTGCGATTGAGAAAACTATCACGCTGCTGTGCCGTCGCAGGATCAAGTGATTTCGTTTCTGCATTGAGGGAATGGCGAAACGCGAGCAGTCGTCCGCCCAAAGGCAACGTTGAGTAGAATCGATGTCGCCGAATTAACTCAGAAACCTGAAGGGCCCGTTCATATTGCCGACGCCGGATCAAGATTTCAAACCAGGTCTCCATCGCTGTGACGTGATCCGTCGCCAGGAATGACATCGGCTCAATGGGATCGAAATTCCATTCCGCATCCGTTGGATCGTGTAACAACGTTTCGAACAGTTTGTCCGCATCAAGCTCACTGACGGCGTTTGTCGCCACCAAATCAGAGGCCAAACGCAATCGATAAAGCCACAGCGAACCGGTTTGGTACTGCTGCAGTGCCCCAGCTAAACTATTGAGGCCGGCAGCGAAATTCCCTTCCGTGAAATCGGCGACAGCGGAAGTGTATTGCAAACGAGAATTCGCCACCGAACCCGCCAACGTATTGCGGCGTCGATCTGCCGTGCTGGCCAGAGCAATGGCTGCACGTGCTGCTGCGGCGTCACCACTTTCAGCGTGGCATTCTGCAAGTCGTTGGATCAGCGACAGTTGCGTCAGACGAACTCTATCGCGATTGGCCCATTCAATCGCTCGAGTCAGGGGGGGGTAGGGCGTCCTTGAAGACATCAAGTGGTTGGTCGTTCCCAGCGAAAGAGACTCATTGACCAAATCGTACTGACCAAAGACTCCAGCGGAGTAACTTGCCTCCAGCGCCAGCGTTGCAGCAATCGTCTTCTTTCCATTGGCCATCGACAATTGCGTCAGCTCAGTCAGTGCAACAGGGGTCAACGGATGATCGAACTGACCTGAAATCTGCAACGATCGCGACAGCATTCGCGCGGCGTCATCGAATCGCTCCATCGAAGCAGAAGCGATTCCAAGGATCACTCCGTTGTACGCGCCCATAATAGAACCGTCTCCGGCACCGCGAAGGTTTAGCCCTGTCAGCAATTGCCTGGACAACGGGTCGAGCCGATTCATTGCACCTAAAAGATGCCTTCGTCGATGCATCGCCAACGCAGTGCATCGCATAATTTCAGTGACATCAACCGGTCGAATTCGAGCTTCATCGTAAGTTCCGCCTTCTTGAAAGGCGCGAGACGCATCGAGACGACCAAACAGAACCGAGAACGTCGCTGGCATCTTGGGAATGTTGGCGGTTCGTGTCGGCGTTCCCCAGTTGACGCGTGACCGCATGAACGCGCCGGTATCAACAGGCAACACGTCGGGCGATCTGATTCTCGACTGCCAGCCGGATTTAACAGACGCAAGATAGAGCTTGAGGGCCTGTTCGTAGTTTGCCAGAGCATCAGCATAGTTGCCCATGTGATAGTTGCACTCGCCCATCATCGTCAGAAAGCACACGGAATCCGGATAGCGTTGATCGCCTTCCTGATAAGCCGTGCGGTAACCTTGCTGGAAGTCTTGGCGTGCTCTCGCAAAATCACCAGAATAATAGAGCCCGAACGTGTTGTAGTAAGCCTGCTTTGGTATCGTACTGCGCCGCTGATTTAGTTGGGCAGAAGATTCGCTACTACAAACCGCGCCTACTAATAAGGCAATCATCAAAAACGATAAAGTGACAGCATTCATGCGTTGCGAGAGCATGGTGTCTCCAGGGATGACGAAAAATTTACCGACGCTATTTTGATCGACCAGTTAGAGAGTACTCCTGTCGAAAGATTGCGTCACCATCAAGATTGCCCTCCTCTATCTTAACAGCGTTGGCAACGGAGGCAAAACAGAACACTTAAATAGGCAATTCGGGTCCGGTGCCCGTTTCAGGCCAGAGAAGATGTACGGGTTTTTTGTTGATTGGTTCAAAGTTGGGCAGTCATGCGGACGATAAAGCTTGTGACGGTTATCCCGTGGCAAGGATTTATCGCTGTGTATGTAGAACCACGGGCCGCAAGAATGGAGTTTTCCGAACCATGAATTCCCAGAAAAAACAAAACACTCTCGTCTGCATGATCCTAGCTGCCAGCTTTGGCGCGGGCATGATGTTCACCGGATGCCAAACAAGCGTCGGTGGGCAAACGTTACCAAGCGCATATTACTTGCGTGACGACGTGCAGTATCACCAGAAAGGCCCTGAGTTCAAGCTCGCTCGCGAAGCAGCCGCTTTGAAAGAAGCTCGCGCGGAAGAAATGCGAAACCGATAGATTTCGGTTATGTCATCTCAATCGCGGTCGCGGCAGTACGTTTGCACCTGAGCAATCGCACACATCGCAGCAACCCGCCCAGCCTGGTTTTGATCAGCTGGCGGGTTTTTTCTGCGCGCTTGCGGGGGCAGTTTTAATTCATAGGGCCTCGACGAGATCATAACCCGTTGCATGAGCGAGGGATCAAACCGTTCGTGTCATCCCTCGCTCACGCGTTTTGAAGTTGCACGCTTTGCATCAAAATTCAGATTTTATCTAAAAATAACCATTGAAAACCCAAAAACGCGAAGCGTTCAATACAAGCCCGAAGCGCAAGCGAGTGAGTCGAAAATCCATGCAATGATTCACTCGCTGGCGCTTCGGGCTAGTAGTAGTGCAACTTCAAAACTCACGCCTCGGGTTATGATTAAACCAACAGACTCGTAAGCGAGGAATCGCGGATGCAATCGCATTAGCGAATGGAAGAGTTTCCGCAGCGGGCGGTTTATTGTTCGCTTGCTTGGTCGAGCAAGGACCATCCCTTGCTCACGCGGCGGGTTATGAATGATTCAGACACAACCTCGACGCATCAGCGACGGCTCTCGCAGACCGGACTCTACTCCAACCAGCGTGAGCTCGCAGCCTGAATGGGAATGCCGCCTGGCCGGAAGATCCTGCCGCCGCCAATAAAGCGAGGCTCAAAGCCAAATTGAATTCCAAGATTATCTCGGCTAGCATCGTAGTTGAATCCAACTTCCCAAAGAAACGATTCGCCGATGTAGACAATGCCAAGGCGGTTTCCAATCGTGCCCGTTTCCCCGAAGTCAATTTGCGTTCCGGCTTTGACACCCCAAGTATCGCTCAAACGATAAACGGCCGCCGCAGAGACAATGTTGCTGCTGATCGGACCTTCGATCGAACGCACACCAACATAGACGCTGCCAATCTCGGGTCGCTCTGCGTAAGCTCCAACACTGACGGTTCTTAGACCTTGCCCAAAGAAGTCCGCAAAGCCATCGGACAGCAGCGAAACACGATCACCAATGTGCCAACGAAAATCGTAGTCCAACAATCCGGCTCCAGCACCGAAGTTATCACGATCTGCATCCGGAAAAATAGACGTTTTGGCATCAAGCGTAATCCAGTCGACGACTCGTTGCTTGCCAGGTGCTCCTCGGCGAGTCTGCCAACGCTGGCGAACGCCGAGCTTAATCACGGCAAGATCGTCAGCAATTTCGGCGGATGGACTTGTGACGTTGCTTTGCAAACCTGAACGCAATGCGAAGTATCGCTCGTCATATTGCAGCGGCACATCATCACCCGCCATCAACCCAAAAGTGTTGAACAGGAATCGACGTCGGAAATGTTCCTGTGCGTCGTCGTCCAGTTGATCGTAGAGCGGCAGTCGATCGAGATCTTGCGAAGAGTCTGCGTAAAAAGCGTCGAAGTCCAATGAAACTTTATGGGCCAAACCGTTGACGTTCCAGAGCGTACTCTGCACGTTCGGATCGACTTTCCAAAACGGCAAGCTGGCTCGGACACCAACTTGGCCAACGCCACGCAACGCGTCGTTACCGTTGATGTCTTCTTGCCAATAGCCGAGGTCACCCATCACATAAGGGACCACTTTTGTCGGACCTAGCTGCACTGGAAAATCAAGTTCGTGTCTCGTGTGAAACCGCATCCCGGTCGCATCTGCTTCCCAAGCCAACGGATCGAATTCAGAAAGGTCCTTTGCGTCTGTTGGCGGCTCGGCCACCCTTAGCCTCGCGTAACCCAAACTCGAATGGTTGTGCCACACGATGCGATCGCCGAGCAAGGGCTGTCCAATCATAAAATGGTCAACTCGCGGCAGCCAGCTGGTCTGCGTGAAGAAATCGTTGATCTGAAAGTCGGCTGAAAGATTGAAGCTTTGAGTCCCAACGTTGTGCTCGAGCCAAAGCCCCGTGGTCGCGTCTTTGTCCGTATCCCACTCTCGCTCGAAGTACTGCTCGAGAAAATTCCGATCCGAGATGTATCCGAATTCAGCTCGCAGTGTCGTTCCAGAAGCAAACTCGTGACGATGTCGTCCAATGCTGCGGCCTCGAAACTCTTCTTCGGGAACAAGCTGACCCCGCTGACGACCAAGGAAATCGGTTCCGCTGTCATTGATGAACCAACTCTTGTAGGAACCGATTACTGGACCGGGGACGCCAAACAATCCGTTTCGCTGATAGGTGAATTCCGAACCAAAGCCCAGTCCGCGATCGCTCAGGTAGTCGAGAATTCCGATCCATTCGGTGCCTTTCGCACCTCGGCGGCCGAATAGCTGATACATGTCCCAGCCAGTTCCCAGCTGAAAACCGAAGATCTGGTCACTGCCGATGCGAAACCGCCGCAAGTAGGGGCTGGAATCCGAAAGGTTGGATCGAAACCGTGGCCAGTAGAAAACGGGAATTCCGTTGGCGTAAACCCGATTCGATTCCGCTTGAACAAAATAGTCGTCACCGACGGTTGGCTGTTGGGTAACCGGATCGAGAAGCGGAGCTCCCGTTTCTTCGTCGAGCAATTGAGTTGGTTGGCTGGTGAGCGTAAGGGATTCACTCTGCAGCC
Organism: uncultured Pirellulaceae bacterium; assembly: GCA_964352885.1. GTDB lineage: Bacteria > Planctomycetota > Planctomycetia > Pirellulales > Pirellulaceae > Mariniblastus. The sequence continues at coordinate 13,580 of CAYGUE010000159.1, forward strand.
AATATCGGGGGAAGCCCAGTCGACTCGTTGTGAAAGCAGCGCCGATCGCTTGCAGATTGTTTTCGTCCACCTGCTGCAGCACGTCGGCTTTAAGTTTAACTTTCCCTTCGTAGCCAGGAACTTTCGTCAGCACCTGAGCATCGAGGATCGTTCCCTTTCTCGCGTTGACGTTGTAGTACATCTGCTGGGCTTCAATCGTGCGCTCGCCTTTGGCAAACACGACGTTACCGTCCATGTAGAACTCTTGTACTTCGGAACCATCGGGGAGCGACGTTGTCCATTGGACGATATTGTCGGCAAGGAGCGTCAACTGCGTCGTTCTGTCACCGCGAAATGGATCGAGCTGGTTGATCTCTTTGCTGTTGATGACAAAGCGAGCTCCACCTTCAACAACGGTGATGCGTTCGTTTTGATTGTCAGGATTCTTTCGCGAAACTATATTGATTGGCGATTGTGAATCGCGTCGAGTAAAATCAAGGATTTCGTCGCCTCCTCCTGGCCCATCCGCAGCTTGTGCGAACGCATCTGGAATCTGGTTCGGCAGTGTTATTCCCTGCTGCGAACCTGAGAGTTGCGAATTTTGAAACGGAGAACTGAATGGCGCGTCGATGTTCGACTGACCGTCCATAACCGATGGCATCGATGAAGGTGCCGGCATCGTCTCGCCAGTAAGTGGAGACACGAGGATTGGGTTTGGCTGTTCGAATTGCGAAAGCTGCATACGGCTCGAATCGTTTGATGGCCAACCGGTGTTCATCGAGTTAACGTTGGCCTCAAGTCGATCAAAGGCTCTTTGGTAGATCGGTGAGTTCTGGTCAGCGCCACTTTTTTGGGGGGCATTCAAATCGACCGTCGCTCGCGTAAAGAGTCTCTCCAGAATTGAATTATCTGAAATGCGACTGTTGCTGTCACCGCCACGATTGATCGTCGCATCTGTTTCCAAATACAGAATCACCCGAAAAGCTGACTCAGGCGATTCAACATCAACATCGTCGGCTGGAACTTCTACCCAAACGATGGCCTCAGTTGAATTCGCGCGAAGGTTGCTCTGAGACACCGAAACGTTGCCACGCAGATGAAGGACTTCGTAAACTCCCGAATGCCAGCGTGATACCGAGTCCGCCTTGATCGCGATCGGACTTTCGATGTCGGGGCGCGCAAAACTGATCTGCTGTGCATTGGCGATTCCAATTGGAAACAACCAACTCAACAGCATCACGAATAAGACCGCTGTCGGCGGACTTAAACGCTTACGATTTAAATTGTCGCTGGTGAAATTCAAGTTTCGAGCAAGGTGCGACGACAGAAAAAGATACATGTCACTGCGTCATGACGCCTGACATCAATAAATTGGGGCGGCGGAGTATAGGAGTCCACCACGACGCAAGCAAGCCAGACTTGCCAACGGTCCAAATGTGCCACAAAATGCCAAGATTCGGCATACCACCCGCTCCGCTCAAACCACCTAGCGTTCATGAATCCTGCGGCTCGACAGTTGCTATCACCCGATGCGACGAAGAATTATGCGCGTGTCATCGACCCGCAAGGCAACGGGGACTTTGCTGCTCAACTGAATTCAATGAGTGCCCGCGATCTTTTCGATAGCCCCGTCAAAAGCCCATCGATGGCAGCCTGTTGCCAGTCGGGCCTCTGGCTATTGCACAATTTCCTACACGAATCTCATGAGATCAGCCAGTCGATCGATTCTGCCGAAGGAAGTTGGTGGCATGCGATCATGCATCGCTCCGAAGGCGATTTTTCTAACGCAAAGTACTGGTATCGCCGGGTGGGTGAGCACGAAGCCATGGGCGAAATCGAAGGAGGTTTCGATCCGAACGCGTTCGTTGACCTCTGCCAGCGAGACTATCGCAGCGGTCCGCTCTCTGACGAAACTCAAGCGATTGCGTTCGCTGAATGGAAAGCGCTGTTCGACTTCTGCTACCAGCATTCTGAGTGAGGCTAATTGTGATGAGTAATACGCGAGTCGTTATCTCGACGACCGCAGAATCGGCAGATGTTCTGGGACAGATCGCTTATGCACTGCTTGAGAAACGTCTCGCTGCTTGCTGTCAGATATCGGGCCCAATCAGAAGCGTCTATTGCTGGAATGGCAAAGTCGAATCGTCCGTGGAGCATTCCTGCTCGATAAAAACCCTTGCGAAACACATTCCGAGCGTTACGGAAGTGATTCGGAACCTGCACCCCTACGACGAGCCTGAAATCATCGCCACTGAAATTGTTGGTGGCAGTGAATCGTATCTTATCTGGATTACCGATTCGGTTGAGTGACGGTCACTCCGGTCATTCACGAATACAAGCCCGAAGAGGTTGTGAATAATTGTGTGTTTGCGTGTTTTTTTAATTG
>CAYGUE010000160.1:0-15767 GCA_964352885.1 uncultured Pirellulaceae bacterium
GTACTGATTCAGGAAACGATCGGATTGCGTTTCGGCCAACAGGATTCCGTCGGTCATCAGTTTGACGAACGTGTCGTTGCCAGTCTTGTCGTCGAAACGAATCTTGAATCCAACGTCTTTTCCCAGAGGCGTGCCAATCTGCGAAGCCAGTCTGGCCGCGACTCCACGGGCTGCGATTCGCCGTGGCTGGGTGTGGCCGATCATGCCGCGGATTCCGATCCCAGCCTGCAATGCGATCAGCGGAAGCTGAGTCGATTTTCCGCTGCCGGTTTCGCCGCTGATAACGACGACTTGGTTGTTCAGGATTGCCTCGGTGATCTCTTCGCACCTGGTCGCGATGGGAAGCGTCTCATCGAGCTGCGGTTTTGGAATCGACGATTGCCGCTGAGTAAATCGCGTCTTTGAATCCTCGAATCGCTTGAGGAAGTGCTCCAGCTTTCCAGTAGTGCCCTGCCCTTCAGATTTCAGCTCAGATTTCAGCCGGCGCATGTTCGAACGCAGCCAGTGCTCGTCGGTGAGCATCGTTTGTTTTATGGCGGATCGAAATTCGGAGTCAGAAGGTAGCTGAGGCATGGGGCGCGATTGTAATTCAGTTTCTGTCAGCGACAAACGGGATACGACAAGGTTCATCCTAGAGATGTTCAAAACCTTGCGTGATAGGTGAGCCGCAAGGCGCTAGCTGCGGGGTTTTGTCGCGATGCCGGCGGCTAGCGGGCTGCGCCCTGCCACTCACACAGCAAGTTTTGGCCCACGCTGCGAATCGATTTTCGGCGAGTTGACGATCGTTTCGATAAAGACGCTCTGAAAACGGCGACGAACCCAACCGTTGCTATGGAGATTCCATCGCTTCGACTAAACTGGAGCCCATCACAATTGTAGTAAATTCGACTGAAAGTTCGCTATGAGTATCCGACGCGCTGTCATCACAGCCGCGGCACCTGACCAAAAGTCGCTTCCGCTGCAATGCCTTGTTGATCAGCAGGGGCAAACCAAATCAGCCTTGGAGCTTATCCTCGAGGAGTGTGTGCAGGCCGGGGCGGAGGAAATCTGTGTCGTCGTTTGTCCTGGTAGTGCCGAAGATTTTTCAGCATCGGCCGGACAGCATGCAAATCGACTGACGTTCATCGAGCAGGACAATCCTCGCGGATACGGTGACGCATTGTACCGAGCCCGTGACTTTGTGGGTGACGAGCCGTTTTTGCATCTCGTGAGCGATCACGTTTACATTAGCCACAACGGAAACGGTTGTGCACATCAAGTTGTCGAGTTAGCCAGACAGGAGGATTGCATTGTGTCTGCGGTGCAGGAGACTCGTGAAAACATGCTGCCTTATTTCGGAACTGTTGGGGGGATTCGGGCTGGCAATCGTGATGATGTTTACGATGTTAAATCTGTCGTCGAAAAACCGACACCGACACTGGCGGAGCAGGAATTGATTGTTGCTGGACTGCGTTCAAGCCACTACCTGTGTCTTTCCGGAATCCATGTTTTGACGACGGGAGTGATGGAAGTTCTAGGTGAACAGATCAACACAACGGATGGACCGGTTCAGCTTTCGCATGCTCTTCATGCGTCGGCCCAACGTGAGCAATACCTTGCTCTGCGCGTTCATGCTTCGCGATACAACATCGGCGTGAAGTACGGGTTCCTCAAAGGGCAGTTGGCTCTGGCGCTTTCTGGAAAAGACCGCGACGACATTCTGACGGAGTTGCTTGAGTTGGTGGCGACCACGCGTGGGGAGGCGTGATATGTCGATCGCCGTTGAGAAAAATAGTCTCGTCGAAATCATTGTCTCTGAAGACGATGCCGTGCGGAATCGTTCACTGGATGAAGTTTGCGAACGGGCTTCACTAAAAGAGCTGTTGGCTCACTGTGCGTCGCTGGATTCGTTCTGGCGGCAAACCGACAATCTGTACCATCGCGTCCGAGCGTTGTTCTTCCTGTTTTCGATTCACCGTTTTCTGCTTCCGCTGCATTTTGGTCCAGAGTGCAGCGGCAACATACCGTTTTCGGCGTATCAGCATCTATTGGAACGCCGATTCACCGAAGCAATCGATGAGCTTCTGGATGCCCAGATCAGCAGCGGTCCCAGTGACGGGTTGTCCAGCGCGCTTGCCAGTGGCTATCACGAGCTTGGCTTTCAGACGTTGGCCGATCAGGTTCGGAAAAGTGTACGGACGGTACGCGGCAACCAGTGGATGTTTCGAACAGGGCATCCAGCCGATCATCCGCTTCGATTTCGCAAAGACCTTTTGCAGAAGCAAGACGATGACGCATCGTATCCGATGCTGAAGGAAACGACGGCTGTCCGGATGGACTTCACGCATAGTGCTTGGAGCGACATTTTCTTTCTGGGGATGGATTTTCCGGCGGGAGCCAAGGTCATCAACGCGTCCGTCAATCTTGGCGTGATGGGGCGCGACGATCAACCTCGTCCACCGATCGAATGTTACTTGCGAGTCATCGATCAGCCTGTTCTGAAGCTGACCAGCACGGACCTGAACGCCTCCACTGAAATTCACACGATTGCCGAAGTGTTCGATTTCGCAAAAGACTACCTTGGCTTGCTCAAGGCAGCATTGATCGCCGCGGGAATCGTACCGCCAGGAATGGAAGGATGCGGGAAAAGTATCGAAAGCTTGCTTGAGCCGCTGATTGGTCCGGGGCTTGGTCTTGAAGTTGTCTCGAAGGTAAACGATATCCCGAAAGGATCACGCTTAGCGGTTTCGACCAACCTTCTCGGATCATTGATTTCGATTTGCATGCGTGCGACGGGCCAGGTGAGCGCGTTGACGGGCGGGCTTGAAGAATCCGATCGCCGTATCATTGCCGCACGTGCCATTCTTGGCGAGTGGATCGGTGGATCTGGCGGTGGTTGGCAGGATTCAGGCGGCGTCTGGCCCGGCATCAAGCTGATCAGTGGAAGCGAAGCCGGTGAGTGTGATCCGGAGTTTGGTGTGAGTCGCGGTCGACTGTTGCCGCAGCACGAAGTTTTCTCCGAGGAGGAGGTTTCACCAGCAACACGCAAGGCGTTGCAGGATTCACTCGTGCTCGTACACGGTGGGATGGCTCAGAACGTTGGGCCGCTCCTCGAAATGGTCACTGAAAAGTATCTCCTGCGATGTCCCGTCGAGTGGGAGGCGCGCAAGGAAGCGATCGAGATTCTCGATGAGATCACACGTGGCCTTAAAGAAGGCGACATTCGGGCGATTGGAAAAGCAACGCATCGCAACTTCATTGGACCACTGCAGAAGATCATTCCCTGGTGTACAAATCTATTCACCAATTCGCTCATTCAGCAGTGCGAAGAGAAATGGGGCGAGCAGTTCTGGGGTTTCTGGATGCTTGGTGGAATGGCCGGCGGCGGAATGGGGTTCATCTTCGATCCATCAGTTAAGGAGCAAGCCAAGCTGTGGCTGCAAACGACGATGATCGAAACTCGCGATTCCATGCAGACTCGATTACCCTTCGCGATGACTCCAGTTGTCTACGATTTTGAAATCAATGATCGCGGCACGTGGAGCGAAATGTTGACCGGTCGGGATGCTCGGATGCCTAGCGAGTATTACGCACTTCAGGTTCCGGGTTGGCTGAAACAGGAAACGCACGAACTACCAACTTTAGCTCGCCGCGAACTCGAACAACTCGGTAGTGAGTACAGGGATGTTGGTAGTTCAGGTGCGATTCAAAAGCTGATTGAAAGTATTTTGCCGGGAAGAAAGTCAACCGAACAACAGGAAGATTCGCTAAGTGAATTATTGGAACGTTTTGGATTCGATCGCGAACTCCACGACCAAATTCAAACGGATCTGAAGTCTGGCCGATTTGGTCTTTCGCAGAACCGTTTGCCAATCAACACGGTGATCAAGGACGTCGAACCCGAAGACGTGGTTGATCTTCGAGTCGCTGTGGCTGACTCGGCTTGTGCTACTGGCGAAGCCGCAATCGCCAACGGTGAGGTTGCTGTTGTGACTCTTGCCGCCGGCGTTGGAAGTCGCTGGACCGAGGGTGCCGGCGTTGTCAAAGGGCTTCATCCTTTTGCTCAGCTATCCGGAAAGCATCGGAGTTTCCTCGAAGTACATCTCGCGAAAAGCCGCCTGATTTCGAATCAGTTTGCTGACGCATCCAACGTGATTCCGCACATCATCACAACCGGTTACATGACACATCAACCGATTGCGGACCATCTGCAATCGGTAGCGAATTACGACTATCCCGGGAAAGTGATTCTTTCACCAGGGCAATACGTTGGTTTGCGGACGGTCCCGATGGCCCGTGATTTGCGATTTGCCTGGCAGGAGATGCCACAGCAAGTGCTCGATCAGCAACAACAAAAAGTTCGCGACAGTGCCAGAGCGGCTCTGACTCGCTGGGCGAGGCAAATGGGCGAAGGTTCCGACTATACCGACAACATGCCAATGCAGTGTTTGCATCCGGTAGGTCACTGGTACGAAGTTCCAAACATGCTCCGCAATGGCACGCTGCACCGGTTGCTTCAGTCTCGGCCGAATCTGAAATACTTGATGTTGCACAATATTGATACGCTCGGTGCCAATATTGATCCTGGTTTGCTGGGAACACATGTTGAGGGCGGCAGTTGTTTGAGTTTTGAAGTTATTGAACGCCGTTTGGATGATCGTGGTGGCGGATTGGCTCGTGTGAACGGACAGCCGCGCCTGGTGGAAGGCTTGGCAATGCCTCGCGAGCGCGATGAATTCAAGCTTTCGTATTACAATTCCCTCACTACGTGGATCAACATCGATCAGCTTCTTGCGGTGATGGGGCTTGCTCGCGATGTGCTCGGCGATCAAGCGAAGGTTGACCGCTGTGTCAGGGAGCTTTCTCTGCAGATGCCAACTTACATCACGCTCAAGGATGTAAAAAAGCGATGGGGCAACGGTCAGGAAGACGTGTTCCCGGTCTCCCAATTCGAGAAACTCTGGGGAGACATGTCGGCGCTTTCGGATGTCGCTTGCGACTTCTTTGTGATTCCGCTTCAACGCGGCCAACAGCTCAAAGAGCAAGCTCAGCTCGACGGATGGCTCCGTGACGGGACAGCGAAGTTCGTGGACGAACTTTGTGAGTGGAGTTAGAACAAGGTCGACCTATGATTGTGCACGACGCGATCGACAAGTCCATTGGAAAGCAACGTAAGATCCGAATTGTCTGACACCGCCTACTTGAGGCGTTGCCCGTCTAGTAGTAATTGAGTTTTCAATTTTTCGTACTCCACGTCCTGAATCGCAACCCCGGCGTCGATTGCCATACAGGCTGCCGTTGCCGAAGATTGGGCAAGCACCATGAACACTGGCTCCATCCGGATAGAACCAAACGCCATGTGGCTTGCCGAGAGACAAACTGGAACGAGCAGGTTTTCTGCTTCTGCCTTTTTTGGAACGATTGAGCGAAAACTTATAGGGTAAGGTGGAAAGCCCCCAACCTGAACATCTCCCTCATTCTTTACAAACCCATCAGGCGTCAGGTAACGCTGGACATTATGTGAGTCCATCGTGTACGCACCCATTCCAACTGAATCCGCTACGATTTCCTTCTGTTGGCAATGGCCTTGCGTCATCACAAAGTCGCTGACCATGCGGCGGGCTTCACGAACATACAACTGCCCTTGCCAGCCATTGCCTTTGACAAACTCGTCCTTGCACATTCCCCATCGGGCGACTTCGATTCGAATGCTATCGGGAACCCGGGAACTGTTTGCCAACGTCCACATCAGACCTTGTTGGTACAGGAGGTGACGGGCAACAATTCTTTCACGCTCATGATAGCTGGCTTCGGGGTATTCATAGTTCTGGCCCACAAAATCCGTTGAGAATCCAGTGTTGTTGTTGGTGTCGGTTTTCCGATTAGGCATTGCCGAGTTGCTCCACGGCAATCCAGACTCACCCGAATCAAAGTTTCGCAAAAGCAATTCATACCAACTCGCGTCATATCCGTCTGGCTTGGCAAACGGAATGCAATTTTCAGGATGGTCGGTCAAGCACATACGAAAACAGTAGGCTTGAATTCGTCGGTCGCCGCTGTGCTCCTCGCCAGGGCCCGATGTATCGATGAAAGGCAGCAAATCGCTCTTTGGGTCGCCTTCAATTCGGAAGGGGTCTACCCGGTCGACAAAATTGTGATGTTTTGCTTGTTGAACTTGAACGCCATTGAGCGACTCTCCATACTTTGACCCAGCTTCGCGTCCAACGGTAAAGCTGACTCCGGCTGCGGCCAGTAGATCGCCTTCGTACGTTGCATCAATAAACATCTTTCCCGCAAATTTGAGTCCCGACTCCATTCTGATTGAGACGATGCGGCCACTTTTCTTTTTGATGCCCGCATGTCGATCAAGGCGTTCATTGTTAATGATGGTTAGATCGGCTTCTTTGGTCCAATCTTTAAATATTTTTAAGGCGACGCTTGGCTCAAATGTCCACATGGCCAACTCGTTTTCGTCAGTCTTTGATTGCCCCGTCCCTTGATATTCTTCGCGTTGTTGCCAGTTCCATGAATCAGCTTGAGAGTAGTGATCGGCCACCTTTTCATAGAAGTTTCTGGAGAGCCCTCCCACGACGTGCTTGTTGCCGATATCGGTTTGGCCTAATCCTCCGGTCGTCATGCCGCCAATGCGATCGGTTGGTTCGATGACCACGACCGTCTTCCCCATCGACTTGGCTTGGATAGCAGCGACGAGGCCAGCGCTTGTTCCGCCATAAACAACGACGTCAAAGGTATTTGACTCGTCCGCGAATACTTGCGTTGCAACCAGACAAATAGCGATCCAAGTTAGAAATTTCGTCATCAATGTTTGCCTTTCGAGTATTAGTGGTCGCGCGTCTCATTCTAGCTGCTGCAAGTTGGATCAAATCGGCGTATCCGTAGTTTATTTAGGACTGCGGCTCTAGGGGATTTCGTCCATCCGTTTTCGAAGTTTTCGCAACGTTCGGGATTTGGCTTGGTAGACGCTTGCAACGCTGAGCCCAAGTTGCTCTGCGATGATTGATGCTGGCTTCTCTTCGATGGTCGTTAACCAAAATGCCTGCCATGTTTTCTCATCGCATTCGGATCGGACCATTTGTAAAACGCGTTGAGGCAGGCGAGATTCTAAAGCTGTGACGCTGATTGATGCTTCCCATGCTTCCGACTCAGGTGACGCAACATCCATGAATTTCAGCATCGCCGTCGATCCACCGTGACCGTCCGGTTGCCTATGTTTACGCCGAAACACGTCACGAACTTGATTGCGAGTGATCGTTGCCAGCCACGAACGAAAGCTACCCTTTTCCTTTTGCCGTTCGAAGGAACGGATTCGACGTGCGATCGAGATGAATACCTCTTGCACAACGTCAGCTGAATCCGTGCCGGAAAGGCCCGCTTGTCGAGCCCAGCGATAGACGATTGGCGAAAATACATCGACCATGCGAGCCCACGCATCCGGTTGCATCTCCTGAACGCGAACCAACAGCGAAGAGGATAGTGACGGAAGTGATTCGGGTTGTGGGCTACTCATGATATGTAGGTCGATCTGTCCCCAGATCGACGCCATTGGTTGCGAGTCTGGGACAGACTCGCCTACAGTTCCTAGGCCAACGCTTCCTGCATTTCTCCAGCAATCGACTCGTCCAATCGAGGACCGAACTTGGACACAACTCGTGACGCAAGATAATTGCCCCAACGAGCCGACTCTTCAGTAGACAGTCCATTTGTCAGTCCGTAGAGGACTCCTCCGGCGAAAGCATCTCCAGCACCAACGGTATCGACGGCCTTTACGTCAAAGCCATCAACCTTTGCGACGGTACCGTCGATCACAACGTAGCATCCGTTGGGACCATCGGTAATGAACGAATGCCCGCAAATCGCGCCAATTTCTTTAACGCAATGTTCCAGATCGTCGCTGCCAACAAACTTTTTCGCTTCGTCCGCGTTGCAGAAAATGATGTCGCAGTGTTCGCGAACAACGTCTTTGAACTGGTCAGCAAACAAATCCACCAAGAACGAATCGGAAAAAGTAAACGCGCAAAGAACGCCGTTGGCTTTGGCATGTTTGAAAACCTCCAGACATGCCTCACGCGGTCCATCCGATGTCCAAAGATAACCTTCGACGTAGCAGATTTTTGACTGGGCCAGCATTTCGAAATCGACGTCTGACTTGCCCAACGAAGTTGAGATGCCCAGATGCGTGCACATCGTTCGCTCAGCATCAGGTGTTGTTAGGATGACGCTTGAACCCGTTGGCTCGTGTCCAGTTTCTGCTGGTGGAACATAGAACAGAACTCCTTCGCTCTCCATTCCTTTCTTGTAATATTCACCGTTGGTGTCATCGGCAACACGACCAGTGTACACGCCTGTTCCACCACTTTGGGTGACAGCAACCATTGTGTTGGCAGCCGAACCGCCTGCTGCAAAAGTCAGGGAGGGATCATGGATTGCAGTGAGGATGTCGCCCTGCTGTTCGGTTGTCATCAATTCCATTGAGCCCTTGTTCAGAGACAAATCGTTGATGACGTGGTCTTCGACCTGAGCCAAAATGTCTACGATTGCATTTCCTACACCAAAGACGTCGTATTTTTTTTCGCTCACAGCTGTTCCTGAATGGGATGTTGTTCTGCACAGTCATATCACTGCAGGGGAACATTATGGTACAAGGATGCTCAATGGCAAAGGACCGTGTCACACTTCAGCCAAGAACAATTTGCAATGGAATCAAACGAGAAAAAGTTCAATTGTCCCGAGCGTCAACGAATGGAGGACGATCGGCAAAGAAAAGCCAATTGGAAGCGATGGGGACCCTATCTCGCGGAACGTCAATGGGGAACTGTCCGGGAGGACTACTCGGAGACCAGTGATTCTTGGCGATCTCTTACGCACGAGGATGCGGTGTCCCGAGCCTACCGTTGGGGGGAAGACGGACTTCTTGGAATTACCGACCGTCAGGGGCGACTAAGTTTCGCGTTGGCACTCTGGAACGGTAAAGATCCGATCCTCAAAGAGCGTCTTTTTGGTTTGACCGGTCCCGAAGGTAACCATGGCGAGGACGTCAAGGAACATTACTTCTATCTGGATTCGTCCCCGACGCATTCGTATCTGAAAGCACAATATAAGTATCCGCAGTGTGAGTTTCCGTATCAGCAGTTGCGCGACGAAAATGCGAGGCGTGGTTTTGAAGATCAGGAATTTGAAATTGAAGATGCAGGGGTTTTTGACGAAAACCGTTACTTCGATGTCGTCGCAGAGTATGCGAAAGAGTCACCAAACGACATTCTGATTCGTATCACGGTGACCAATCGCGGCCCGGATACCGCACCGCTTCATTTGCTGCCTACGTTATGGTTCCGCAACACGTGGTCTTTCGGCCGATCGGGCGAAGGCTATTGGCCCAAGCCAAGAATTTCAAAGCTGGTCAGCCAACAATTGGAAACCGATCATGCATCACTGGGGCGTTTTCACTTCTTTGCCTGTGATGACAACGGCAACGATCCAAAATTCATTTTCACCGACAACGAAACCAACTACTGCAAACGCTACGGTCAGGAAAATGCAGGTCCTTTCACGAAGGATGCGTTCCACGAGCACATCATTGGTGGGCATTCGAGTGTCGTGGATCCAGCTCATACTGGAACCAAAGCCGCAGCGGTCTACGAGATGGAATTGGCCGCTGGCGAAAGTCGCTCGTTTCAATTTCGCCTGGTTCACGAAGATGAACTGCCATCCAGCGATCCCGAACAACTGTTGAAGCTGCCCTTCGAAGAGTCGTTCGCCAATCGCATTGCGGAAACGGATGCTTTTTATGGCGACGTGCTTTCGCGTTGGAACGACGAACACGAAAGGGCCATCGCTCGCCAAGGTTTCGCAGGACTGTTCTGGACCAAACAGTTCTACTTTTATTCCGTGCGTGACTGGCTGTGCGGCGATCCCGGGCGACCGAAACCTGCGGAGCAGCGGTCTGTCGGGCGGAATTCAGAATGGCAGCATCTTTACAATCGTGACGTCATTTCGATGCCGGATAAATGGGAGTATCCCTGGTACGCCGCATGGGATTTGGCGTTTCACATGGTGCCATTTGCAAGCGTCGATATCGAGTTCGCGAAATCGCAGTTGTTGCTGCTATTGCGAGAATGGTACATGCATCCCAACGGCCAGATTCCTGCGTACGAATTTCAGTTTTCCGATTGTAATCCGCCAGTCCATGCTTGGTCCGCGTGGCAGGTCTACCAAGTTTCGGATCAAGGCGAAGGCAAGGATCGACAGTTTCTCGCAAGGGTCTTTCATAAACTATTGATTAATTTCACTTGGTGGATCAATCGCAAGGACCGGGACGACAATAATATCTTCTCGGGTGGCTTTCTTGGCCTCGACAACATTGGCGTCTTTGATCGCTCGCAACCGGAACACATCGGAGGCGACCTCGATCAGGCCGATGCGACCGCTTGGATGGCTTTCTATTGCACGACGATGCTAACGATGGCCCTTGAGCTGGCCAGCTTTGACGAAAGCTACGAAGATGTTGCGTCGAAATTCTTCGAGCACTTCGTTGCGATTGCCGACGCGATGAACGCACTCGGCAATGGACTGTGGGATGATGAAGACGGGTTCTATTACGATCAGCTTCATCAAGGCGACCATGTCACGCCGCTGAAAATTCGCTCGATGGTTGGCCTGTTGCCAATGGTTGCCGTTGGTGTGCTGAATATGGAGGTCATTTTACGGCTTCCCGGATTCAAGAAACGCATGGTTTGGTTCTTAGAAAACCGAAAGTCGCTCGCCAGCCAAATTACTTATCTTGATAAACGTGGTGATCAACCGAAGCTTTTGTTGGCGATTCCGTCGAAGTCCCGTTTGACGGCGATGCTGCGTTACATGCTCGACGAGACGGAATTTCTTTCGGATCACGGTGTTCGATCGATGTCAAAGTTTCACGAATCGAATCCGTATGAAGTCGAGATCAATGGTCAACAGTTTTCCGTTCGATACAAAGCTGACGAGTCGGATTCAGGCATGTTCGGCGGCAATTCGAACTGGCGTGGTCCGGTTTGGTTTCCGGTCAATTGGCTGTTGATCGAAGCCCTCGACCGATATCACGACTTCTACGGCGAATCACTGAAAGTCGAATGTCCCGTTGGCTCAGGGGTGATGATGAACCTGAAGGAAGTTGCCGATGAAATTGCTCGTCGTTTGACGACGCTGTTCGTATGTGAGAACGGTCGTCGCCCCGTCAATGAAGGCCGAGAGTTCTTGGACATGGACCCGTTGTGGAACGAGTTCATTCTGTTCCATGAGTATTTCGACGGCGATACGGGACGCGGGTTGGGTGCGAGCCATCAAACGGGTTGGACGGCGCTGGTGATTAATTGCTTCGAGCGATTGCAGAGGTAGGTCAAGGGCGGTTCGGATTGATGTCTGATCGTTTAATGTCTAGCCGCCAAACGAAATGCTGTACGTCAATGCTATCTGCGGAAGATGTTTTCTAGTGACCAGCGTCCGGCGGATCGATTCGGCAGCGTTCGATCGCTCGATGGCGACAGTCGATTCGCGAAAGCGTTGATCGGACCCGACCGCGAAGTTGGCGGTGAACTCGATTCTGGTTTGGGATCTAAGTCTTGCTCGTTCATCAATTCCTTCAGGCTTTTTATCCGCAGCGTTGGGTCTTCGTCATCGCGTGGATTTCCCATGGAGTTTTCGAGATCCTCCGCTGTTGCATCGTCTTCGAAGTCAATATCTGATGGTCGCGGAGCGTCGAGTTTTTCAAGCTTGAATGCTTCGTCGGACGTTGTGTCGGACTCGGTATAGCGATCGATGCCGCCATCGATGCGAAGTGACTCTGGATAGGATCGAGTCGGACGTCGTACACCAGTTAGTGTTGGCGCAATTGATCCAAACCGTTCCTCGACGAAGCGGATGCCATGTGTTTCAAGGATGGAACCCGTCTGTGTTTCTACGTTCGCCAATTCTGTATTGTATTGCGTAATCGATTGGGCTTCCTGCGAGATCGCGTTGCCCCAGTCGGTGATGGCAGTCAAGACGTTGATGAACTCGCGGCGTCCCTGCAGGACTTCGCTTGCCTGATTTTCATAGCTGACTCGGGCAGCAACCCTCGCCTCACGGAAGGCTTCAATCTGCAAGTAGAACTGGTCGAGGTTGCGATAATTGATCGTCAACTGATGCACCATCTGATGGATTCCCTGCTCCAGATTCTTCTGATCCTGAAGCAGAATTAATTCGCGTCGCCGCAGCGCCGCACGACTCTGTCGCAAACCGAAGGGCACCGAAAAGTTCACACCCAGATTGAAGCCCGCAAACCTGCCACCGTCGTTTTCCAGAAAGGTCCCGTTGGGCATTTCACCACTGAGCCCATCCCAGCGATAGTTCGCGATGCCATCGAACTGAGGCCGAGCCGTGTTGTCGGCTTGGCGAAGTTGTTGTTGATCGGCTTCGAGCACCAGTTTCAGTTCGATAATGTCCGGGCGATGTTGTTCGGCGATGGCCACGATTTCATTCCAGTCAAAATCGATCTGTTCGAGAACCGGCAGCGAAGTCGGCACGATGACTCGCCCATTGGACGGTGGCAAACCCATCACGTTTCGTAACGCTGTTTCGGAAAGGATCAGATTCGAGCGAGCGGTAATCAGGCCGGCACGAAAGTTGGCCAAGGAAGAACGGGCCTGAGCAACATCCGCTGCCACCGCGAGATCGGCTGCCTTGCGAGCCTGGGCTCTTTCATAGGCAAACTTGGCCTGTTCAATCTGTTGCTCCCGGGCCCACACTTGAATACGGGCAGACACCAAATTCCAGTATCCAGCGATCACACTGCGAACCATTTCCTGAACGGAGTTTTTGAACTGAAAGTACGAACGTTCTGTGTTGATGCGAGCAACGATGACGGGAGTCAAATTTGCGTCGCGACCATAGCCTCTTGCCAGAGGTTGCCGTAACGTGACCTCGGCGAATGAACGATACTGTGGCTCTAGGGGAAAGACGCCGGGCTCGAAATACGATCCGATTGCATTCGCGTTGAGGCCGATCGTGGCTCCGTTTTGATTTCGTTTTTGCAGATTCAGTATGGTGCTGACAGAGTCAGTGCTGGAGCCTGTCAAGATTGAACCACCTGGAACCAGTGGATCGAAAATGGCTCCCGGACTGTCGGACTTGTTCATCGTCGACGTCAGGTTTAGCGTCGGATCAAAGACTGAAAGTTGCTCGTCGATAAATGCATTTGAAATTGCAACATCGTAGATCGTGCGACCTGTCGAGGAAGCCGAAACGCCGCTGAGCACGCGGATGACTTCTGCGTTTCGAACCGCTATCTGAATGCAGTCGTCGAGCGAAAGTGGCTCCTGGAATCGATCTTCTTCGAGGGCAACCGTGAAGGGTACTTCTGCATTGGCGATGCCAATCGAGCACATCTCTCCGGGATCTCGGACCGCGATGTGACGTTGCTCGGGACAGATGTCGATCAACTGGGCTTGAGCTGAAGCTGTGAAAGCGAGCATGCAAAATACAAGCCCGAAGCGCAAACGAATGAATTTCGTCGAGCGTCGCGTATCGACACGCTTGCGGTTCGGCCTTGTATTTGTCGGTTCTGTTCGCATCGATTCTCACATTTTGCTAGCGTCCGTTTGTAACGCCGGTAGTCGTGGAATCGGTTGTGCACGTGAGTCCTGTTGAAACGAAAGAATGACTTGTGCCAAACTATTCGTCGACAGGGTAGGAATGTAACGATTCGAGCGCTTCGTTAAAGTCTTCCGTGTCGCAGACGACGTTGCCGTCACGAAGAACGATCGTGCGCCGCGCATTGCGGGCGACTTCCTGATCATGTGTCACGAGGATGATGGTCAGCTTTCGCTCCTCGTTGAGTTGCTCCAGAAGCCCGATGACTTCTCGGCTGGTTTTCGTGTCGAGGTTCCCGGTTGGCTCGTCGCCCATTAGGATCGGTGGTTCGTTCACCAACGCTCTGGCAATCGCGACGCGTTGTTGTTGACCGCCGGAAAGCTGAGCCGGATGATGATCGAGCCGATCGCCAAGCCCCACTAGGCTCAACAACTCACGGGCTTTCTTACGCCGCTGCCGTGGCGTGACGTTTTTCGAATAAAGTAGCGGTAGCTCGACGTTCTCTTCGGCGGACGTTCGAGACAGCAGATTGAAGTTCTGAAACACGAAGCCCAGCTTCTGGTTTCGAATGGCGGCTCGCTGGTCAAGCGACATGTCAACAACTTCTTCGCCGTCGAGTCTGTAGCTGCCGGTGGTTGGGCGATCGAGACAGCCCAACGTATTCATCAGCGTCGACTTGCCGGAGCCCGACGGGCCGATCAGGGCAACGTATTCACCCTGATCGATATGCAACGTCGTTTCGCGCAGGGCATGAACTTTGACTTCGCCTAGGTCATAGGTTTTGCTGACATTGTTGAGTTCGATAAGTGCCAAGAGAGACTCCGCCCGGGGTTGTCGCTGTGTAGAACAGTGATTCTAAATGAAGCAAAGCGACTTGGGTCTTACCTGCCTACCATTAAACGAGTTTCATGCGTAATTCAAAAAGAAATCTCTGGCAGTTGAGATTTTACTTTCCGAACCACGATCTCAAGTTCGACGGGCTTCCCCTTTACAATTACCAGCGGATTCTTTTCATCGAAGACTTCACCCGCTTTGGAGCGTAACTCGACGGTCTTGAATGCCATTCCGTTACTGGAGTGGCTGCAAATGTATGGGAAGTTTTCACCGGCCACCATCTCGGTCGTAAACGAACCTTTGCCATCAGTTTTAGCAGAGCGAATGGCGGAACTTGTCTTGGGACGGTCAGGGCCATGCCAGCCAATGCTGACGACTTCTTGAATCGACTCACCCGTTTCGTGCCTGATGACGATGCCCTTAACCTCAACGGTTTGAAGCGATTTGATTTGGCCGAGGTCAATTTTTGCAGCAGTTCGTCCTGTCATGTCTACAGCGACCGAGCGAGTATTCTCGATCAGCAAATTGTATTTGGAGTCAGCCGGCATCAGGAACTGGAAATTTCCATCTGCATCCGTCTTGGTGGTGAGCCATTCAAGCGGCGCAAGTTTTCCACCCTTCAGGTCGGATTTTAGAATGCTATTGTTTGAATTTTGCATTTGCGAAAAAACTGGCACTCCTTTGAGAGGATTGTTATTTTCATCAACGACTTGGCCGGCCACAATATTCGGTTTCTTGATTTTGAAATTTAGGTCGTTGGGAATTTTGGATGTGTTAACTCTGTATGCTCCAAAATCTGGGTGGTTTAGAAACAAACTGGTTGATGGCCTAAACCCATTCTTGCCGACTTTATGAGCCTCGAACGCAGGAATGTCAGTGATTTTAAAACGACCTTGCAAATCGGTTTTGGCTGAACCAAACCCCTCGATTGCTTTGACGAGCGTGGGCCATTGGTGAATCGTTGCATTAACAATCGGGGCTCCGTTTTCGCCAACGATCCGACCGGTGACTTTTGCTGGCGGAGACAATTTTACGTCCATACCATAAGTTTTGCTTTTGGGTTTCAATTCCCATTTCTCGCGATCCCGCAACCAGAAGTCAGCTTGTATAAATCGCGTCGCAAACCCATCACGTTTGCAAGCCAGTATCAACTTGGTGTCAGACTCTTCAGCGAATCGAGGCAGATCGCTAAATGAGAAACTACCAGCGGGTGTAGAATGCGTGGTGGCAATCAGTTTCTGATGATTTTCATTTCGATTGAGTTCGTAAATCCGCAACTCGGATTCCAAAGCGACCGATTCTTCGGATGCCAAAACGACGCGACCTTTTAG
>CAYGUE010000161.1:0-15475 GCA_964352885.1 uncultured Pirellulaceae bacterium
TTCCAGATAAAATCTGAATTTTGATGCAAAGCGTGCAACTTCAAAATGCGTAAGCCAAGAGCCAGCTGCTCCGCGACCTGCTCGACGAAAAACGCTAGCGTGACAAATCGCACATCGTCGCCCCATCACGACCTTTCATATTGACGCGAATTCAGCAGCTTCATATTTTGGCACGATCAACAGACCAACCATTGCAAGGAGGCAAGGTGGAAATGGGTATCCCCACGTCAATTAAGTTCGAAGAATACGTACAATCAAATGAGATCACTTCCGTTCCACTACTGGATGTGGGCCGTGGAAATGATCCTCTCAAAGAAGAATTCAAAGCAGTCTTTAACGAGATCATCGAGTCTGGTCGCTTCATCGGAGGCCCGCATTGTCAGGCACTTGAACAATCGATTGCCGATGTCTGCGACGCAAAACACGGAATAGGATGTGCTTCCGGAAGTGATTCTCTCATTTTGGCTTTGATGGCCATTGGCATCGAACCGGGCGACGAAGTCATCTGCCCGTCGTTTACTTTCTTTGCAACAGCAAGTGCGATCGATCGATTGGGCGGCGTTTCAGTTTTCGCCGACATCGAGCCGGGAACATTCAACATTGATCCGTCCCACGTTGAGTCGCTGATCACTGACAAAACGAAGGCCATCATTCCTGTTCATCTATTCGGCCAGTGTGCCGATATGGATGCGATCATGGAACTCGCCACGCAACGCAACCTGAAAGTCATCGAAGACTGTGCTCAATCGATCGGAGCGACGTGGAATGGTCAGGCTTGCGGCAGCATTGGTTCCGTCGGATGTTTCAGCTTTTATCCAACCAAGAACCTCGGCGGTTTCGGCGATGGCGGAATGCTAACGACGAACGATGACGAAGTCGCTGACCGATTACGTCTGCTGGCGAATCACGGAATGCGTCCGCGATACTATCACTTAGAAGTCGGCATCAACAGTCGACTGGATTCGATTCAAGCTGCGATGCTTGGCGTGAAAATGAAGTATCTTGATTCGATTACGTCAGGTCGTCAGCATAATGCTGCGAATTACGATCGATTGTTTGCCGAATCAGGGCTGAGCAGTTGCATCACCACGCCCGTGAGCGATGTGCGTGCCGGCCACGTTTGGAATCAGTACACGGTCCGCGTGAGCAGCGATTTGACCCGAGACGAAGTTCGCCAGCAACTCGCTGAGAAAAACGTCGGGGCAGAAATTTATTATCCAATCCCGCTGCACCAGCAAGAATGCTTTGCAAAACTCGGCTACATAACGGGTGACTTGCCAGAAACAGAAAAAGCTGCTGGTGCCGTGCTAAGCCTGCCAATCTTCCCCGAGTTAAAACTCGAGGAACAAGAATACGTTGTTGAGTCGCTAAAAAGCATCCTGATCGAGACGGAGACTTCGATCCGGCGTGCAGCTTAGGAAACGACGTCGCTGCGATAAAAACTTACGGTTGCACACGGATGAACACAGGTTTCATCCGTGTTTGATTCCTCGCAACTTCTCGCCATTGCCGACGGGTTAAACCGGGCTAACCATCGTTCCGAAGCCATCGTTGCCGGCGACAATTTGAAACCGCTGCCTAGCCTCCGTGGACTGCTCCCAAACGGATTGCAGGCTGATTCGATTTACGAATCCATCGGTGTTGAGAAGCGCCATTGCTTCGACTCGCGATGTTTCTGTGCCCATGTTGCTGATGCGAATCTGATCGCCGTTGTTGTTCCGTTGACCATCCAATTCAAGACGAATCAGCAAGTCATTTCCAAATCTTCGGAACGTAAAGTCGTCAGCGATCGAATCGTAATCGTACATGCCTTCGATTCGCAATACGTCAACTCCGCCGCCATCTTCTTCGTCCACGAAATCGAGCCCGCTGGCGGTGTTGAAAATATAGTAGTCGTCTCCAGGTCCGCCGAAGAGCCGATCGTTTCCTGATCCGCCATTGATTACATCGTTGCCGGCATTGCCGATCAAAACATTGGCTCGGAAGTTTCCACGAATACCATCATGATTCGATCCCCCAACGGCTTTGTACCCGGGGGTACCTGGCGACATATGAAACGTTCGAACAGGCCCATCACCCAAAACAGAACTGGATTCGCCCGGTCTCAAATCGATGGAAACGGATTGCGTCATTTCATCCGCATTGATTTCTGTCGGATCCAAAGGACGCGACAGAACGGATTCGACGATCCCTCCAGACGCAGGGAATCGATAAACAGTTCGGTTACTGAACGAATAGTTTACGATACTGCCAACCCGTAAATCTGCCGACATTGGAGCACCCGGATAGATATCCGCATTCACGCCTTCGACGGGCATCGCACCCATCACGCTGGTGAATCGATCGACGCTATCAATCGTCGGCAATCCGATCGATGTCCCAATGCCTCTCAACAATTGAAATATCGCCTCTGGTGTACGATTGCCGGAAAACAGAGGCGAACGACTATTGAGAATCAGGTCCCCTGCAAGGCCAGTATCACCGTGAAACGAACTAACCACGTCGCCATCCGTGCCTAGGTCTAGCTGATAGATTTGCATCTGACGACCGTCGGTTGGTCCGTTCGCAGGCGGAAGCGTACCGGTGACGTCTCGCCAACGATTGATTGCAGTCACTACGAGGGCTTGCTGCAAAGCGTCTACCGGCTGAAAGCTAGCGCCGATACCAGTGTCACTGGACAAGTAGCTCGGAAGCGTCTCGGCGAACCAATAGTCTTGGAACTCACTGAAAACGTTAACGTTGGCGAACGCGGGTATCCGCTTATTGTTAACCAATTCAAACTTCTCCCAAGGCAATCGTGCCCCGTTCCCCAAGATGTTTCGGTAGACAACATCACCGGGACCGGTCGCCGTCGGAGCCAGTTTTAGCAACCTCCATTGATCGGTCGTCAACTGGGTCAAAGTCCGCGATGGAATGTTGACGACGCCTTCAGACGTTGCGTATTGCAACGGCTGTTCGGACCAAACTTCCGTTGGAAGATTGCGCCCTCCGTAGCGGTTTTGGAACGGTCTACTGTCTGCCGTGTAGAACTGACGAATACTGGGAACAGGAACCGCATCCTCGGTAAAGGTGAACTCGTAGCCTGCAAAGCCGTCGCTCGCGTTTGAGTTCGTTCGTCCGGCCGCGACGTAGTAGGTGCCCGGTTGTTGAAAACGATAATACAAACGGTTGTTCAGATACATCGGCGTCACCTCTTCGGAGCCACCATCGATGGCTCGGAACAGCGACACACTCCCACTGGGACTTGGGAAACCTTTGAGCTCATAATATTTATTAGCCTTCAACTCCACGCGGTACACATCCCAATCATCAGATCCCTCAAGCACGTTTCTTACTCGCGCGATTCCGCCAGGCATCGGAAGTAGATTTGAAGTGCTCAATCTATTCGGCACCGAATCCTCGTTGGTCGCCGAAAACGTCAACTGATACCCGGTGACCTCGTCATTGTCTGAGCGAACGCGAAAATATTGCTGACGTCGAATTCCATACTGCGTGTCTGTGGCGGGAGTCCCGTCGCTGGCGTTGAACGTAAACACGTTTTCGTCAGCATTCACATTGAAAGTCCGGCCTATTGAGCCGTTTGTATTGAGTGCTTCGAGGACGAGATTACCTGACCATGCTCCGGCGACACTCTCAACGACAGAGAGCGAATAGTCGACAAAGGGAACCAGATCCACCTTGAAAAGGTCAACATCGCCTGCCGTTTCAATTGCTCCCTGAAACTGCTCACTCTTTCGAGTAGCTAGCGACAGCTCCAAATTTTCATGTTCGTCGAGAGCTTCAAACAGAAAATCTGCGTTCTCATCGCCGGAAAATTGAACGAATAAATCCCTGCTGGCGACGGGATGGAGGATTTGCGTTCGACTGTTCCAGTCTTCGCTTGGCGCTTCGGCACCGGATTTGACAACCAATGCAATGTCATCACCGAGCGACTGAGCCACCTGATAGGCAAAATACGCTTGCGTGTTGAGCTTCGCCCAATCAACGTCGCCAGCGAAATCAACGCTGTTCGAGAAAGTCTCGCCCGGGTTAACGACGCCGCGAGTCATGGACGTTGGCGCGAGATCATCATCGTCAAATTGAGGCGAGCGAATGATATAACCTCCATCATTGGAGAAAGCGGATGATTGAAATTCCGCATCCGTCGCGACTTTCAGATAGTAAGTCCCCGCAAGATTCGTCGTGAAACTGAGTAGTCGTTCGTTGCCGTTGCCCCTTCGAATACTGCCCGCCAAATAACCATCTACGGTATGGATCTCAAAAACCGGATCTAGCAAGTCCGATGTCTGATTGGTGAGACCCGCGTCTCCAAATAGCATGAACTCGTACCCAACGCCCAATTCCAATTCAACAGAATAGAAGTCCACATCGTCGCCGTCGAGCAGACTACCTCCGAGAACGCCGTTGTAGTTGTTCTCGTAAGGCTGTGCTGTTGCTGTCGTGTCACCGACAGCATCGCCCTGCTGACCGGCTGCAACACGATAGTACGACGGTAAGTCGAATGGCTGACCCGTTGTTGAATCGAAATCCGTTCTCGAGTCTGCTGTAATTCGAAGGTAGCGAGCGTTGCTGAAACTTCGAACAGAAAACGTCACACGGAAATCCTGTTCGCCGGAATCCAGTTCGTTCAAGTCTGCGTCAAAAACAGCCCACTGATATTGACCAAACGTCGGTACGAGACCTTGCTCGGGAAGGAAGACCTGAACGTGATAGTCGAGCAGTCGATTGTCGGTGCCAATCGAGACCCAGTCGCCGTCATTCTCAAATTCGGCCACCAGCTGAACCGGCAGTGAATGAATTCGCTTGCTGAACGCGTATAGAGAACCGTCTACGCGAAACAGGCCTGGAAAATCTTCATCCATCGAACTTGCCTTTTGCTCACAACTGTGAATCTAGAGGCGGTTTCAAAACTCCGTAGGCGAGTCTGTCCCAGACTCGTGCTTCCTGTTTTTCTCGGTCTGGGACAGACCGAGCTACGTTGTATTGCGGTTTTGAAACCGGCGCTTTGTACCTTAAGTATAAACAAACGAACGACAGGATGAACAGTTTTGTTAAATGACAACCGATCTCAACTGGTCAATCGCCCAGGCGGCCTGTCCACATTCTGCAGCGATTTCATTGAACTCTTCGACCTCGGCTTTGGAAAACATCAATCCGCCATTTTCAACGCTGCGTCCCGCAGCTGCAGCCTCGATTTGGCCGGGGAAGATCACCTTGTCATTGCCATGACCTGCCACGTCATCCAAAACAGCTTTCACATTCTCAGCTTGAGATCTTCCGAGTGCATAATCGCCGCTGCTTACTGCGTCGGGATGAATGACCTGAAAGTAAAAAGCGCAAGTGTGTTTTTCGTTTGAATCGTCGGCCCATCGAGAGCGAAGCGTTGGCAACGATCCGCCGATGTAAGCGGCCATCATTTCGTTGATCAACGACATGCCGTATCCCTTATGGCGACCAAAAGTTGTCAATGCGTTGACCTTGTTGGCATCAGTGGTCATGTTGCCATCGCCATCAACCGCAGCGTCTGGTGGCAAGGCTTTGCCTTCGCGTTTAAGTTGCTGAACGCGGCCCATCGCAACAACAGAAGTCGCCCAGTCGATAACCACTGGAAAACCAATCGCATCAACGGTCGGAAATCCCCATGAGTGCGGATTGGTGCCAAGTGTCGGGAAACTGCCCATGAAAGGGACAACTTCAGCAAGTGCGGCAGTGCAGTTGGTGTAAGCGATGTAGCCACGTTTCGCGGCGTCCATCACATACCCGCCGCCCCAGAGATAATGGAATGCGTTATCGACGGATACTTGTCCGACACCGTATTTGTCAGCCAATTCGATTGCGGTTTCGATCGCTTCGTAGGCAGTTGCCTGGCCGAGCTTTTTATTGGCGTTCCAGATTTGCGACGCAGCGAATCGCGACTCGCGTTTCTCAATCTTCGCTTTTGGAACACAGCCGTGAGACTTTGACCCGAAGAGTTCATCCAGGTGCAACGCCTTGAGTGCGTTATGAGTCCGGATCCCGTGATGGCTGGCGTGGGCAGCAAACTTGGCGGCTGCGTTTCCTTCATCTTCGCTGTAGCCACGATGCTTGTAGGCTGCAGAGACGAGTGAGTTGTGGTCAGTTTCGGAGACGACGTAAAAAGTTTCAGACATCTTGATGTTGAGCGTTAGATCGCGGATTAATTCCGCAACAGAAGATCATATCGACCCTCAAAAATCAATGAAGTTCGGAGTCGATCTTGGGTAGAAGCTGCAACATCAATTTGGGAGCGGCCCCTAACGACTGCCGCGGGAAAGCCCCCGTCACGCTAGTTATGTCTGCTGCATGGTGGGCAATCCGGCGTTCATCTGTGAAATTGCTCCCGAAATGCCGCGCGCAGCCTTCACGGGAGATTTCTGTCGCTCGACGGGCAACTTGACGACAAAGTTCGTCCCTTGGCCGATCGCACTCTCGACGCGGATCCTGCCGCCGTGAGCTTCGATGATGCTCTTGCAAGCCGCAAGTCCCAAACCCGTGCCGCCTTTGCCTGACTCGTCAGGACCTTCTTTGGTCGAGTAGTAGGGCTCGAATATCTTTCGCATCGTTTCGTCGTTCATGCCAGTTCCAAAATCCCGGACCGAAAGATGAACCGACTTTGACGCTTGATCGTGTTGTAGCTTGATCAGCAAACGTCCACCATCAGGCATGGCTTGGCGGGCGTTGATCAAAAGGTTTAGCAAAACCTGCTGGACCTGATTTCCGATGGCAGAAACCTCTGGAACGTTTTCGCCCAGATCCATCTCAACTGCGATTCGATATTTCTGCAATTCGCGCTCAAGCAAAACCATCGTCTCATCAATGATTCGGCACAGGTCCGTTTGCTCAAAGTTCTCACTGCGATTACGAGCCATCCCGAGGACAGAGTTCGTGATCTTGGCAGCACGATTGCTAGCCTGACTGATTTTTTCGAATGCCTTGTCACGCGTCTCTTTGTCATCGTAGCGCATGCCCATCTTGGCATAGTTCATGATGGTCATCAGGACATTATTGAACTCGTGAGTCGTCGTGCTGACGAGCTCTCCAAGTGCCGTCATTTTTTGACAGCGTTCCAACTGCTTGCGCAGTGCAGCAGTTTCTTCGCGGAGTCCATCGATCTCGGTTTGCTGGCAATTGTTCACAATGAGTCTTTTTCAGAGGTAATTGGGGAGGGCGGTGACGACCCAAGCAGAATGCACTTTTTGTGTCGGGTGCTTTTCTCTAGTATCGGCCCGCACCTTACACAGTTTGAAAAAATACATTTCAGGGAACAATGGCTTCCTGTGCATCCCATTTTGACTTTTCCAAACTGACCAATTGCAATCTTCTGAACTTTAGCGCTTTTTCACATCGCCCCAAGAATGCCATGAATAACCAGACTCAACCGCGAAAACTCGGTACGCTCGAACAGGTCGAATCGTGGCTGGAGGCCGCCTCTCAGTTGGGCTATCGAGTTCGTTACGATCACTTCGGCGGTGCCGGCGGTGGTGTTTGCGAATTTGGTGGGCAGAAGTGGATCTTCATGGACGTGTCGCTATCCGCATTCGAGCATTTAACGCTGCTAGAAGACGCGATTCCGCAAGACCCTCTATACGGATCGCTTAACCATCGCGCTGGTGATCTGCAGTCACGAGCCGCATAGCTGGCTGAGTCTGCGTTACCATTCCAGCATTTGCTCGGGAGTGTGAGGCTCCCGCCCAACGGGAACTTCAGGCAACACCATGCCGTGGCCAACAGGAGCTTCGCCCTCCCGGTCATCAACCAGCCTCTACTTACCGGCGGCATTTTTTAGCCGTTTGAGGGCATCAGTCGCGTTGACGTTTCCGGGATTCAATTCGAGCGACTTTTCATAGTTCTGGATCCCGAGATCTTCCTGGCCCATCAACAGATACATTTCACCGAGACTATCAAACGCATTAAACGCTTTCGGATAGAGAATCGCATTGATACGGAAAACGCTGAGTGCTTCTTCTTTTTGACCATTGCCCAACAACTGGTAGCCAAATGTATTGAGCCTGTCTTCGTTGATCGTTGTCGAATCAGGGTTTGCATTCTTCAGTTTCTGATAGCCTGCAAGCGCCGCATCAAAATCTCCAGCCAACAGCCACTCAACGGGCAGTTTCTCATCGTCCAACATGCGGCGAGCCGTGTTAGAGGCTGCCACTTTCTGGTCCCAAGGCTTTTTAAATGAAGCGCCTTGCGGCGAAAAACAGATCAGATCGTCCATGCTTCGGCAAGCGAACTGATCGCCGCCAACGTAATAGAGCTGAATTGGCTCGCTCCCACTGGCTTCCATCATCAAACCATCATCGCTGCCATAGATCTTCAGCAAGTTCCCGGAATGATCGTATCGCCCAACGAGCTTTTCTACCTGTTCATCGCTGATCGGCATCTTCTCAAACTCGGGCAATGCATAGTTGTGCCACTTGTATGTCCGAGCAACCGCATGCGTTGCCTCTTCAACAAACGGCGGATGATTGCTGTTGGTCAGAACAACAACACCGTACCCACGATCCTGATGAAAAGTCGCCTCGCTTGAGAACCCTTCATTCCAGCCACCATGGCCCATGTACAGTTCTCCAGCATTGTCTTTCACTCCAACACCCAGACCGAACCGGCCATCGACAGGCGTCAGCATCTTCTTCGCCATCGCCCGTGAAAGGACTCGCTCACTCTCGCCTTTTTTCGCCAGCTGTAATTCGATGAAAAACGATGCCAGTTGGGATGCCGAAGCGTAGAGGCCAGCCGGTGCCATTTCGGGATAGACATGTTGCCCGCCAGCCACTCTTTTTCCGTCTGGCAAATATCCGGTCGCAACTTCGGCAAGTCTCTCTTTGGGCAATGGATGCTGAAACGTCGAAAGATTCATCTCGAGCGGCGCCAACACAAGCATGTCCATGATCTCAGGGAAAGACTTCCCATCGTAGGCATCGATCATCATTTGCTGCATCACGCAATAGCCGCCACCGGAGTAGCGCATGCTTCCGTCAGGAGTTTTATCGACGCGAATCGGGCCGGAATTCGAAGGAGGTGCTCCGTCCAAAATCTGCACCAACGTCGGAATTTTTTGCTTGTCCGTATAGCCAAGAAACCCGTGGACTGTCAGCCCACCGGTGTGGCTGACAAGGTGCTTTAAAGTCACGGGCTGTTGCTGCGTGAACTCGTTCGTGGGAAGCGACCACGATTTCAGATACTGATTGATATCGGTGTCCAAATCGAATTTCCCCTGCTCAACCATTTTCAACGCGGCTGCTGCAGAAACTGGTTTACTAATGGACGCACACTGGAAAAGCGTATCAGCACTGACCTGCTGGCCGGTTTTCCGGTCCATCACGCCGTAGCCCTTACTCCAAATCACTTTATTGTCTTTGACGACGGCAATACAGGCACCAGGCACCCCAAAATGAGCCATTCGCTGTTGGATCGTTTGAGCAGGATCGCCTTTGAAACGAACCCCAGCGGCGAAACCCTTTTCAAACTTTTCGATTGAAGCGACGTGTTCGTTCTGCGGCTCTTGCGCGACCAAAGTCGACACCGTGACGCATGCCAAAGAAATCAATGCAGTCAACATGAGAAGTGTCTTTCGTGAACTCATGATTCAATCCTGGACATGATGAGCATGGGGAAGAAAGCAATAGGTTTAGCATAGACTAAAACGCTGAATCCTTCTCGTCACAGTCGTCACAGTCGTCGCATTCGCCTCCGTCGTCACATGTTTCGTCAGCACTTTCCTCGATGATCTCTTTTGCAAGACCGATCAATTCTTCGAATCTTTCATCATCACGAATGCTCTTCAGATCCTTATCGTGTTGCATGTGCTGAACGTCCACGTAGCCAGCCTTGATCGCAATCTTGAGATTCTTGATCGCAGCTTCCGTTTCGTTTTTCAAAGCATGGACGCACGCGATGTTGTACTTGGCCTTGCTTGAATAGACGGAGCTTTTGGATTCGGCAGCAAGCTTGTGGAGCACAAGAGCTTCGTCCACTCGCCCCATCGCGTGGATGGCAGAACCCATCATGTACACGGCTTCGACGTTCTCAGGATCAAGAGCAAGAACCGACTCAAAGAGTTTTTCAGCGTTGTCGAACTTCTCTTCATAGAACATTGAACGACCACGCGAAATCAGTCGCGTCAATTTCTCGCCAGATTCCGCTGACAATTCATTTTCCTCCGACAATGCTTTTATGCGAGAGATCAGCTCTTGATAACGTTCGTCGTCACGCAATGAGTCAAGATCACTGTCGCCTTCGAATTGATCGAGGTCATCCATTCCGAAATCAATGGCTTGGTTCAATGCCTTGAAGGCCTTGTCTTTCTTACCTTTAAGAGACCACGCACAGCCAAGGTTGTAAGTAGCCAGAATTCGCGTTGATTCATATTGGGCTGCCTCCTGATGTGCTTCGATGGCTTCGTCGATCTTGCCTGACATGTGCAAGTCATATCCTTTCTGAAATACGCGTTGAGCCGTCTCTACTTCGCGGGATTCCTGAAGGTCTTCAATTTGCCTATCCAATTCATCGGCGTCGACGTCCTTGAATTTGATGGAACCGTTATCGGACTTAATCGCCAGCTTGGCCGTCCCGCCGTTCAATTGATACTGCTTCAACTGGGTTACGCTTTTTTCTAGGAACGGTCCCGAAATCTTGCCGTTGCTTGATGAAGCATCGATATTAAACCCAATCCCCTCTACATATCCAACTTGAACAGAACCAGAATATGACAACAGATTCGATTTACCTTGGGGTTGCTCGACGAAGTTCACAGCAACTCTCCCAGCATGTGCCTCGGCCTCAACGGCTCCGTGTGCTTTTACAACGGAGATCCTACCGCCACGGCTTTCAGCTTTAACGGTACCATCAGCTTCCGCGATTTCGATCTTGCCGCCATGACTCATCACCTCCACCGATCCGCTTACGTGGCCAACGGAAACTTGGCCGCCATGAGTCATGGCAAAGAATTCGCCGTCGACGTCCAGCACAACAATGTGACCTCCGTGTGTTTCGATACGAGTATCGCTTCCGACGTTACCGGTTTCGACATGACCGCCATGTGTCAGAATCTTTACGGTGCCGTCGATATCGGATGCAGTGACTGGGCCCGCAGAAGTGACAAGGTCCAGGCTGAACGTTTCCGGGACGAAGAGTTCAAACTCAGCGTTTCGATAGTGACTGTTATTTCGAATCTGCAGCTCGTCTTTGAGCTCTTCCAGATTAGTCGCCGCGGCGATTTCTTCCTGGGTCAGCTTTTTCGTTGGAAACGTTGCGATGATTACGGCGTCTTTCCCTTTCCCAAGTTCGCCTTCGACTTCGTCAGCATCAATTGCGTAGTTCATCTTTAATGCCTTGAAGATCTTGGCAGCCGTTTCTTTATCCTGGGCGGCAACGGTATGCTTCAGCTTCATCTCGACCGTAGGCTTGTCGTGCGTCGACACGTTCACAGTGCCAAGATTGGTTCGTAAGAACAGTTGACCGCCAGCTTGAACGTCGATGGTCGTTTCGATTGTGTTGTCGAAACGCGGCAGCCGATCATTTTCGAGCTGCGTCAATTCAAGCAATGACATGTTGCCACCTTCGCCTGGCGTATTACTAGCTGTCACCATGGAAAACACTCCGTTTGAAGAATCTCCTTCGCCGCCCAAAAATCCGCTCATAGTCAACGCGGTGGCACCAGCCACGATCAACAACGATGCGCCGATGGTAAGGAACTTCCACGCCGAAGGTCGGCTGCCTCCGCGCGGCTTCGACACGTTCATCTTTGGCTTTGCTTCTGAAGAAAGCGCCGGAACGGCAACTGGCTTTTCCCACCAGCTACGCGACGGCTTTTGAATCAAAGTTGGATTCTGAAGATGGCCTAATTCCTGATGCAGCAACTCAGCGACTTGCTGAGCCGACTCGAACCGATCGTCGCATTTCTTCGCGTGCAGCTTGTCAATGAATGCAGCCATCCATTCGGCGACGTCCGGATTGGATTCACGAAGCGGACGTGGATCGTTATCGCAAACTCGTTTGATGACTCCAAAAACTGTTTCCGCCCTGAACGGAGAATGGCCAGTGCTGGCCGTGTACATGACGCTGCCAAGACTGAACAAATCAGATCTCGGATCAACTGATTCTCCGCGAGCCTGCTCAGGAGACATGTATTGAGGAGTACCAGAGATCGACCCGCTGCGTGTCATCGTCGCTTCGTCAACAACGCGAGCCAAACCGAAATCGGTGACCATGGCGCTATCGACACCGCTTTCAAGTAACACGTTTGCCGGCTTCACATCTCGGTGCACGATTCCTGCCTCATGGGCAGCGGCCAAGCCTTTCGCGATTTGCATTCCCACACAGGCGACTTCGCGAGTCGACAGTGGACCCATTTTGTCGATTCGCTGTTGTAGCGATCCGTCGGGCAGATACTGCATTACGATGTAGGGCGTTCCTTGGAAATCAAGAACCGCATGAATTGGAATGACATGCGGATTGTTGAGCGATGCAACGGCTCGTCCTTCTCGCTCAAACCGGCGACGTGAACTTCCAATGTTGGAATAAACAGGAGCCAACAGTTTGATCGCGACGTTACGATTCAAGCGAGGATCGAGAGCCTTGACGACGATCCCCGAACTACCGCGTCCGATAACGCCGCAAACTTCGTAAGGACCGATCCTCCCCATCATTTCCGGATTGTCCGTGGGAGCCAACATACCCTTCACGGCTCGCAATGCTCTTTGCTGATCCTTCATCGCGTCCTGTTCTGCAGCGTCTTCGACGCTGGATTCGGCAAGGTGATCCTGTATATCGGACCAGACGCTTTCATTACCGGCCAGTTCCCCAAGAGCTTCGCGACACGATTCGCAACTGCCAATGTGTGAGAGAACTTGGCTCTCCTCGCCCGCTTCCAAACGTTCGTCAAGAAATCGATGCAGAACATCTCTATCAAAGCAGGCTTCTTTTTGAGTTGGCATACGTTTACTCCGCGGGTGATTTACTTATATGTTTGGTTGTGGAAGTTAGAGAAAAGCAACAATCACTCGCAGCGGAACTCAGTCAGCAATTCGTCCTCGCCGTGATCAATATCATCAAGGCGAGAAACAATCGTTCGGATCTTGTTCACGATGCGAAATTTCGCGGCGTAAACACTCCCGACTGACAATTCCAACTGCTCAGCAACGACTTCTGCGCTGTGGCCTTCGACCGAAGTCAACCAGAACGACTGCCATGAAGAATCCTTGAAGTCAGGTTTCACCTGCTCGGCAGCCCAATGCAAAAGACGCCTTCGGTAGTTCGTCCAGAACAAAGTCGATTCTTGCTCAACGTCATCCGGATGTTCCGCCAAGATCTTCGCAACTCGCGAATCGCCACTGCCAGAAGCTCGACAGGACTGAGCGTGAATCTTGTCGACCGCAACGTTTCGAGCGACTCGATACAGCCAACCTCGGAACGTACCCTTGGCTGGATCCGATTGCCACGATTCGACTTTTTTCTCGACCGCCGCCAAAACTTCCTGAGTTACATCCCAAGCGTCGGCATCCTGAAGACCGCGCCGACGAGCAAACGTATAGATCGCTTGCTCGTAAACTTCCAAAAACTCAGACCAAGCATCGTTGCTATTGCGACTGAGTCGAATCAGCAGGCTTTGGCGAGTTTGTGGTAGCTGTGTCATCGTCGGATGGCTTTCGCGGTGTTTGAAACACGAAACGGTCGGTTCTTTTCTCTACCTATCTCTCCGGGCAGATTTTCATTTTTTACGCGGCGATCTTAAAAAAAGCGAAATTAGCTCGCGGATTCGAAGAAATCCCAGTTTCTTCAACAAACCGGGGTGGCGCCAGGGGATTTTTTCCAACGCCTCAGGGATAGGTAAATGATCAGAATCATGGTCGCAAACGCGATGGGGACCACCGCTGGATTGCTTTTTAGAACCACGCCATTGCTGATCAAGGTCATCAGAGTCAAGAAAGTACACAGCAGCAGAATCGAAATCATCGACCAAGAGATCAGATAGCGAAGCAAAAACAGCCATACCGGAAGGTTGCGGCGTCCCAAGCTGAACGCGATCATCGTCCCATAAATGATCGGACCCGCGAAAACAGAAATGACCAGCAGAGCGACTCCGAGCGAATACGGAAAACTGGCATAGCGATCTGCCTTGATTCGCTTTGCAACAACTGCGGCACGCTCTGTTTCCGGGATATGCCCCAAACCCCCAAACAGCTCGTTGGCTTTCTCGATCGCGGCTTTTGGTTCGGTTTCATCATCGGGCCACAAGGCTTCGACCATCGTTTCGAGGCTTGAGCTCGAGTAGTTATTGACACCCTGAATGACAATCATCCACCCAACCAACACGTAGAAGATCAAAGAAAGAATCGCAGAAATCCGGAAGCCGGAACCGAGTGAGCGAGGCAATGTTGGCGGTTTCGAAATAACGGCGTTTAACAGTCCGATCGACGGCCAGATGATAAAAAATAACACCATCGCGAATAGAAACGAAACAACATTCGGAACCCAGATCATATACAGCCAAGGACGTTCCTCGTCTGGAAACCTGTCGTAGACTTCGCCAAGACTGTTGGAAAAAAAACTGAGCACGAGTGGCGCACACAACAAGAGGCCGAATACGACTGCGAAGACTCCGTAGGCGATGCTTTGATTCTTCTTCAACCAACTCGAAACCTTCGCTTGAAGAGATGGCGGCCTTACGCTGATCACGTCCCCAGCCAGCCATGACTTCAAGTCGTCCGCCATCGCCTGCGCCGACGAGTAACGCTGTTCAGGATCGCGAGCCATCGATTTCAGACAAATCAGTTCGAGGTCACGATCGATCGCCGGATTTACTTTGTGCGGAGGAACCGGTGGTCCATCGACAACTTGCATCACGACACTCACCGTCGTGTCACCTTTATAGGGAGCTCTGCCAACGAGAAGTTCGTACAGAATCGCGCCCAACGAATACACATCGGCTGCCGTTGTAACGGACTGGCCAGCTGCCTGTTCGGGCGGCATGTAGCTGGGCGTACCCAAGACGGCGCCCGTATGGGTCAGGTCGCTGCCCCCGGTTGTGCTCTTCGCCAACCCAAGGTCGGTGACGTAAGGCTCGTCATCCAGATCCAAAAGAATGTTGGCTGGCTTTAGGTCGCGATGCAAAACACCGCGCTGATGAGCATGATGAACGGCTTCAACAACGTTGACCATGAGTTTGGCGGCTCGGCAAGGTTGGCTAACGAACGATGCTGCTTTCTCAGCAAGCGATCCGCCATCGATATACTTCATCGCAAAGAAAGCTTGCCCTTCGTACTCTCCGATCTCAAAAATTGGGACGATCGCAGGATGGTCAAGCTTGGCAACTGATTCGGCTTCGATTCGAAACCGCTGAAGCTCTTCCTCAGAAGAGAAACGTCCTCCGAGAATCATCTTCACGGCAGACACGCGATTCAGATTGCGATGGTTCGCCTTGTAAACGACACCCATTCCGCCTCGCGCGATT
>CAYGUE010000162.1:0-15158 GCA_964352885.1 uncultured Pirellulaceae bacterium
CTTTGAAACAACAGGCAACACCAGCGCCGACAAGCGGGGCCAATACAGCGAGTTCCAACCATGGTAAATGAAGTTCGATCATCTAATACTTTAGCTCTTCAATAATTTCGTTGTGCTCAGACACGCTGTCCGATTCGCGATGATCGTCACCCGCTAGGAAATTTGTCCACTTGCGTTCGAGCGAATCAAACAGCTTGAAGCAGGCAACAAATGGACGAACAAAGATGCGATCAAGTATTTCATCCAGGTAACCGCGTTCGAGGGCAAACCGGTAAAACCAACGTTCAATCGGATCGGGAACCATCCGACTGACCCAACCTTGGTTTTGCGGCAAGTGTCCATCCAACGCGTTTTCAAGCACGTGGTAG
Organism: uncultured Pirellulaceae bacterium; assembly: GCA_964352885.1. Classification (GTDB taxonomy): domain Bacteria; phylum Planctomycetota; class Planctomycetia; order Pirellulales; family Pirellulaceae; genus Mariniblastus. The sequence continues at coordinate 369 of CAYGUE010000162.1, forward strand.
TCGTGCAGCAACGTTGGAGCTCGTAAAAGCTGTAGTGTTCGAAGAGCCGCATGTCCAAGGATATGGATCAAAGCGATGTAGCGTAGCCCAAATCCAATTTCGACCGTGATAATGCCGACTTGAGTCAATGATGCGAACGCCAAATCAGTTTTGATGTCGGACTGAACGCGACCCGCCAACGTGGCGTACAACGCAGTCAACAAACCAAGAACAATCACTGTTCCCGATAGAAATATTGAAAGTTCCAGAATCGGACTGATTCGAAGCAGCAAGAACGCGCCTAGGTGCACCGACAACGCTCCGTAGAAAATGGCACTCGACGACGTTGGCCCTTCCATCGCACGAGGCAGCCAACCTGAAAATGGAACAAGAGCGGACTTGCCAGCTGCGGCAACAATTAGCAGCATTCCAACAAACAGAGCCTGGGTCTCCGTGATCGTTGCCACGCCTTCTGGCCACGCTCCTTGGCCCATCAACAATTCAAAATCACCGGCTCCGGCCAAGTGATGCATCAAGACCGCTGCCAAAAGGAATGCCGCGTCGGCAATTCGGTAAACACTCCACGCCATCAATCCATTCTTCACCGGTGCGCGTCGTTCGTGGAAAAATGCGATCAACAGGGCTGATGAAAGGCCAACTAACTCCCAGCCGAAAAAAAGAACTTCGATAGTTCCCGCCAGCGTTGCGAAAATCATTCCCAGCATGAACATCGCGTAGGCAATGTAGAACCGCACGAAACCCTGTTCGCGATGAAGGTATCGAGTGGTGAACGCTCCAATGGTTCCACACAACAGAAATGTGAGAATGACAAAGGGTACACTCAAACGGTCGAATACGAATTTCAGGTGAAAATGGAAATGCTGCTCAGGCAAGTTGATCCAATTGCCAAGTTCAATTGGCACATGGCGATCCCCGCTGAGCAGCATGGAAACCAGCACGACAATTGCAGACAACAGACCAATGACGACCGCAAAATAGATGGAGCGAGCGATTGACTGTTCGGACAGTTTGTATCCGACTAATGCTGGAACGCCGAGAACGGCCAGCAAAAGTAATGGGCTGGCGATCGTGATGATGCCAAATATTTGGTAGACGAGTTCAAGGTTCATGCTACGCTCCAAACTCCTTGCCAACGCTGGCAAATTTCAAATGATCTCGCCAACCGCGATACCAATCGACGGAGCTTGGTGCTTTTGAAAGCTCGTCCGTTTCCGGTTTGTAAGTTTCGAACCGTCCGTTTCGATAATGTTTGATTTCTGAATTCGAAGAGTCCAGAATTGCCAACTGAACCCAGTTTCCGTTGACGAGCCTTTTGATAGGTTCGTTTTGAGCAATGATTTTGGTCATTGCCTCCTCATTTGTTTCGATTACAAACAACAAACGAACGGGCTCATGAATTTCAACCATCTGCCACGGCAATCCAGTGCGAAGATCGCTCCCCGCGCCGTTCATCACCCCGATCAACGAAGTAATGTTGTGCGGCAACTTCGTTCCGCATCCATATCCGACAGGGTCAACGAACGAGAAGTAGTATTCAAGATTGATACCTGCACACACGGGAATGACCGCTTGAAGAATTCGTTCAAGGATCGTGAAGTTTTCATCATCCTGTTCCGGATCATACGACTGCAGGAACGCGCGACGATCAAGGAACATGCCGCGACTCCACTTGCGCTCACCAACAAAACAAAGTGCGTTGGTCGCGTGGCCGTACTCTGGGCGAACCTGAGACAGGTCTTCCGCCCTGCCTTCGACATGAATTAACGCTTCGTCAAAAGTCAAATCTAACGGAGCGGACTCAAACCGCCGACAGCGCTCATGAGCATCGCGTTTTCTCGCTTCAATGATCGAATTATCAGCTGTTTCGAATTCGGCTCGATGCGTCGATGGAATCTGATCGAGGTCGTAGTAAGTCACACTGTCATCGCACGTGTTGTGGTAGCAACCGACGAATATCGTCTCGTCAGGGATCGTCAATCCTTTCGCCGCCACCAGTTTTCGCACCCGTGCGTCGTTTGCCATCTGTGCAAACGCACGTGCATTCGGCCCACCACGACCACCGGCACATGCACCGCAGTCGTGGGCGGCTTCGTGAGGATTGTTCAAGCTTGCTGAACCATGCCCGCAAACAAAAAAGATCCTAGCGAATTTCTTCGTCAATCCAATATCGCGGAGAAGCCGTTCTACGGTGTTGGCCATCTCTTCAACAGTAAAGCCAAGCTGCTCCTTGGAGGGGCCAGGTTGAAATTCCGGACTGCGTTCCAGTTGTAGTCGAGTTACATCCGGCGGTTTCACAAAACCACCCATTATCTTTCGCAACTGAGCTGTCATGCGAGGAAACAGAATTCGCGTTACCAATGGAAATGTGGCAAGCGAACCCAGAATCGCCGTTCCAAGCCAACCACCTGTTAAGGTTCGACTGCCAATGTGCACTCGATGCGTTACTGTTCCAATCGTGCGACGAGCCTGCTTTCGTTTTGAATCGCGTTCTTTCAACGAGTAGACAACTTCTTCTCGAACGTGGTGTACGGGCTTGATAACGACAGGGCAAAGCGGCGTGAAATGGGCGTCCGCTGCGCCGCGGTAGTACATCGGAATTGCAAAAAAGCCCGCCGCACCAAACGTCTCGCAGTTTGGGTGGATCTCTTCAAGGTGACGCCGGAAAGATTCTTCACGTTCGTCAATGCAGTTGACCATTTGGAAATCAGGTTGCGTCGCCGATTCATCATGCAACAATTTCTTAGTCCGCAACGAATGAACACGAACCGCATCCAACGTCTCGTTTCGGTATTTCCGCTCATAAGCAAGATGGTACACCTGTCTGCGCTCGATTCCTGAGAACTGATTGAGTTCGGAAACGATCCGCTGCCATTCTGCGGGACAGTTTTGAGCGAGGCTTCGCGGTTTCCAATTGAGTAGCTGCGCCAAATCAAACATGCGAAACGCATTGCGTTGTTCTTGCGTCGTTCCGTCAGTGTGGCGTTGGTTCAGTTGGCCTTTGACCCAAGGTCGCAAGGCAGCAAGCTCGGCAGAAAACTCTGTATTGACTTTTGCAACGTGCCGAATGGCAAGTCGGTCGAGGATCAAACGAATCGCTAGGTACTCAACCAAAGTCCCCTCCGGCATAGCTCGGTTAACACGGTCACCCCGGAGTTCCATTTGCCACAACATACCGGCAAATCCTCTTAGCGCGAGCAATGTGTCGCCGATATAATCGTCGACTTCTTCACCAGCAACACCAAGTTCGGTTAGCGACTGGGCGATTGATTCAACTGGCGAAATTTTTTGACTGACGTGTCGCTGCAGTTCAGCGGCAAGCCCACGCCGCCAAGGCTTGACCAATCCACTGCTCTTGCCAAACATTTCAATGAATGCAGCAATGAAGCCCTTGTCTCGATCCGCAAGCTGCCAGTTGCTGAAACCTTGATCCAGAAAGGCGGCACAAAACGGAATCAATAATTCGTGAACCAGTTCGTCGGAGTCTTCGCAGGTCAGATCAAGCAACCAATCTCGATGAAGCCGATGTTTCTCTACTTGCTCTGATTCGCCGCCATCATTGCTTTGCAATGCTCCATGCTCACATGTCTTCCAAAGCAGGTGAAGCACAAACGATTCCCATTTTTCATCCGACCAATTCTCAACGTTGTTGATGTCGAAGAGTTTAAAAAGCTGCTGGAATTCGGCCTCCAATCCTTCGGGGACCTGTCGCGACTGATCGGCGACATATGCGTTATGTGTCCGTAGATCTCGCATCACCCACTGTCGTGTATCGTCAATGAATTGTTTCTGGATTCCATCTGGAACGTCATCTCGAAACTTGTTCAATGCATTGGTGTCACCAATCACCCACCGCAAATCAACCGACGGGCCATCGTGTAACGCATGCCCGAGAATTGCACGGTACAAACCAAATCGTGTACCCAAAAATCCGAGCAGGTCATCGCCCCGATCTCCGAGATGTTCGATCAAAACTGCTTCAATGTCTTGATTTCGAATACGACCGCTGGTCACCATTTCGCGATAGTTCTTTTCAGGCAGATATGGGTGGCAGCCCAATATTATCCCGCCCTTTCGAACTGCTGTGTCAAAATCGAGATCTTCGAACGCGTGTAAAGTGTTGTGATGGACGAACGCGGTGATCGGACCTTGGGCTGGCAACAGATGTGCACCATATTCAATTGCACGCAGGATTATGTCAGGCTTGAGAGAAGATTCTGGCAAAACGGCATCCTGCCGCCGAAGAGTTGCTGCTGAGTTCATAATGCTGATATTCTGCTTGAGTCGTCCGTTGATATCGTGTTCGTCGATTGGCTTTCTACTTTATCGACAACGACGAATAATCGAAGAATGCAGTTTGCTTACAATCCCGTAAGGAAGATGGCTGGCGATCGGCGATTGAATTGGCCTGCGTGCGTTGAGCGATCTTGTTCATGATTTCTAAATCCGTTTTGAATCATCCCAAGCGGTTCTTGCGATAATCAAGCGTATACTTAGCACCCATCCAAACTGAACAAGACAACGCAATCGCCAAGACAATCCAGTGAGAAAAATTGGACATTTTCGCCATCTTTCGAACGCTCAAACCTCTCTGAGCTAACGGTCTTATTGTCCCCCATTTCCAATCCTTTGAATCAGCTAGATTGCTTACAATTTCGTAAGGTTGGTTTGGTTCCGCCTTACGAGTGCCGATCATGAGAACTATGATTCAAGTATTCCACTCCCTTCCATTTGTACATGTCAATGAACATTCTTGTCATCGAAGACGACCGCACGATTGGCAAATCGCTCGTCCAAGGCTTCCAAGAAGCAGGGCATGAATGTTCGTGGGCGATCAACGGCAAAACGGGGTTGGAAAAGGCACGGTCGCAGCAAGCGGACGTAATCGTCTTGGATCTTATGTTGCCGGAGATACCGGGACTTGATTTATTGAAAACCCTTCGAGCCGAAGGTATCAATGTTCCGGTCGTCATTTTAACAGCCAAAGGTGCGGTGCAGGAGAAAGTCGATGGGCTCGTCTCAGGAGCGGATGACTATCTTGTTAAACCATTTGCTTTTGCGGAACTCAAGGCGCGTGTTGAAGCTGTATCCAGACGCTCCTCCAATCGCCCGCCACCCGAACTCGAAAGCGGCGACCTGAAGCTCGACCTATCCAATCATCGTGCGTACCTTGGCGAACGAGAAGTCGAACTGACACCGACTGAATTCAGCATCATGGAACTCCTGATGCGTCACAACGGCCAAGTCGTTACCCGCAAAATGCTTTGCGAACACGTGTGGGGATTTGAATGGGATGGGCCAACAAACGTCATCGAAGTACATGTCACACGTCTTCGGAAGAAACTCGATCGTGACGGCCAATCACGAATTAATACCATTCGTGGTCGTGGTTACGCCATCAATTCAGCTTCCGCAATGTCGTCCAACAGCTTGCAATCAGAATCGTAGCTGAAGTCGCAAGACTTCGTTTTGCCAGAATCGAGTTTGCTTGCGCGACGAATCCAAAGTATCTTGCAAATCGATATGCTTACGTTCGTCTGCACTCAACCAGCCCTTTTGAAATTGAAAGTTTCAAATTGCCAAGCAAACTGTTCAAAACGCTACGAGTACGCTTGACGATTTGGAACACGGTCGTCGTCTTGATCGCATCTCTGCTTGCGATGCTTGCCGTTCGAGAAGCGATGCGGATAACAATCGAAAACGAAGCCCGTTCGCTTTTGCAAGAAGAGGTTCTTGAACTTGAACTGGCCATCAATCAACTCAGCCCAGATCAAAGCCGCATCAACGACGAGTTTGAACGGAAAGTTCTCGGGCACAGCCAGCACCACTGGTTTGCTGCGTTGCTGGCTGAAGATGGAACTGCGATCTGGAAAAGTCATAACTTTCCGTCAGAAGGAACGGCTCAACTTTTCAAACAACCTAACGAATCTCCATTTAACTATGAACGTACTTCAGACCGACTCACGGTTCGATACCAATTGACGAATCTCGACAAGTCGCAGCGAGTGATTGTGATTGGCGAACCAACCGAGTTCATTCGAAACGACATTTGGCAATTGACAAAAGTCATGCTTTACATCGGAGCAGTTCTGTTGATCGTCGCTCCACTGGGCGGCTATTTGCTGGCTCGCCGTGCCACAAGTCCGGTACAAGCGATTGTTGAAACGACTCGATCGCTCGATCCAACCCATCTCCAAAGTCGACTTCCGATCCGTGGCAGTGGCGATGAATTGGATCAAATCTCAACAGAGATCAATTCGTTTGTCGATCAAATTGCACGTTACATCAAAAGCCAACGCGAATTTGTCGCCAACGCCGCCCATGAACTCCGCTCCCCGATTACGGCGATCCAAACTAGCGTTGACGTAACATTGGACAAACAACGAACGATCGCTGAATACCAAGACGAATTGGAAACGGTAAGCGAACAATGTCAGGAATTGCGACATCTTGTAAATCAGTTGCTTGAACTGGCAGAAACAGACGCGTCGGAAATTGCAAACACATTTAGCACTGTCCAACTAACACAGTTAGTCGAGAAGTCGATCAATGTTTTTTCAGGCGTGGCGGAAGAATCAGAAATCGAAGTCATTGCCGATCTTGATAAGGACGTGACCGTCCGAGGAGATGAATCGAAACTACGACAGGTCATCAACAACCTAATCGACAACGCGTTAAAATTCGGCCCTAGAGGCGGCAAAGTGGAAATCAACCTGGCAAAAGCCTCGACCGGTGTCAGATTGACTTTTCACGATACTGGGCCGGGCGTTCCATCGGAAAAGCTTGACAAAATCTTCGATCGTTTCTATCAAGTCGACCAATCTCGGCAACGCACATCGAGGCGAGGCAACGGCCTCGGCCTGAGTATCTGCAAATCAATCGTCGAACTTCATGGCGGAAGAATCACAGCCTTCAATGGTTCCACGGGGTTTGTCATTGAAATACAACTCTAAACATGTGATACCTTAGGACTCTGTGAATACGGATGTTTCATTCAACCCAAAAACAGTTGGAAGGTTGATTTCGAACAGCAAATCAGTTCAAACATAAGCCACAAAGAACGACCCACTAATGCGCAAAATCTGCAGTTGGTGGACGCGTTGTCGAAGAGTGGTTACTGATGAAACCCGGAAAGAATAGGGGTTTCTCAAGCGTCGTCAAAGCTAGGTTTAAACCCTGAAAGACTTCGGAACCGAGGGTTGAGGGTCCGAGTCCCTCCGGGTGTATTTTTTGAAGCAGCACAAACCGAGTCTAAATCACGGCTCGGTTTTTTCGTGCGCCGACTAGCCATCGCAAGTCCCTCCACTAATCCCCCACTCATGAAGAATTATTGCATCTAGCGACAACACGATCGCGCGATCATCTTCCACTGAGCATTCTTTTGAATCGCCATTCTTGATCCCAACAATAAAACAGGCGTAACAAGTGTGGCCTTGGACCCGTTGCTCCAAAGGCTTGGCTTTTAACTTGACCAAGAGGGGATGTGCTAGTTGAATTCAGACGACGTAAACTGGGCAGATTTGCAAAATGCGTCGGCTCGGTCACCGAAGCAGTCTAGAGGCAGTTTCAAAACCATGTAGGCGAGCCAGTCCCTGACTCGCGATAGCGCCATTCACGGTCTTGGAGAGACCGAGCTACTATCGGCATTCGGTTTTGTAACCAGCTCTAGGCACATAGGGGTGGCGATTTCGGCGTTTCACTCAAACGCACCTTGGCAACGTCATTTCATACGCCCGGACGAATTGAATTCATGGGTGTGCGTTCGAAGGAGGGAAGAGAAGTCACGTGGCCAATTATTCATTTTGATTGGACCAGTCCCAAATCTGATTCTTGTCCAAGGCGAACTAAAGCTACCCGTCCTATTCTGCTCCAGAAAAATCCGTTGGCTGAGCTCACGCCAAGTTTTCTCAGCCGTCTATCCTGCGTCTTTCAAAAGCAACATCTTACCAATGTCTTCGAGTATTCTCGACGAGTCCCCATGCGTGCGATTACTCAAAACGGCGATGGTCAAACGGTCTTCAGCCAATCGAGCGATCGACGCACTGAATCCAGGTTTGTTGCCCAAGTGAAGTACGAAACGCTTGCCGTCCGGCGCAGGCCTTAGCATCCAACCAAGACCAAATTGCGTGGCTTTTTTACCGACCATTTGTGGGGCCCACAAAATTTCTTGTTGTTCCACGGTTAGCAGCGAGTTGCTGTCGATTGCCGCATCCCATCTAACCAAATCGTTGATGCTGGCGACGATTCCGCCAGCGGCGTACGCCCAAGATGGACTGTTGTAGGTGGCAGGACTGAACTTGTTCGCTTGATAATCATGGCCAATCGCCCTTAACGGATTGTCATTCTGCGCAGGCTCTAACCGCGCGGACGACATCTTGAGCGGATCGAATATCCTCTCCTTCAAGAATTCGCCATAGCCAACTCCGGAAACTTTCTCGATGAGGTGCCCTACCACCCAGTATCCGCTGTTGCTGTATGAAAATTCCGAACCAGGCTCGAAGTCGAGTGGGAAACTGTACACCTTGGCAAGCATTTCATCGTGGCTCAGGTCCTTTTGGTACGCGGCGCGAAAATTTGGATACTCCGTATAGTTTTTAGTTCCCGACGTAGAGGCTGCTTGCCCGCTGCTCCCGTGCAACAATTGGTGCGTCCTTCCTATTCGACATTGGCGACGTGCGAATTCGCTCAACCTGCTAAGCAGGTTTTCTCTGTTCTCTTGTTGCGCTTTGGTGTAGATGCTCGCAATGAGATCAGGCATAGCATTTGCATCGCTCAACTTCTTTTAACGCTTCGCAGTTTGACAGCGCAGAACCCAAACGTTGCTGGTCGTTCGTTTTCGAAAGGAACTGAGTATGCGAGATATTCTTGAACGGTATGTGGCAAAGAGATCGGCTCAAACACACGAAAGCCGTATCACTTGGATCCGTACACGCTGTTCACAGTCGCCGATTCATATTTTGCCGTAACGCAGGAAGCAGATTCGACTCTGGTGCATATTCCTTACAGAAACATCGTTCGTATATTGCAGAACGAAACTGAAAAGATCCATGTCGGTAGTTTGTTTAAACAAAGACACGATTTCAAACTGATCGTCCAGATTGGCCATGTCGTTACTCAGGTTCCAGCGTAATTTCGAACCGACTCCATTCCTTGACTAGATTGACAGAAATCAGCTCGATGCCAAACCCAACAACCAAAACCACAACCATGAAAGGAACGGTAACGGGAATCCGGGGCACGGTCGTTGATGTGCGCTTCGACCAAACTGCCCCTCCGCTTGGCAGTCAGATTGATCTGTTAAATGACGGCGACGAGTCCATCACGACTTTCGTGCACAGCCATCTGGGTGGCGCGGCGGTGAGGACGATCGCTGTCGATTCGACTCGAGGATTACGTTTGGGTTGCACCGCGACTTCCGACGGAAGGCCGATGACGATTCCAGTTGGAAACGAACTGCTGGGTCGCGTAATCGAACTCAAAGGCAACCCGCTCGACGGTGGAGCGCCGATCGAAACGCAGCAGCGATTCCCACTTCACCGCGATCCACCTCTGGCTTCCGAGCGGCGTGGGGCGGGCGAAGTCTACCCAACGGGAATCAAAGTCATCGACCTGTTCTCACCGTTCACATTCGGTTCACGCGTTGCCGTGTTTGGCGGTGCGGGAGTTGGCAAAACGGTTGTGCTGACCGAATTCATTCATAACGCAGTGGAAGGCCACAAAGGTGTTGCGGTCTTCGCCGGCATTGGCGAACGATCGCGCGAAGGTCTTGAGCTGTGGCAGGAACTCAAAGACCGTGGGTTTATGGATCGCACAGTGATGGTGTTCGGTCAAATGAACGAACCTCCGGGAGCAAGGTTCCTTGTCGGGATGTCAGCCGTTACGGTTGCAGAGTATTTTCGCGATGTCGAAAACAAGGATGTGATGTTCGTCGTCGATAACATTTACCGGCACGTTCAAGCCGGCATGGAAGTTTCTGGTCTGCTGGGTCGCATGCCATCGCGAGTCGGGTATCAGCCCACGCTTGCCGCGGACATCGCATCGTTGGAAGAGCGAATCACGGCGACTCGCAGCGGCGGCATGGTTTCGATTCAAGCCGTCTACGTTCCCGCGGATGACTATTCCGATCCAGCGATCACGCATACGTTCTGGCACATGGACAGCGCGGTTGTGCTGTCACGCGAGGTGGCTGCCGAAGGGTTGTATCCCTCGGTTGATCCACTGCGATCCTCATCCAAAGCGCTTGATCCAGGCGTCGTCGGTCAGCGGCATTACGATATCGCGCAGCAAGCCCGGCGGGTGCTGGGGCGTTACGAAGAACTACGTGACCTGATTTCCATGTTGGGGATGGACGAGTTGTCGGAGGAAGATCGAATGGCAGTCAATCGCGCACGCCGCTTGCGAAACTTTTTGACACAACCGTTTTTCGTTGCGGAACATTTCACCGGCATGAAGGGCCGGCGTGTCGATATCGAGCAAACGATTGACGGCGTCGAAGCCATCTTGAAAGGCGAATACGACAGCGCATCGGAAGACTCGCTATTTATGATCGGCGATATTAGCGAGGTGAAAACCAAATGAATCAGTCGCTCCAATTGATTGTCAAAACGCCGCAATCGGTGGTTATTGACACGGAAGCTAGTTCGATTCGGGTTCTGACCGAGACCGGGCACGTTGGAATTCGGCCACGAATGGAGGACGTTATTCTTGCGATCGAGGCTGGGTTGGTGATCATGAATCGAGACGACACGCCGCTGTTTTTGGGTACTGCCGGGGGCCTGCTTACCTGTGAACGCAGCGTGGTCACGATCCTTACGCCGCTGGCCGTTTCAGAAACAAGTGAAGAAGCCGTGATGCGTGAATTGCAAAATCAGCTTGAACGGCCTTCGGCCGAATTGGAAGTTCGCACCACGATCAACAACATACAAACCGGAATTTTGAGTGAGTTAAATGAAGACCGAAAACGCCGCCGCCAACAGTTGGGATCGGGCCAATGACAATCCAACCCGGTCCCGGGAAAGACCAGCGCCTTAAAAAACAGATGCCGTCAGAACCAGTTCCGTCCCGGCAAGATGATCTGAAAAACGCCTTGAAGCGGGACTTTAATCGTCGTCGGCGTCGTGAAAGCGAGCATCGCAGTTTTTGGCGTTGGCTAGGAATTCTTGGAATGGTCGGTTGGCCGATTGCCATGATGACCGTTGGCGGAGCGTTGCTTGGACATTATTTGGATATTCGATTTAACTCGGGAATTCAATTTACATTGTTGCTGCTAACCATCGGCGTTGTGATTGGCAGCTATGTCGCCTGGAACGCGATTAGGAAAGACAGATGATTTCAATTTCAACTTTAATGTGGACGTTCGCTGGCGCATTGGCTGGTGGTACTCATTCGATGGCCCTCGAGAATTCTGCAACCAGCAAAAGTGAATGGACACCGTTAATCGGTTTGCTGCGACTGCTGCTGGTCGGGATCGTCCTGACCGCGGCAGCCATTTTTGGATTCCTGTTCAGCGCATTTGCAGGGTGGATCGCGGGCTTCGTCGTTACTTTGATTCTGCTGTTTGTGAGGATGAAGTGATGGACGTTCGAATTTTTGGCGATCCGGTTTGGTTTCATCTGGGAGCTGTGCCGATTACCGAAACGATGGTCACATCGACTGCTGTATCAGCCGCGCTGCTGGGAGTGGCAGCAGGCATGCGTGCCTACACCAGTCGGAATCCTCAATCGACGATCGCGACGGTTACGCGATTGGTCGTTCGTTGGATGGATTCCTTGGTAACTGACATCGTCGGACGCCCTGAACCGCGTCTGACTCTGCTGGCCGGGAGCATGTTTATTTTTATTGCAGCTTGCAATCTTGCCGGCCAACTACCGGGTGTTAGGCCACCGACTGCCAGTTTGGCGACGACGTCGGCGTTGGCGATGATCGTCTTTTTTGCTGTACCAGCGTTTGGAATTGCTTCCCAGGGAATCAAGGGTTACGTGCTCGAATACTTCCGCCCCAATCCCTTGCTTTTTCCATTGCATATTATTTCAGAATTATCGCGCACGCTCGCGCTGTCGTTTCGTTTGTTTGGAAACATCATGTCGGGGCACTTGCTGGTCGCGCTGTTGATTTCGCTGTCCGGTTTTCTGGTTCCGATGCCGTTCATGGCGTTGGATATGTTGATCGGATTGTTACAAGCTTACATTTTCGCGGTGTTGGCAACTGTGTTTGTCGGCGCTGCAATTGGACGGGATGAGATAGAACAAACGTCCGCCGCAACGGCTTAGAGCCGGTTGATTTATTAAAAGAACCGTAGGCCAACGCCCAGCGGCTGACAAGAACAACAAAACTGGAGATACCCTATGAATGAACAAACGATCATTGCCGTCGCCTCGATTCTGGGAGCATCTTTTACGATGGCCATCGGCGCGTTGGGTGCGGCGCTTGGCGAAAGCCGAATTGGAGCGGCAGCGATGGACGCGTTGGCCCGGCAACCCGACGAAGCCTCGTCAATCACACGAACGCTGATGATTAGTCTGGCGATGGTGGAATCGACTGCAATTTTCTGTCTGGTAATTGCGTTAGTGTTCTTGTTTGCCAACCCGTTCAAGGTCGCGGCTGGCGGGTAATAAAATGAACGAAAGCATCATCACGTTCCTGTACGAGTTAGCCAACTTCGTTGTCTTTGCTCTGCTCTTCGGCTGGATTTTCATCAAACCCATCCGCGGATTTCTTGACGCGCAGGCAGCCAAAGACGCCAAGGCGGAGGAAACCGCACAGCTGCATCTGGCGGATGCCGAACAGTTGCGGCAACAACTGGAAAACGATCGCAGTGCGTTTGAACAGGAAATGGAACACCAACGTCAGGCAACCTTGGGCGAAGCCCGACAGGAATCGGCAAAGCTGCTTGCCGATGCGAAAAAAAGCATCGAGAAACAGCGCAATGAACTATCTCAACACGTCTTACAACTGCAACAACGGCAGCGCGATCAGCTGGCTCAATCCGTGGCAAATGCAGCGGGCCTTGCTGTTAGGAACGTGCTTTCACATATTGACGGCCCGGATTTGGAACAATCGCTACTAAATTCCGTTTGCCAACAGCTTTTGTCAGACCGATCAGCATCTGCCGGACAAATCACGATCGAATCGGCTTTTGAACTGGACGAAACCGCCCGTCAAAAAATTGCAACGGCGGCTAGTCTGCCGTCTGTCAATGGAAACATCGACTATCGAGTTATCAAAGAACTCATTGGTGGAATTCGAATCAAAACGGAACACGGACTGATCGACAACTCGATCGCTGGATTGTCTTCGTTCGTGGAGCAGAACCTGCGACAGCAATTAACCGATCGAGTCCAATGAACGAAAAAACGGCAGACAATCCGATCGAGCAACTTGGTGTTAGTCTGCAAAAGGCCGCTGAAACTCTGCCTTGGGAAAAAGCATTGCAGTCCAAGGGTTACGTCACCCGTGTCGGTGATGGAGTCGCGATGGCGCGCGGTCTTCCCGGAATCGCTTTCGAAGAGTTGGTGCAGTTTGATGGCGGCAGTCTGGGCATGGCTTATGATTTGGATGAACAGCGAATTGGTATCGTGATTTTGACAGAGCCAAACAAAGTACGCGAAGACCAAGGGGTCGTCGGACTCAAACGACTGCCGGAATTGCCCGTCGGAGATGAACTGCTCGGTCGCATCGTCGATTCACTTGGCAAGCCGCTGGACGAAGGCCCGCCGATCAAAACGACTGAGCGACTTCCGCTGTTTCGCCCGGCCCCAAAAATCATTGAACGAAAGGCAGTCGATCAAAGTCTCTGGACGGGCATAATGGCAATCGACTCGGCTATCCCGATCGGTCGCGGGCAACGCGAACTGATTATTGGCGACCGGAACACAGGCAAAACGGCATTGGCGGTCGACATCGTTGCGGCTCAAACCCGCGGCGACGTTGCCTGTGTTTACGTTGTGATCGGTCAGCCAATGGCACGCATCCTGACGCTTAAAGAAGATTTGCAGAAAGCTGGCGTGTTTGAAAACACCGTTATCGTAGCCGCCGATGCATCCTCCTGCCCCGGCATGCAATACCTCGCGCCTTACGCTGGTGCGTCCGTCGCCGAATGGTTCCAAGAACAAAGCCGGCATGCTCTGGTGGTCTACGACGATCTAACCAAACACGCAGACGCCTATCGCGAGTTGGCCTTGCTGCTCGATCGCCCGCCCGGGCGGGAAGCATTTCCGGGGGACATTTTTTACGTCCATTCCGAATTGCTAGAGCGCGCCGCTGCTCGGTCTGCCGCGGTGGGTGGCGGATCGGTAACAGCGCTGCCGTTGATTGAAACGACCGAAGGCGACATATCGTCTTACATTCCGACGAACTTGATTTCGATTACCGACGGTCAGATTTTTCTGGATTCGGTTCGCTTCGAAAAGAACATGCGGCCGGCGATCGACATTGGTAGAAGTGTTTCTCGAATTGGATCGGTAGCTCAAAAGCCTCCGATTCGATCAGCGGCCAAGAATTTGCGAATTCAGATTTCCCGTTTTGAGTCTCTTGAGTCGCTGACTCGTGTCGGCTTGGAAATGGACACGGCAATGCAGGAGTCAATCAAGCACGGAAACCTGCTGCGTGAGTTGCTGCAACAGCTGAGGTTTGCAAACCGCGACATGTTGCATCAGGTCGTAGCGCTAGAAGCTGTCAAACAAAACTGGCTCGACGACATCGAGCCAGATCAAGCGTCGGCGTTTATTGGTCGGTTGGTGATGCGAATCAGAAACGAGCTTCCGGAAATCGCAAGTTCACTGCTTGCAGGCGAAG
>CAYGUE010000163.1:0-14879 GCA_964352885.1 uncultured Pirellulaceae bacterium
AATTTTTGGTCCGGATGTTTTCCGGCAATGCCATCTGTTTTTCGTTCATAGGTTGCAATCAACAAGTTGTCCGGATTTTTAGGATCCAATTGAACGTCAATCACGCCGGTCTTGTCATCCACGTACAAAACCTTTTTCCATGTCTTTCCTCCGTCGATCGTTTTGAAGAGTCCGCGTTCCTCGTTGGGTCACCATAACCTACCCATCGCACCCACCCAAACAACTTCGGGGTTTTCCGGATGGATGGCCATCGCTCCAATCTGAAACGATTTTTTTAGCCCCATATTGGACCACGTTTTTCCACCGTCGATCGATTTGTAAACGCCATCGCCCCATGAGACGCTGTTTCGCGGATTGGATTCGCCGGTTCCAACCCAAACGATTTCCGGGTTGCTTTGCGAGACCTGCACATCACCAATCGAAACCGTGTTTTGATCATCGAACTGGTGCTCCAGCGTCCGGCCGTTGTTGGTTGTCTTCAATAGTCCACCCGAAGCGGTTGCTGCGTACCAGATGCTCGGATCTTTTTCGTAAACGGAGATTGCCGTTATACGTCCGCCCATGTTGGCTGGACCCACCGAACGCCACTTCGTCTCATCAGCAACGGACTGAGGCAGCGATGGCTTGATCTTGGTTTCCTTTTTATCTTTCGCCTGCTTATCTTTCGCAGTTTTTTCGGGGGCAGCCGTTTTTTCATCGGGACTGCTTTGTTGTTGCTTTGCGCTAGATTCAGAATCCGACTTAGTTCCCGAACGCTGCGCATCGACCGAGTCGGCAAGACCAGCCCAAAAAAGACAAAGCACGATAGCGAATAGGCGGGCGGCCCCACAGTAACGAGTTGGCATCAATGTCTCCGGAATCTACAGTTCTAGATTGAAAATCGAGCGATAAGCTGGCCTCTCCAGAATAGCTCGCGAACGTGGCCGGGTAAATTCTAGATTGCCGACGACGTCAAAATCGTTCAAATTTAGCGTCAACCAACCCCACCACTGGTATATATAAACTGGAATTTGAATTTACTCTTCTGCACCAAATCCTTCGTAAATCCTTGCGGCGGCTCCGACATTGATTATCTGTTGATTGAGTCACCCCCATGAAAGTGGCATAGGGAATGAAAGATCGTGAGACGCCCGAATTCCATAAGTCTGGCTGGCATTCCGTAATACGTCACAGCCGCATGCGAAGTTGCATGTTGGATTTCTCGATAAATTTGCCTGCAGTCACCGCGCCCACAAACTGTCGTGCCGCACGTCGGTTTTGGTAGCCGCCGGATTCAGTTGAAATTTGATATAATGAAAGCGTCTCATGTTTGGCCAAAGGTAGCTCGTGTCAGAAATTCAACAACGTCGTCAGTTCTTGACGCAAACCGCCGCTGGTGCTGCTGCTCTAGTGGCACCCAGTTTTGTCCCGGCTGCCGTGCTCGGTCGAGAAGGAAAAGTTCCCCCCAGTGAGCAGGTGACGCTGGGGGTCATTGGGATGGGACGCCGCTGCACGTACGATCTGACATCGATGCTTGGTCTGAGCGATGTACGATGTGTTGCCATTGCGGACGTTCAACAGAGTCGCAGAGACAACGGAAAAAAACTTGTTGATGATAAGTACGGTTCGACACAGTGCAAACTTTATCGTGACTTTCGCGAACTGTTGGACCGCAAGGATATCGACGCTGTGCTTATCGCGACTGGAGACCGCTGGCACGCTGCGGCATCGATGATGGCGGCCGAGGCTGGCAAAGATGTGTATAGCGAGAAGCCTTGCGGTCTTACGATTGAACTGTGTCAAAGACTCGACGATACCTTCAAAAAAACCAAACGGATCTTTCAGGCAGGCACGCAGCGGCGCAGCGTTCCCAACTTTGCTGTCGCCGTAAAGATGGCTCAAGATGGAAAGCTTGGAAAACTTCACACACTTCATGCCAGTGCTTACACGCCACAACTAAGGACCGAATGGCTACCAGCACAGAAAACCCCAGATCCCAAGGTCTGCGACTGGAATCTCTGGCTGGGACCTGCACCCTGGCGACCCTACAATAAAAAGTATGTGGACGGCGATTGGCGGGGGTTTTGGGATTTTGATTCAGGTGCGAAACTGTTGGACTGGTGTGCTCATACCGTTGACCTTTGCCAGTGGGCGAATCAGGCAGACCACACGATGCCGATTGAATATGAGTCGTCCGAAAAGGGAATCGCTTGCAAATATGCCAATGGAGTGAGGCTGTTCATTGATTTCCTGAAGGAGCCGTTTGGCAACAGGGATCCTCACTACATTACACGGCTAGGAACTTGCCCGGTGAGATTTGAAGGCTCGAAGGGTTCTGTCGAAACAGGCGACAGTGGTGAGATCGTCGTGAAACCCGATGTATTGACGGAAGATATTCAACAATCGAAGCGTGTCAAGGGTCTGGATGTGACAGCTCATTCGCGAAACTTTTTTGACTGCGTCAAATCCCGCCAGCAGGCTGTTTGCAATTCTACAGTCATGCGGCGTTCTCATATCGCCAGTCATGCTGCAGCGCTATCGTGGATCCTGAATCGAAAACTTGTTTTTGATCCCCAGAAAGAGGAATTCACAAACGATGACGAAGCCAATCGCCTTCGTTTCCGGGGATCCCGAGATTGGTCCGCTTGAGGACCGGTTACAAACCACACTGCTAACGTGGCTGAGGCGTCTCGCCCCAGCCACAAGTTTTGAAACCGACTCCAGGTTCATTCAATCCGGTGTTGCCAAAGGCGATAGGCAGTCAACAGAACGCCATCAACAAGCTTGGCACATCTTTGGCCGCCAACTGCTCGTTTAATGCAACTCGGATTTCGCCCCTGAACGATTCCAGCTTCATTTTGCCATCAGAGTTTGCGACATGCTTGCCCGCAAGGATCGACACCACTGAGTCCATCAAAAGCGGCTTCAACTTCTGAATCGTTTCGCTCGCTGTCTTCTCGTTCTCAACTCCAGGGACAATGGACATTGAGGCATAGCGCGCTGACCGTTTGCCGAGCGGTTGTTCTGCACTCCCTTGCGCGATGTTTTGCTCCACATCACCGAATCGTACCAGGCCGGGGCTCAATTTCGGTTGCGATATCTTTTTGCAAGTATCCTCTCAAGCTTCCGCTCCCGAACGAAAATCCGCGACTGCAATTCTGCGATATACTCAAATGAAACTTGAGCCATCGGCGGATCGTTCGTTATCCCTGCATTGTCCTTTGCAAATACGCGAAAGATGCCAAATCAAAACAGTTCCCGCAAATTGCCAACACCGACGTGCTATTAAGCTCCATCACAGCATCCTTCGAGAAAAATTAAGTTGATTTAACAGAACGAAGGCATCGCGATACAGATTTGTATCCCCGAATTAGACGCGGTTTCGTCCTTGAGTAGGGATAACCGCACTGCCCAATTTGTCGATGCAGATAGACTGCGACGCGTATTGCGCACGCCAGCATCTCGTCATACCCAAACCGAACACGTCGATCGCTGGATTTTCTGAACTGGTCCAAAATCTGGCGTTTTGCTTTCGCATGACGGCAGCAGCTCTTTTACCTCAATGATGCCGCGAATAAATGTACGGCGAAACGTTCGAAGATCTTGCAGCTCAGGCTTCTTCCCAATTGCACTTCAGGCGAATCATGTCAAAAAGAAAGAGCGTACGACAAACTGAGCCCTTGCGAAGTTGCACTTCACACGGAATGTTGCCAAGACTGAACGTCGTCCGACGAATTGAGTTTGTATTCAACACACCCAACCAAGTGGGGCAGTTAGCGAAACGCACAATATCAATTGAGCTGTTGTCGCTGTAATATGGACACCAAAATAGTAAATCGTACAAATTCTATTGAGAAGGGAGACATCCGCGACATGGATCCATCGGACACAGAAAAGAACTTCTCAAGATCAGCTACAGCTTCAACCGCCACAAGTCATGCAACTACAGCAGCGGACTCGCTCGCCAAGCCGATGTTTTGCCTGTCGCTTCTGTTTCTATTTTTGCTGGCAGGCTTGGTCGTAGCATGGGTCGATGTCCTACCCGACCCAATCGAAAATGATCTGGCCATGGCTGCCCAAAAGGCTGGGGCATCGTCAGACGATTTCTGGCAGCATCCTGCATTGCAAACAGGCTACGTACTATTTTGGATTCTGCTAACGATCTGGCCTCTGTTCCTGATCGAGCCAATGTATGTTCGTTGGTTAGCCAAAGGCCAAGCAAGCAACTTCAAAAAACGCTATGCATTGGATTGGTTGTGCGTCGTGTGCCCGCCGCTGCGTCTGGGTAAATCGATCCCCGCAAAAAACGGAAACATCTGGCTGCCACGAATGGGTTGGCGATCTCCAAGCAAGGCCCTGCACAGGGAATTGGAACGCGTCTTCAGTAAGCCAATGCTGATTATCGCCATGCTAATTCTGCCTGTTCTGTTGATCGAATTTCGTTTTCAAGAATTGCTTCAGTCGGCGATGTGGTTGAGGTTGCTGTTAAGCATCTGTATGGGTTTGATTTGGTGCGCTTTTACGTGCGAATTTATTTTGATGGTCAGTTCGACCAAGAAGAAACTGAGTTACGTTAAAAAGAACTGGATCGACTTGGCCATCATCCTGTTGCCATTGATCTCCTTCTTGAGATCCCTACGGATTGTCCGCGCGGCAAAACTAGCTCGCTTTGCAAAAATACAACAGCTGACCAAAATGGGCCGCGTCTATCGAATGCGAGGCATGTTGGCAAAAACAATTCGCGCGTTCTTGGTACTGGAGCTGCTACATCGGATTTTCAAAACGTCGCCTGAAAAGCGGTTAGAGAAATTAATGGCCCAAATGGAAGACAAACAGGACGAGTTGCGAGAACTCCAGAGGCAGGTAGAGACGGTTCGTGCTGAACTTGATTCGCAACAGCCAACCGCCGCAGCGACAAACCAAGCCGGCGAATGAAATCCAGAGCGAAGTGCTAATTACAATGACAGGATCTAGAGGATGACACGCGAGGGATGCTCGCAAGCACTGATTTTAGGATCAGATCGTGTCGGATCAGATCGCTCGACACCTAAAACGTTGCCAAAGACTCGAAATCAGTCACTACGAGAGCCTTCCCGTGGCATCGTCATGTATTTCAAGATGCCCGCATCTATTGCGGTAAACAGGGCAATTCTGTATTGGAATGGTGGATAATAGGCTCACGAACTTCAGAACGGTGGACGCGTCGCGCGCGTGATCCACTGGTATGCGCATCAGGCTTGTATTTCGTAGCCGAAATTAGTCGCAAACTTCAACCGCCAAACATGCACCGACCGAAGTCAATCTGCATTCAACTCACCCAGTGGCTGGTTCTCTTGCTGATGATTGGCGGTTGCGCGGATCGAAATTTGCGTGGACCAGTTCCGACACTTGAACAGGCGCCGGCATTCAGCGTCAGCGGATCGGAGACAACGCCCAATCGATGGTGGACTGCATTTGGCGACAGCGGGCTTGATCTTCATGTCGATGATGCACTGCAAAATAATTATTCGCTCGAAGCAGCGACGAGGCGGGTTCAGGCGGCAAGAGCGCTGACGCGAAGAGAAGCTTCAGATTTCTGGCCGGACATCGATGGAGTACTTGGATTCCGCAGCAACATGGGACCGGGTGAAAATCGGGAGACCTACAACCTAGGGCTCGACACGAACTATCAGGTTGACCTTTGGGGCGAGATTGAATCTCGCGTTGAAGCGCAACGATTACGTGCCGACGCGACTTGTTGGGACTATCGTGCCGTTTCACTCGCTCTATCGGCAGAGATCACCAGCGTCTGGTTCTCGTTGATTGAAGCTCATGCGCAAGCTGAACTGCTAGAAGTGCAGATCGAAACGAATGAAACTGGTCTGAATCTGCAGGAGCAGCGATTCGGTTTAGGCTTAATTCGAAGTGCGGACGTGCTTCGCCAGAGACAACTTCTGGAATCAACGCGAGAACAAGCCGTCGTTAATGAATCGCGAATCGAAATTCTCGAACATCAGCTGGCAGTGCTTCTGGGGGAGATGCCGCAGCTGGCCAAATTTGAGACAGGCACGAAGTTCCCCGTACTACCACCGCTGCCGACAGCGGGCCTGCCGTCGGAACTGTTGCTCAGGCGGCCCGACATTCAACGAGCCTATCACGTTCTTCTGGCGGCCGACAATGACTTGGCGTCTGCGATCAGTGCTCAGTACCCTCGGTTGAATCTTGGCGGGGCTCTGCAAAACATCGCCGAGAATCCTGAAGAACTTTTAAAAGACTGGTTTGTTTCATTAGGAGGCCAGTTGATAGCGCCCCTATTCGATGGGGGTCAGCGACGTGCGGAAGTCGATCGAAGAAACGCCCTCAAATATCAGTTGTTCAGCGAATATGCCCAGTCAGTTCTGCTGGCCTACCAAGAGGTCGAGGATGCGTTGGCTCAGGAAAAATTTCAGCTTCAGCGCATTGAACATCTTGAGAGACAAGTCAAACTGGCTGGACAAGCATCCAATCAACTTCGCGAACAGTACCTTATTGGTGACGTCGCTTATCTGGATGTCCTCAACGCGATTACAGGCCAACAAAGTTTGCAACGCCGACTTCTGGGGGCTCAGTTGGATTTAAGGTTGATTCGGGTTCAGCTTTACTTGGCGTTAGCCGGAAATATTGATTCGAGATACGCTCAAACGGAAGAATTTGAAGTGCAGCTTTTGAATACTGAAAACGTCATCTTCGGCCAGGACGAGCCCCTCAATGCTGCGAATGTGAAAGGCATACAAGTTCCTGAAATTCTAGACGCACCTAAGCAGGAAGTGCCGCTATTGGACCGATTACGCGGAACCGCAAACGATGAGTGACGGTACCACGGGAACCCGATCAGACGTCCAATGGCTGCGAATCGTTGTTAATGCGATTGTATGCGCGGCAGTTCTTGCCGGTGCGTACTTTGCAATCATTTGGATCAACAACACAGAACCCGTTGCGGAAAAGGTCAATTCGACACGAAAATCGGCGGCGTTGGTCGACACAATCACCGTCAACTACGGCACCTACTCGCCAGGCCTTTCGGTGTTGGGGACAGTCAGGCCGGCACAACAGATCGACTTGCGACCACGCGTAAGCGGCCAAGTGGTCGAGCTTTCGCCAAAGTTCGTTCCCGGCGGGATGATCAAGAAAGGCGATTTGCTTCTGACGATTGATCCGGCCGATTTCGAGAACGCTTTGTCAATCGGCAAGAGTGAGCTCGAACAGGCCAGTGCTCGAATGAAAATTGAAGAAGCGCGACAACAACTGGCAAAGAAAGAGCTGGAACTTCTGCAGGGATCGATTGGCGACACCAATCGCGGCCTTGTTTTGCGAGAGCCGCAGATTGCGTCGATGAAGGCAGAAGTTTCGGCAGCCGAAGCTGCCGTGGATCGTGCGCAGCTCAATCTTGAACGTGCAACCGTCTACGCTCCATTTGATGCTCAGGTGTTGACCCGAACGGTGAACGTTGGTTCGCAAGTTGGTCCGGGCAACGATCTTGGTCAACTGGTCGGTCTCGAGGAATATTGGGTCATGGCTGCTGTACCAATTCGCAGTTTGCGGTGGGTAGAGCTTCCCGATAGAGAAGGCGTTGACGGTGTTGGTCGCGCTGGGTCGAAGGTGACACTGCGAAACACCGATGCTTGGGGCGCCAACGTGACTCGTGAAGGCCGAGTTGCCAGATTAATCGGAGCACTGGACGAACAGACGCGGCTGGCTCGCGTTTTGATCATCGTTGATGATCCGCTGGGGAGAGAGAACGATGCTCCGCCGCTGATTTTAGATTCGCTTCTGAGTACCGAAATTGAATGTAAGCCGATGGAAAACGTCGTACGGCTGAAACGCGAGTTCATCCGTAGCGACGACACAGTTTGGGTGAGCAAGGATGGGACGCTTGAAATTCGTGAGGTGACGATTGACTTCAGCGACGGCGAGTTTGTGTTTATCAGTGACGGATTGGAAGATGGTGACGAAGTGGTCATTTCGACGTTGGCGACGCCGGCCGAAGGAATCGGGTTGAAAAAGCGAGATGCGAGCGAATGAGCGAGCAAAACGACCACTCGGAAAACCGTGGACCAATCGCTTGGATGACGCATAACTCCATTGCGGCAAACCTTTTGATGATGTTGCTGCTTGGCGGTGGAATTTGGTCGGCATTCACAATTCAAAAAGAAGTTTTCCCCAACTTTGTGCTGGACAACGTTGAGATCAGCGTTGGCTATCCAGGAGCCGCGCCGGAAGAAGTTGAGCAGGGAATTCTGCAACCGATCGAACAGGCACTTCGTGATGTTGATGGCATTGAAGAGATCACAAGCTACTCAAGAGAAGGACGGGCTTTCGTAAACGTAACGCTTGTATCTGGCCAGTCGCGGATGAAGGTCTTTCAAGATATCGACCAGGCAGTCAACCGAATTCGAACCTTTCCCGAACAAATCGAACAACCAGAGGTACGTCTCGATTCCCAGCAACGTGAGGTCATGCGGGTTGACCTTTATGGAGATATCGGCCGCAAAGCCCTGAGGACGCTTGGCGAGCAACTACGTGATCAGCTGCAATCTCACAAAGACATCACGCAGCTTGAATTCTGGAACGCACCACCCTACGTCACCCACATTGAAATACCCAGGCAGACGCTGCGTGAATACGGTTTAACGCTATCGCAAATCGCCAACATTATCCGTCGATCCAGTCAGGATGTTGCCGCCGGTTCGATCCAGTCAAACGCTGGCGAAATTCTTCTTCGAGTCAAAGGCCGTAAACAATATGCTGACGAGTTTGCCGCAATCGATGTTCTGACGAGTCGAAACGGACAGATCGTGAAGCTTGGTGATATCGCCGAAGTTCGTGACGGATTCGAAGATTTTGGCTTTCAGCAACAGTTCAACCAAAAGCCTTCTATCGAGATCGAAGTCTACCGGATCGGTGCCCAGTCACCGCAAGATGTTGCCAATGCAGTTTACGAAACGATGGACGAATTCGAATCCGTATTGCCTCCCGGTGTAAAATGGCGACTGGACCTCAACACCGCTAAGGAATTCGAGGGCCGACTTTGGCTAGTGATAAAGAATGCTTTAATGGCCGTCGTGATCGTATTTACGATCCTTGCCCTTTTCCTTGACATTCGACTCGCGTTCTGGGTGATGACGGGGATGGTGGTTTCGTTCATCGGAGGCATCTTGCTGCTACCGGTGTTTGGCGTAAGCATCAACATGATCTCACTGTTCGGCTTTCTTGTTGTGCTTGGGATCGTTGTCGATGATGCCGTGGTCGTTGGCGAAAACGTCTACGAAAAACGTCAGTCCGAGGGCAACCTACTGACCGCCGCGATCGATGGCACACGTGAAGTTGCCGGACCGGTTACATTCAGCATCTTGACCAACATCGTGGCCTTCATTCCGTTGATGTTCATTCCAGGCGAGACAGGAAAATTCTGGAACCCGCTACCATGGGTCGTGGTCATCGTATTGGCTCTTTCTCTGATCGAGTCTCTTTTCATTTTGCCAGCTCACCTTGCACACATTCGCAGAAAAAACAGTGAGTCCGCTTCAAGCAATGGCCAGAAATGGTTCAGTCGAAAATTTAGCCGACTGGTTGAGATGCTGTATCAGCCGCTGCTACAGCACTGCCTTCATTTTCGATACGTTACGGCGACGATTGCCTTGGCTTCGCTGTTAATTCTGGGCGGATACGCATTGAGTTCTCACATGGGCATGGTGTTGATGCCCGAAATTTCCGCGAACGAAATCGAAGCTGGGGTGCGGATGCCAACCGGAACGACACCGGATCAGGCTGCTGCGATCGCCAACGCAGTGACGACGGCCAGTTTGGAGATGTTCGAGAAACATGATCTGTATCGATGTGCTGAAGGGATCAAAACCAACGTCCGTGGAGAAGGATTTATTGACGTTGAGATGGTCATGAAACCCCCGAATGAGCGCGACATGTCGTCCAAGGAAGTGATCGAACTTTGGCGTGAAGAAATTGGCGAATTGCCCGGTGTGTCTCAAATCAGTTTTCGCGCCGAACGCGGACCGGGCGGTAGTCGGCGAGACATCAGCATTGACCTGAGCCACAGTGACATCGATGTGCTCGAGAAAGCAACTGCAGCGCTGGTTGAACGCGTTGAAGCCTACGCGAACACCCGTGATGTGAATGACAGTTACGATCGAGGCAAGACTCAATTCGATTTCAAGCTACGCCAGGAGGGCCGTGCACTTGGCCTCACCGACGAGGGACTGGGGGACCAGCTTCGCGGAGCATTCTTTGGATCGTTGGCTCTTCGCTTGCTGCGTGGGATGAACGAGATCGAAGTTCGCGTGAAGCTGCCTGAAGCGCAACGCAAAAACCTCCACGATCTTGAGGATCTGATCATTCAAGCTCCCGACGGATCCGAAGTTCCGTTGATGGATGTCGCCGAAGTCGAGGAATCACAAGCGTTCAACCGGATCAACCGTCGCAATGGTCGAAGAGTGATCAGTATCTCGATGGACGCGGAACCAGCCGGTGCCGTCAATCAAGTAATTGCTGCCTTGAATACGGAGGAACTTCCAAAGCTTCGCGCGGATTTTCCCGGCATCACGTGGGAATTCTCCGGCAGCAATGCCGAAATGCGAAATGCGACGTCCACATTGTGGAGCCATTTTGCGATGGCACTGGCAGTGATTTACTCGCTGTTGGCGATAGCCTTTCGCCGATACATTCAACCTTTGATTGTGATCGTCGCGATTCCGTTCGGAATGGTCGGAGCATTGATTGGCCACATCATTTTGGGGTACGATATTTCGCTCGTTAGCGTGATGGGCGTGATCGCACTTTCCGGTGTTGTTATCAATGATTCGCTGATCATGATTGACTACGCCAATCGCCTGCGGGACGAACACGGACCTCTCAAAGCAATTTCGCTTGCCGGCGTTAGACGCTTTCGACCCATCCTGCTGACGACGCTGACAACCTTTGGCGGGTTGATGCCGCTGATTTTCGAGAACTCAATTCAGGCCCAATACATCATCCCCATGGCGATTTCGCTTGGCTTTGGGATCCTGTTTGCCACGGCGATCATCCTGGTTTTGGTACCGTGTCTCTATATGATCGAGGAAGACTTGCGGGCGCTTTGGCCAACCAAAGCAGATGCCTAGTTTCGATCACCGTACAAGCCCAAGGCACAAGTTTTGAAGTTGCACACTTTGCCTGAAATTTGGATTCAATCTGGATTCAATTAAATCTCGAAGCGCAGGCGAGTCAGACGAAATCCCCTGCCATTACTGACTTGCTACGCCGCGAACTGGTATTTCTAATTGGCGATAAGCCAGATAACAAAGGACACTGGCGCGGCGAAAACAAGCGAATCGATCACGTCCAGCACGCCACCTAACCCGGGAAGCCAACTGCTTGAGTCCTTGATTTGAGCATCACGTTTAAGAAGTGACTCCGCAAGATCCCCGACCATGCCGGCAAGCGTTACCGCGACGCCGTAAACGAGAAACCACCACCAGGGCTTCGGCACCATGACGTTGATGATGTGTGGACTGACAAGAAAAACAACAATCGCCGCTCCAACGATACCTCCGACGATGGCTCCAACGGCACCTTCGACTGTTTTGTTAGGACTGAGCTTGGGGGCAATCTTACGCTTGCCGATGGACTTGCCAACAAAATAAGCAAATGAGTCCGAAAGCTTGACCGTAGCGATCACTAACACGATCGCCGCGACGCCGAGTTTGTTACTGTCCTGTATTTGGCGATGAGACAACACGAAACCAAAGAGCATCGCAATGTAGACGAAGGCCAGTGAACTTTTTCCGATTCGCATCGCAACATCGCCACGCCGCGAATCTTCCGTCGCCGCGTGGGGATCGAATATGAGCATTTCGTAAACGAATGCAATTAATACGGCCGCACCAATGCCGGACAGAACCCAGCCCAGTCTTCCGATCGGGCAATCGGCCGGGTATTGCTGCCACATGACAGGAATATTTGACATGCTGACCATCACTGCAGCGCCTAACATCATCAACCAAGACGGATGACAACCGGTGCCTTTCCACAAACGATGGAATTCATCTGCGGCGGCGGTTGATATTATCACGCACAAAATCGCCAGTAGCACACCAGAGCGACCAAACCATGCAGTTTCACCTAACGAGAAATCAGCCCACAGCAGAACGATCATCGTCGTGATCAGTACAGCAGCGGACGCCAAACGACGAGCTAACACGAGGGCTCCTGTTGATCGGCATGCTCGTCGGTGGTCCGGTTCAGGCCACCGAAACGACGCTTGCGTTTCGAATAGTCCTGGATTGCGGCTCGTAAATCTTCAACGCCGAATTCAGGCCAATACTTTTGGGTCACCCATAGTTCCGCATAGCTCAATTGCCAAAGCAGGTAATTGCTAATTCGCATTTCTCCGGCGGTGCGGACCATCAAGTCTGGATCGCTCATGCCGGCCGTATAGAGATGCTCCGAAACCATTTCCTCATCGATCGAGTCGACCTCGATCCCATCTTCTTTGACGCGTCGACTGATGCATCGGATCGCGTCGACGATTTCAGCGCGAGCTCCGTAATTGATCGCCAAGCAAAGCAACGTGCCCGTGTTCTTTGCCGTTAGCTCAATGCTGCGATCCATCTCACGCTGGACTTCTTCCGGAATTGGTTCACGACGTCCAATAATTTTGAGCTGGATATTGTTCCTGTCGAGCGTCTCTCGTTCGCTGACCAGAAACTCGGTCAACAAATGCATCAGAAACTCAAGCTCCAGTTCTGGACGTTTCCAATTTTCGCTGGAAAGACAATAGAGCGTCAATTGCTCGATGCCCAGTCTTGCACATTCCTCTGTGATTTCGCGAACTGTTTCAGCACCTTGCTGGTGCCCCTTGATTCGAGGCTGAGATCGTTCTTGAGCCCACCTTCCGTTGCCGTCCATGATCATCGCGATATGCTTGGGACGTTTCTCCTCCGGAATTCCTGACCAGAATTCGTTTTCGGTTTGGATCGAAGACATAAGTTGATTTCTGTAGAAGGGTCAGAACGTACAGCCTATTTTTATCAAAGTATCCGCCGATTCGGTAGGACGGGCGCTGCTTGGTTGTGGCTTCCAGACGCAATCGATGGCCACGAATGCAAAGCTTGAACCGCTAATGGTTACGAATAAACGCCAATCGATTCTCACATAAGCCCTTCAAAACTCTTCAAAAATGTGACGGATAGAAACTGTCATTACGACTTGCTGAATCGGCGTAATAGCATGAAGCATTGCTCCAGATAAGAGCTTCCGAACAGATTCAGATGGTTCAGTAGATGGTAAAGCCGATAAATCGCAACGCGATCCTCCCAACCGTCCGCCATTGGCCAGGCTTCGTTGTAAGCCTCGTAAAACGTTTGCGGCGCGCCTCCGAACAGCGTCGTCATTCCAAATTCTGCTTCCCGATCCGCAAAGTAGACCGCCGGATCGATCAAAACGGGTTGGTTCTGCTGATCACATAGCCAATTGCCACGCCACAAGTCACCGTGGATAAGCACAGGGCGTTCGTCCGAGCCACCAATGAGCGCACTGAGTCGATTGATCAAACTTTCACCTTGCGTTTGCAAGTCGTGGCCGCCGTAACCGTTTTCTTGTGCAAGTTTCAGCTGAAAACCGATTCGAGACTGAGCCCAAAACTCGACCCAATCATCGGTCCAAGGATTGGGCTGAGGTGTCGCACCGAGAAAGTTATCGTGCTCGAAACCGAATCGATCTGCCGCGCCACTGCGGTGCATCTCCGCCAGTTGCCGACCAAACTCTTCAAAAAACCTTCCGCTGGGATCTTGCGACTCGATTGCTTCCAACACAATCACATGATTGCCAGAATTGCATTTGCCGGTTCCGACGACTTGGGTAACGCGAATGGATTTCGTTTTCCGCATTGCACTCAGGCCAACAGCTTCCGGCCCAAAGATGTCCTTGCGACTCGACTTCACAAAGACCCTCAGCTCGTCACCATAGCCTGGCTGAAGAACAACGTTCGGATAGTGTTGAATCACTTCCCCGAGCGTTTGAAAATTCGAATCTGACATCGCAACCAATCGCTTTCGTCTGGTTCCTCCAGAGTACACCTACTCCATAAGACTTTCGATAATCGTGGGGCAGGCGGCCTCGATCATGTCCAAAACGGTCTCAAATCCTTCGGCACCTCCGTAGTACGGGTCGGGCACGTCAACGGGCCAATGGTCGTCGAGAAAGTCACTGAGCAGTTTTACATTGGTCGCGCCGGAGTCGATCGACATGATGTCGGCGAGGTTTTGCCGATCCATGGCAATCACCAGGTCGAATCGCTTAATATCTTCAACCGTAATTTTTCGTGAGCGACTGGTCAGGTCATAGCCACGCTTGCTCGCGTGATCTTGCATTCGACGATCCGTTGGATTGCCCTCGTGGTAACCAATCGTCCCGGCGGAATCAACGGTCACCTCCGTTTTAAGTTCTCGCTGATCAACCAAATGTTGCATCACACCTTCGCCGGTTGGAGAGCGACAAATGTTACCAAGACAAACAAACAGAATTGATTTTGGGTTGGCCATGCTGTTATGGAGTACAGAGGGTTGCGATGAAAACAGACTCCAATGGAATCCTAGTAACAATTTTTGCTGAGATTTGCTTCCAAAACAACTCGGCTGAAAGGAATTCGATCCTGTATGATGGATGGAACCCAATTCTCATCCGCCTGGACCGTAGAAATTTCTTGTCCGTCGATCCAACTTCCAATCCAATCCAGCAGCAAGATCATTTCGCGACGACGCAATGGTCGATGGTTGTGCGTGCCGTCGGCGTTGAAGATTCTCAGATTGCCAAAGTCGCATTGGCAGAACTGTGCCAGCGATATTGGTATCCACTCTATTGCTTCGTGCGGTCGAAGATCAGCAATCAAG
>CAYGUE010000164.1:0-14786 GCA_964352885.1 uncultured Pirellulaceae bacterium
TATTTGATTGCCGTTGCGTTTGCAGTCGCTTTTCCGACGTTGGTGAGATTGGTGTATTTCATTTGGCTCAATGACTACGCGCCTTCGGTTCAGCAGATCGCGTATTCGATTGGCAAAGGGTTGCAGTTTGCGTTTCCTGTCGTTTGGGTGTGGCTGTTTTTTAGATATCGCTTGAACCGCAATCGCAAAGCTGATCTTTCGTCTGAAGAGCCATCGCTTTCCAAGATTCCGAATTGGGTTTTGGCCGTCGGGTTTGGGTTGAAAGTTTGCCTTGTCACGGGGATCGCGTATTGGATTCTCTCCGATGGCGAACTTATCAGTGGTATGACGGAGCGGCTCGAAAAGAAGATTGGCGGGCTTGGAATCAGCAGCGTTTGGAAGTACGCGTTGCTGGGAGTCTTCTACGCGTTGGTTCACAGTTTCCTGGAAGAGTATTACTGGCGTTGGTTCGTTTACGATCTGCTGAAACGATTCGTCAGCATTCCGGTTGCGAACTTGATTTCAAGTTTGGGATTCATGGCCCACCATATCGTATTGCTCAGCGTTTATTTTGGCTGGACTTCACCCATGACGTGGTTGTGCAGTGCCGGCGTCGCGATCGGCGGCGCCTATTGGGCGTGGCTGTATCAGCGGACGGGAACGCTCATTTGGCCGTGGGTCAGCCATATGATCGTGGATGCGGGTATTTTCGTTGTCGGCTATTTTCTGGTGGGAAAAATGTTCGCGTAGGCCATTCGCAGCTGCTTCCTGCTGGTGTTGGGACGGAAGCTCTAGTGGCCGGGGCGTCTCCCCCAGTTTTGATGGATCGAACAGGGGCGAGACATCCCAGCAAAACAAATCTTTAAACCGGCTCTAGTCGTTCGTTTGCACAAACAGAGCACGTTTCTGCCCTGGCAAGGCGTAGTCAAAGCCACAATCGTGAAACAGTTCCTCTGTCGCGGTGATCGCCATCACTTCGCGGACTTTTTCTTCCTTGGCACGCGCGACGCAATGAGCCACCAATTCCTTACCAATTCCACGTCGGCGGCACTTTTCACTCACCGCAAGGCATTGAATCTCGGCGAGTTTTTTCGAATAGATCTCAACTGCCGCAAAGCCCACGATCTCGCCACCGAATTCGGCAACGAAGGCATATCGAAGCAGTAATTCCAGCTCCAACGATGTCCGCGGCAGAATGAACTCTGCGGCCATGAACGGTTGAAGGAACGAAGTAACGCCAGCCAAATCAGCGGCTGTCGCGCGACGAATAGTAACGGTTTCTTCCATGGATTACTCGTAAAGTGCTCTTTGCTCGAAGGTCGTTGCGATTCAGCAGCACCAGTGCCGAATCATCTTTTCGTAAATTTCTGTTCCGCGATCGAGCTGTTCAAGGCTGATCCATTCGTTCGCCGTGTGTGCCTGTTCGATACTGCCAGGACCACAAACAATTTTCTCTTCAATCTCGGAAAAGACTCCACCGTCGGTTCCGTAAGAAACGGTTCGCGGTCGTTTTTTGTGAACGATCTTCAACATCGCTTCAACATACTCCGATGAAGGATCGACGAAAAAGGGTTCGGCTTGTCGCATTACCTTTAGTCGAAGTCCGTTTCGTTTTGCAACTTTAGCTGCACGCCGCAGGAGTGGCTCGTGATCGATCGCCGGCATCGATCGAAGATAGACCGTCACGGTTGAACGCGAAGGAGTAATATTCCGGGCCGGAGAATTGTCCTTCATGAGAATGTTCAGACTGAGCGTCGGTGGATCAAAAAGTGTGTTGTGCCATTTGTCTTCGGATTCCGTTTCGTCAAAGATGGACTTGATTTCGGTGAGGAACGGAATCATTGCGAGGTTTGCATTGTCGTGAACGTGCGTGCTCGAGTGTGCCATCTTTCCTTTGGCTTTGGCGATCATCTCGATCGAGCCCTTGTGAGCGTGCACGATTTCCAGCGAAGTCGGTTCGCCGATGATGCCGCGTGTTTTGTGATCGACCATCTCGCGATATAGATTGCTTTCTTCAGCGACACAGCGTGCACCGTGAAAGCCAACTTCTTCATCGGCGGTAACGCAAAAGTAAAACGGCAATTTCAGATCATCCCAGCTAACTCGTTGGGCAGCCGCCAACATGCATGAGATCGAACCCTTCATGTCGCAAGCACCGCGACCATACAGCCGCTCGCGAGCAATTGCTGGTTGAAAAGGAGTGAACTTTTCGGTGAACCAATTGTCTGCAGGGACGACGTCGGAATGAGCAAAGTAGGCCAAGCCGCCTGTGCCGTTTCCCTTTTTGGCGACCAAGTTAACTTTTCGCTGCTTATTGTCGTCCTCGTATTCCACCACCTCGACAACGAAACCGTGCTTGGTAAGCTTCATTTCGAGGTACTTGGCGATGGTCCGATTCGAGAGATGGCTGGTCGAATCGAATCCGATCAGTCGTTTTGCGTAACGGAGCGCTTTCATCGATCTCAGAGAGTTCATGGCATTCTCGGGTGGGCTTCGGGACGATGCAGTTCCTCAACGATATTCGCCGAAGTGAACACTGACAAGTTATTCGGCAGCCGGTTCACTATTAATGCGTTTTTATGGCAAACGACCAATTCCATTTTATCACAGGTCGGCTCGCCGAACCGGCGCTGCGGAAAACGCTGGAAAAGATGTCGGTCAAAGCGGACTTTCGCTGGACAGTCCAAGTTTTGCCGATCACCGTCGCGGCTTTGATGACGCCGAACTGGATCGCGAAACGTATCGTGATTCCTGAGGGAACCGCGAAAATCATTTTACCGGGCTATTGCGATGGTGATCTTTCGCCAATCGAGTCCGTGACCTGGATTCCGCTGATTGTTGGGCCCAAAGACTTGCGTCAGCTGCCAAGATTTTTCGGTCAAAAACAGGATCCGCCGTCGCTCAACGATTGGGACATCGACATCATTGCGGAGATCAATCACGCGCCGCGGATGAAGCTCGCAGAGATCATCGCGTTGGCAGAAAGTTATCGTGCTGATGGAGCGACGTTGATCGATGTCGGTTGCGAGCCAAATTCCCAATGGAACGGTGTCGCTGATTGTGTGAAAGCGCTCAAAGATCATGGCCATCGCATTTCCATTGACAGCCTGAACCCGAAAGAGATCGCGCCCGCTGTGGCCGCAGGTGCGGAGCTGGTCCTTTCGGTCAACGCAACCAATCGGGAATCCGCCGTCGATTGGGGCTGTGAAGTCGTTGTGATTCCAGACGACATTCGCGATATCAGTTCGATGGAAGCGACAATCGATTTTTTGGCTTCGCAGAAGGTGTCGCTGCGACTGGATCCAATTCTTGAGCCCATCGGAATGGGATTCGCGGCCAGTCTTCAGCGCTACATGGACGCGCGTCGTCGCTGGCCGGAAGCCGAAATGATGATGGGTATCGGAAATTTGACCGAACTGACGGACGTTGATTCGGCAGGCGTTAACTTTCTGTTACTGGCAATCTGTCAGGAACTAGGAATCCGCAGCGTGCTGACGACGCAAGTCATCAACTGGGCGCGGTCAAGCGTCAAAGAGTGCGAGATTGCCAGACGTCTTGTGCGATATGCGATCGAAGAAAATGTTCCGCCGAAGAATCTTGGCTACGACTTGGTGGCGCTGCGTGATCCTCAGGCGCTCAGTTACGGCGCCGAAGCAATCGCGACGCTTGCCGAAAACATCAAGGACCACAATTATCGAATTCTGGCCGAGGATGGAGAGATTCACCTGCTTGGCAGTCGAACGCATTGGCACGATGCAGATCCGTTTAAAGTGTTTGATGCTTTGGCAGAAACGAATCCAAAGAATCTCAATGCCTCTCACGCCTTCTATTTGGGCTACGAAATGTGCAAAGCCATGATCGCAATGCAGTTGGGGAAAAATTACACGCAGGACGAAGCGTTGCGATGGGGGTATCTGACGGTCGAGGAAGAAAATCGACATCGCCTAGAAAAGAAGTTTCGCGATGGAGCGCCGGGCTCGCAGATAGAGTAAAATAACAGCTTCAAATTTCGGGTGAGGTGAGCTATGCAACTGGACGAACGTGAACTTTCGCAAGAAGGCAAAGCAATTCTTGAAGCCAGTCGTGATCCAATCGGGAAATCCATGGCTCTGGGCGTGGTCGGAGCCATTCTCGGCGGCGTCGCGGGTTGGTTCATCTACGGCTGGGCCTACAGCCAAGGGTTTTACGCGTTGGCGTTGCCGGGAGCCGCAGTGGGGCTTGGGTTTGCCGGTCTCGCCCGCCGACCGATGATCGCTGGAGGCATTTTATGCGCGATTGCAGCGTTCTTTTTGATGGCCGCCTGCGAATGGAACCATAGTCCATTCAGCGACGACGGAAGTTTTCTCTATTTTCTGACGCACATCCACAAAGTCGATAGCCAGATGACGCTGGTACTGATCGGATTGGGTGTCGCGTTGGCGTTTTGGTTTGGTAAAGGGCGATAAGACGTAACTTATTGACCGATTTGAGTTCCGCGACAAAAATTGCGAGCTTCCTCTTTCTCGCATTTTCAGGCAACGACATCTCAGAGTACAAATCGACTCCCGGCACCGACTTGCCGCTGGTTCATGAATTCGAAACCAGTCCGAGAGTCGCTGATGCGCTGGTGAGATTCTCGGGCTTGCCGCAGTGCCTTTTGCTGGAGAGTTCCCGGCAAACGAAGACGGGAAACGGCAAGCCGCTGGGACGCTATTCGTTTCTGATGGCGGATCCGATTGAGACCGTTCTTTGTGATTCGGTTGATGGCGCCGAGGCCGCACTTGCTCGAATCGACGCCCTGCTGGAAAGTCACGCAACGGAAACCATGGACGGCCTGCCTCCCATGCAAGGTGGAATCGCCGGTCTGTTTAGTTACGATCTCAGCCGGGCGTTCGAAAATATTGCGGCTCCAAAAATCGATGAGTTCGAAACGCCGCTGATCGCCGTAGGCTTTTACGATGTCGTGTTGGCTTGGGATCATGAGTTAGATCGAGCGTGGTTGATCTCGCAAGGCTGGTCTCGCGATGCAGGGCAGCGATTGATGTTCTTCCTGAATTTGTTGCAGCAGGAACAGGTTCCGGTCTGCAATGAATTGGTGGAGGATCGACTCGATCAGATCGAGCATCAGTTTGATGTTCCTGGTCCGGAGGGCCTGACGAGCAATCTGTCCCGGGAGGACTATCTCTCGGCGGTTGGGAAGTCGATTGAATACATTTACGCGGGCGACATTTTTCAAGTCAATATCGCTCAGCGTCTACTTTTGAAGGCTGATGGTTCGAGCGTTGAACTGTACAAGCGATTACGACATTGTAACCCTGCTCCGTTTGGCGGTTACTTCGATTTCGGAGACGGTCAATTGATGAGTGCTTCGCCGGAGCGATTCGTTTCAGTTCGTGACGGCTTGATTGAAACGCGGCCAATCAAAGGGACGCGTTCGCGAACGGGACAACCGGTTGTCGATATTGACGCTAGCCGCAAACTGGAAGCCAGCGAAAAAGATCGCGCCGAGAACACGATGATCGTTGACTTGATGCGCAACGATCTTTCACGAATCTGCACGGATGATTCGGTGAAAGTCACGCAATTCTGCGAAATTGAAAACTATCAGAGCGTCATGCACCTCGTTTCGGCCGTTGAAGCACGACTGAAGAACGATCGCTGCAGCGCAATGGAGCTGTTGCGAGCAATCTTTCCCGGTGGATCCATCACGGGTGCCCCAAAGGTTCGCGCGATGGAGATCATTGCTGAAATCGAACCGCACGCTCGAGGAGCCTATTGTGGATCTCTGGGATACTTTGGAGCTGACGGGTCGGTGGACTTGAACATTCTGATCCGCACAATCACGGCGTCGCGGGGTTGGTGGCAGATTCCAGTTGGCGGTGGAATCGTCAGCCAGTCCGTTCCGACGTCGGAATACAAAGAGACTTGGACGAAAGCAGCTGGAATGCTCAATGCGATGTCATCCGCTCGGAGCAACGAATAGTGATCCTCGTGATTGATAACTACGACAGCTTTGTTCACAACCTCGCCCGATATTTTCGACAATTGGGGTGCGAAACCAAAACGTTGCGGAACGATGAGGTCAGTCGTTCCATTGTCGAATCGATTGGCCCGAAAGCCATCGTTATTTCGCCGGGACCCTGCACTCCTGACGAAGCGGGCTATTCGGTCGACTGCGTGAAAGATTTCGCAGGCGAAATTCCGATCCTTGGCGTTTGTCTCGGTCATCAGGTGATCGCTCAGGCATTCGGCGGCATTGTGGTTCGTAGTGGACAGCCGATGCACGGTCGTCAAAGCGAAGTTCACCATGGCGGAAGCGCTTTCTTCGAAAACGTTCCGTCGTCGTTTTCCGTTGGGCGCTATCATTCGTTGATCGCGAAATCAAAGAACTTGCCCGACTGTCTTGAAGTCACTGCTAAACTTGACGACGGGACGATCATGGCGGTTCAGCACAGAACACATCCTGTGGTCGGAGTTCAGTTTCACCCCGAGTCCATTCTGACCGATTACGGACATCAAATGCTGGCCAACTTCTGCTCGATGGCCGGAATCGAATCGGCGATTGATGTGCTGCGAGAAAGAAATCCAACGCCATGATTCTTGAAGCCATCATTACGACAACGAACGAAGACGGCAGCGTCAATGTGTCTCCGATGGGACCGTTGGTCGAGAACGATGTGACGGATGGATTCGAACTGCGTCCATTTGAAACATCGCGAACGTTCGCGAATCTGCGGCAGCGACCGTATGGCGTTTTGCATGTTACCGATGATGTGATGTTGTTCGCAAAAGCTGCGATTGGCAAGCTGAACGAGCTTCCTCCGCTCAAGAGTGCCGAGGTTAATGCGAACGCATTCATTCTTGAGGATGCCTGTCGCTGGTACGAGTTTGAGGCGGTTTACTTTGAAACGTCGGAGCCTCGGAAGAACATTCGCTGCCAGACGATTGCTGCTGGCCGCCAACGAGATTTTTGGGGCTTCAATCGGGCAAAGAATGCGGTCTTGGAAGCGGCGATCTTGGCGACTCGAGTTGATTTTCTACCGGCTGAAGAGATTGCTCGCCAATATGAATCGCTCCGCATGATCGTTGACAAAACGGGTGGTGATCATGAGCACGATGCGATGACGTTGCTGGAGCAGTTTGTTGAAACGTAGATCTTTGACAGTTTCCGCACCCAGTCGGCTGCATTTCGGCTTGCTTTCGATCGGCGATGCGACCGAGCGAAATTTCGGCGGCGCGGGTTTGATGATCGACTCACCTCGAACGGACTTAAGGATCGAGCCCAGTTCGCAATTCAAAGTGATCGCTGCGGGGGAATCAGATCAGGCCGTTTGGGATACGGTATTTCTTTGGCAGGATAAGCTCGCTCCCTCAGAGTTAAAGGTTCTTCCGCTTCAGGAGCTTCCAGTCGAGATCAAAGTAAATACCGCTCCGCGGCATTGTGGACTTGGATCCGGAACACAATTGGCGTTTGCGACTGCAACGGCGCTGCAACTGTTTTTCAATCAACCGCTGCCATCGGCGGAAGAAATGGCACTGGCCATGGGGCGTGGGAAACGATCGGCGATTGGGAGCCACGGGTTCTTTAAGGGCGGGTTTTTGGTTGACCGTGGAGTCGGTCACGAGCCCATCGCACCGCTGGATATGCAGATCGACTTTCCGGAGCACTGGAAGATCGTTTTGATCCAACCTGCGGCTCCGAAAAGTGAATCTGTTTTTGGCAACGTCGAATTCGAGGCGTTTCGGAAACTTCCCGCGACAACTCAGATGCAAGCGGATGATTTAGCGTTACTTCTTAAGCGTCGCATCGTGCCTTCGGTTTTAAGTCAGGATTTCGCCACGTTTGCAAAGTCGGTTACGGAATACGGCTATCAAAGCGGAATGTATTACAGCGAGGCTCAGGGAGGGGCGTACGCGTCCCCGGAAGCTCGAGCGATTGTCGAGAGGGTTACGTCGTTGGGAGAATTCGCGGTCGGTCAAAGTTCGTGGGGCCCATCGATATTCGCAATTGGCCCTTCCGAAAAAGCGGCCAATTGGCTCGTTGATAAACTTGCCGATGGCGAGGATGATGTTGCTTGTAAGACAGAAATCGTTTCGGTTGACAACCACGGAGTGATCGTAAGCTCCGTGCAGAGATCCTAAACTAAAGAAGAGAGACCAATGCCAAAACTTGGAGTCAATATCGATCATGTCGCCACGATTCGACAAGCACGCCGCGGTCGTGAACCGGATCCGGTGTGGGCGGCGATGAAAGCAGAACTCGGCGGAGCCGACCAGATCACGGTCCATCTTCGCGAGGACCGACGACACATTCAAGATCGTGATTTGCGATTGCTCATAGAAACCGTGCATGTCAAATTGAATCTTGAGTGCGCTTGTGAGGCATCCATGTTGGCAATCGCTTGCAAAACGAAGCCTGCACGAGTGTGCCTCGTGCCGGAAAAGCGTGAGGAAGTCACGACCGAAGGAGGCCTCAACGTCGTTGGCAATTTTGAGCGAGTCTCCGACGCCGTAAAGCAACTGCACGATGCGGGCATTTTCGTCAGTCTATTTATCGATCCCGAACAGAGTCAAATCGAAGCATCGAAAAAGCTGAACGTCGAGGCGGTTGAACTGCACACCGGCATCTACGCCAATGCGAGCAACGATGAAGATCAAGACAGCGAGCTAATCGTTCTTGAGAACGCAAGCCAACACGTGCTGCAGAATGAACTGTTGCTGCACGCTGGGCACGGGCTGAATTATCTCAACGTGGCAGCCGTTGCAGACATTGAAGGTATGGAAGAGTTAAACATCGGGCACAGCATCATTTCAAGGGCCGTTTTCGTGGGTCTTGAGGAAGCCGTTTCTGAAATGAAGCAGCTTTGCCTACGGTAGCATCGGCGGAAATTGTGCCGGCTGTGTCGACATTAACGAACGCTGGTTTTTTTCGTAATTGTCGCTTACCATTGAAGTTTGAATTAGCATCAACTCAGTTTTTTCGAGGTCAATTATGAGCCGTCGTGGATCCGATTTCGCAGGTTTGTCAGTCGCTATTGTTACTCCGTTCAAGGACGGTGGTAAAGTCGATATCGATACCCTCAAACAGCAGATCGAATTTCAAATTGCGGCTGGCACCAATTGCCTTGTTCCCTGTGGTACGACTGGGGAGTCCCCGACGCTTACGCATCCGGAACACGAGCGTGTAATTTCGGAAACGATCCAAACGGTCGCCGGTCGCGTTAAAGTGATGGCCGGAACAGGTTCCAATAGCACCGACGAGGCGATTAGCCTGTCGGAATGGGCAGCGAAAGAAGGAGCGGACGCTACGCTGCAGGTCGCCCCGTACTACAATAAGCCGTCGCAAGAAGGTTTCTACCAGCATTACAAAGCGATCTCGGAAGCCGTGGACGTTCCACACTGTATCTACAACATTCCGGGACGCACGGGCAAGAACATTGAGCCTGAAACGATTGCTCGAATCGCGGATTGCCAGAACATGGTGATGGTGAAGGAAGCCACGGGCTCGCTGGATCAGGCTTCGCAAGTTTTGGCCCTGACTGACCTTACCCTGCTTTCTGGAGACGACAGTTTGACGCTGCCGTTGCTCTCTATCGGAGGCGAAGGCGTCGTTTCGGTCGTCGGCAATCTTGTGCCCGGGGACATGATTGCCATGGTCAATGCGTTTCGTAGCGGTGACATCGTGGAGGCACAACGTCTTCACAAGCAACTGTTTCCGCTTTGCAGAGACCTGCTGGGCATCAATTCGAATCCGATTCCGCTCAAGGCTGCGATGCGAGAACTGGGACGCGATTCGGGTGAGCTTCGCTTGCCCATGGTTCAACTGAACGAAACCGAACTGGATTTCCTCCGGAAGACGCTTGGAACTTACGGCCTGTTGAAGGGCGCAGCTGTTTAAGCTTTGTTGGCAGCCATGCCACTAAAGTAGTTCAATACCGCGAGCTCAACGATATTTCGGTCAAGAAGGAGTTCTCTGCGGTGGAATTCGCAGAAGTCTTTTGCTTGGCCGAGCAAATCGCCGACGTGGCAGAAACGAAACGGTCTGCCCGGACGTTTATAATGGATCTCGATCAGATGCTCGACGACGCCTTCTTCGACTTGGAATTTCATTTCGAACAACGTCTTCTGAAATAGAAGCCGGAATTGTTCTTCCGTTGGGTCGAACACTTCGATCTTGTATGGGATCCGTCGGAGGAACGCTTCGTCACATAGTTCTGTAGGGTCGAGGTTGGTTGAGAAGATTAGCAGTTGCTCGAACGGCAGTGACACTTGACGCCCCGATGGCAGGTTCATGAAATCGTGACCAGACTCCATTGGAACGATCCAGCGATTAAGCAATTCAGTCGTGGATATTTGCTGACGTCCAAAGTCATCGACCACCATGCAGCCGCAGTTGCTTTTCACATGAACGGGAGCTTCAATGATCCCTGTGTTGGGGTTCAATGTTGCTTCAAGGTGCTTCATTTCCAACTCGCCGCCGACGATGATGGTGGGGCGTTTGATCCGAATCCAACGCTCATCGATGTCGCGAAACGTGATCGAATGGTTGTCGTCCAACGGAGTTGCCGCATGTTGCATTGGGTCGTAGAGACGAATGACCTCACCGCTAATCGTCAATGCACGTGGAATCCAGATGAATTCGTTGACCGCGCGAATGGCGCGTTCGGCGATACTGGTTTTTCCGTTTCCTGGAGCCCCAAACAGAAACATGCCTTTGCCAGAATTGATCGCCTGGCCGAGTTGGCAGATCATCAGGTCAGAGAGCGTGAGGTCCGACAACGCGAGCTTTACGTCTTCATAGGTAGGACGAAGTTGCTTGAGTGATTGAGCCTTGACGGCCGCGTTGTAGTCTTCAATGTTTACCGGTGCGGCACCACAGTAACTGGTCCTAGCAAGATGGATTTTTGCTTGCTCGATTCCCTTCGTCGAAATCTCATATGTGTAGTCGGACATCCCGACCGATGCCTTCTGACTAACAAGCATGTCTTCCTTGAGGGTCCTCAAAATTGGATCGATGATATGGAACGGAAGCTTTATCTGCTCGGCAATTCGGCTTCCCGATCGGTTTCCGTGGAGGAACAAGAATTTCAGCACCAGTGGATACAGGTCATTCGGGTGCAGGCCAGCGTCCTCAAGCGATGTCGGCGCGGCAGGAGCAAGCTCGCCGTTGACAAGCGTGCCAGAGAAGGCTTGGGTTTTCGGCGGCAAAGGTTCAGGAATGAAAGCTTCGTTGCTGGAGGGATTGAGTCCGTTGGCGGAGTGCTGAGTATCCATGTTCGTTTAACGCAAGAGTGGTGAAGTCTGGTTCGTAGGAACATCGACTTGTGAACAATGGCAGTCCAGAAAATCGATCGGGTACGGACTGTATGGTGACTTCGAACTGGACTTTAACGCCCGAAGCGATTGCTCCTTCATCCGGAAAAGAAATTGTCGGAACAATCGGAATAAAGCGTAGCGATCCCGGATGTGGTCAAAACTGTGAGCTAGTGTTCTTGGCAAGCGGTCTGGATTGCCGAAACCAAGTGGTTTTCCGGGTTGGCTTGCGATGATAATCAGCCGCAACCTGTGCATGAAGCCGGTCAGATCGACAAATGATCCACGTTCGAAACCTTTCCAAACAGTATAACGAACTTTCTTCGGGTGGATTTCTGGCACTCAAGGGAATAAGCTTCGACGCCATGCCCGGCCAGATCTATGGACTGCTCGGCCCCAACGGAGCCGGGAAAACGACTGCGCTTCGCATTCTCAGCACGGTGCTAAAGCCGACCGGCGGAACTGCGATCGTCAATGGTTTCGAGGTAACCGCTGACCCAGATAAAGTTCGCCGGCAAATTGGTTTTGTTTCGACCAACACGGCGATCTACGACCGTATGACCGCCTGGGAGATGGTGCAATTTTTCGGTGCCTTGTACCAAATGGATCCTGAGAATTTGCAGATTCGAATGGAAGCTCTGTTCACGAAATTCCAGATGAACGACATTCGAAACATGCTCTGCAGCAAGATGTCAACGGGAATGAAACAGAAGGTTTCCATCGCTAGGGCAATCATTCACGATCCACCTGTTCTGGTATTCGATGAAGCAACTTCCGGCCTCGACATTCTCGTTGCCAGAGAAGTGCTTGACACGATTGAACACCTTGCAGACCACGGAAAATGCGTGATCTTCTCAACTCACATTATGTCGGAAGTTAGTCGTCTGTGTGATCGAATCGCGATCATGAACCACGGAGAAATTCTCGCCGAAGGAACGATTTCCGAACTGTCGGAAGATCACGATGAACACGATCTCGAAGAACTGTTCTATCGTTTGATCTCCGACTCTGAAAAAGAAATTCAACACGCTTAAGTTACAAAGACAACGCTTTAGGAATGCTTGATACGCTATGAACTGGTCAAACGTAAAACTGATTTTCAAACGCGAAACACGAGACCAGTTGCGCGATCGCCGTACCCTGTTTACGATCGCGATCATGCCTTTGGTGCTATACCCTTTGATGGGAATGGCAATGTTACAGGTCGCTCAATTCACGCGCGAGCATCCAACACAGGTAATGCTGGTTGGCATTGAGAATTTGCCTGAGTCCCCTGCCCTTTTGGTGGACGGAGATTTTGATCCGACGTGGTTCGATAGCGATCGCGGCGGGCTGTTGCAGATCTGTGCACCGAACGATGGCGACAAGAATTTTCACGATCTCGTGCGACAATTCCACGATGATCATACGATGCAAGGCGATCCTGATCTGGTCAATCAAATGATCGATAAGGAGATGAAGTCACGCGGCGTTGACCTTGCAGTTGTCTTTACTGCGGGAAAACAGAGTAAAACGGACGATTCACTTGAACAGGAAAGCCAGTCAGGGCCTTCAGCGTATGTGATGCACAATTCAGCGAGCGATCGATCCAATGCCGCGGCTGATCGTGTTTCACAAATCCTCATTCGCTGGCGAACGGCCTCAATCAAGAAGTCACTTGCATCACACGGCGTCCCCGTGTCGGTCATGCAGGGAATCAATATAAGAAGAGCCGATGTTTCCGCTCAGGCAAAACGACAAGCCGCGACTTGGTCAAAGATTCTGCCATTTATCGTGATCGTCTGGTCGCTCACGGGAGCCTTCTATCCCGCGATTGATTTGTGTGCGGGCGAAAAAGAGCGGGGAACGTTTGAAACGCTGCTCAGCAGTCCAGCTGGTCGAAGTGATATAGCAATTGGAAAACTTCTGACCGTCATGTCATTCAGCATCGTGACTTCGCTACTGAATTTGTTGAGTATGGCATTTACCGGTCTGTTCGTTGCGTCACAGATGGGAGGCAGCGTCGGATTGGGGGGACTTGGGATCCCTCCAGCGAGTTCATTGGCTTGGCTCGTGTTGGCACTCATTCCGATTTCGGCTCTGTTCAGTGCGGTCGCGCTGGCTGCCGCTGCGTTTGCTCGAAGTAGCAAAGAGGGCCAATACTATCTCATTCCGTTGATGATGATTTCGATGCCATTGATGATGGTTCCGATGTTGCCTGGCTCGCGTCTCGATCTTGGAACCAGCTTGATCCCCGTCAGCGGCTTGATGCTGTTGTTGCGAGGACTTATCGAAGGCCAATATTCGGAAGTCCTGCCATATGCGGCACCCGTTTGTATGGTGACGTTCATCTGTTGTTATCTGGCGATTCGATGGGTTGTTCGACAATTTAATTCTGAATCGGTCCTATTTCGTGCCAGCGAGAAATTTGCGATTGGTGCATGGCTTCAGCAAGTCATCCGCGACCGACATGATTTACCATCCGTTGGAAATGCCTTTCTGCTAGGTGTGATGGTCCTTGTGCTTGGGTTTTTCGTACAGCTCGCCGTTGGCAGCACGATGCCTGCGAACTGGCTGGGACTGGCAAAAACGATATTGATTGTGCTTGTCGCAACCATCGGAATGCCGGCGATCCTGATGGCAATGTTCCTGACTCGCAATCCGCGAAAGTCTCTCCGTTTGAGGCTTTGCTCGATTCCTGCTGCCTGTGCCGCCGTGTTGATGGCGATCTGTTTTCATCCGTTGGTCACATGGTTTACCGGTTTCGTTTTGTACGTTTATCCCCTGCAAGGTGATGTGACTGGTAAGGCAGAATTCGTTGGCAACCTCGTTGATCAGGCGCCCGGGCTTTGGGCGATTCTGTTGCTGATGGCGGTTGCGCCGGCGATCATTGAAGAGCTTGCCTATCGCGGATTCATTCTGTCAGGTCTTGAAGGTTTGCGAAATCGTTGGCAAGCAATTCTGATCACCAGTATTCTGTTTGGACTTGCTCACTTCGCAATCCAACAGGCGATTATCACGTTTGCGATCGGAATGATCCTTGGTGTGATCGCGATCGAAACGAGAAGTCTAATTCCTTGCATGATCTATCACGCAACGCATAATTCCATCACCGTTTTGCTGCCGCGTATTGATGCGACGACGGTCGAAGGATCGCCG
Source organism: uncultured Pirellulaceae bacterium (assembly GCA_964352885.1). Lineage (GTDB taxonomy): Bacteria > Planctomycetota > Planctomycetia > Pirellulales > Pirellulaceae > Mariniblastus. Next base: position 14,410 of record CAYGUE010000164.1, read on the forward strand.
CTGCTTCCGTGGCTTCTGTTTACGAACGACGGGAGCATCTGGCAATACTCGGTCTTGCCCGGCATTGTGATGACCTTGATAGGAACGCTGCTTCTGATTTGGTTCGTCAAGAATCCTGCTTCGGATGTAAACGAATCGGTGAGTGAGTCACCGCAGTTGCTACAGCCAGCTTTGAGCGACAACTAATCCGGAATTATTCACGACGACAGGCGTCCTGTTGGCGATTTTGAACGATTCAACGACAGTTGTGACATGTTTGCGAATTAATAAATTCATCTAGCAGGTGAACTGTCAAAACAGCAACCTTTGAACATATCTTCCGCAATGAACAAGTGTCTCCCGTTCGACGCCCACGCCTCGTGAATAATCCGGGCTAA
>CAYGUE010000165.1:0-14391 GCA_964352885.1 uncultured Pirellulaceae bacterium
ACTTTTATTTTTATTTTTTGTTTTTTTTTGTTTATTCGTCGTTCGCATTTTTGACGAACTTCTTGTCCAATTTTTTGTCCCATTCCTTGTCCCATTCCTTGTCCCGGTTGACCTTGGCCGTTTTGCATATCCCCTTGACCACCCCCTTGACCACCCCGTTGGTCACGCCCTTGACCACCCCGTTGGCCATGGTTGCCACCGGCCTCCTGTTGCGACGTTGCGATCCGGTTGAAGTCCGCCTGTGGCAAGCTGGTTGCAACATAAGTGCCACCGATCGCATTGAGGCGAGACGCGAATGCACGCAGGTGATTTCTTGAGCCACGCAACAAGTTCTCCAGTATCCGTGTGATGTCCTGATTGTTGGTGGATTGGATTGCTACCTGTAAATCTGCAATGTCCATTTCTTCGATCTTGAGCCCAACTTTTAGGGCGTTCTCCAACGACGTAGATCCGTTGGCAACCAAAGTTTTGTACAGTTGCTGAAACTGCGGTGCCGTAAAAATGCCCGCCGTATCGTTCTGGATCGGATCGGGAATTCCATATCGCTTTAGCAAGTTTCCAACCGCGCTCATGTGCTGAGACTCGGCTCGAGAAATGTTTGCGAACACCTGGTCGTTCCATTTGGCATTCATCGCAATGTAAACATCTCGGGCCAGCTTCTCTTCTTCCCGCATCAGAATTAAACCCTCTCGTTCATTGGCGGCCAGTCCGTTTCCGCTGTTTCCGCGATTCCCTTGCTGGCCCTGTCCTGATTGACCCTTCTGGCCGCGCCTCTGCTGTTGGCCCTTGGCTTGTTGATGTGATTGTCGATTGCCAGCCTGATTACCGCTCCGTTGCTGGTTTCCGCGTTGATCACGCCCACCGCTTTGTGCAAAGACATCTGTTGACAGGAATACAGCCAAGAGGAGCAGCGAAAGCGGAGCTAGATGTAGTTTATTCATCTTCAATTTCCTTTTTTTGAACCTATTGAAATCTTCGGCACCATAAGATGGAACAATGGCTATATCGACATGTTTCGATATATTTTGAATGAATCATGAGTTTAGTCAAGTTGGCCTACCAGCTGATCTTAGCGCGCGGATTCGCTCGCTTTATCACGATGAAAACGAAATGCTTGGCACGTGGAATGCATCGGATTGAAACTAGCTTTCAATTAGCCGGCGCGACAAATAGGAACGAAAGAATGACCGTCGAAAAAGCTCACGATCCCAAAGCACTGGTGACCGTATTCGAAGCCATGGAAACGGCCGGTGAAGCTGTCAAACGTTTTGGACAGTGATGGTGACGATTGGTTCCTAGAAGAATTTCTCATTCAAGATTCGTATCTGGACGTATTGTCGCGTCGATGCCAACTGAAACTACTTTGCCGGCCCGGGGCGCCACGGTTCGGGTCCGTCACCATTCTTGCGGAGAAACTTGGCTCCAACGGTTTCGTACCAACGATGCAGATTGGCACGCATTTCAGCAACCCGTTCCGGTTGTTGTTCGCTTAAATCATTTCGTTCACCGATGTCGTCTTTCAAGTTATACAAATGGACTCGTCCGTCTTCGTAGCGCTCGAGCAACTTGAAGTCTCCCACGCGAATCGCTCCACCAGGCATACCGCCTTGATTGCTGTAATGTGGATAGTGCCAATATAAGGCTTCCCGCTCAAGCGAATGCCCCTTCAAAGCCGGCATCAAATCGACACCGTCAATTTCGTGCTTGAACTCGACACCTGCTGCCGCGTTGATAGTTGGAAAAAGATCGATCGAACAAATCGCCTGATCGCAAGTCGCACCCGCTTGAGTGATCTTGGGGTAGCGGATGATCCATGGCTCGCGAATTCCCCCTTCGTAGGCCCAACCCTTGCCGCCTCGCAAAGGCAGGTTGCAGGTGGGCGAGCCTTCGCTGGTTGAGAGCCCACCATTGTCGGATGTAAAGACGACGATCGTGTTGTCCGCGACGCCCGAATCTTCAAGCTGTTGAAGCACGACTCCAACTGCGTCGTCCATCGCTTCGACCATCGCAGCGTAGACCGCATGTTTTTGAAGAATGCGAACCTTGCGAGGCTGTTTCCCCAAGAACTGCTCCTCATCGCCAAATTCTTCACCTTCGATTGCATCTGCATTGACTTGATATTTCTTCACCAAATCGGGGCGGCCGATCAATGGCGTGTGCACCGAGTAAAAGGAAAGGTATGCAAAGAATGGCTCGCCGGATTTCTCCTTAATGAACTTCGCTGTTTCCCGAGCAAGCCGCGCCGGCAAATGATCGCCTGCGGGGCTATCCGGTTGCAATTGGGGATTCTCGAACGGAGAAAAATACTTATTGCCGGTGTACGGACCGCCTTTGTTCCAACCACCAATGTTGATGTCAAAGCCGCGATTTTGAGGAAAGAACTCTTCCGTGGGACCCAGATGCCATTTACCCGCAAAGAATGTCGCATAGCCTTTGGATTTCAACGTTTGAGCCAAAGTGATTTCTTCGAGTGGCATTCGGTTGCTAAGCTCAGCGCCCATGAACTTGCTTTTCCGATTGCCAGTGAAAAAATTGGTGGCGCCAACGCGCGTCGGATAACGCCCAGTCAGCAAACTGAAACGCGTTGGAGAGCACACGGGGTTGGCCGCATAACCGTTGGTAAAACGTAATCCGGATTTCGCAAACGCATCAATGTTCGGTGTCTCGTAAAAGCAGTTGGGGTTATTGGCCCCGATGTCCATGTAGCCGAGGTCGTCTACCAAGAACACGACGACATTGGGTGGCGATTTCGAATTGGGCTCAGTGGCCGAAACGGTTTCTGGTTGGATGATGAACATGGCAAGCCATGACACCGTCACGACTGCCAGGCATGGCTTGAGTTGCTGAAGCATGAATTGGTTTCGAATGGATAACAGAAAGGAATTAAAACAAATGACAAAGAGCTAACGGTGTTGTGCAAAACCTACCCGCAGGCTTCTTCGCCCCGATCAATCGAGGCAATGTCGCTCAGATCAAAATGCGATAGATTGTAAGTATCTATTTTTACCTTAATTGACACCTCATTGCGTTGTTCGTGGCAGCAAAAGGTCTGTGGGCGGATTCATCGATCCATATTTTTCACCAAAGAGATTTTCAGATGTCTTTTGAATTCGGCCGGAGTAACGTTTTGCGTCTTCATTTGCTCATGCTGCTATTTAGCACCTCTTGTTTACTTTTTGAGTCCGCCGTTTTAGCGGAGGAGCCTAGCAAAAGTACACCGCCCAATATCCTTTTCATCTCAGTCGATGATCTCAACGACTGGGTTGGCTGCATGGGCGGTCATCCTCAATCCCAAACGCCAAACATGGATCGGCTGGCGGCCGGCGGCATGCTTTTTACCAATGCACATTGCCCGGCTCCGGCATGCAACCCTTCTCGTTCAGCCATCATGACCGGGATTTCGCCGCATGTATCTGGAGTTTATGACAATCGACAAAAGATGCGTGAGCTGATGCCCGACGCGGAACTGATTCCAAAGTATTTTTTGGAAAACGGATACTGGTCGGCAGGCTCTGGAAAAATCCTGCATTACTTTACCGATGCAATTTCGTGGGACGAGTATTTTCCGCCCAAGGAAACCGAAAATCCGTTCCCCTCAACCAAGTATCCCGATAAGCGACCCGTCAATTTGCCCCGAGGCGGACCATGGCAATACATCGAGACTGACTGGGGGCCACTGGATGTCTCAGACGAAGAGTTTGGAGGCGACTATTCTGTTTCACAGTGGATCGGTGAAAAACTTGGCAAGAAGCACGACAAGCCTTTTTTCCTCGCCTGTGGAATCTATCGTCCTCACGAGCCCTGGTTCGTTCCCAAAAAATATTTCGATCAGTTTCCGCTAGAGGACATTCAACTGCCTCCGGGTTACCGAGCAAACGACCTCGACGATTTGCCATCGGAAGCGCAGCGACGCGGGCCCAATCGTTACTTTGCCCACATTCAAGAGCACAAGCAATGGAAACTGGCCATCCAAGGCTACCTTGCTTCCACGGCATTCGCCGATGCGATGGTGGGACGTGTGCTCGATGCTCTGGACAACGGACCCAATCGTGACAACACAATTGTGGTCTTATGGAGCGATCATGGTTGGCATCTTGGCGAAAAAGAACATTGGCAAAAGTTTACCGCGTGGCGCGTTTGCACTCGCGTCCCCTTGATCGTTCGAGTGCCAAGGGATTCGCCAGGCTTGATGCAGGGAACCAAGGCCGGAACGGTGTGCGACCAACCGGTCAACCTGTTGAGCCTTTACCCGACACTCATTGAATTGGCTGGGCTGACCAAGAAGCCGTCGAATGATGGACCCAGCCTGGTTCCGCTGCTCGGCAATCCCGATCATGAATGGCCACACGTTTCGATTACTTATCTCAATCGACCGGAGAACTATGGGATCAGTGACAAGGATTGGCGATTCATTCAATACGCCAACGGCGAACAGGAGCTATACGATATTGCGTCAGACCCATTTGAATGGAACAACCTTGCAGATGTACCAGAACATGCCGAGCGAATCGCGGAATTCCGGAAGAAAGCTCCTACTAAATTTGCTGACTTCGTTCCTGCCAAGAAACACGTACTGCCAAAACTTAGTTGGAATCAAGTCACGGACGAAGCCTTGCCGGATTCCAATCCAACTGGGGACACGCTCGACATCTATTTCAACAACAAATCAAATCAACCTGTTGATGTTTTCCGCTTGGACTCTGACGGCAAGCTGCATTCCTACGGAACGCTTGAAAGAGGTTGGTTTAAGCCATATCAAGCCAGAACAGGAGAGGTCTGGCTGATTACCAATAAGAAAAACCAGAGGCTTGGCTACTTCAAGATGGGTGACCAAATGGCTGAAGCGATCATCCCTTTAGAATGATCCGATCCAACCGTTTTAACTTGCGAGGAATGACATCGTTGGACTACTTCTTCGGTGGTAACGGAAAGAATCCCGAAGTCGAATTTACGTATTCCCGATAGGCAGGTCGCTGGTTCATTTTGCGTTCATTGTTTGCTTTTCCCGTAAGGAACACCAAAGCAAAATTCATGAACGCTGGCCCGACCAAACCGATCCAGCCGAAAGGGGCATTGATCGCGATCAAGCCAATGCCCCACCACATGCACGCGTTGCCAAAGTAGTTCGGATGTCGAGTGTATTTCCAGAGGCCCGACGTCAGCACGGGCTTTTTAGAATAGGGACCGTCATAGTCACGATGCTTTCTCTTAAATGCTTCCAGCTGTAGATCGCCAACCGATTCAAAGACGAATCCCAGCAGCCACAAGCAAAAGCCAATGATCGCGAGCCACCCGAGTTGAGTCGCTTCTGGGGCAGCCATTCCAATGATCAGCGGAGCACAGACCATGAACATCGCCAACGCCTGAAATCCGTACACACCATAAAATGAAAACAGAGCCCACGACATCTCCTTCTCGCTGATTCGTTTTCGAAGATCCGTGTAACGACCATCTTCCCCCTTGCCCCAGTTTCGAAAAAAGATGAATGTCGTGTAACGAACCGCCCAGATAATTGGCAAGATCGCCAGCAGCACGTTGTGGTCTGTCTTCGGATTCGAAAACAGAAGTAAGCCGATCGCGACGAGCCCAAATCCAGCCCCCCAAAAAAGGTCAATGATGCTCGCATCGTCAACAATCAAATGAACGACGTATACGGTGTAGACGAGCGCCACGACGATGACTGCTGTGACAATCAGATTGAAAAGTATTGGCTCGGGCATTGCAGAAGCAGTTGATAATAGTGTGAAAGCGTTGATCCATCTGATCGTCAGTTCAACAGATCGAATCGGCAACGTATCGTCAATAGACGATGCGCAAGTACTCTTCTATTATCGGCCGTTTTGCATGCACTCCGTGCTAGGCAAGTACGACGTTTCTTTGAGATTTCTTGTCCTCATCGCCCAACGCAAACGTGTAAGAGATGGAAAACGACGTCGCAACAAAAAGGAACAACATGCATAAACATGCATCCGCAATGGCAGCCATCTTGTTGGTTGCGGTCGCTTCGGCGGCTTGCAACGCTCAACGCAGCCAAGGAAAAAGAAAAACAAGAAGGCTGGTCCACCGACAGAACACGGAAGTACGCAGAGTTCAGCACGACGATCGTCTGTGAACCCCTGTGCTCTCTGTGGTAAAAACGACAGCATGGAATGACCCTGCAGTTTACCGATCTACTAAACAGGCGCCTTCACGACCGCCAGCGACAACAGTTCCTTCAGTCGAACTGGATCCGTTGCGCTAACTTTTGCGACAAAGCCACGCTTGTGAGCGAATCGAACGTCATCGCTGGATTCGATCTGAGAAAAATTCAAACGCGGACAATCTTCGTACCGCGTCAGACCGTAGCCGCTACCACGCCGATCGGGATACACCAGCGCATCGATGTCGTTCTCTTTTCCTTCGTCAACGAGAAACGCATAAATGCCGAACGATGGATCTTCCGCGATCACGTCGCTCTGCTCCAGAAACAGTGCTCGAATCGGATCACCATTCGTTTCAACCGTCCAGTACTTGCTGTGCGACTTCAAGTAGTTCAACCGTTCTCGCAAAGAACGAATGTAGACCACGATGTCTTCGCCAACCATGCACATCACCTGGTACAGCGGATTGTCCGGTGTGAGTTCTGATTGTTTTGCAAAACGATTCAGTAGCGTCATATCGATCGGCGAATTCAGATCGCTGAATGCCGACCGAGGAATCCCCATCAGCTTTGCGGTCTCATTGGGCCCGCGCGTATCGAGCCATTCTGCGGGTCGCAGCCATGTGCAAAACGACAGAGCGTCCTGATAGATGCCCATGTCTTGTAAAACCAGCGACAGGGCGCAAAGCGGAGGCGAGTCGCGAGGAAACTGATGATGATCGAAGTTGTTCAATTCGGCATCGTGCACACCTCCGACATCGACCACACAAGTCGCAACGTCGGCCAGATCTTCATTGGTTGGCTCGCGGCGTTGAATCGAGACACCGTGCAAATGGGCGAGCAAGCTACATGCCAGAAAATCGTCTTTGTGGGCTCCGCCCGGATGAGTCACTATCAATTGAATCGTCATGAAGTCGCGTCGGTTCGGTGGAAGAAGCGTTTATTTGTCCGAGAAGATAACCTCAAAGCCAATCTTTGGCACGATGACACAATGAATTTATCGTTCTTCCCCTCAACGATTACTTTGGTGTTCGGTTTATCGATCTAAATTTCATCAAATCTTCGTCGTTGAATTCGCCATCAAATTTCAGCTCAAGAATCGAAGTCGCTTCGGCGAATGACGCAAGCGACGCCGCCGATGGAATTTCGAGCCGCAATGATTCCAGAGATTCAAGCTTTCCCAGTAGCGCCAACGCGCCACCAGAAAGTCTTTCGGCATCAATGGACAACGACTGCAAGTAAGGAAATGCTCTGTTACCGTTTGCAACATTTCGTCTTTAACGTGCGACATCGAAAGCGATTCGATCCCTCGCATAGGGATTTTGGATAACGGGCTATTGGACACAAGTGGATTGCTCCAATGGAATCGTTGCGAAAAACCGACAGACCTCGAAGGCGACATAGCTCGTAAAATGGATTGAGGTCAAACAAAAAGTCAATCTCGATGCGACTCCCGGACCCCAATTGGCGGCCGCGTTAACTCGGAATCCAGTTTTCATTGCTCCACTGCGAATCGAATGGTTGGTTTTCGCGGATTGACATGGTGCACGGCAGAACGAATCGTGCGATCAATGAGGTTGCATCTTCAAGACTTAAATCCAGATCAAGCTTGTTCGCAAACGCGTTCCATTGCTTTTGTTTGGAAGAGTCATTCCAAAATTCGCCGGTCAACGCTATCGGGTATTCAGTTGGAATTTGAGTCTCGCGACGGCCGAACGTTGCTTTAATTGCCTTGGCAAGAGTGTTTCCATCGAATTCAAACTGCGATGCAAAAGTCCAAATGTCAAAAAAGTCTTTCATTCGACTATTGGCAATGCCGAGATCGACCATGGCTTGAAACTTTTCGGCGATCACCGTTTCTTTCTGGTAGGCAAGAATTTTTGGAATCGGAAAATCAAGCAAGACTGGGAAATTTATACTTGCTGGCTCTGGCGTGGTCGCATCTCCGAATCCAATGTCAACTTGAAGATTGATTCTTGCCTTGTCCAAGTAGGCCAAAACGGAAATGCGGATGCCGCTGTATTTTTGATCGTCTTTCATCGTTGCGACGTCAAGTGATTCAGCGTCAAAGACTAATCCATCCTCGATGTCGGATTGAATTACCTTCAGAAATAGTTCTCGGAGCCTTTCGGGAGAGGCTTTTCCTTTGCTCAAAAAATCAAGGTCTCTCGTTGGTCGATGAAGCTGCTCAGTCCAGTAGTAAAATAGCGAACCACCTTTAAGGACAAACTGATCTGCGGGCGAGGCAGCGATGATTCGGTACAACAACCTTTCCAATCCGAATCGAACCAGCACGAGGTTGTAGCTTTCGTTTCTCTCTTTGGCGTAGTTCTTAAGACGCTGCTTGATGGATTCGGCCAGATTTGATTGACTCACGCAACGGCCTCCATGTACGGTTTCATTACTTTTGTCATTCGACAGACTTTGGCCGCTTCCCAAAGCTCGTCAATGGTGGCCGCTTTCTTTATTCTGCATTCCCGGAGAGCTTCGATGGCGACATCCAGCCCGATCTTGTTCCGAAATCGGAAGCAATCGGCCACGGTTTTGGCTGGTGCGTAAACGCGAATCGTGCTTCTGCCCACCTTCACCGACTGTACGCCGTAGGTGAACGCTTGTTTTGAAAACCGGACCAGGCGGGTTGGCGGATAGTCAATTTTTGGCGGGCGTGCTTTATGGTCGATTGCGATCCACACCGCATGGGCGATTTGAGTTGTTAGTCCGTGATATTCGAGCGCAGAGATAATCGCGATGACGCCACGGGGAACGCGGCGACAGACCTCGGTAACGTCGTCGTCGTCGAGATCGGTTCCAGGAATCGCATAAAGCCCTCGTTCGACTCGTTCAAGAAGTTGCTTCTCGCAAAGCCGGCTGAGATGCACTCGGGCAATCTTGTATTTGTCCAGATCTTTGGGTCGCAGAAAGCCCTGTTTACGCACCAGTTCCAGAACTTTTTCCTGAGTCGTTTGTGGTTTCTTTCGGTTCATGCCTGCCTCAATGTTACGAATTGTCGGCAATTATACACATCTGCCGACATTCTGTAACACGTAAAACACTCGACAAAAGGCGAGATAGGGACCGGCAGCCGCGCTACGCTTCCTTTCCCAGCCTCTAGTTTTAACGGGTGCCATGCTTCACGCTCGCCTAAGCATACTTACGCAAGCGAGCAAGGCATGACATCCATGAATCAGATGGCGCAACGAAGCCAAAATGCCGCGTGAAGCGATCACCAACACAGCGACAACTACGTCTTACGAATGAGATGCATTCCGTTGCGGCCGCGGTAGCTTAGGAGCAAGGAATTGTCGGCCGCCCCCGCTTCAAATACGGCTTCGAAAAAATGTTCCTCGCCAGGCCACGGGAAGGCGAAGAAGAGATCAAAATCGTCCAGGCCCAATCCAATCTCTTCGTAGATCTCACCCTCATGGGTTTCGACGTGCTCTACCTCACTGGCTAACTCCAGAATCCCCGCGATACCACGCGGGACGAAACTGCCGCAGTAGAACTCAACTGGCAAACCAAAGGCATCAGCCAGCTCACTGGCCTGCTCGACTAAGTCGGATTCAATCTCGATGCCGACGGATTCCATTCCACGCAACGATGCCAATAAGGCTGCCACTCCAAAACCACTGCCAAGCTCGCAAAATCGGTTTCCGGTCAGCAAATGATTTTGCTCAATCCATGTCAGCGATTGATCCAACAGGTGAAAGTCGCAGCGCACAAAATTCTCGGAGACAGAATCTTGGGCCAACATGAACGCTTCGATTCTGTCGTTGGCCGAGTCCATCACACGGGTGGCGGCGGGTGAGTGCGGGAGCCGTTCGATTTCATCCGGGATGTTGATCGATTCGAGTGTCATCGTTCGAAATTAAGAATTCGAGAAAATGTTTTGCATATCAATTCGCTTCGAGCTTGTACTAGTGCAACTTCAAAAACGCAGCGCGAGCGAGTGTCTTGTTCGTCATACAGATCCTAATTTATGGGCCTTTCAGTTGGCACGAATGCGAAGACCATCGTCGCTAAAAGCAAACATTTTCTTTTCGTCCAACGCCACAACTTCTTGGACCTTCTTCAATGTGATCGATTTGCCCTTGGCATTTGCGCTCTTAACCAATTCATTGACACTCACCCACCGATCTGGGTCGAGTTTCAGCCCAATCGATTCGGGATGATGCTTCAATACGAAGCTCAAATATTTGCTGATCTTGGTGAGTCGGTTATTCATGTGGAGTAGTTTAACCCAATCTGAAACCTTCGTCGTGGCCCCGCCGTGACGACCCAACGTTTCTCGAAGCGTGCAATCACCTAGCTGCAAACCGACTCGCGGAATGCGGCCTCGACGACCTCAAGCAATTCCTCTGCGCAGCATATTTGAAAGCCCTGTAACGCCAGCCATCCGAACAAGAACGCATCGGTTTGGGAGAACTCCTTGCAGTTCAACTGGCGTAATACCAAACAATTCCCGACGAAGCCAAACAACTGCTGGCTGCTGGTCGTGTCGATGCTTCTGTGTTCGACATAGCGATACTGGCAGCATAGGCCCAAATCTGTCGTGTGATTCTAAATCTGCATGAGACAATCACACGTGCGTTGTCGCGTGTAAAATTGAAGCAGACGGGAAGCGAGCTCCATTGGATCGCGTTTGACAACTTGGTCATTCGTGTTGCGAAATTGCAAATTGAAACCACGGACAAAGACAGAAGGTTCGCAGCAGCACCTTTTTCGGTGGGAGAAGTGACAAGAACCCGACTGTCGATCGTGGTGAACTGGGTGACGAATGCCTCGCTCGCAAACGCGACTTCGTCCCCGCTGCGTACGTGTTCACATGTGTGCATCCGCGGTTCTCGCTTGCATGGGCGAAAAACATGACCAACCGAAGTAAGTCTAGCGTTGCGGCTCGCCAAAGTTCAACCACTTGGATCGTTCATTTGGGACGTAACGATTCGCGAAACTCTGGCGGTTGGTTAAAGACAAACGCGCGAATGATTTTTCTTCCAGCTTCGTTATCCTAACGTCGATATCGAATATGCATGGATGTGCAAACAAGTAATCACGGAGGGATCGTTTCGTACCCTTTGGAGGAACAGTCCATGCCTTTCGAAAACCTACATGCAATCATTGCGATTGCCTTCACCGCCGTCTGGCTGATGGTCGGCCAGTTCGCGTTCTCGAAAACCTGACCCGCAATTGCCGCTGCATAGCCGCGGCCTGACATCGAGAATTCAAAAAAGAACGCGGGCCAATTCGGTCCGCGTTTTCATTTATCTAGTGAGACGCCAGAAGCAAGTTTGGCCGACTGAAAACGCCAACGCCTCCGGAGGGAACGAAAGCGCAACATGTCACATGGGCATGCCTACGCGAGCGTGAGGCTTGGCATCCAATCGCGAATTGAAACTTCGTTGAACGGTACTGTCGCGAAATGATACGGTGGAGACCACCGAGCTGCTGTGGCTACGCCATGTCGGCAGTCTCGCCATTCTTGGCTTTCTCGATCCACGGATCCATGTCCTTGAAGATCGCCCCCGGATCACCATCGAAGACTTTGCCGATCAGCAAATCGGTCAAGTTACCAGCGTGCTGCGGATACTCTTTCATGAAGCCACCGAAGCTAAATTCTTTGGTATAGAAGGCTCGCACCAATTTGCGAATCCAATCCACACCTGATTCGAAATCCTTGGTCCATTTGCCAAGTTGCTTTTCCGACAGGTCATTCTTCTGAAGACCTTCAGCGATCGCTTCGCCTGCGAGCATTCCGGACTTGAGACCTAAATAGACACCTGAAGAGTATATCGGATCGATGAAGCCGCCGGCATCGCCAACCAAAACCCAACCGTTGCCAGCTTGCTTCGTCGTGCGATAGGAAAACTCTTTCGCGACCGAAAATCTCCCGACCTGTTCTGCATCACGCAAGCGACGACCGATGCCTTTGCAATTCTTCCATTCCTGCTCAAACGTGTCCTGCGGTGAGCATCCTCGCTTCAGCAAGAAATCGTTATCGCCGACCAGCCCAACGCTAACCGTGCCGTCAGCCATTGGGATGTACCAAAACCATGCGTCCTTTGATTTCGTGTGCAAAATACAAGTCACTTCCGGATTGCCGCCGCCGGCTCGCTGAGCGTTACTGAAGTAGCCCCAAATCGCAGCCTTCTTCAGGTCGTTGTATACTTTTTTCAAACCGTTTCTGTTGGCTAGCATCGCTGATTGTCCAGAAGCGTCAACGATGACTTTGGCTGAAAGATCTCGCTCTTTACCGTCGATGCCTTGGATGGTGATCTTGTGTGGTGACTTTGGTTTTAAGTCAACGTCGAGCACGCGCGTCTGATCAACGACAGTCGCTCCACGTTGGAAGGCTGAGTCGTAGAGCATCTTGTCGAAGTCCGCTCGCTTCACGTGCCATGACATGTTGCTTTCGCGGTCGTCGTGCTCGGAGAAAATAAACGGCTCCGTTTCTTTACCGCTAGCGCTGACGAATTGAACGCCGTGCTTTTTCTGGAATCCGATTCGGTCCATCTCGTGAGCCAATCCAAGTCGCTCGAAGATCCAATAGGCTTCCGGCATCAACGATTCGCCAACATGCTCTCGCGGGAACTGATCTCGCTCAATCAGCAGTGTCGAGTACCCCTGTTCGGCAACAATGCACGCTGCCGTCGATCCGGCTGGGCCTGCTCCGATGACGACACAGTCGTAGCTTCTATTTGCAATCATGATCGCTGCTTTGAAAATGAATTCTGTTGAAGAGGGTCTGGTTGGTGTCAACCGGTGATTTGGCACGGAGACAACGGTTTTCACCGTGTTTTCCGACGTCAATGCAAAATTGTAGTCGGGAGAGCTACAAAATGCAGCCTTTCGAGTACGCTTCCGTGGTTTAACCACTTCCGGCGACACATGTTGCACGGAAAATCATGAGTTACGAAGAAGCCAAACTGTTGTTAGTTTAATCGGACATCCAAGGTTGAACCTGTTCGCCATTCCCTTTTTTCCCACTGAACCGCTATGAACCGCGTTAGATTTACCTCAATCCGAAGCAACACCATGATTCTGAAGTCAGCCAGCCCACGCTGGCGGAGTAGCCTGAGATTGACGATAGCGATCGCTGCTGTCACTGTGAGCTGCATGCTCACCGCGACAAAATGTCCAGCACAGCAAACGGACCTCAGCAAGGCTGCCGTCGAGGAAAAAGCCGAATCGATTGAGTCCGACTTCTTTACGGGAACTCGCCAGCTAACGTTCGAAGGAAAAAGAGCAGGGGAGGGCTACTTCAGCCTGAGCGGACAAAAGATGGTGTTTCAGAGCGAACGCCTCGAAGCGAATCCGTTTTTTCAAATTTACGTACTTGATTTCGAAACGGGTGACGTGAGCCCGATTTCACCTGGCCATGGAAAGACGACTTGCGCTTGGATCGCGCCCGACGAAGAGACCGTTCTTTTTGCTTCGACCCACGGCGACCCCCAATCAATCGCGAAACAAAAAGCGGAAATCGAAATGCGCGAGTCCGGTACACAACGTCGCTACGCGTGGGACTATGACGAAAACTACGAACTTTACGCTGGCAAAGCCGGTTCAGACAAGTTCCTGAAGCTCACCAACGCAAAGGGCTACGACGCTGAAGGCTCTTACTCGCCCGACGGAAAGCAGATTGCGTTTGCTTCGAATCGAAACGCCTACAGCAAGCCGCTCACCGAAGAACAAAAGAAGAAGTTTGATCAAGATCCAGCGTACATGATGGAGCTATTCATCATGAATGCCGACGGAACGAATGTTCGTCAGTTGACCGACTTCCCGGGCTACGATGGTGGACCTTTTTTCTCACCCGACGGCGAGCGAATTTGCTGGCGTCGGTTCGGCGAGAACGGAGCCACTGCCGAGATCATGACGATGAAGATCGACGGCACTGATCAGAAGACACTGACGCGAATGAACGTTCTGAGTTGGGCGCCGTTCTATCATCCGTCAGGCGACTATCTCATTTTCACGACCAACAAGCACGGCTTCTCAAACTTCGAGCTGTACCTTGTCGCGGCCGATGGAAAGTCACCGCCGGTACGGGTGACCGACACCGAAGGATTCGATGGACTGGCCAGCTTTTCACCAGACGGCAAGAAGTTGACATGGACTTCGAATCGCAACGCACAAAAGCAGTCACAGATTTTCATCGCTGACTGGAACGATACTCAAGCGAGAAAAGTGCTCGGCCTCGACAGCGATGCGGAGGCGATCAGGGAAGCCGGCAAACTTGGCGAGCAATCCGCCAAGGG
>CAYGUE010000166.1:0-14004 GCA_964352885.1 uncultured Pirellulaceae bacterium
CGCTCGGTGTGTAGATCCCAGCGGAACGCGAGCAAGCACAGCGAGCTTCCAAGGAATGGCACGCAAACGACTCCGCCCGCAATCGCCAATCCACGTCTTCTCGCCCGCACCATGGCGATGCTGTCCCGGATCACCAGGATTTGCAGCAACGTGTTCAACCCAACGAATGCGATCACCCATTGACGCCATAGAACGAACCGCATTCCAATTCGTTGGTCAATTTAGGCGGCGGTTCAAAGGCACTTGGGCAATGGTCGTGGCGAAGATGGTGAGCCTAGGCTCGCATTATAAATTGGAGTTTTCCGTCACCTTTGTTTGGCTTTCCGGGGGCATCGATTGCCCTTGTGTCCCTTCGGTGATCGGTTTCCTACAAGAGAGCTGCTACGCCCTCAAACCACTTGCTGAAAGCACCTTTTCTGATATCGTCTGTTGCTTGAAACGCGGTTTTCAGTGGCAAAAAAATAGTGCTGAATTCGCAATCAAAAATCCAGAACCACCCACAAACTCAGGAGACATACGTGGCGATAAAGGTAGCAATCAATGGCTTCGGCCGAATCGGTCGTTTGACGTTTCGCAACTTAATGGAGCGAGCTGACGAATTCGAAGTCGTCGCCGTCAACGATCTCACTAACAACAAGATGCTTGCCACACTTCTGAAGTACGACAGTGTTCACGGCCGGTTTCCGGGCGAAATCGACTTTGACGATAATCATCTCGTTGTAAACGGCAAAAAGATCCGCATCTACGAAGAACGAGACCCTTCGAAATTGCCTTGGGGCGATCACAAAGTCGACGTGGTTGTCGAAAGCACTGGTGTTTTCACGAACCGTGCCAAAGACGGCAAGCCTGGCTATGATTCGCACATCGCTGCTGGTGCTCGCAAGGTCGTCATCAGTGCTCCTGCAAAAGATGATCCAGATTTAACTTGTGTCATCGGCGTGAACGATGATCAATTGACCGACGATATGAAGTGCATTTCTAACGCAAGTTGCACAACAAACTGCTTGGCTCCTGTCGCCAAAGTCTTGAACGATACTTTCGGTATCAAGACTGGCTTGATGACAACGGTCCACGCTTACACGAATGACCAGAATATTTTGGACCTGCCGCACAAGGATCCATACCGTGCCCGTGCCGCAGCTCAGAACATCATCCCGACAACGACGGGTGCAGCTGAAGCGGTCGGAAAAGTGATTCCTTCTCTCAACGGCAAACTGACTGGTATGGCGATGCGAGTTCCAGTTCCGAGTGGAAGCGTTGTTGACCTTACGTGCAGCCTTGAAAAGAAAGCAACCGTAGCTGAAGTCAATGCAGCCATCAAAGCGGCTGCAGAAGGTCCAATGAAGGGCGTTCTGTTCTACGCAGAGGATCCTTTGGTATCTTCGGACATCATTAACGACCATCACAGCTCGATCTTCGCGGCAGACTTCACCAAGGTCCTCGATGACATGGTGAAAGTTGTTAGCTGGTACGACAATGAGTCTGGCTATAGTGCTCGTACCGCCGATCTGATCGCAAAGATTGGCTAGAGCCGGTTGCAAAACCTGTGGCTGTGGCTTCCCGCCGCAGTTGTACCTGGAAATACTGCGGCGGGACGCCACAGCCACGATGTGTTTTGAGGGAATTGAACCAAGCTCTGGTGGTCTTCCATTGGAGCTTTATTCGTATTTCATCGTCGCTGATCAAACTTCGCGTTCAAATTACTGCAAACAGTGGGCGATTCCCTACGGCAGCATGCATATTGCCATTGAAAATGCTGGCTTTCGGCGATAAATTGCCGCATTGGTATCAGCCGGACCCTTCTGGCAACGATCGGGACTTTTCCCGCCTCTTCAATTCAATTTTAAACCAACAGGTTTTTCGATGAGTCCTCTTCGCTGGTTTCGACGACATGCAACGTGGATGTTGATCATTTTCGGTGTATTGTTGATGGCGATTTTTGGCCTTGGCCCTGTATTCGACAACATGGCACGTGGATTCCAGAATACAGGCAATACCGTTGAAGATCCGGTGATCATCAATTATCGCGGTGGCGAAATGACTCGTTCGAAGCTTGACGAATTGCAAAGAAACCACTTTGCGACACGACGGTTCCTCGTTTCTCTCGTCGAGCAGGCTGCCAAGCAGTGCGAGAAAAAAGAAGTTCAGTTCTCACCACTGGCGGACATGGTGCAGCCTCTTGGACGCAGCGATGACAACGACGCCGTCGATGAGCAAATGCTGGTCCGTAAGCTTCTCGCTGAGCGAGCTGGGGATGAAGGCGTTTTGGTTAGCGACGGAATGGTCGAGGACTATCTTTCATTGATGGCTGGCCAAGCAGAGTTCTCTGCACGTGACTGGATGCAGATCAACAAGCTGGTCAATCAGGGGACCGCACTAACCACCATCTGGAAGCACCTGAAACTTGAACTGATGTCCATGCAGATGCAGCGGTACACTTCGGTTGGTGTTCCCATGAATCCGATTCCGACTGAGGCCGTTGAGCTCTATGCTCGAGCAAACGATCGAATCGAATGCGAAGTCGTTCCTGTTTCAGTGGAAGACTACGTTTCGAAAGTTACCGATTCACCAAGCAATGCAGAATTGCAGGTCTTGTTTGAAAAAGGTCGTTACGACTACGAGGATATTGGCAAGTTGACGCCTGGATTTAAGGTGCCTCGAAAAGTAAACGTTCAATACTTCGTCGCGGAAATGGAAACGTTTCTGCAAAACGAAAAGAACAAGCTGACCGATGCTGAAGTGGAAGCCGAATACGAAAAACTGGTTGAAGCAGAAGATCCTTTGGTTGTCGAAGTGATTGCTCAACCTGAAACGGAAGGTTTTCAGTTGAATCTGGATGACGGCACGCCCGTTAAGACGGATGCTGTTGAGGCTGAGGACTCCAAGGAAATGCCGGCGACTGAGGCTTCTGAAACAGTTCCTGGAACGGACATACCAGTCGAGCCCGGAACGTTGGATCCGGTCGCCCCGGAAGCTGAAAAGCCGAAGGACGGTGATGGCGTTCCTGCAACGGAACCAGGTGGCGGCTCCAGTCAATCGTTAAGTGTTCGCCGAACGAAAAGCCAATTCGCCTCTGTCGCCCAAGATGCTCAAGAAGAATCTCCTGCAACGCCTGCAAAAACGCCTGCAAAAACGCCTGCAAAAACGCCTGCAAAAACGCCTGCAACAGAGCTTGCCGAAGAACCTGCTGCTCAGGAAGTTGGCGGTCTTGGAGACCTTCAGCTTTCAGATGAAAGTGCTGGTCCACAATCGGGCGAATCTTCAAAGAAAACTCAGATCAAACCATTGAGCGAGGTGGCTGACAAAATTCGTGAACGTCTCGCACGGAAGGCCGCATTCAAAAACAAAGACGACGCCAAAAAGCGTGCAATGGTTTCGCTGCAGACTTACCAGAATATGGTATTGCGTTGGGAAACCCAGCGTGAATCGGATAAGGCGAACACACCGAAGCCGGATGTTCCTGATTTCGAAGCGATCGCCAAGGAGAATGGACTCGTATTCCGCGAGACCGGTTTGGTCGATCCGTTTGAGTTGCGTGAGACCGAAATCGGAAAGGTTAATTTCTTGGTTCAGGTTCAGTCACCTGGAGGGCCAGTTCGCAATGATTTTCAATCCGTTAGTAATCGAATCTTTTTGGATTTTGATCGCGTTAAGGTTTTGAAACCTCAAGAAGTTGGCGACATCATGACTGCGAACGCTTACGTTTTCTGGATGGCTGAAAAAGTTGATGTTCGCATTCCAGAATTTGACGAAGCGAAACCTAAAGTTGAGGAATATTGGAAGTACCAGCAAGCGATTGAACTGGCCAAGCAAGCAGCCGGCGTTATGGCAACCAAAGTTAATTCGGATGGCAAGAAGTTGACGGAGATCTATCCCGATACAGCGGCTCCAACGGGTGAGTTCACTTGGTTCCGGCCAGGTAGGACAGCAACAGCGGTTTACGGCATGCCTTTTGGAATTGAACAGCCCGGCGAAGAGTTCATGGAGACAGCTTTCTCATTGAAAGAAGGCGAGGCTTCTGTTGCGGCCAACCAGACACGCGACACAATTTATGTCATTCAGCGAATGACGCCGCCGACCGCTATCGCCGATCTTGGCTCAGAATATTTAGACAGCCAGTTCTTCCGTTTCAAACGTGTTCCAACGGATGTCATGGGGGCAGCCCAGCATTACGCTCAGGAACTTGAGTTTGATTGGCGTGACGAATTCGTCGAGTCGATGGAGCTGAAGCGAATGAATTAGCTTCGACGTTCAACAGGTTCAAGCCCGACCACCGCAGTTGAAATTCCGCTGCGTTGTCGGGCTTTTTTTCTGCGCGCTATCGATTCCTGCGCGCTATCGATTCCTGCGCGCTATCGATTCCTGCGCGCTATCGATTCTGTAGCGATTGCCATTCGGGAAACACGGGTCGATTCTTCGTATTTCGATTAGCGTTGGTACCTTTGGGAGCCGGCGGTGCCAGTTTCAAAATGGCTCCAAGCCTATCCCGAGCATCTGTTACGCTGCTGTCAGATGACTGCCCAAGGTCATTCTGTTCTCGAAGATCATCAGGCAGTCTGAACATTCGGCCGTCCCGATAAAGTTTGAACCGATCGTTCCGAACGAACTGTCCTGCTTTCTTATTCCAGTACGGTTCGTAGTGGCAGAAAACCGAATCGCGAGGTTTGCCAGGCTTCCCACAAAGCTGTGGAAAAAAACTGCGACCGTCATAAGTTTCTTCCGCAGTGACGGCTGCTTCGGCGATGGTTGCGTAGAAATCGGTGAAGTCGATCAAGTCATTTGAAATGTGATCTTCGGGCGTGTGACCTTTCCAGTATGCGATCAGCGGAACGTGGGTTCCCATGTCTGTCATGCCTCCCTTGCCGCCTCGGATGTCCATTCCGCTCCATCGAGATGTGATCCGTCGATTGGTGCCGTTGTCTGCAGTGAAAAGAATGATGGTGTTCTCGAGCTGTCCAATGTCATCAACTTTTTTGACAATTCGACCGACGATTTTGTCCATATAGTTCACCATGGCGACAAAATTTGCCTTTTGTTCGTCCTTGTTTTTAGGAGCCTTGTTGGCCGAAGTCGCTCGGCTGTTGCCGCCAATTGTGTCCGGCGTTTTGACGAACGGATCGTGGACCAGCACCATCGGATAGTAGACGAAAAACGGCTCTTTCTGATTTCGGTCCACAAAATCGCAGATGAAATCGCAAAACATGTCCGGTCCATACTTACCCGCGTTTGTCTCCTTGGTTAGAAACTTGCCGTTGTGCTCAATCGGAGGGCTCCAGAATCGCTCACCTCCCTGCTCGCTTCCTTTTCCAGTGGTGACTTGCCACAACATAGATTCATCAAAGCCCGCTTTGGCAGGACGAGAAGCATCGTCGTGTCCTGGCAACGAATTGTAGAGTCCATTCAATTGCCATTTTCCGGCGATCGCCGTTTTGTAGCCGGCATTTTGTAAGAGGTGTCCGAAAGTTCTTTCATTTGGATTGAGGTATCCGAAATGAGTGTAGTTTCGAAAGTTGTACTTTCCAGTCATGATCTGCACGCGTGAGGTTGTGCAGATGGGAGTTGAATAACAGTGTGAATAGCGAACACCCTGTTTCGCAAGCCGATCAAGCTCCGGCGTTTTGTAGTCTTCCGCACCGTAGCATCCAAACGCTTCCCAGCTAACGTCATCGGCCATGATCAGAATGATGTTCGGTGGCCGCGGTTCTTCCGCTGTCGAAATTTCTTGCACCGTCACGAGCACACACAGCGTCAAAACCAAACAAATGACTTGCCGGGAAAATTTCGAAGAGTCATTTTTCATTTGCCGTTTCCATTGGATTGATTCCGAGTTGTTTCGTTTTCATTTGACTTCTCTCCGCTGCTTTTGGAATCAGTCGATTTCTCGTCGAGCGTACCTGCTTTGAAGCTTTCGAGCCACAAATCAAGGTCAGGGCGTTTTAGTTGGGCATCAGATTGCTGCTGAAACTGATGAGCGATCGCCAATAGACGGTCATCGTCGCCCACATGCCCGGTAAACGTTGAGCAGACCGGGATTTTTCCGTTGCCAGACTTACGGTCGCGAATCTCTACCGGAACAACGACAGAGGGCTGACCAGCGAGATTCGTATGGAAAACATCTGGGACATCAACGAGCACATCGAACCCTTCCATTTTCTCCTGCATCAATTCCATCAATTCGACGCGGTGTCGCTGTAGTCGAAGGTAATCGACGGCTGATACAAACTGAGCCGACTGAAAACTCTTCGTCCACGTATTCCATCCTTCGGTGTGACCATCGCGTAGCAGACGATCAAAAACCGAAGCCGCTTCGATGTCGATGATCGTAGCCATTGCGTAGAGTGACTCAAAATCCGGTAGCTTGAATTCAACAAGCTCACAGCCTAGTTCCTTCAGCGTCCGCAGTGTTTTGTTGCGTTCGATGTTTCTCCGCGGCGAGTGACCGACGCGAAGTCCCTCCATGTCAACTCGATTCGGCCAGTAAAACGGGTAGCTGTGAGCACTATTGTCGCGTCCATCGGCTCCGTGAATCGCATTGAATACGATTGCTGCATCTTCGGTGCTACGGCAAAGCGGTCCGATCTTATCCATGGTCCATGATAGCGGCATGCATCCATGGCGACTGACTCTGCCAAATGTTGGGCGTAATCCGGTCGCTCCGCAAACTTTGGAAGGTGACGTAATGCTGCCAAGCGTTTCACTACCCAACGCAAATCCGACCAGTCCCGCCACAACGGCAGATGCACTGCCCGCGGATGATCCACTCGAGCCCGTTTTCGGGTTCCAAGGGTTCCGCGTTTTGCCTCGGAACCATTTGTCACCTTGGGCCAATGCGCCGAGAGACAGTTTCGCGACTAGCACTGCCCCAGCTGCGTCCAATCTTTCCGCAACGGTCGCCGTCGTTTCGCTTTCACGCTGCTCGTGATGTGGAATTCCCCAACTGGTTTTCGTGCCACGAATGTCGATCAGGTCTTTTGCACCCCACGGAATGCCATGCAGCGGACCACGATACTTTCCAGCGGCGATTTCCGCGTCCATCTCGTCAGCTCGTTTCAAGGCTGAGCCCTCAAGCAACGAAACGACGCAACGCAACATGTCGCCGTATTTCTTCAGTCGTTCGAGGTAAATGGTCGTCAGTTTCCGGCTGGTCAGCTCCCGAGATCGTATCAATGGAGCAAGGTCGCTGACGCTCAGGAATGCGATGCTGACATCTTTGGATGGCAATTGTGGCGCATTCGATTCTGTCAGCCGGATTGAGCGATCAGGATCGCCGGCGATGGCCTGTTTTTTCGTCAGTGGCGTGAAGTGAAATGGCGGGGACTGCAGTTCAGAAATAGCCATGTCTCGCATGGGTGCGAGTTGCTTGCTATTTGAATTGACGGCCTTGAGCAACGCCGTCTGCTCTTCGTCGGTCAGTTCAAGCCCACAGATCCATTGTGCGTTCGCGAGCGAATCTTTCGTCAGCTTTCCAGCTTCATCTTGCTGAGCAGCAGCGACAACGGCACGTTGGAAAACAGGCGTTCCAATCGCCAAGGCGGAAACGGAAGAGAGAATGCGTCGACGATTTAACATGAATCAATCCTTGTGAGGAACGGGCGATATATGTTAATGCGATCATTTGAGAATTGCGAACGTCGAATTTTCCGCTTGCCAGGTTCCGCACTGATGGGCGGACAATTTCACACCTCGGGAAAGACCAAATTTACGGGATCGCATGCGTGTGCCCGAACTCCGTGAATTCAGTGCCCTTCGTGGATCAAAGAAGACTTCAGGGCACCCGCGGGTCGCTATTAGGTTGATGCTTTTCTGCAACCGTTATCGCCAGTCTTCGTGGCAATTGTTGCAAGATTGGGAAACAAGGTTCGCAAACTTGCTGGCGGCTTCGAAGTCATCATTTTGGGTTGCCATCGCTGTTTGAATTGCAGCTTCCTTCATGGCGACGCAAAAATTGAGATATTCGTCGACATCCGCGTCGTCCATGCCTTCTTTGGCGATGACTGCCGCGATGGCGGCAACCCATTGAGCTTCAATGACAATCTTACTTTTCTGTTGAGCAAATGTTTTTTTGTCTGCTGTCCATTCCTTAAGCAATTCATCAGATGTTGCCAATCGCTTCATTGTTTCGGTTCGTCCGATCACGTCGCCCCATTTCAGTGCGGCCATCGGCTTTTCCGTTTCAGCAAACGACCCGCCGCGAACCAAATCTTCCAGATCGAACTTGCGGGCGTTGCAGTAGTTGAATGCCTGATCCGAGTTGGATCGGGCATTGACCGCCGCCTGTTGCAATGCTGCCTGTGCTGCTGGAGCATGATCCTGCCAGCGAACGTCTCCGTCGAACTCGCAGATGATCGCGAACGACATCGAAAGCAGTGCCATCGTTTGTTGCACATCATTGAACGTGGTCTTGAATTTGACCGGTGTCGTTAACAATCTGACAAGCGTTTGATTTAGCGACTTGATTTCATCTTCGATCGTTGTGCCGTTGATCAACGTAGACCAACCTGTGGCGTCGCCAGCATCTATCGTCCTCTGCCCTGTGTCCTGGGAGGCAAGCATGCTTTGCATGTCGGCGATTGGTCGATCGCCGACGAGTCCTTCAGAGAACACGTCTTTGAAGTAGATGTCGTCTTTGCTGTCGTCAAACTTTGGCTTGGCGACACGACGGACTTTACGAATTCTCTTCGGTGGTTGAGAAGACTCTTCCTGAGCCATAACGGAGGCGAGGAAAATGCCCACCAAGAGTGCAGACAACGCGATTGGGAAGAATTGCTTCATGGATTCAGTATAACACCGTTTAGCCGCAATACCGTTCAATGAGATCGTAGCGCGGTGGTCTGCACCGTTTTTCGTACCCATTCACGGTGGAAACCACCCAGCGAAAATGGCCGAAATTCAGAATTCCAAGCTTCCTTGAACGTTGTTGAACCCGGATTATTCACGAGGCGTGGGCTTCAAACGGGAGACACAGTTTACTGCAGAGGAAGTGTCCAAAGGTTGGTGTTCTGATAGTTCACCTGCTAGGTGAGTTTATTAGTCCACAAATTTGTCACCACTTTCGTTGAATCGTTCAAAATCGCCAACAGGACGCCCGTCGTCGTGAATAATTCCGGTTGAATTGTCCGTTTCTACTACAGAGCCAGCAACAATCGACTCGGAGCTTCCAGATAACCGATGACTTCATTCAGGAAGCGAGCTGCAGCACCGCCGTCGATTAGGCGATGATCGTACGAAAGGCTCAGCGGCATCATCAAACGAACTGCAATTTCATCGTTTTCAACAACGACCGGCATCTTTCGTGAACGGCCGACCAGCAGGATCGCCGTTTCTGGGACGTTGATGATTGGAGTCGAATAAGTTCCGCCGATTGCTCCAAGGTTACTGATCGTGAAGGTCCCGCCACGAAGATCATCGATTCCAAAATTGTTTTTGCGAACGTTTTCCGCCATCACGCTCAGGCCTTTTGCCAACGCAGGAATCGATTGTTCGTCAGCACCACGCATGTTGGGGACAACGAGGCCTCGATCTGTGTCGATTGCGATGCCGACGTTGACGTATTCCTTGAAGATGATTTGGCCAGCATCAAGATCAACCGATGCATTGATCGAAGGATGTTGTTTGAGGGCCATCGCGACGGCTTTGATAATGAAAGGCATCGTCGTCAGGCTAATGCCCATCGCCTTGTAGTCGGCTTTGCTGTTTTGGCGAATCGCTTCCAGAGCTGTCACGTCAGCGTCATCGAAATTCGTGACGCGAGGACAGGTCGTCCAAGACTCGTGCATCTTGCGAGCAATGGTCTGGCGGATCTTGGGCATCTTTTCAGTGCGTATTGGACCGTAAGCATCCGATTCGCCAGTTCCACTTGCGGCAGCTGCAGCGATTCCGGTAGCACCTGCTGCGGCACCTGCAGCAGCGGCTGATCCATCGCGAACGACGCGAAGAACATCCTCTCGAAGAATTCGTCCATGCGCTCCTGAGCCAGCAACGTTTGAAAGATCAACGCCAACTTCACGAGCAAATCTTCTGATCGCTGGTCCGGCGGGAATCTTGGCCTGGGATCCTGATGCGGCAGCTGGTTGTGGAGCTGCCGGGGCAGGTGCGGGAGTCGCGGGAGCTGAAGGCGCGGGAGTTGCTGGAACAGGAGGAGCTGCAGTGACCGGTTCCGGCGTTGGAGCAGGCGGGGGAGTCGGAGCGGCTGCTGGCGGTGTTGCTGGGGCAGGTGCAGATGCTGAACCAGCGGCAGCTTCGACCGTCAAAAGTACCGCACCAACGGCAACTGTGTCGCCAGTCGCAAAGTGAATTGCGGTGATCGTTCCAGCGACTTCGCTGGGCACGAACACAGTTGCTTTGTCTGTTTCAAGTTCACATATCTCAGTGTCTTTTTCGATGGTGTCACCCACCGACACGAGCACATCAAGGACATCTCCAGAATCGATGCCTTCGCCAATTGGAGGAAGTTTGAATTCAACAGCCATAGTTACTTTTAATTCGAAATGCAGAATGTTATGGGTAAACACACCCTTCCACGTCGAAGGGTGTCGTCAGTCTCGCAGGCGGGAAGCCTGTGCCAACTTAGGCGTATAGCGGGTTCACTTTTTCTGGATCGTAATCCAAATCCTTGATCGCTTTCGCAACCTCCGAGGCTTCAACTTTGCCTTGCTTCGACAGCTGATAAAGCGTCGCAATGATAATCGACTCAGCATCGACCTCGAAGTGCCGCCTGAGCGAGGGGCGCGTTTCGCTGCGTCCCATACCGTCCGTTCCAAGAGCAACGAAGTCGCCGGGAACGTACTTGGAAACTTGCTCCGAAAGTGCCTTCACGTAATCGCTTGACGCGACGAACGTTCCTTCATGACCTTCGAGTACGGTTTCAATGTAACTCTTGCGTGGCGTCTCGGTTGGGTGAAGCATGTTCCATCGTTCGCAAGACTCTGCGTCACGTCGCAGTTGCGTGTAGCTGGTGACGGACCAAACGTCGCTTGAGATGTTGTATTTCTCGGCGAGCATCTCCTGAGCCTTCAGAACGCATTGCATGATGGCACCGGATCCAAACAGTTGAACACGTTGCTTTGAGCCTTTGGCTTCGACGCTCTTGAACTTGTACATTCCCTTGACGATGCCCTCTTCGCAGCCTTCCGGCATGTTTGGCATCTCAAATGCGTCTGTACCACACATGATGTAGTAAATTGCCGTGTCGCCTTCTTGGTACAGTTTCTTCAAGCCGTCCATGATGATGACGTTGGACTCGAAGTGGAACGCAGGATCGAAAGCGCGAACCGTTGGGAACGCGATCGCGTTGAGCAAGCTATGCCCGTCCTGGTGTTGCAGGCCTTCACCGTTGAGCGAAGTACGTCCCGCAGTGCCGCCAAACAGGAAGCCCTTGGCTCGCATATCAGCAGCAGCCCAGATCAAGTCCCCAATTCGCTGGAAGCCAAACATCGAGTAGTAGATGAACATTGGAATCATGTTGATTCCGTGCGCGCTGTAGGCGGTTCCCGCAGCGTTGAATGATGACATGGCTCCCGCTTCCGAGATGCCTTCTTCGAGCAACTGGCCGTTCTTTGCTTCCTTGTAATAAGAAACCTGTTCCGAATCGATTGGATCGTAGAGCTGGCCGACGTGCGAGTAAATTCCGACCTGGCGGAACATCGCTTCGATACCAAACGTTCTCGATTCATCAGGAACGATTGGAACGATGTTTTTGCCAATCTTTTTGTCACGACAAAGGTTGCTCATGAGGCGACCGATCCCCATTGTCGTTGAGATCGTTTCGCCACAGTCTCGCAGCGTCTTGTCCTTCACGTCTTCCCAAGTCGGGACTTCGATTGTCGGATGTTCGGTCGGGCGAGAAGGAACAGAACCGCCAAGCGCTTCGCGACGTTCCTTGAGGTACTGCATTTCACTACTACTGTCCGCCGGCTTGTAGAAGGGAGCCTTGACGACTTCTTCATCGCTCAGCGGAATCGAGAATCGACTTCGAAAGGCTATCAACTCTTCTTCGTTAGCTTTCTTCAAGTTGTGAGCAATGTTGCGGCCTTCGCCTGCTTCGCCCAATCCATAGCCCTTGACGGTTTTCGCGAGGATGACCGTTGGTTGACCCTTGTGATCCATCGCCGCTTTGTAGGCAGCCCAAACTTTGTCCGGATCGTGCCCACCGCGACGCATCGACAGCAGTTTCTCGTCACTGTATGACTTCACCATCTCCAGCAATTCAGGATACTTGCCGAAGAAATGCTCGCGAATGTACTTGCCATCCATGCCGACGTACTTCTGGTACTGGCCGTCGATGACTTCCCCCATTCGCTTGACCAATAGGCCTTTTTCGTCCTGCTCGAGAAGCGGATCCCAATCATCGCCCCAAACGACTTTGATCACATTCCAGCCTGCCCCGCGGAACAAAGCTTCTAGTTCCTGCATGATCTTTCCGTTACCACGAACGGGACCGTCAAGACGCTGCAAGTTACAGTTGATAACGAATTTGAGGTTGTCCAAGTTCTCACGACCGGCAAGCGTAATCGCTCCGAGTGATTCCGGCTCGTCGCACTCACCATCGCCAAGGAACGCCCAAACGTTTTGGTTGGTCGTGTCCTTCAACCCACGGTCTTTAAGGTACTCGTTGAATCGAGCCTGATAGATCGCCATGATCGGACCGAGTCCCATCGATACTGTTGGATACTCCCAGAAGCTTGGCATCAACCAAGGGTGGGGGTAGGAGCTCAGTCCTTGAACGTCACGAAGTTCCAAGCGGAAGTTGTCGAGGTTGTCTTCGTTGAGGCGTCCCTCCATGAAGGCTCGCGAATACATTCCGGGCGATGCATGGCCTTGAAAATAGATCTGGTCGCCGTCGTAACCGGATTCACCACGGCCGCGGAAGACGTGATTGAATGCAACTTCGTAAAGGGTTGCTGAAGAAGCAAAGGTCGAGATGTGACCACCAATGCCGTCGTTCTTTTTGTTGGCTTTCACAACCATCGCGAATGCGTTCCAGCGAACGTAGTTCTTGATGCGTCTTTCGATCTCGCGATTGCCCGGATAAGGAGGCTGATCCTTGGTGGCGATCGTGTTGATGTAAGGAGTGTTGGACTTCATTGGCAAGTCCACGCCCTCGAGCCGTGCTTTGGCCTCAAGCATCGAGAGAATGTATTTTGCGCGATCCTCACCCTTGCTTTTAATTATGTATTCGAGAGATTCCAACCATTCCTGAGTTTCCGCTGGATCAACGTCAACCGTTTGCTTGAGGTACGGTTCGTTCTCTTCAATGGACTCAGTTGATTTCAGTGTGTCGGACATAAATTTATTGCCTGTATTCAGATGGTTGGTTCCGGCAGCAAGTTGCTAACGGAAAAGAAGACGCCACCAAATCGTCAAACGTAAGAATAAGGTGAGAAGATCTTCCTTGGAGCAATCCGTGCAAGGTCGTTCCGAAGGGAGAGCGGAAATTACTCCCGTTGCTCATCCCGGACAGTTAACATTCTTATTTATCATCGTCGGTTAGTAAACCGCCTGAATTGACTTGCAGTTTCAAAGAGAAATTCAGCACCATTGTTTGTTTTTAGTGGTGCTATATTATTGCCCCGCGGGAATGCTGGAGCATAATCACCTAAAGAGCACCCGCTTCACTGACGACATAACGTCTAATTATCGGTGGAACGGAGAGGACTTGTTCCATCTTGGCGCGGAATGCGGCAAGGTGACTGGTTTCGAAATGTGCGTTTAGAGCGTCTTGAGATTCCCATTCTTCGAACAGCACGATTGGGTCACCTGCGTTCATCGGCAACGTAAATCGGTACTCCGCACAGCCGTTCTCTTTCAACGTGTCCACGGCAACGGCTTTCATGGCGGCGACGGCTTCGTCGAAGCACTCTTCTTTCAGGATGAATTTTACGTCGAGAACGATCATGGTGATTCTTTTGGCTTAAGTTGAATTTGAGTCAGGAAGATTATATCAGCCGCTCCACCAGGGCGACCGCACGTCGATTGATTGGATCAATAATTGCTTGAATTAGTTCT
>CAYGUE010000167.1:0-3329 GCA_964352885.1 uncultured Pirellulaceae bacterium
GTGTATGCCGCAGAAGCCAATGAAGGAAAGCCGATGACATCGCCAACCGCGTAGACGTTTGGCACATCTGTTTGGAATTTTTCATTGACCGCAATGTAGCCACGGCTATCTGGTTCGATGCCGATGTTCTCCAAGCCAAGGTCATTGCTGTTTCCGGTGCGACCGGCAGCCCAAAGCAGCGCGTCTGATTTGACCTGTTTTCCGCTTTTGAGGTGAGTAATCACTCCGTCGTCGACTGCTTCGATTCGATCGAATTGCTCGTTATGCCGAATCACAACGCCGCGTTCCCGCATGTGGTAACTGAGCGCGTCAGAAATTTCGTCGTCGAGGAAATCCAAGAGGCTTTCCCGGCTGTTGATCAAATTGATCTTGATCGAGAGGTTCCGGAACATCGAAGCATACTCGCAGCCAATAACTCCGGCGCCGTAAATCGTCATTGTCTGTGGCTTGTTCTCCAGAGAAAGAATGCTGTCGCTGTCAAAAATTCGGGCGTGGTCAAAATCCACATTTGGCGGATGGTAAGGGCGAGCTCCAACGGCGACCACGATCTGTTTGGTTTTGATTGTCGGGCCGTCTTCAATCTCGATCGTATTGGCATCGACGAATCTTGCGTGCCCGGAGATGACTTCGACATTGTTCCGGCTATAAAAAGTCTTCCGCATCGATTCTTGCTTCGCACTGACTGCGGCAGCCGTTTTTGTCAGTTGGGCAATCGTTGGATCGGCTTTGACTCCGCAATCGATCAGAAGCGGATTGTTGAGTGATTCCGTTAAGCGAAAGATGGAAAAACGAAGCGCCTTACTGGGAATCGTGCCCCAGTGTGTGCAACCGCCGCCGATCTTTTCGTAGCGCTCGACCACGATGACCTGCTTTCCCTGTTTGGTCAGCTGCATCGCTGCTCCTTCGCCGCCAGGCCCAGAACCAATCACTACTACGTCCACGTCAAGATTTGTCATCGTTTAATTTCGATTAGCGCCAAAAGTTGCCTGCTGCAGTCTGTGTTTTAGCTTTGCAGAAGAATTCTGGCAATTCGAAGTGACAATTCCCGAGCTACTTGAAACGCTTCAAAGAGAGAAAATCTAAATTGAGATCAAAATTGCCAGCAAGCATTTCAATTAGGCGATGTCCCAGCACGGGAGTAAATTTGAATCCGTGTCCGGAAAGACCGGCGGTAAAGACAACGTTGTCGTGCCGTGGATGCTGATCGATCACGAAGTGTCCGTCATCTGACATCGTGTACATGCATGCAGAATGGTGCACCAAACGGTGACGGTTGTGATGGAAATTTCTATCCATGAACGATTCGTTTAGCTCGAGTTCCTTATTATCGACCTCGCGATCAAGGTTGTCAGCGTCGTCCAGAGCGTGCCCGCCAGTGTGGCGGCATACTTTCATACCCAATGAGTCCAACTCGGGCAAACAATAGAATTGCTCTCCGTCGTCTTCCTCGATAAACAGGATCGGGCAGTCATTAACCAGCTTTTGCTCGACACGATCGATCTGATACCAGTTCTGCTGTTTTACAACCACGTTTAGCTTGACGTCGATTCCATGGAGCATTTTTTCTGACCATGCTCCTGCACAGATGGCCAATCTGCGTCCGTGAAAAGTGCCTTGGTTGGTCTCGACGGTTACACCGTTGTCGTCAGCAGTCCATTTGAGCACTCGAGTGTCACTGTGCAGTTCAGCTCCGCGTTGTTTTGCCTGAGCCAGATGGGCAGCGACACATTGCTCGACGCGAAGGAAGCCGGCTTCTGGTTCGAACAGACCGACATGATGCGGTTGAACCTTAAGCAGAGGCAATCGTTGCCGAATTTGGTCCGGTGAGAATTGCTCCAGTTTCAAATCGTGTTCGGCGGCACTTTTTCGCACGCCAACGATCACTTCGCTTTCCGGTTTACCAATTTGAAGAACACCGGTCTGTTCAAGCAGTGGCTTTATTTTTGGCTCTGTGCGATGTCGATTGTTGAGTTCGTCCCAACGTTCGAACGCTTCTTCGGCAAGCGGCACGTAGAAAGGGTGCTCGAAGTACGCTTTGCGAATGATGCGGGTTTGTCCATGAGAGCTGCCCTTGTTATGCGCAGGCCCGAACTGGTCGATGCCCAAAGCACTCCAGCCTTTTTTCGCAGCGTGGTAAAGCGCAGCACTGCCAACGCCTCCAAAACCAATCACGATCACATCGTAAACTTTCACGACTGTTGCGACTCCTTCGTTAGTAGTTTGGCGTTGGCGGTCGATAGTGTTCAAAATCAATTGTTTTGAACCAATCAATGGTCTTTGTCAGGCCTTCCCGGAGAGGAATCTTTGGTTCCCAGTCGAGATGTTTTTTCGCCAACGTAATGTCAGGCTGACGCCGAGTCGGGTCGTCGGCCGGCAGCTCGCGATAAACCAGTTTTGACTTGCCACCGGCAATTTCAATGATCATTTCTGCAAGTTGAAGGATCGAATACTCCCCTTGGTTGCCAAGATTGATTGGCCCAACGATTTCGTCCGGCGCGTCCATCAAACGAATGAAACCTTCTACAAGGTCGTCTCGATAACAGAATGATCTGGTTTGCGATCCATCGCCAAAAATCGTGATGTCTTCCCCTCGCAACACTTGGCGTATGAAGTTGCTCACCACCCGACCATCGAACGGATGCATGCGAGGGCCGTAGGTGTTGAAGATCCGGGCAACACGAATATTTGTCTTGTGCATTCGGTGATAATCAAAGAAAAGCGTCTCGGCAGCACGTTTCCCTTCGTCGTAGCAAGCTCGAATTCCGATTGGATTCACGCAGCCACGGTACGATTCGGGTTGAGGATGAACTTCAGGATCGCCGTAAACTTCGCTGGTCGAAGCTTGGAAGATCTTCGCTCCACAACGTTTTGCCATTCCAAGCAGGTTGATCGAGCCCTGAATGCTGATCTTCATGGTCTTGATTGGATTGTATTGGTAGTGCCCAGGTGCGGCGGGACAAGCCAAATTATAAATCTCGTCAACTTCAAGCAAAATCGGAGCGACAATGTCGTGCCGAATCAGCTCAAAGTTTGGCTTGTCCAGCAGGTGAATGACATTCGCTTTTTGGCTTGTGAAAAAGTTGTCCAGACAAATGATATCATGACCCTGCTCAACCAGCCGATCACAGAGATGGGAACCGAGGAATCCGGCGCCTCCGGCAACTAAAATGCGTTTTACGAGTGGCATGAGACTGACCTAGCGATGTAGTTGCGTTGGAGTGGCGCATAAAAAAACCTTCCTGAGTTGAAGTCAGGAAGGATGATCTGTCAAAGGGTAGCAACTATCGGCGACGACGCAGGCCCATCAAGCCGGTCATGGCGAGGAGGAC
>CAYGUE010000167.1:3339-13778 GCA_964352885.1 uncultured Pirellulaceae bacterium
CACTCGATTGCTCGGGAACGGCTCGCAAGAACCCATCCGACCCAATTCCCAAGTCTTCCCCGGAGGTTGAGTTGCGGAAGTTTGAATTGAAAATGGATCCGCCAACATCAATGTTTGAGAAGCGAATGTCAACAACCGAGCCGGCCGCAACTCCTGTCGTGTCAAAGACTAGGGTGCCGAGGAAGCCATCGTTCTGAGCGACGGCTGAATCGATGAAATCAGCCCACAGGTAATCCGTTTGGCTGCCTGGATCAAAGCTTCCCAGCTCGCCGCCTTCGAATACCGTGCCCGGAGCACCAAGTTCAACGTCTGTCAAACGAGGTCCAGATTCGGTTCCGCCATTGGCCGCTCCACCGTCCCCCAAGATGATGAACAGTTCGAATGTGTCGTATGCTTTCCCCGCGATGTTACTCACGAAAAGATCAACTCTTTGATCCGCCGTGTTATTGGCAAGCACCACGTCGTTATCGACGCCGAAACCGAGTGTCGGGACCTGTGCTTGAACGTTTGTGCAAAACAGTGTGAACGCGATTGCGGCAGCTGCACTGATTTGGAAGATGTTTCTCATTGGTGATCACCAGATTAATACGTTTTGCGTGTTGTTCAGATGGTGTTAGAACGGACAAAAGATGGGCACCGCATTCGACCTATTCTGACGACAATCGTAGGCTCGGGAATGCACACCCGCAATCAAATTATTCTCGGAATTAGCAGAATCCTCGGCGCAATGGTAAACTAATTTCTGGTAGCGTTGGTGTCGTGACGGTCACGCGGGATTTCCTGCGGCTCAATGGCTGTTTCTTGTTCAGTTGCGGAGTCGTGGTCAAATGAATCTTGGTGTTATTAGGCTGAACCCTGTTTTGCTCGTTGCGACGTTGACCTTGGTTCTGACGACTACCGACGTTGCGTCTGCACAGTTGCGTCAACCAAGAGAGAACTTGAAGTCCAATCTTCAAGCGTCTTCATTGGACCGGCGCGGCCCTGTCAAACCTGTTCAGGTCTCGATGCGGTCGTCTGGCGTGTCGGTCGTTGGTCGTCACGTTTTCTACAATAACAGCAGCTTTGACAACGCGAGCGACGGTGACGCCATCGCGACGGACAAGCTGCCTCTCTTCGATGGCGTTGTCGCTGCAGGAATTAACTACTCCAGTTTCGTCCATGGGATAAACGGAATCATTGTCGACTTCGAGTCACTCAATGGCGAAGTCGCAATCGATGACTTTCAATTCAAGATTGGAAACGTAAACGACTCGGCCGATTGGAGCGAAGCGCCCCTGCCTTCATCGATTGAAACATCGTTCTCTGGAGGAGCCAATGGTTCAGACCGTGTTACGATCATTTGGCCAGATGGTTCGATCAAATCGACGTGGCTGCAGATTCGAATTCTCGGCAATACAACCACCAAGCTCGCAGAAGACGACGTGTTCTACTTTGGCAGCGTTGTTGGCGAATCAATGAACTCTGATTCGGACGCCGTCGTCAATGCAACGGATGTTGGAGTCATACGGTCCAATTTGTCGGGATTTTCTTCGGTTGATATTGAGAGCGAATATGACATGAATCGTGATGGTCGAGTTAACGCGACCGATATTGGTATCGTCCGGAATCATCTGTCGGGTTTCTTTTCAGTGAATTTGATTCAGCCAATTTCCAATGACCGACCGGGAATCGGTTTTCTACGCGGCGTAAACTTTGGAAACATGTTGGAAGCCCCGAGCGAAGGGGCTTGGGGGTTGACCGTCGAAGAGCGTTTCTTTGACTTGGTCGTCGAGAGTGGGATGGACCATGTCCGTCTTCCGATTTCGTGGACCCATCACACGTCCCAAACGGCTCCTTACACCATCGACGAAACGTTCTTCTCGAGGGTCGATTGGTGTGTGGAACAGGCAGTTTCTCGAGGCTTGAAAATCATCGTCAACGTGCACCACTATGAAGAGCTCAACACTGATCCCGTTGCGGAAACGCCTCGAGCTCTCGCGATGTGGGAGCAAATTGCCACACGCTATGCGAACCAACCAAAATCGGTCTATTTCGAAGTCCTGAATGAGCCCCATGACGCTTTCAGTGCAACTCCTGCGCTCTGGGACGCGTATCTTGCTCAGGCGCTGGCCACGATTCGAGATACAAACCCAACACGCAAGGTTCTCGTTGGTGGCGTCTTCTACAATAGTATTAGTGGGCTCCTCGGACTGACGCCGCCTGATGATCCATTTCTGGTGGCAACGTTTCACTACTACGAGCCGTTCGCGTTCACGCATCAAGGGGCAACTTGGGTGAATCCCGTTCCAGAAGTTGGAACAATGTGGATCAATGATCGAATCAATTTTGGTAGCCAATGGCAAAACTGGTCATGGGGCACGGTCTTCAATCCAAGTGTCGGGTCGTTGGAAATTGAGTATACAGACGGTTGGGCAGGTGTTCGTTTCCATGCAAACACACCGATTGACGATGTGAACAATGTCAAGTTTACGATCGACGAGGCAATGTCTCTGCGAATTATCATTCGCGATTCAAATGAAGATGACGTGTTCGTTCAGAATTTTCAATCAACAAGCGGAGTGAACGAATACTCCTTCGATTTTCCGTCCACTCTTCCGATTGGTGATGTAGCCATTCAAAATTTGACTCCAGATCCTCAAGCAGCATTTCAACTGAGCAATGCTTCGCTGTTTGGCCCGGACAAAACCGTCCCGTTGCTTGAGTCCGAAGAGGACGCGATTGCGAACAGTTTCATGCAGGCCCAAATGTGGTCCATCGTAAATGGAGTTCCGGTTCACTTGGGCGAATTTGGCGCGTACAACCCAGCCGACATTGATTCGCGAGAACGCTGGACGACGGCTGTGCGATCATGGTCTGAAACGCTCAATATCCCGTTTAGCTATTGGGAGTTCGGCGCAGGCTTCGGCGTTTACGATCCAAACGGGAACGCTTGGCGAACGAGGCTCATTCAGTCGCTGATTCCGGAGTTTGAGCCGTGATTCGGAACTGCCCTTCTAAAAGAGCTGTTGCTGAGATTTGCCGTCGTAGCGTCTTGCTTGAAGCGTCCCCAAAATTCGACCGGCTGCCGCCATGCCACTAAGGAAAGCCCCTTCGACTCTCGGGCCGCCAGCCCAATCACCGCATGCTGCGATTCCAATTTGCGGGTCGAAGAAACTGCGAGTCGATGCTGGATCAACAGGGATGGCGTACTTCCAACGGTGGGCTTGCGAGTGAACTGGTTCCATAGGAGCAATTCTCGAACTCTGCCAGAACGCGGCGAGCATCTCATTGGCAACATCGTTGGCATCCCGCTCCCAGTTTTCGGCGGTCCATTCATGCCCAGCATGAAGTATCAAGTGTTCGCGATCATTTGGTCGCGAGGGCTTTGTGCTGTTCCGAGCCGCCCAAGTCAAAATTGAATCATGGATGAAAGCGCCAACCCAATCGTCTGCAATCGTATGTTCGAACGAAACCATCAATGACCAACACGGATTCATTTGTATTTGTGAAATCGGAGCGGCGAGCGTCGGAAAATTGACAAGCAACTCGGCTGTCTGCGCGGCTGGGGCCGAAACAACCAACCGATCAAATTCGCCCAGAGATTGGCCGGCTCCATCGGTGAGACGAATGCCGAAATCCTGCATTTCGATCGTTTGAATTCGGGTCGATGTACGAACTTCCAGATCGATCGCGAGATGTTTGCAAATGCTGTTCATGCCGGGGATCCCGACAAACCTTGCGTTCGAATCCTGCTTCCGTGATTTGTGGCCATTCTTTAACACAACGATATTTTGAGCGGGATTTGATTCGATGTTCGGCCACTGAGCGACAATCCCCTGCTTGATCCAAGATCGAACGTATCTTTGAAAACGGCCATCGCGAGCCGTAAAGTATTGGGCTCCATGATCAAAGCTTGGCTGACCATCAAAACGACGCGTCGACATTCGACCGCCGACCCCCCGTCCTTTATCGAAAACTGTCACAGACAATCCGTGATCGGCCAGCGTCCTCGCGGCGAACAAGCCGGAAATGCCGGCTCCGATGACAGCGACTCGTGGCGTAGGCTCGAACCGCGGCGTTGCCATTCGAATCATGTAGGCACCCGTGTCGAGACGCTGCGCATGATCTTTTGTGGATCTCGGGCGAACGGTTCCAAAGTATTTCGATTCTGGCTCAAACGGACGATCGAACTGACCCAGGCACCAAAGCAGACCCCCGTACGACGCTGGATCTCGCCCGTCGAGAGCATATCGGTGATTCAAGTCGACCATGAATTTCAACGCTTGCTGAGGCGATTCCGTCCAGTTAAGAATCGCTTTGCCCCACGTCATGCGAACGTTGTTGTGGAGTTCCCCATGTCGAAGAAGTGACGTTTGAGCGGCATTCCAGAATTTATCATTCGTCTGGGCTCGGGCAAGTTGCTCCCACGCGTAAACGGCTTCACGTTTGTCGCTGGCGTGAGCTTCCAGCGTCGCCTGTGCCCAATTTGGAATGGCAGTCCATTGATCGTGATCGTCGCGGTGAAAGCAAAACGCGTACGCCAACTCACGCCAAATTAACAGCTCGTCGAGATATTTCTTGCTACCGGCGTTGTCGATTTCCGCGGCTTCACGAGCAAGACGCAACGGTGAAACCGTGCCGTAGTGCAGATAGGCCGACATGCGACTGACGCCATCGGTCAACGCGTTGTTTCGTTGTCTCACGTATTTCGAAAGCCCATTCGATTTAAATTTATTCCAACGTTCATATCCGGCAGACGATCCTCCCTGGGTATCAATGACGGGGCCAATCGAATGGTCGATTTCACATTTCGATACCAGTGCGGCAATGTCCGCCGTTTGCAAATCGATCGCATTGAAGCACAACGCTTCCTGATCGTACGGTCGAACTTCCAGATTCAGCTCCTGCCACACTCGCGATATCCTTTCTTCGTACAACCGCTCCGTTGCATCGCGAAATTTGAAAGCACGCGTGTGCGCCTGCTGCACCAGTAGCATTGGAACGACGCAAGCGGTGTCGACGCAAACAATCGGCGTTTCAACTTTCTGGGCTAACGCTTTCAGAAACCGTCGCGGTGGATCGACCGGCATCTCCTCGGTGACGATCAACGCGGCTTTCTCGCCAAGCGTCAACAGATGCGGACATTGATCATCGGGCGTCGCCAAATGAAACGCGTAGCTAACCCCTCGATCGCGGAATTGCTTCTGAACATCACGGGCACCCTGAAGCATAAACGTATGATGTCGATCGGAAGCATATTCGTAGTGTTGCGAGATCGCGTGATAGACGAGCAGCGGCAACTGGAGTTGATCCGAGAGGGTGATTGCAACATCGAGAGCCGGATTCTCTTCAGCTCGGACCGCGGTTCGCATCCAATACAGAACGGATGATCCTTCGTTGGCGTCGCCTTCCCGATAGACTCGCATTCGCTCCTGAAGATGGGGAGGCAGTTGGGAAAGCAGCGGTAGCATCATGTTTCTTTCGGAAGCTTGTGGCCCCAAAGTCCTTCGAGTTTTTTTAGCTGAAGATCGCCCTGCACTTTGCATTGACAGGCAAGTCGCAAGTTTTGTTCACGGCGATGTGGCGGGAATCCAAGTCGCCAAATTTCAACCGCAGTCATCGGTGATACTTCACCTTCAATCTGCATTGCGCAAGTGCCACACGTGCCGAACCCCCGACAGTGAATCAAGCCAGCGACGCCGTTGTAAAGAGGCAGTTTCGCGTCGAGCAGCACGCGGCGAAGGTTGTCGCCGGTTTCACATTTGATCGTCTGGTCTGCAAAAGTGATCTTCGGCATGGGCTATTCCTCGAAGAAGCTTCGGTCGATGCCGTCAGCGTCCATTTGCTTTCCGAAAAGAGGATTCTTTCGAACGTCGAGATTCGGGTCGTCGAAATCTCGCCGATCGGTGAAGCCGAAGTTTGCTCGAGCTCTCGCAAGGGCCCTACTTTGCTCTTTTGAGAGCTGCTTCGGTCCGCCAATCGACATCGAAAGCAGAATCGTCTTGCATGCGGAATCCAGGATTTCTGTCATCCAGAGAGCTTTCTCAAGATGGTCTGCGTAAGTGACTACGCCGTGGTTCGCGAGGATGATTGCGTTGGTGTTCTGTACGAACGGAGTCACCGATAGAGCGAATTCATGCGTGCCGGGAATCTGAAACGGAGCCAACGCGACTTCGCCTAGAAATAGATCGGGTTCAGCAAGCATTCCACAGGGAAACGGGCGGTTGGCAACGGCAAACGCCGTCGCGTGCGGCGGATGAGAATGTACTATCGCGTTAACGTCGTCCCGCTGTCGGTAGATTTCGAGATGCAAACGGATCTCACTGGTCGCTTTCTTTACGCCCAAAACCTGATTCATTTCCGTGTCGATGATGCACAGGTCTTTAGGATCGAGGAAACCTTTGCATTGCATCGTTGGCGTGCACAGGATGTTGCCGTCGGAAAGTCGGATGGACAAGTTGCCTTCATGAGCGGCGACAGCCTCACGAGCGTACAGGCGGCGACCGACTTCGCAGATCAGTTCACGTTCTTCGGGAAAGTCATCCATTCTTCGTGGCTCCCAATTCTACAGCAATCGTTTGAACTGCGGCAATTGCTTGATCGATCTCTTCAACGGTCGTGAACATGCCTGGACTAAACCGAACCGTTCCGCCAAATTCCTGCGAGCCAAGTTTCTCGTGAATTAACGGAGCACAGTGCAAGCCAGTTCGACATTCGATTTGAAATTGGCTATCGAGCAAGATGCCTACGGTTTGGCAATCGGTTCCTTCGATGTTATACGAGATTGTGGGAGTCTGAATTGAATCGACGCCGTAAACGGTTACGTTTTCCATTTCCCAAAGTTGATTCGCCAGCCGACGAGTCATTTCGTGAAGCCGTTTTGAATGATGGATTGCTTGTTCCGTTTCCAGCCACTGAAGCCCTGCCAGAAGACCTGCAATTCCCGGCACGTTGAGATTCCCGGACTCAAACTTCTGCGGGCAAGACGTTGGTTGGTCGAACTCGTTTCCGGTAGAACCTGTTCCACCGAAGCGTAGCGGCGAGCAGTTTTCGGCAGCTTCGTCTGAGACGTATAGAACGCCTGTCCCCAACGGTCCTAGGAGTCCTTTGTGACCAGGCGCGGCAAGGAAATCGCACTGAATCTTGGTTACATCAATCGGCAGATGACCAATCGTCTGAGCCGCATCAAGCAGGAACGCGATGTCTTTTGACTTCAATAGTTTGCCGATGTTTTCGACGGGTTGGATTGCTCCGGTGACGTTGCTGGCATGTGACAGGCAGGCCAATTTCGTGTTCGGCTTGATCGCGGATTCGACTTCAGCAGGATCGACGACGCCGTTCGAATCGCAGCCAATGATCGTCAATTCAACGCCGAGTTCACGTTCAAGATGCCAAAGCGGCCGAAGCACAGAAGTATGATCGGCAACAGACGCAACTGCATGGTCTCCCGAATTCAGGTAACCAAGAATCGCCGTCGAGAGAGCATCGGTGCCGCTAAACGCGAACGAAACTTGGCTCGCGTTGGCTGCACCAATCTTCTGCGCGATCGCAGTGCGAGTCTGGCTCAATAAGCGATCAGAATCGT
This sequence comes from uncultured Pirellulaceae bacterium, assembly GCA_964352885.1. GTDB lineage: Bacteria > Planctomycetota > Planctomycetia > Pirellulales > Pirellulaceae > Mariniblastus. The sequence continues at coordinate 10,904 of CAYGUE010000167.1, forward strand.
TGGCTCTTTGGTAGCGTCCTCGTCCTGCAGCAACGGCGAGTTGTCGGTTGGTGCGATCGATCGCAACGTAGACCGATTCCGGTTTCGGAAAACTCGTGGCCGCATTGTCGAGGTAGATTGGCACGCTCTAAACCGTCCAGGTGTCGCCTGAAGCATACAGCTTTGCCAAATCACCTTCTCCTTGTTCCGATCGAGCGTCGGCAACTTGTTCGTTGATCCCGTCATCGTACGTAGTGCGTTCGACCGCACGGAAGACGCCGATTGGCTCAGGGAATTCAGGGTGACGCATTCGAGCAAGAATATTGGCCAAGTGAGGTTGCGGTTCTTTTTCATTGTGGAAAAGCAGGTCGTCGACCGCTACGTTGCCATCAAGCTCAACGATCTCAGGATGGAATCCGTTGAGGCGAATGCCCTTGGTACCGTTGTCGAAAACCAGTGGCTTGCCGTGCTCGAGCACGACCGTTGATTGATCCTTGGTCTTCTTGTCCTTGGCGTAATCCCAGATTCCGTCGTTGAACACGTTGCAGTTCTGGTACACCTCGACGAACGAAGTTCCCTTATGGGCGTAGGCTCGTTTGAACGTCTCGCAGAGGTGCTTGATGTTTGTGTCAACCGAACGTGCAACGAAGGTTCCTTCGGCAGCGATTGCAATCGAGAGCGGATTTAGCGGATGGTCGATGGAACCGCGAGGCGTGCTTTTGGTGACTTTTCCAACATTGGAAGTCGGCGAGTACTGTCCCTTAGTAAGGCCGTAGATGCTGTTGTTGAACAGCACGATGTTGATGTCAAGGTTTCGACGGATGACGTGGAGCAGGTGGTTGCCGCCGATCGAAAGAGCATCGCCATCACCAGTAATGACCCACACGTCGAGCTCAGGACGAGTCGATTTGAGTCCCGTCGCGAACGCGGGCGCACGTCCGTGGATGCTGTGTAAGCCGTACGTGTCCATGTAATACGGAAAGCGACTGGAGCAACCGATGCCTGAAACGAAAACGGTTGATTCCTGTTTGGCTCCGATTTCGGCCAGTACTTTTTTCATCTGGGCGAGGATCGAATAGTCGCCACAGCCAGGGCACCAGCGTACGTCCTGATCGGATTCAAAATCTTTTGCTTTTAGGACTGGGAGTTCGGTAGACATGATTTTCGTTGTGAGGGAGTAGGTTGTTTTGTAGTGACGGCTGGAAGCCGCCGTGACGATCGTACGGCAGTTAAACAATGCGACACGTGGACTAACAGATCGCTTCGATGGCTTCCACCAATTCGCTGACGGAAAATGGCTTTCCTTTGATCTTGTTGAAGCCCTTTGCATCAACCATGTATTGGTTGCGAATCATCAAGAGAAGCTGCCCCGAATTGAGTTCCGGAATCAGCACGTTTTCGTATTGCTTAAGCACATCGCCAAGATTTTTCGGGAATGGATTGATCCAGCGAAGATGAGCATGAGCGACCGACTTGCCATTCGCTTGGCATGCTTTCGCGGCGGTTCGACATGCACCGTAAGTCCCGCCCCAGCTAAGGACCAGCGTTCCCGACGCAGGCCCTTCGACTTCAAGAGGATCGAGAAAGTCTGCCGCCAACGCGACTTTCTTGGCTCGCGTTTCAACCATGTGTTGATGGTTGTCAGGATCGTAGCTCACGTTACCGGTGCCATCTTCTTTTTCAAGACCGCCAACACGATGCATCAGGCCTTCCGTTCCAGGAATTGCCCACGGACGAGCCAGATTTTCGTTCCGTTCATACGGCAGGAATGGCTTGCCATTGAGTACCTGTCCTGCAGGATGCGAAACAGGAATCTTTGGCAACGAGTCGATCTCCGGAATACGCCATGGTTCGGCTCCGTTGGCGATGTAGCCATCTGAAAGGATCATGACAGGAATCATGTAACGTGTGGCGATTTGCCATGCTTCGATCGCGGTGCGGAAACAGTCAGCCGGACTTTGAGCGGCAACCACCGGCAGCGGTGATTCGCCGTTTCGTCCGTACATCGCCATCAGCAAGTCAGACTGTTCCGTCTTCGTTGGCAGTCCGGTACTCGGTCCGCCGCGTTGAACGTCGATGATGATCAGCGGAAGTTCCAGCATCAAACCCAGTCCCATGCCTTCGCCTTTGAGCGCGATTCCAGGGCCGCTGCTGGTCGTCACTGCCATCGAGCCCCCGAAGGCTGCTCCAATCGCCGAACAGACGGCAGCGATTTCGTCTTCCGCCTGGAAAGTTCGAACGCCAAAATTCTTGTGCTTTGAAAGCTCGTGAAGAATGTCGCTGGCCGGCGTGATCGGATACGAACCCAGAAAGAGTTCCTTGCCGCTGAGCTTTGCAGCGGAGATCAGGCCCCAAGCTAACGCCTCGTTACCCATTACGTTTTTGTATTTGCCTGCTGGAAGTTCAGCTGCCGAAACCTGATAGGTCGAAGCAAAGTCTTCCGTCGTCTCGCCGTAATTCCAACCGGCCTTCAAAGCCAAACGATTGGCTTCGGCTACGTCAGGAGCTTTTTTGCCAAACTTGTTTTCGATAAAACGAAGCGTTGGCTCAACGTCGCGGCCGAAAAGCCAGAACACCAAGCCCATCGCGAAGAAGTTCTTGCAACGGTCCGCAAACTTGGTTGATAGCCCTGTGGACTCAACGGCTCCGCGTGTGAGCTTCGTCATCGGAACGTGGATCGTACGATACGGGTCCGTCGTTCCATCTTCGAGCGGACTGACTTCAAGCTTCGCCAGTTTGAGATCTTTGGCTTCGAAGCTGTCCGAGTTGACGATCAGGATGCCGGACTTTTTAAGATCGACGATGTTGGTGACAAGTGCCGCCGGGTTCATGCAAACCAGTGCATCAAGTCCGTCGCCGGGGGTGAAAATTTCTTCGGCGGAAAACTGGACTTGGA
>CAYGUE010000168.1:0-13752 GCA_964352885.1 uncultured Pirellulaceae bacterium
CCTCCGCCTTTTTTTGTATCTGTTCTTTTTGCTCATCATTGATCCCAAGTTTTTCGGCAAGACTTCCGTTGAGCAATGACCGTGCACCGCCTTGAGCCGAAGCCTGCGCCGTGATTTGTGATAGCCGATCCATTTGATGAGGCAGAAGGATTTCACCAATTTTTGCCGTTTGCTCTTTGGTTCGAGCGTTTCGCATCTCTTTCATTTTTTCGGCTCGGGCTTCATCGGAAAGGCCTTCAAACTCGGCTGCTCTCGCTTCGCGGTCGCCACCACGTTGGCGGTCGCCGCGCCCCTCGTTCATCCCTTTGATCAATTCGATTTGTTCATCAGTCATCTCAAGTTCTTTTTGAACTTCTTCACTCTGCAACAACCGTTGGGAGTTGCCCTCCGTGCCGCCGCGTTGTCTGCCACCGCGGCCTCCTCCTTGAGCCATAACGTCCGTCACGCACAGCATCATCCCGAACATGAGTGCCAAGCACGGAATGAAAGTTTTCAGTGATGATTTCATAATATTTCTCCAAATACGCTTAATTTTAAGGGGGCAAATTTTGAATGGATCTAGTGATCAATTCTTTTACACGTAATTTTTACGTGGTCGAGACATGGCCAAATCAAAAAAGTCTCAAATTTATAAATCCGGCGCTTCGGATGGCGCGAGACATGGTGAAACCATTGCTTTTCACGGACTTTTTCCGCCATAATGCTATTCACGCCGATGCGAATCAATAATTCGCGGTAACTGCCACAGTCAGCGCACAAAAAAGCCCAGTCGATAAATCGGCTGGGCTTTTGTCGCAAAGTTCGTTTTTGCAGCGAACGTGGGGCTTCGGGGAATTCGAATTGGATTCGACCAGAAATCGCGATGTGACGGATCCCTGACATTCATTTCCTTAGCAACATGCTTCAAGAACCAGATTGAATGGTGTTTCTGCAATTCGATTAAGTTTCGCGAACCCGGCATCCTGAACCACATTTCTTAGTGCTGCTTCACCAGCCTGAGCCCCCAACGCTGCTCCGGTTTCTTGAGCCAACGAAGTTGGGATGCAAACCATGGTCGAAGCGCAGTAATACAGTCTGCCAACAGGATTCAGATTGTCCTTGAGATTGTCCCCTGCCATTGGCTCGACAATCATGCAGGAACCGCCAGAATTTAGCGATTCTCGAATGTGCTGCATGCCGCCAACGGGATCGCCCATATCGTGCAGGCAATCAAAGACCGTTACCAAGTCGTATTTGCCTGGCAACTCCTTTGCTGTGTTGACTTCAAAATTTAGATTTTTTAATCCGCACGATTGGGCGTGCTCCTTCGCAGCGTCGATTGAGCCTTCGTGGAAGTCCAATCCAACGAATTCAGAATTGGGAAAGGCTTTTGCCATCAACGTAGTCGTGATTCCGTGCCCACAGCCAACGTCTGCGATGCGAATACCGCGTTCGAGTTTTTCGATCATGCCCTTGATCGACGGCAACCAGGACTGAACGAGATAGTTGTGATAGCCAGGCCGAAAAAATCTGGCAACGGCGCACGACAAGCATTCCGTTTGATCCTGCCATGAAATGCCTTCGCCACTTTTGAATGCCGCCCGCACCAAAGCTTCATTGTCTTGAAAGGCCGCCGCGGCCCCAAAAGCTGGAGCCAAATAGAACGGGCTGTCACGATTTGCCAAAACGAAAGTTTGTTCCGGAGTCATTGAGAACGTGTCAGAGTCGGCATCGTAGTTGACATAGCCAGATGCCGCCTGCGCACCAAGCCACTCTCGCAAGTATCGCTCAGAAACACCCGTTGATTTCGCTAACGCAGTAGATGTGCTGGGGCCAACGGAACTAAGTGCCTCATAGAGACCGAGTTTCTCTCCGATTTGAACGAGTGGGACGCTGAACGCACCCCCAAGGTCATGGAGCACTTTTCCAACCAACGCGTTCAGTTCGTTTTCATTCATTTGATCTCTCCAAATTCTTAGCTGATAGAAATGTTGTTTCCAAGTAAAAAATTGTCCTCAATGAACAACTGCCTGCTCCGAATCGCTATCCACTGGAAATATGTTGATGACTTATAAATTCAATCATGGCCGGGGTATCAATGTGCAAATACCACGACTTTTTCAGTGCAGTCGAAGGATTAGCCAATCTTCCCGATTCTTCTGTGGATCCCACCGGCAACAGGCAGTCGGTACAATAGGAACACTATCGATCAGAGAGAATCCTGATGACTGAGTTGGATGAAAATCTATCCGAATTGTTTGAGCAAGCTAAGGCAGGGAAACCTCAGGCGTTGGGTCAATTGCTCCAATCTTTTCGCGATCAGTTGATCCGCATCGTTGGGTTCAGGATGGACCAGAGACTCCGCGGGCGATTGGACGCGGACGATATCGTTCAAGACGCATTCATTGAAGCAACGCAACGATTCCAGGATTACGTGCATAACCAGGAGATGCCGTTTTTCTTGTGGCTCAGGTTTATCACCGTACAAAAACTGCTGCAGATACATCGCCGGCACCTAAAGGTGAAGTCGCGTGAAGCGGGGCGAGAAATCTCCATCTACAACTCGCCGTCTCCGCAAGCAACTTCAGCTGTATTGGCCGCGCATTTAATGGGGAAACAAACAAGCCCCAGTCTTGCTGCGATGCGAGCAGAAGCGACTGCTCGAGTTGAAAAGGCGTTGAATTCGATGAACGAAGTCGATCGTGAAATTCTGGCACTTCGGCGGTTCGAACGATTGAGCAACGCAGAGGTCGCCAAACTTCTGAAGCTTTCCACAACGGCGGCCAGCAATCGATACATTCGCGCTCTGGAGCGACTCCAGAAAGAAGTCAACGGTCACACCAATGGCGTATAAATGAGCGACGCAGGGCACCACACTTCGATCGATGATATTGCCGATTCTTTCGCTGCGCGGTTGGAAAAAGGTGAACGTCCTTCGATCGAGGAATACAAGCGAAATTATCCAGCGCTGGCCAAACAGATTGACGCCGTGTTTCCTGCGTTAGTCATGTTGGAGGACGTGGAGATAAATCCGCCGAGCCGTGAACTCGCCATCGACGATTCGATCCCCAAAACGCTTGGCGAATACGAAATCATCAGAGAAGTTGGGCGTGGCGGAATGGGCATCGTCTTCGAAGCAGAACATGCGACGATGCGACGCCGTGTTGCGTTAAAGGTCCTGCCGAAAAGCTCGGCCGAAAAACCAAGCTACCTAAATCGTTTTTTTACTGAAGCCCGTTCTGCGGGCCAGCTGCACCACACAAACATTGTTCCCGTTTTTGAATTTGGTGAAGCAGACGGTTTACACTTTTACGCGATGCAATTTATTCTAGGTGACAACCTTGATCGAGTCATCGAAGAGATTAAGCATTTGCAAGCGCGGAGTGAGATTGCTCGGCCAAATCCGATCGTCGATCGCGAGTCACTCACTCCCAAAGCTCTTTCGAGTTTGAGCAAGAGCATTGCCATCCAGATGACCGGCGGCGCAACTGACGGTGAAACCCGTTTAAAGGAAATCGACGAACGACATGTGACTGCTGCCGCAACCACATTGCCTCGACTACTGGAACCATGCGATATCGATCCGCCCAAGGGAGCACTTCATCAGACAGCTCGCTTGACCGGCATTGATTCGGTGCGGACTTCAACCGGTCCAATTTTCACGGACAGAAAAGAAGAACGTGTTGACTCAATTTTTGAGCAGGGACAATCTTCGACCATTCGCAAATCAAAAGACATCTATCACAAACGTGTTGCTGCGATTGGTGTTCAGGTCGCGGATGCTTTGGAGCATGCTCACAGTCGCGGTGTGCTGCATCGAGATGTGAAACCCGCGAACCTGATTCTCGACACCGACGGTAACGTTTGGGTGACGGATTTTGGGTTGGCGAAACTTGAATCTAACGATTTGACTCAGACTGGCGATATCATCGGGACTTTGCGGTACATGGCTCCGGAACGATTCGATGGAAACGCGGATTGTCGAAGCGACATCTACAGCTTGGGACTAACCCTGTACGAATTGTGTACGTTGCGAAGTGCGTTTGACAATCAACGTGGCACGATCGTCAAGGATGTCGCCAACAGTTCGGTCATCACGCCTCGAAAGATTGACGATTCGATTCCATTGGATTTGGAAACGATCATCATGAAAGCGATCGAATCTCATCCAGACCGTCGCTACGACACAGCCAATAGTCTTGCCGAGGACTTGAATCGTTTTCTGACTGACCGTCCGATTCATGCTCGTCGCATCTCGATCGTCGAACGAATCTGGAGGATCTGCAAGCGTAATCCGGTCGCTTCCTCCATGGCCGCATGCATTCTGGCATTGCTATCCGCTGTCGCAATTGTTGTTGCATTCAGCCTGATCCGCTTCGCTGACATCAAAGCGAATCAACTCACTGTCGAGAAAGAGTCCAAAGAGAATTCTCAAGTCAAGCTTTTCTACTCCAAGGTCGATCAAGCCAAAATGCGGCGATTTAGCGGTCGTCTCGGTCAACGCTATGGGGCCTTAGCTGCAATCAAGGACGCAGCCCAGTTGCTGCCTCAACTCAATCGTTCTCGCCTCGATGATGATCCCGAGATTCTTCGGCTGATGTTACGCAATGAGGCCATCGCTGCCATGTCGTTAACCGATATTGAAAGCCAATGGGACTCTGAACCTGAGAAAGACTGGGGCGGTCGGTATCGATTCGCGGTTGATCGGAAGTGCGAAAGATTTGCTGAAGGGAATGTTGATGGCCGAGTCCGGATTCGAAGAGTCTCCACCGGCGAGGAGATCGCAACGCTTCCCGCACCGATGGATTCCAACCCAACATGGACAATTATGTTTAGTCCGAATGGTCGTTATTTGGTGTCCCGGCATCATGCAAGCGGAGCTGGTCAAAGCAAAATGCAACTATTCGTTTGGGATCTTCAAACCCCAACGGAGCCAGTTGTTTCTTTTAAGGGAGTCAATCGATTTTGCTTCTCGGACGATAGTCAGGCGATCGCTTTGGCTGGACCGAAGTCGCTAGAAATTTATTCTTTGGAAAACCTCCGCCATGGAAAGATGTTGGTGCCGCGGTTTTGCTCCAACTCAAACGGTGACAGCCCTTCACTTGGTCTAATTGAATTCAACGATGAGGCCACTGAAATTGCGGTGAGCCGTGGCGAAGGCAAAGTGGTTGAGTTTTGGAACGTGGAAAGCGAACCTGAATTCATTCAGCAACTGGCGATTGACGAAAACGTGTACGCCATCGACTGGCGCTCGAATCGAAATATTCTGGCGATCGGTTCGCATCGTGGCGGACTGTACACATGGGGAGAAGATTTGACTGCTGCGCCACGATTTCTCCAATTGCATCAGAACTCAATCACGAAACTCCATATTCACCCGACTCGAGATCTTGTCGCCACCACTGGTTGGGACGGCATGACACGGTTGACGGATCTGTTGGCTTGGAAAGAAGTTCTCCAAGTCCAGGATATGGAATTGTTGTTCGATGGTTTCAGTGATGTCGGAAGGATTGGGTTCACTACCGAAAAAGAGAACCTTAAAATCGGATACGTTGCTGGTCCGCTGCTTCAGTCGTATGCGAAGTCAGATGGTTACGGTTGGAAGACTCGATTTCATCCTGTTTTTCCACAGATCGTAGCGCGTACTTCAGATCAAGCCGTCGAGTTTTGGGACATCAAACTAAAGAGGATGGTCTTCGAATTGACTAACGTGAATTTTCGCGAACTTCACTACAGTCGCGATGGAAAAACTCTGTTCGCCAGCGGCGAAGGTGGATTCGATTGCTGGAACGTTAGCGCCGTTCAACTGCACGACGGCTCAGTTGAGTTTTCCGTCGATTCACCACGAAAACTCATCGAAAGAAAGACTGACAAGTTTGCCGTGACTCGTGACGAGGAAGCAATTGCCGTAATCAGTGGCTCCAAAGCCGTGATCATTCGCTCCGACAATGGAGAGCTCGTAACCCAGCTTGGATCGCATAAAGGACTCAGCAGTATTGAATTTAGCGCTGATGATCGTTACCTGTTGACGGGGACGTGGAGAGGACACGGAGTCAAAGTTTGGGATGTGAACACGGGTGATCTGGTACAGCATGCGATTCCAGATTTGCTTAGCGTATCTCCTGCGCCTCATCCAGTGGATCCAAACATGTTCATTTCAGTTCGCAATGGATACAGAACCAATCATATGGAGAGAAACGATCAGCACGCCGATTCTCAAATTGCGATGCGTGGCGAACATCTCGATTTAGGAACTCCTGTGTTTTCTCGAACAGGCGAATTGCTGGCGGCAAAGCAGGGCGGATTCGAATTGCTGCTAATCGATCCAAAAGATGGACGGACGCTGGCCACAATTGAGTCGGTGGACCAGAGCCGCATTCTTGGGTTTGACTTTTCACCGGACGCGAACCAAATCGCCATGGCCTGTTTCGAAAATCTTCAAATCATCGATGTGAAAAAGATCTGCAGTGAGCTAAAGCAACTTGGATTGGATTGGTAGCAACGCTTACGTTGACGTAGAGACAGTTTTAACCCAGTTGCTGTGGTTCGGCTTTAACAATAGTCTGTCGCAACGGGAAGCACAGCGACGGTTGGTGACGTCGATATCCAGACTACTTTCCACCCGAACGGCGGAACTGTCCTTCACGCTGGATCTATAAACGGCGGTCAGACGTAGCAGATCGACGGGCAAATTAATGCAGAGGCTCCATTGCAGGTCAACGGCGGAACTCTGTCAGTTGGTTCATTGAGCAGCTTTTCACCCGTCGCATTGAACTCAGGCAAGCTCGAAATAACATCCAGCGACGTCGATGTCACAGACGGAGAAGTCTTCGGCGATACGGTTTCGCTAAGCTCCAATCAACACCTGATCATTCATCAGACAGCCAAGGTTGCTGACGATGGTCGAGTTGAACTGAGCGGCGGTCGTCTGCTGCCGGTGACGGCAACGACATCGGGCTGTTTTCATTAACAGCGGTCCCTTTACCGTCGTCAACCGCAGTCCTGCTTGTTGGATTGGCAGGCCTGCTTACCCAACGACGTAAGCGACCGTAACTGGATTTGTCGCGGTGCATCGCTGAAACATTGAGGCGAGAGAAGCGGAATGTGTTGGAAAAGATCAAGGATCTTATGTGGAATGAGTCGACGTCTGGCAGTTTTAAAATAGACGCCCAATGAAATACAAAAGGAGGAAATAATGAGCCCCAAACAACCCGAATCAAACCATGAACTGCAACGTCATCTGATAAAACCACAAGCGGACGAATCGAAATTCAAGAAAGAAAATGAGCCGAATCCCCCCCAAGCGAAAACAAAAAAGTACTTGCGGTGCGGGCGCAAGTTTTATTTTGTTGATGAATAATGAGGATTCATCATGGGGACAACCATCGCTTCGCTTCGTTTCTTGACTTCGACCTTGTGGACAAGATTGCGAGGCCGTCGATCCTAGTTGCGAGACGTCGCCAAAGTGCAATCGTATCCCAAGTGCAGACCTATTCTTCTATCTGGTTCGAATCCAGATAGAGGAACACTGATTTAGGCAACGGAGTGAACCGGCCGACACGGATCCCGCCGGCCTTCATTGCTTCGCCCGCCCAGCAGTTGCATGTGCGGAACGCATGGTAAGTTCCCCGGGCTTCGTAAAACGCATCGTAGCTTCCGTATCGAGCGTCTTCGATCTGTTGAACGTTGTTTTGCGGATCACGATCAAACGACTCGCTGACAAATACGACCAACGTGTCGTACTGTTCCTGGCTGATTCGGACACTTCGATAGTTGTCTCCAAGCCGAGGCGGAATCGTCATCGTGACATGCATCACGGTATCCGAAGGGACCAGTAACGCAGTGGCTGCAGTTGAAAGATTGAGGTCGGACCAAGTCGGAGTATGCAGGTAGAAGTTTCTCTCGCCCCAGCCGATCGCTACGTGAGTCGCCTCGTATGGCTCGAGTAGGAAATCTTCCGTTTGAAAGTCCAGTGACCAATCATGCATGCCGCTTCGTAGCGGAAGAATGAAGTCGGCATGAAACTCGCCAGAGAAGACAAAAATCTCAACGCCGTCTTCCGCTGGCTCGAAATCGTTGTTGACTGGTAGCAGGCCGACGAGAGCCATCAACAGATAAGCCAAAAACAAACCGCCGATCGTGAAGGCAGCTCGTTTGGCCCAGAGGATGGAGACTCGCCAGATTCTTTTCAGGAAGTTTAGTTGATAAGATTCGTTTTCGCTGCTCATGGATCCAATCGGGCTGATTGACGGGATGGTTCGTTGCAACTGGACTCAAACGCGGAGACGTTATCGTGACGGGTGCCTGCGATCGCAAACGGGAATGAGCCAATACGGAAATGCAAAAGCCACAAGACAGGCGCTATCGCGGTTTGCCCTGAGTCGCAGGAGCGTTACTCTTCACGCGTTGCAACTCGATCTTGTTGCGGCTCAGAATCGGTTGAACGCCCTGGACAAAGTCATTGATGTTTTTGAATTGGCGGTAGACGCTTGCGAAACGGATGTAAGCAACGTCATCGAGATCAATCAACTGGTCCATGATCATCGCACCAATCTCTTGACTCTCGATTTCCGCATTGCCACACTGCTGAACGTTTTCGATGACTTCCGCGATCACCCGAGCCACTTCGGCGGTCGGAATGGGGCGTTTCCAACAAGCTCGTTCGATACCACTGCGAATTTTCTCGGGTTGAAAGACGTCCCGCGAGTCATCTTTCTTAACGACACGGATATCCAATTCTGCGACTCGCTCATAAGTCGTGAATCGCTTGTCGCAAGACAGACAGTGACGGCGACGACGGATCGCGAAGCCTTCTTCCCCGCTTCGTGAGTCGATGACTTTGTCGTTGTCAGTTTGGCAGTAAGGGCACTTCATTTTTTGGCCGAATAGAAATCCGTTCGCGACCGTCCAGTGTATCAGATTGATCGTATCTGTGAAGAAATACTTCGCAATTCGCTCCTTCGACTCGTTCAATCAACAAGGAGCAAGATAACATTTGTTGAACCTGTAACGGTTACGCATAGATCGCAGGACCACACTGCTGTAACCTTCATGTGAGGAACTTTGGGTTACCCCTACCTCCCTGTTTTCACGATCACCAATTCATTTTCGAGCTCTTCGATACGAGCATGCAGGCCTGCGATTACCGGTTTCACCGCCTCTTCAGCAATTCGATTTTGAATGTGCTGGCGACAATTCCCATCCCAGACATCGATCGTGAATTTAATCACGCGCTCGATTTTGGCGGAATAGTCTGGATCATGAAGTTGCTCGAGCAATTGTTGGTCATTTTCGACGACTTCCGCATGCCCCCAGAGTTTTGCACGTCGTTTGATGGAATAGTCCATCAAAAAGATGAATGCTCTGGGGTTCTCCGAAAGGTTACCAGACGTAATGAATTGACGATTACCAGCGAATTCGGCGAACGCAAGCGTCTTCTTGTCGAGCACTTTCAGGAACCCTTTCGGTCCGCCACGATACTGAATGTAAGGCTGTCCTACGGTGTTGGATGTCCCAAGGTAGAACATGTCCAAGGTGCCAAGGAACAGAGTTAATTCGGCATCGACCTCCGTGCGCCAACTTCCTGATTCTTCCATGATCCTGTAACCGTCTCGAGAACCCTTAGCTGTTTGCCACGCTTTGACGGCTGGAGAAAAAGCGATGTCGCTCGAATAGTTTGACATAATTCACTTTCAGTTTGATGATTACTTAACATCTGGAATCCTTGAGTGACGGCCAATTGAACTTCCGTTCTGATTCTTTCGTAGGCGAGTCTGTCCCAGACTCGTGCTTCCTGTTTTTCTCGGTCTGGGACAGACCGATCTACGTTGTGAAGGGCTGTCCGAACTACTTGATATTGTTCTGGTCAAGGAATCGACGCATGTGATTGGCGATCACAATGCTATCCTCTTCCAAAGCAAAATGCCCTGTGTTGAGCATGTGTATCTCAACGTTTTTGAGGTCACGCTGATACGGAAACGCACCGTCGGCTGGAAAGATTTCGTCCTTTTCGCCCCACACAATCAAGGTTGGTGGTTGGTGCTGGCGGAAGTACTCCTGCCATTGCGGATATAGTGGCGGGTTGCTGCCATAGCTATAGAACAGCTGTAGTTGAACATCGACATTGCCTGCACGATCCAGTCGGGATTGAACATGGCCCCATGCATCCGGATTAACGGACTTGCTGTTGCGAGCGCCGTTGAGATACTGCCACTTGGTTGCACCTTCGGTCACAAGAAATCGCAGCGCCTTGTCGTTTGCCAGATTGTCGTCTTTGTAAGCAGCTTTGACATTCTTCCAAAACGGATTGTCCAATCCTTTATTGATTGCTCCGCGATCCCTCCAGTACTCCTTGATGGGTTCCCAAAAGACATTGTCGATACCTTCGTCGTACGCGTTGCCATTCTGAATGATCAAGCCGTTGATTCGCTCTGGATGTGCGGTTGCGATTCGAAATCCAATGGGTGCCCCGTAGTCCATCAAGTACAGCGAGTAATGCGTTATCTTCTTCTGCTCCAGAAATTTGTTGACCACGGTCGCAAAGTTGTCGAATGAATAGTCGAAAGACTCTAAATTGGGCATCGAACTGTTGCCGTATCCGGGATAGTCCGGAGCAATAACGTGATACTTGTCTGCGAGTTTCGGAATCAGATCCCGAAACATATGTGAAGAAGTAGGGAACCCATGCAAGAGCACGATGGTGGGAGCGTTCCTAGGCCCCGCTTCGCGATAGAAAATGTCGAGTCCATCCACTTTCTCAGTTTGATAACTGACATTTGGTGAATCGCCTAGGTCGTCGGCGATTGCACTGGTCATTGATACGGAGTTCACGAAAGCAAGGGCGATCGCGATAAAAGTTGAATTCAAAACATGCATATCAAGCTCCAAGAATATTTTAGTTTAGGTTCGTTAGGCATCTGCTCGCCAAGACTTGGCGATGGTGATTCAGTTTCACATTCCGCAGCTTGTCTCGTTGGCCGCGGTTTCCGAGCCGGCATCTGAAATTGTGTTGACGCTGGCATCGTTCAGCGCCAGCTCGTAACGCTCTTGAGGACGGACTCCAACGAGCCGTTCAATAACTTCCCCACCCTTGAAAAGCAACACAGCAGGAATCGAAGTGATCGTGAAGCGTGTCGCAACTTCAGGGTTCTCATCAATATTGAGTTTTCCAACTTTGGCTCGTCCGCCGAAATGATTTGCTACGGTTTCGATAACGGGACCAACGGCACGGCACGGTCCGCACCAGGAAGCCCAGAAATCAACCAACACCGGTGACTCGCTTTGAAGGACTTCAGCCTCAAAATTTGCTGATGTAAATTTGACGGTCATGCTCATTGCGGACTCCTTTTTTTTGGATCGTTCGGTGGAATCCCAAGCATTGCACGCGATGTGCCAAACACGAAAAATCAAAATTACGAGACTTTACAACTGTTTTTGGTCACAAGAATCTGCGATCCTCAGTTTTCTGAGAGCAATCTGTAGGAATTGGTGAATCTAGCAATGCTGACTTCCATCCACGAGATCGTTGCTGATTCACCTCTGCACATGGCGGCGTTAAACCAGCAATTGAATGCTGTTTCAATTAGCCAAGCATGGCGAGAGTCGATTCAGATTGACACGAACGTCGATGTAAATCTTTGGTCCTTGATTGACCAAGGTGACTGCAAGCGGCTGGAAGAAGATCTCGTTGATGTGTTCAGCACGAAGACGTTCGCTCAAAGCCTTCCGGCGACATGTGCAACGAATCCTGACTTGCACGGAATGATCTCCGCTTGGCCCGTGACATCCCAATCAGGAGACTTGTTGGTTCTGTTGACGTTTTCCCCAGACGACGAATTGGCTCGCTCCAAAGAACAATACGAGTCCCTCCAACGAACACATTCTTTGATCTTGAATTCCGCTGGCGAAGGTATCTATGGATTGGATCGCGAAGGCCGAATGACTTTCGCAAACGCGGCGTCAACAGAAATTCTTGGCTGGAGCGTGGATGAGTGTCTCGGCAAATCGGCTCATCAAGTTCATCATCACTCACATTCCGATGGTACACCTTACCCGAACACCGAATGTCCGATTTATGCGGCGCTTAAAGACGGCGAAGTTCACCGAGTTGACAGCGAAGTTTTTTGGCATGCGGATGGCCGACCGATTCCTGTCGAGTACAGCAGCACTCCGATCATAAGGAACGGGAGACTTGATGGTGCCGTTGTTGTGTTTCGCGATATTAGCCAAAGGCTGACAGCGAATCTTGATCGCGAGGATGCGTTTCGCGAAGTCGAGTCGTTGAAGGAGCAGCTATTGCAGGAGCGTGATTATCTGCGTGACGAAATCAAAGTAACGGCAAACTTTGGCGAGATCATTGGAGATAGCAACGCGTTAAAACGAACGCTAGAGCAAGTGGAAGCGGTTGCTGAAACGAAGGCCAACGTGCTAGTGCATGGTGAATCGGGCGTCGGAAAAGAAATGATTGCTCGAGCAATTCACATGAACAGTCCGCGAGCTGATCACCCGATGGTGAAAGTTAATTGTGCCTCGATACCGAAAGAATTGTTCGAAAGCGAGTTTTTTGGACACGTAAAGGGCTCGTTCACCGGTGCTCACCAAGATCGAATCGGACGAATGCAACTTGCAGACGGCGGTACGTTGTTCCTTGATGAGATCGGCGAAATTCCATTGGATCTGCAAAGCAAGCTTTTGCGGGCACTACAAGAGAGCGAATTCGAAAGAGTTGGCGACGCGAAAACAATTTCAGTAGACGTTCGTATTGTTGCGGCGACAAACCGAGATTTGGAGGCAGAAATCAAGGCCGGTCGTTTCCGAGAGGATCTTTATTTTCGTTTAAGCGTCTTTCCGGTTTCGGTCCCGCCACTGCGCGAGCGACGAGATGACATCTTGCCTCTGACTCAACATCTCCTTGAAGTTATCTGCAAGTCGATGGGGCGCGAAGTGCCAAATCTGTCACGCCATCAAAGCAATCAGCTTCAAGCGTTGCCATGGCCTGGCAATATTCGCGAGTTGCGCAACGTGCTGGAGCGAGCGGTCATTCTTAGTAAGGGAGATCGACTTCGGTTAGATTTGGCGCTGCCGAATCTGGCGGTCAGGTCTAATGAACCATCGATTGCCATGAAGCCGTTTTCTCTCGGCAGCTTTCTTACGGAAGTCCAGTTTCGCGAGAAAGAGAAACAGAATCTTCTCTCCGCGCTTGTTCAAGCAAACTGGAAAATCTCAGGCGAAGGAGGTGCCGCAGACTTGCTTGGCATCAAACCATCCACGCTAACGTATCGAATGAAGGCCATGGAGATTGAGAAACCTCGCGGCTGAACAAACAACGAAGCTCGGTCTGTCCCTTACCGTGAAACAGGCAGCACGAGTCTGGGACAGACTCGCCTACGGAAATGCACGGGCCTCGGACAGACTCGCGTACGGAGTACTAAAATCGGGTTCTAGATCATCTTCTCCAGCTCCCCTGTATCGATGATTGGTATGCCAAGCTTGCTCGCCTTTTCGCTCTTGGATCCTGAACCCGATCCGGCGACCAAATAGTTCGTCTTTTTGGAAACACTGCTGGTACATTTTCCACCAAGGCCTTCGACGATGCCTTCCCAGTGTTTCTTGCCTTCAGGAAAGCCGCCGCTGAAGCAGAACGTCAGGCCGTCGAGCGATCCACCGGACTCAGGGACGATTGGTTGTACGTAATTTAACAAGTCATCGATTTGTTTTGCATTGGCATCAAGCCACGAATGAATCGCCTCGGCGGTGATCGTTCCAACGTCATCC
>CAYGUE010000169.1:0-13675 GCA_964352885.1 uncultured Pirellulaceae bacterium
AGAACGAAGTCGAATTCGGAATTTCTTTTGGCGAGCGAAATGATTGCCGATTGGATTTGACGGCTATCCAAAAACCTCGGGATTTGGGATTTGACGTTTTTCCGCTTTTTGAATACCGGGATGAGTTTTTGGGACTGAACAGGCGATATTCCGGCTGAAATATGGGAACTGCTGGTGGGGAACGAAAAACGAAGGTTTTTTAGTGGCGTGGGCTTAAACCTTCCGGGAAAATGGCGGATTTTGGCTGAGCCGGTTATCATAGTGGGCATGACCGACTTCACTCGCATTCTAAACCGAATCGAACAAGGCGACCCCTCGGCAGCAGATCAGCTGTTGCCGTTGGTGTATGAGGCGTTAAAAAGACTGGCCGCATCCAAATTGGTGCATGAGAAACCGGGCCAAACACTGCAGGCGACTTCGCTGGTTCATGAGGCTTACCTGCGGCTGGTCGTTAAACAGGCTCAACCATTCGAGTCACGAGGCCACTTTTTCTCTGCCGCAGCGGAAGCTATGCGACGCATTCTTGTTGAACAAGCCAGACGCAAGCAAAGTCTAAAACGGGGAGGTGATTGGATTCGACTCCCTTCCATTGAGATCAATGCAATTCCGGCCGACAAGCTCGATCAGGATGAGCGGATTCTGGCCGTTCACGACGCGCTGGAACAGCTCGAACAGTCGGCTCCCCGGCAGTCTGAAATCGTTAAACTTCGGTTTTTTGCGGGAATGACTGTCGAGGAAACCGCCAATTTTCTCGGAATTTCGACCCCGACAGTTAAGCGGGAATGGGCGACGGCCAAGGTTTGGATTTACCGTTTGATTCAATCGCAATCGGGTGATCCAGCAGCCGGCCATCATGTCTCCGACAGCTCAATTCAAGAACATTAAATCCGGTTCGTATCGCTGGAATCGAGACTTTGATTGTTCAGCCAACGTTGCCTGCACAAATTTTTAAGGGCAATGATCCCATTCGCGGTTGAATTACGCATTACCCACTGGTGGATTCTCGCCGTACGAACCTAACGGAAGCCAATCATGGCCAAGAATCAAAAATTGAAAGAAGAAGTTCTGGCTCAAGCTGTGGAGATAAGGAATGAGTCCGAGCGTGGCCGTTTCCTCGATTCAGTTTGCGAAGGCGATGCAGAATTCCGAAGCGTCGTCGAGAGTATGGTCGCCGACTTCTTTGCTGCTGGCAGCCTGCTTGATGGCCCAAACCAATTAGAAACCACCGGTGTCGAGACAGTCGATTTGCCGATGCAGATTGGCAACTACAAGTTGCGGGAAAAAATCGATGAAGGTGGCATGGGGATCGTTTATGTCGCCGATCAACTCGCTCCCCTAAAACGGCGAGTCGCATTGAAAATCATCAGGCCCGGGTTGTTGGACAGCCAGCAAGTCGTGGCCCGATTCCAAAGCGAGCGCCAGGCGCTTGCCCTGATGAACCATCCGAATATTGCCAAGGTATTCGATGGGGGCACGACGGAAGATGGCCGGCCGTATTTTGTCATGGAATTGGTCAAAGGAATTTCGATCTGCAAATTCTGCGAAGAGCGAAAGCTCGACAATCGTGCCCGCCTGGAATTATTTGTCAAAATCTGCGGTGCGGTCGAACATGCTCACCAGAAAGGGATAATCCACCGAGATCTCAAGCCAGCAAACATTCTGGTCTGCATGGAGAACGGTGAAGCCGAACCCAAGGTGATCGACTTTGGAATCGCCAAAGCAACCGGCGCACAAATGTTGAGCGATGAATCTGTATACACGGCGTTTGCGCAATTGATGGGAACTCCGATGTACATGAGTCCCGAACAAGCCGAAATGAACAACTTGGACATCGACACCCGCAGCGATATCTATTCACTGGGAGTCGTCTTGTACGAGTTGCTGACAGGAACGACCCCGTTCGACAAAGCAGCACTCAAGCATGCCACCTACGACGAATTACGACAAATTATCTGCGAAAAGGAACCCCAACGTCCGAGCGACCGAGTCAGTACGTTGGCCGCGCGAAAGGATGAGACGTTAACAGGGCGTTACGACGTCGATCCGCGTCGCCTGGCCGACTCCCTCCAAGGCGAACTCGATTGGATCGTTACCAAGGCGATGGACAAGGACCGATCACGTCGATACCAAACATCGCGCGAGTTTGCCGAGGATGTGTATCGGTTTCTCGGCGACGAACCGGTACATGCATGTCCGCCGTCTCGCCGTTATCGGCTGTACAAATCAATGCGTCGCAATCGCGTGGCGCTGCTCACGACGTCCTTGGTTTTCGCCGCGATGGTGATCGGTCTCATCGGAACCGCCTCCCAGGCAATTCGAGCCACCAATGCGGAGGCAGAAACTCGTAAACTGCTCGCAAGTGAGAAAATTGCTAGACGAACGGCCGACGAAGAACGCGACCGAGCCGATGACGAAGCGGCCCTAGCGAAAAATCAACAGGCGATCGCTGAAAAAGAATCGAAGTTTGCCAACACGATCAGCAATTTCCTGCAACACGAGCTGTTTGCATCAAGCGCAATAGAAAACCAAATGACGATGGGGCTTGAACCGGATCCAGATATCAAAGTCAGGACTTTGCTCGATCGGGCAGTGGACGGAATCGTTCTACTTGAAAATGATCCGATGATTCAAGCTTCCGTCAGTTATACCATCGGAAGTGCATACAATTCGCTGGGTCTATTCGACCAGGCTGAACCACTACTTGAACGAGCTGTCACGATTTCACGGAACGTCGTCGGTTTGGACAATCCCGGTTCATGGCGAGCGATCAGAGGGCTGGGGGCATTGAGAGTGAATCAAAATCGCCTACTTGAGGCTGAATCACTAATCTTCGAATCTTTTGATTATTTGAAAAACAGTTCCGCTAACCAGGACAGCGAGGTTTTTCGCGAAACATTGCATGACTTGGTTGTCCTTCGATTCTATCAACAACGTTATGAGGAAGCCAAGGAACTTGCAGAACAGTTGGTGAAAAACTGCGAACGAAACCTACTCCCCAACGATCCATTCACATTAGGGGCACGGCACTCCTTGGCAGCCCAATATTCAGGATTGGGGCTACACTCCGAGGCTGAGATGATTCTTCGCCGCTTACTCAAAACTCTCCAGGAGACGAATAGTACCGACGAAACACTGGAACTTTCGACCATTGGCAGCTTGGCAGCTAGGCTCAACAGCAAAGGCCAATACGCAGAGGCTGAAACGATGTTCCAACAGCAAGCTGATCGTTACCACGAACTTTTTGGACCGGAACACCCGAGCACTTTGCTGGCCAAAGCCAACTTGGGCCGCGTTTTGACAAACCAATCAAAATACGACGAAGCCGAGGAAGTTCTTTTGGCAACGATGCAAAAAGCTGAAGAGCGATATGGAAAAAATCACCCAGCAACCCAGGATGCTTTAGGTTACCTCGCGATCGTTTATGAAGCTCAGAAACGGTACAACGAGGCCTGGGAACTAAGTCAACAAAAACATCAGTTTCTTCTCAAACAATTTGGAGAAAGGAATTATGACGTGCTTGCGCTTCGTGATAGAAACGCGGGTCTTCTTTACAACTTGGGCAAAAAAGATGAATCCGAGCAAGAGCGACTCGGAATCATTGAAATCTCTGGAAAAGAATGGGGGTCGATGAACGAACCGACTCTCAGCTTTATGGGTAACCTCGGAGTTCAGTATCAGTCTGAAGGCCGCGACAACGAAGCACTTGAACTATTCAAGAAAGTCCACTCGGCAAATTACAAAAAGGACAAGAATTCCAACAAGACGTTGCTCGCCGAGTTCAACCTCGCCTTCGTGATGAATAAACTTGGCCAAACGACCGAAGCAACAGCATTGTTGGAAGGAGCGCTTCCACGAATTGAACAGCAATTCGGCCAAGAGCACCGATTGGCGTACATCGTTCGAATCCACCTTGGAACGATTTATCTGAATGATCAATCCTTGGAAAACCGGTATCTCAAATCCGAGGCAATCTTCCGAAAGGCATTCGAGTTTTCGCTGAAAAAGCTCGGCCTCAACAACCCTAAAACCCACGTCGCAATGGGCTGGGTCGCAACTGCGCTCATCAGGACGAAAGGCCCGCAGGCCGCAGATGAATTCTTGCGAGTCCAGTTTGATAAGACTTCAGAAGCATTCGGCCCCAACCACGCCAATACGATTCGATTGTACGAGATCGCCGCCAAGACTCTGATGTCCTACGAACAGCATGCCGTCCCTCACACTCAGCAACTATTCCAATCCTTTCAAACGACTTTAGGTCCTAACGATCCGAAAACACACGCAGCGTTTAAGAAATTAATTTCATGCCTTTGCTTTTATCGGCAATTTGATCAAGCAGCAAAATTAACGCGCCAGTATCTGAAGTCATTGACGGAAGCGTCCGTTGGGCCAGAGGATTCTTTTGACGTTGTTCTAGAATCGAAATTGTTACTCGCCCGCGTATTGTCGTGGAAAGCGGAGTATGAACCAGTATTTAAGGTATCGCCCGAAGTGGAACAGATCCTCAAGGCCGCGTTAGAGCATCAGTGGAAACGTGATGGCACATTTTCAAAAGACATCCGCAATACGCAAATCAGACTGGCTCTCCTCTACGAATTTCAACGACGCGATGCGGAATCAGAAAAACAGCGTCGAGAAACGCTCGAGGCCTGCAAAGCAAGTCAAGTAGCAGGTCATGCTGGGACTGTTTCTGCGATGCTTTCTCTGGCAAAGAACCTCGGAGTCCAAGGGGAATTTGATGAGGCCGAGGCACTAATTCAGAAATCTATCGAATTGAAACTCGCGTCCGGTGTTAGTGCGACCAGTTCGCAAGGCCGTATCCTGACCATGCTTTACTTGGACCAAGACAATCTAGTGGCTGCTGAACAATCTTGCCGAGAGAGTCTTGCTCAAAGAAACTTGATTACAACCAACTGCCGACTCGGATTGATCTATCAATTGCAAGGTCGTTCCCAGGAAGCCGTTGAACATCTTGAATCACTCATTGGCCAGAGTGAAGCTTCAACCGTGCAAATACGAGAGTCGAGAAGTGTGTTGGCAGATGTTTATCTGATGCAAGGCAAGCATGCGGAGGCAGAATCAATCGCGCGAGCCGCATTGAATGCCGCGGTTGAAGCCGAGCGTTACCAAAGCCCAGGCATGCAGACAATGACAGCCCAACACAAATTGGGCCAGACGCTCGTGGCGACTGGAAAATTCGACGAAGCAGCAATTCATTTAACCGCAAGTATTGGAAATCGCTCCAGGGTTAGTTTGAATAAATATTGGATTCAGTTTTCTGCGATGAGCTTGTTAGGTGAATGCATGCTGCAGAAATCCAATCATGACGAGGCTGAAAATCTGCTTTTGGATGGGTATCACGGTGTGAAAAACCATTTGGATTTCACAATCATGTCACGTCGGCAGCGTCGGCAACTGCTTCGTCGTTGCACCGATCGATTGATCGCTTACTACACGGCGACAACAAATTCCGAAGAGTTGAAGAAATGGGAAAAAGAACGAGAAAACTGGATTGACGCGCAATAGCCGAAGTGGCAATGCTTCGGTTTGCCCGGCCATCGGAATCAGCGCTCATGATCAAGGTCCTTGAATTCTCGCGAATCCCGCGTCAAGTCCGCAAACCCTTGGATTTTCGGGATTCCAGGCCACCGATCCTCGAATCCCAACATCGCAATGCGCCGAATGACCAAACTTTTTCAACTTCGATGATCCCATTTGACTCCAGATTTCGCATAACTAGGTTGGGTGATTCAATCCCCCATAGTCCAACAAAGATGACACCAACATAAAGCTTCTTTTGAGAAATAGCCCCCAATGAGAAAATCCAGTTCATACCTCCTGTTCGTTTCTGTTTTGGCGATCGTTTTACTGACGGCGAGCACTAGTAGCGCCCAAACAGCATCCGCTCTGCTTCGGGAAGGGGACACGGTGCCGGGTGACTCGTCGGGTTGGTTGATTAATTGGGGGCCTGGTTCCAAATATAGCGCACAGAATGGAGTCGGCGGTTTTGCTTTTCAAGTAGACACCGTTAACGCGGCTGAAACAGAAGGCGTTAATCATATATGGGGGAACACGACAGGCGGCACAGGTACCATCCTCAGAACGGCAGCCACCTTTGGCGACTTCGAACAACAACCTGAATCCTTTAGGGAATTCGGGATGAGCGACGCAGGCTCACTGGGCTACCGTGCAAAATCGAATAATACGAATAGCGGCGCAAGTGTTTGGGGGACGTGGGTTGATTCAAGTCCGATTCTCAACGCAGAGGATCCAATTTCGACACTGCCTGGATATTTTTCTACGTACAACTCCGGAGTCGGTATCACCAGAGACGGCACACCGTATTGGACAGGTCGATACTCAACTACCCAGGGCGGGTCGGCGACTGGCATCGCAATCTTTTACGGCACTGACCTGACTGTTTTGCTGAAAAGCGGCGATAGTATTGGTGGAATAACTGAAACCGTCACAGCTTCATCGACTGCCATTCAAAATCTAAATCTCCGATTCTCGGCCGCCGGAACTAGCTACATCAACAGAATTCGGGTCGATACGGGTCCTGACACCAGTGAATATATAATGGTTTCCAATGGGGATGCAATGCTGGCAGGTGGCAGCATTATCCGCGAAGGATCATCCGTTCCAAACTCGATTGGCGGTCTTGCCGGCGAGCTATACACAGGTTTTTCTCGCTTCGGAATTACCGAGTCCGGATCGTACATGATTAACGCAAATACGGATGCAGCGAGTACGCGGGACGATATCATTATCATCGATGGAGAAATCATTCTCCGTGAAGGCGACGAGATTGATGGCTTGACGCTCAACGGGTCGATTGAAAGTGCATTTCTAAACGAAGACGGGGATTGGGCTGCAATTTGGGATGTTGATTCTGGCGCAGACAACCTGGAGGCGCTGATTTTCAACGGCAACATCCTCCTGCTCGAAGGTGATCTCGTTGATTGGAATAACGACGGAGTCATTAACGGATCGGATCAAAGCGGTTTCCTGACCGATTTCAATTCCAGCACGCGCGGATTAACACTTAGCGACCGCGACGCCAACGGAGACGTGCGTTTGTTGTTCTATGCCGATGTCGATCTCGACGGCACCGTGCTTCAAGGTGCCTTTAGCATGTCGGTCAGCGCCGTACCGGAGCCCTCGTCGATGTTTGTCTTGGTGCTCATGGCAGGACCCATGTTGGCCCGGCGTCGTCGGATTCGATAGTCGTTTTTCACTCCAAGGCAGATAATTTGTGGCGATCTGACGCGCGAGCGAGTAACTCTACGCCACCTCGCGAATGCGCATTGAAGTTGCACACTTTTTGCGGGATCGACTAATCGACTCCGGCAAAACCATAGTTCTCACGAAACGCGATGCGTCTAGATTCAAGCCCGACTCGCAAGCGAGTGAGTCCTGATTCCCGGAGAAAATTCACGCGCTTGCGCTCTTGCGCTTCGGGCTAGTATTCCACAGGGTGAAATTACTCCTAGACGATAAGGCAAAACTTCGGTTTCGACCTGCCCTCAGAATTCGCGCTCAAACAGGTAACCGTACAAGTGTTGCCACTTCAGCTACGGACAGTTTCAGATCGGAATCACAACGTGTTCAGCATCTCGGAGCCGCCAACACGTCTTCTTAATAAAAATCGCAAGTTTGATGATCCCGTCGAACATCAGTTTTCGCATTATTAGGCAGTGGAGGGTTGAAAACGGCCTTCACCCGATGACAGCAAGATCCGGCACCTCGCGTAGAGCTCGGGATTTTGCCAAACGAATCGAAAGTCAATCATTTCTGGATCGGAAGAATTCATGAAAGCTCCACGACTGACCAAAAAACGCAAAGCAAAACTGGAGAATCGAAGGAAGCTTCGCAAACAGGCCGACGAATTTCAATTCCAACGGCTTGAGCCTCGCCAACTCTTGGCGGGCGATGTTTTTATTTCCGATCCGTCTTCATCAATGACCAGCGAAGCGGGAGTAGACTCCGAGTTCACGGCAGTCCTTGGCATCCAACCAACCGACAATGTACTGATCAACGTTGTCTCGAGCGATCCTGACGAAGGTTCCCTATCATCTCCCCAAATCATCTTCACTCCAGAAAATTGGTCTCAACCTCAGACCGTAATCGTTTCTGGTGTCGATGATCAAATCGTTGAGTTACCTCAGACTTACGAAATCTCGTTTACGGCGACGAGCAGTGACAACAACTACAACGGTCTTCCAATTCCTGATGTTGTCTCGTTAACCAATGTCGATGACGACTCGCCTGGCTGGGCGTTCGCCTTGAATAGTGAAGACAGTGTCTATATTTGGGACATTGCCAGCGGACCCAGTGACAACATTTACATGAGCGGCAAGTTTGATGGCATCGTGGATTTTGACCCGGGGCCTGGGACTTATTCACTGACCGCACAAGACACTGCTCAGGGTGACGGATTCATCGCCAAGTACGATTCGGCCGGTGGTCTGTTGTGGGTACAAACATTCGGCGGAATCGACGGCTATGAGGGAAGCTCAGACATCGATTTCGACTCTGCAGGCAATGTTCTCTTGGTTGGAGAGTCCAATGCGGCAACGATTTCGGTCGGATCGACCAGCATCACGAACCAAGGTGGTACCCATTCCTTCTTGACCAAAATCGACGCCAACGGAAACTTCCAATGGGTTCGCAGTTGGGGCGGATCGTCAACATCATCGTCATCGGCCTTGGCGAAGGGGATTGCTGTTGCTGCCGACGATTCGATCCACGTCGCAGGGTATTTCTATGAAACCGCTGACTTTGATCCAGGTGCCGGAACGTATCAGTTAACCAGTGCGGACACCTCAGACGCGTATCTGTTAAACCTCGATAGTAATGGTAATTTTGTCTCCGTGTTGGCCATCACGGGAACGAGCTTGGACTGGATTGACCAAGTAGACACCGACAATAATGGCGACGTTTACTTGGCAGGCCGGTTTGACGAAACGTCTCAGTTTGGCATGTCCGATGGGATTCCAGTTGTCCTGACAAGTGCCAATGGAACCGTCGATACTTTCTTTATGAAGGTTGCACTGGATGGAGGACAGATCAATACCGAGTGGGTACGTCAAGTCGCCGGCACTGATTCCAATAGTTCTGCCAGACTCGGAGTCGATGGTGACGGAGGTGTTTACTTTACCACCTTCTTCAAGGGCACAATCGATATTGATGCTGCAAATCCGGGGACTCAAACGCTAACGAGTACCGGGAATTACGACTCGCTGATCTCCAAATGGGACAACGATGGAAACTTGGATTGGTACGGTCAAATTACGGGAACCGAAAGCAACAGGGTTTACGATCTACAATTTGATGGCGACCAGAATGCCTATCTTGTTGGCAGGATTGAGGGCACCGCTGACTTCAATATCAATGCCCAATCCAGGCAATTGACCAGCTTGGTTGGCCGAGACACCTTCATGCTAAAACTAGGATCCGGTGGAAGCATTGAGCATGTTGCACAAATCACACAGCAAAGCACCAGTTTCAATCGTTCAATCGCGGTTGACGATGGTGGAAATGTCTATCTCGCCGCAGACTTTAGAGAGAACATTGCGTTTCCCACGGGCGATTACTTAACGCCATCCGAAGGTCCAATTAGAAACTCCTATTTGCTGAAACTTAATTTTGCTCCCGGGATCAGCGTTAGCCCAACAACAGGATTGGTGACCACCGAAAACGGAGGCAGCGCATCGTTCGACATCATGTTGGACACCCAGCCGACTGACGCCGTAACGATTGGCTTGACATCAAGTGACACGAGCGAAGGTAGCGTTTCAACAGCAAGTCTCGTTTTCACCCCCGAAAACTGGAACGTCGCTCAAACCGTTAACGTAACCGGGATTGATGACAACACCATTGACGGCGATGTCGTCTACACCATTGTCACCTCCACGGCCACCAGCAGCGACTCTGGCTACAACGGGTTCAACCCTGCTGATGTATCGTTTGCCAATCTCGATGACGATCAGCCGCTCTCGCTGTTTGCAGACAGCTTCGAGGTCAGCGAATGGAACGGGCTTTGGGTGGAGGACAGCCAAAACGATTGGCGTCGGCAAACGCAACGCGCGACCGATGGCAGTTGGTCCGCCGAAGTCGATGGCCGAGCCACCAACGCGACGCTCACTACGGCCAATTCAATCGACTTAAGCAACATGCAATCGGCGACGCTGACGTTTGACTGGTTGATCGAGAGTGGATACGACACCAACGAGTTTCTCTCACTGGACATTTCCACCACCGGTGGATCGACCTGGCAGAACGACGTGCGACGGCTGAGCGGAAACGTCGATTCTGAAAATACCTGGCATGCTGAAACCGTCGACCTCAGCAGTTACCAGTCAAATGAACTTAAGTTCCGATTCCGCTCCACGGTCAGTCGTTCCAACGAGGACGCCAACGTTGACAATATCAGCGTCGTTGGCATTCCAGCAGGCCCCGCCAACGAAGCACCCGTCGCCGGTAATGACATCTACCACATGCTTGAAGACGGCAGCTTGAGCATTTCAGCCAACGGAGTGTTGGGTAACGACACCGATCCCGAAGACGATCCAATCACGGCAAGCTTGATTTCCGGCCCCACGGACGGTTCCTTGACACTCAACGCCGATGGCTCGTTTGACTATGCACCCAACGCCGACTTCAACGGGTCGGATAGTTTTACCTACGTTGCCAACGATGGAACGACTGATTCCAACGTCGCCACCGTTTTGATTTCGATCAACAACGTCAATGACTCGCCCGTGGCAACCGACGATACATACGTCGTTGATGAAGACGACACGAAGGTCGTCTTGGCTCCTGGCGTGTTGGGCAATGATATCGATGTAGATGGCGATTCGTTGACGGTTTCTCTTGTCGGAGGGCAAGGACCGAATAATGGCTCGCTAACGCTGGGCAGTGACGGTTCCCTTAGTTATTCTCCGGCTCCGAATTTCAACGGCAATGATTCGTTTGACTATCAGATCTCCGACGGTAATGGAGGTACCGATACGGCCACCGTGATGATCATTGTCACGGGCGTCAATGATACTCCGACCACGAGTGGACTCTCTGATGTCGTGGTCAATGAGGATGCATTGGCAACCAACATCGGCCTGTTTGACGCGTTTGATGACATCGAAGATCCTGATGGCGATCTAACCTATAGCATCATTGCTAACTCCAATCCCAACTTGTTCAGCAACACGTCGATCGCTGCTGGCACGATGACGCTTAACTACGCCGCAGACGAAAACGGCAGTTCGAGCATTAACATCCGGGCAACCGACACGGGCGGAATGTTTGTAGAAACCACGTTTTCCGTGACCGTCAATCCTGTCAACGACGCGCCAGTGGCGGTCGATGACAACTACGGCACCGACCAGGAGAACCCGCTCACCGTGGTCGCTCCCGGGGTCCTCGGCAACGACGGTGATATCGATGGCGATTCACTGACCGTGGTCATTGCCTCGGTCTCCGATCCGACCAATGGTTCCGTTTCTGTGAATCTCGATGGCTCATTCACTTACACGCCCGCCAACGGTTTCTATGGCAGCGACAGTTTTACTTATGTTGTCAATGACGGCGCGTTGGGTTCCAACACCGCCACCGTCAATATCAACGTCAACCGAGTCAATAACTTGCCAGTTGCCGTCAATGATGCCTACTCCATTGACGAGGACTCGACGTTGACAGTTGCTGCCCCGGGTGTTCTGTCCAATGACACGGACGATGACGGAGATCCACTGACAGCCGTGCTGGAATCAGGGCCATCCAACGGAACATTGAGCTTCAACTCCGATGGCTCATTCAGCTACACGCCCAATACCAACTTCCACGGCGATGACAGTTTCACTTACGTCGCCTACGACGGTACAGATAATTCCAACAACGCGTCCGTTAACATTACCGTTGATTCGGTGAATGACGTGCCGATCGCAGTGGGGGATAGCTACTCCATTGACCAGGACACAACGCTGAACGTCGCAGCTGCGGGTATTTTGAGCAACGACAGTGACGCCGATGGCGATTCTCTGACTGCCGTATGGGCTTCTGATCCGGCCAATGGCTCGGTGTCGATCAATGCAGATGGTTCATTTGATTACTCACCCGATTCCGGATATTTCGGCACAGATAGCTTTACCTATGTGGCCAACGATGGTTCGGCGGATTCCACCGAGGTGACTGTTTCGATTACGGTCAATGAAGTCGTCGTGGCTACCGGTCCGCAACTGGCCTACGGTGTCGTCAGTGGAGTCGGTAACTCTTGGGTTACGGTTAGCTTGCCCTATACCTACGCTTCGATGGTCGTGGTCGCTTCGGCAAACTACGACGATACCACCGGGCCAACCGTCGTACGCATCCGCAACGCGGACAGTGGCAGTAGTTTTGAGGTACTGGTTCAGGCAGCCGGCGGTTTGGCCCCCACCAATTTGGATGTCCACTACACGGTAATGGAAGAAGGGGTCTACGACGAGGCGGGCTATAAACTGGAGGCGGTTAAATTCAACTCCACCGTTACCGACGAGAATAATTCCTGGGTGGGTCAGTCCAGATCGTACGGACAGTCTTACACAGCCCCGGTCGTTGTGGGCCAGGTCATGACCTACAACGATTCCGACTGGTCGAATTTCTGGACACGCGGTAGCAGTCGAACATCGGCTCCGTCGGCGTCGACCTTGTATGTTGGCAAGATGGTCGGTGAAGACGCCGATAACACACGCGCTGATGAAACGATCGGCTATTTCGTGATCGAAACAAGCAACGACGGCGAGATTGAAGGGTTGCCGTTCAGAGCTGGCGTCGGTGGCGACACGGTCAAGGGAGTCGATGACGCTCCCGCCTACCAGTACAGTTACGATCCGTTCACGGCTGGAATCCCCAAGGCTGCGGTCGTATCGATGGCGGGAATGGATGGGGGCAATGGAGGTTGGGCGATGCTGTACGGCAGCAATCCACTACCAACGGCCAGTGGTGGAGGTGATCTATATCTAGCGGTTGACGAAGATCAATCGAAGGACGCCGAGCGGAAACATACCACGGAGCAGGTCGCCTATTTCATTATCGATCCGCCTGTTGAACCGTCCGTCGCTAAACTATCAATTGATCCGCCAGCACCAGACAACGATTTATCGCGAGAAGTTCAACCGGCAATGAATTGGTCTAACCTGGTTGGGGTTGGCTTGCTGCAGCATTTCGATTCCTCGAAGTTTGATCAACAAGACAAGCAACCGAATGTGGATTGGCGAAAATCGTTGTCGAACAATCAAATGCCGGCCATAGCAGGGGCGACCCAATTGCCAATGTCGGCGGATGATTTTTTCGAAGAGCGAGGTTCAGTGTGGTTTGATCGCCGCGATGTGGAAAACGAAAAATTCAATTCTAATTTCGAGGAATCCGGAAAATTGGATGCCGTCGAATTGGATGACTTATTCGGATCCGACATGGTCGATTGGTTGTCTTAACTCGCTCCATAGAAACCTGTTGGAGAAGAAAAGTAGCTATCTAGTGCGAATACGGACCGATTTCCCTCGCGCTTTTATCAGGTGGTCGCAATTGGTGAGACTCTCGAAAATGTTAACGGCGGTTGAAAAGTGCGGCGCAGGCGCGCGAGGCTAGATCCGCTCAACTCCACTTCCCCCGCGCAGCGGTTTAGTTCAACGACCGATTTTTACTC
>CAYGUE010000170.1:0-13390 GCA_964352885.1 uncultured Pirellulaceae bacterium
ACGTGAAGCAGAGAAAAATCTTGGAGAAGCGGACGGGTGGGCTGATCGTCCCAAGCCCAAAACGGAAGTCGAATTGCCAGCCGATATCGCGAAAGACAACGATCTGATCGGGCGAACCAATTTATTAATGAAGCTCCTGCCGTTGATTGTGCAATCGGATTCGTCACGAGTCATCACCGTCACGCTACATGGTCGCAATGACGTGCCCGTTGTCGACGGTGTCAAAGACGATCACCACAATCTTTCTCATCATGGTCAGGATGAAAAGAAGCTTTCCCAATTGATGCGAATTGAGACGGAGCTGATGAAATCGTTCTCTGGGCTGCTTGAGGGGCTGACAGAAAAGAAAGAGGCTGGCAGTACATTGCTCGACAACACAATGGTTGTGTTCGGCAGTAATCTTGGGAACGCAAACGCGCATGATTGGCGGAACTTGCCCATCATTGCAGCAGGCGGTGATTTCAATCACGGACAGTTTGTGCGACACGACGCCGAGAAGAATGTACCGCTCAGCAATCTCTACCTGACGATGCTACAAAAAATCGGCATTGAAACCGAGGATTTCGGCACAAGCAGCTCGACGCTTAGGTGGTAGGCCGAACCTGTCAGACGCTGAACAGATCGCGAAGCAACTCAACGTTTGAGAATAGCTGGTTCTCGAGAATCTTAACATCGCGATTGAACTGAACATCGATGCCGTACCAGCGGTCTGATGCAGACGGAAACGGGTATCCCAACGGGCTGTAGATTTGATTGTTCTCGATTTTCAGATTTGAAACGTTACGTGCTGCAATCGCCGTCTTGCCCCAGCCACGGAAAACGTTGTCTGCAATTTCAATTCGGGAAAGCCCATATTCAGCTCGCTCAACGAATTGATGCCCTAAGCGGTCCATATTAAAAGCCACGACGCCGGCAAGGTAATCTTGGTCAAAATACCGACTGCTAAATCCGTTTCGCAAAAAACGATTATTCTGCACCAACACATTGTTCGCATACAAACCAATCGGCCAATTGGATTCGTTGTGACCCGCGATCGCAGAGTCCGTCAAACCGAGATACGTGCTATCCACGAGCTGCACATCATCCGCCATCACGAACTGCCCGTAGCGCCGTGCATTCGAAAGAGTGGCTCCTTGGACCAAGAACCCACGTGAGGTCGAGGAATTGTAGACAGCCGTATCGTCGCGAAAACCATCGGATTCGTTCGCGGTGGATCCCGTCGCAAAGCGGACTCCATTGATCTGACCGTCAAACGTTATCGACTGCGTTGCGATTACGCCGAATTGTGAATGACCAAAGTTAACGGAATCAATGGCCGTTACACGCCGCTCATACAAAGTACTTCCAGTCGTTGGATCCACGAAAGTCGCAACATCTCCAACTTTCCACAGCCCGTCACTGACCCCACCGAGAGAGCCAAAATTAAGCGCAGCCAGCGTCACGCGATTCATTGACGGTTTCCCAACAATCACAGAGGGAACCGTATAGAAATTCATCACGTCATCGCCAACGGCATCAAACTTTGAGTCCTCGACCCAGAATCCGTTTCGCAATGATTGACCGTGAACGGCATCAGCATTGATGGACCGCCAACGACCTTCCTTGACTTCCGAATTGGATCGAATCACATTTACGAAGGAAGCTTCTTTGGCTGTGATGAAGGCTGAAGGTGATGAATAAATGGCGACGTCAATGACGCTCACCTGCTCGGCATCAGCAAACACACCGATCGCTCCGACATTGGTTCGACGCTGTAACACATAGCGATCGCCAACCTCAATATTTTGGAAGTTATTGACCATTACTCGATACTGGCGATTTCCAAGCGGATTGATGTCCAGTGTGCTGTAGTGCCAACGGCTGTTGTATTTTAAGCGAGACCCTGAGTCGCCGTCGAGCAGAAAACCCCATGCTCGAACGCCGCTGACGCGTCCTGCGATGAAAGAATCATCGGGTTCAACACTGTGCGCCGAGTCAACTTCGAAAACAAAGCCGTTGGCGGCAGGATCGACTGAAACAATCGTTCCTTGAGAAAATGAGTTGGCGCGATACTGATCGTCGATTGGGCTCGATGCGTCACGATAGAGCTCCGCATAATCGATCGTGAAATTTCGCAGGATCACGTTTCTGGAATCCAAAACGCGAAACAAGCCGCGATTGTAGTTCTCGACCACCAGTTTCGCACCTTGTCCATCAATCTCAATATTGTCCTGACGGATCAAGGTGAAAAAGTAGCGAGGATTGCCAACCTCAAAGCCCTCCATTGAGTAAAAATTGTAGATCCCGTCTTCCAACACGATCTTCGTCGACATGCCAGATTGCCGCGCAGCCAAAATCGCATCATTAAGCCCTTTGACATCACTGATTCGATCATTCGGAATGGCGCCGAAGTCACGTGCGAAAAGAATCTGCTGAGTCTCGATGGAACGAAGCGGTTCAGCGCGAGGCAATTCACGGACAAGAGAGAAATCTGTTTTGAACCGGTCGCCCGAATGATTGTCATTCGGTCCAAATGCAACGTAGAGCGTGTCACCTTTTTGCAGACGACCAAAATCAATATCAAACGCCCGAGAATCGTTGGCCCGAACAATTTCTTGGTGCAATAACGACGCCGCATCGTTCACGAACACGCGAACTTCGACACCGTCACGCGAATTGCCTGCGGTCTCAAGGAAACTGTCCGTCAGGCTGTAGCGTCCCGAACGCTCGACCGTATATGCTGCGATCACAAAACGGTCCTCAAACAATGAAGATGAACCGAAGCCAATTCCCGTGTGCCCACCCGTTTCGTCCAGCCGCAGAAAATACTGAGGAGCTTGTGAGACCTCGTCAGCACCTGTTGCTGTTAGCAAACTTTGACTCACGCGGTACAGCGGTCGATACGAATCGACATCATCAATTGAGCCTGTCGACTGATCGCCAGAGGTTCCGCTCAATCCCCAACCCTCGGGCGCGTTCCAAAGCGTGCGCCACTTTGAATTATTAACCCGATCCCGAGTGTCGGTACTTTGCGTCGTGTCAACGGTGGTACCAAGGTTTGCCAGAGCTTGGATGCGATCAGCATGGAGCCGAATCGAATAGTCCGTCTCGAATCGATCAAATGCATGATTGCCGTTGGCTCCAAAAGCAACGCGAATCGAATCGCCAGCGTTCAAGTGACCTATCGTCAGATCAAAGTATCCGGACTCATCAACATCGACGATCGATTGATGCAGCGGTATATCTCCGTTGACGAAGACTCGCACCTCCACCCCGTCCGAGCTGGCAAAGTCAAACGAAGGAACTTTCAGATACGAATCCGATACCGAATATACGCCAGACTGAGGAGCTGTCCATGTCGCGATCGCAAAACGATTGGGGGCTTGACCGGGATGACCGCCGGTTGCCGTCAGCATCAACGCTCCGGTATCGTCCGTCGGATTGATCGGCCGCAGAACGCCGCCCCCATCAAGCGAATCGATTGTCAGATCATCGCGCAGCGAATCAGATCGATTGAAGCCATAGCTCCAGCCAGACTCCACATTTGAAAAGTCGTCGTGGTAGTTGGCAACCACGATGCCATCAGCGGAAAGCATTGCTCTGGGTTCGAGAGATTCGTAACTCAGAGCCGTCTTGTTATTCTTGCGCGGCATGTTGTTTCACAAAGAAGGTTATCGCGTTCAGTTGGCCAGATGTGGAAACCGAGGCTAACTTCCCTAATGTTAACTAAAATCGTCTGTCATCGTGTTTCGGATTAGTGAATTCAAAGCCACTCGAGACGCAAAACTAAGATCACGGTTTCACCGACACAGCTGGTCCCCGTTGGAGAAAAAACTTGATTGGCCGCAGAGTTTACCAAGCTTGGAAACAAGACTTCTAACGATAAAGGACAGAGCCAACTCGAACGATGGTCGCGCCTTCTTCGATCGCAATTTCGAAATCGCCGCTCATTCCCATCGAGAGTTCTCGCAAATCAACGTTGTCGGTACGAACGCTCGCGTGTAAATCGCGAATCTCCCGTAGCCATGCAAACTCACCTCGAGCAGCGTCAGCGTCGCCGGCCAGCCCGGCCATGCACATGAATCCCTCCAGTCGAATGGAGGGCAAAGTGATAACCCGTTCTATCGCAGCGGCAACTTCGTCTGCTGAAAAACCATGCTTGGATTCCTCGCCAGATACGTTAACTTCCAACAAGCAGCGAACGGTACGGTTTTGAGCTGCAGCCTCTTTCGCGACCGCACCAATCAGGGAATCACGATCGAGAGCATGAATCAGCGTGGCATGAGCCAGCGTTCGCTTGACCTTGTTTCGCTGCAGGTTGCCGATCATGTGCCATTCGACATTAAGATCGGAAAGCGATTGAGCTTTCTCTTCTAACGCTTGGGGCCGATTCTCGCCCAAACACGTCGCGCCGGCGTTGACCATTTCCCGAGTCGTTTCCGCGTCAATGTACTTTGTGACAGCAACCAGTTTGACATCAGCCACATCGCGGCCACTTCTTGAAGCAGCTTCCGCAATCCGTTGTCTGACTTCCGTCAAATTTGCTCTGAATTTGTCTTCCATGACGACTCCGTTACTGGACTTGAATCAACTCGTTTACATTGCCATCGCTGAAAAAACGCCCAGCATAAAAGTCACCGGAAAAATTTTGGCCCATGAAAGTTCGGTTGGCTACCGATTGCAGGGCTCGATAGAAAATCCATTGTTGTTCAGCAACCTGAACACGATAGGCAGACGCAATTTCTGGCCTGACGATGCCGCGCCCCTCTCCCACGGTCAAAGAACGCCACGTTCGCTTCTGTCGGCTTCGCTTGGGATCCAAGTCAATGAACAACGGGTTATAAAGCGATCCGCCTTGTGACTGGAGTTGAACCGATTTCTCGAGATTCAAACCGTCCCGCCCGCCATCGTCATCCTGCTCCGGAAGTAGCAGCCCGCGGCATCTTTCGACGGACCACTCGGGCAGAGACAGAGGCAGAATCAAGGATTGAATTCCTTTGCCTTCAAAGTTCAGGTACACCTCACGCGTTCCGTTTTCGCGAACCACGCTGACGTTTTTGGCGAGAGGCAGTTTCAAACGATAGTCGATTTCACCGGCGCCCTGTTTGTTCACCGAATCGGCAAAGAACAGGAAACGGTCTTTCTTGGAAAGCAATAGCTGACGAAAGATCTGAATATCGTTTTGCTGAATCTCAAGTTCCAGATAGCTGACCTCATCGTCATTGAGTTCACAGACAACGTCAAAACCGCCATCAAAAGAAATTGGCTCGCCGTCATCACGCACGTCAAGCGTTGCGACGCCTGACAAAAGCGTCTCTTTGGCTGCCATCTCGATTCGGTTGTGCGAACTGGAAAAATCGATCGCGAAAACAGGCGATTTCGGCGACCATGCACTCTTCAAAATCGCAGAGTCCGCCCATTCGGAAACACAAGTCGGTTCCGCGAGACACTCTGTATCCGGTTTCGTTTTGCTTTTTACTTCGATCAATCCACTTGCAATGGCCATCTCGCGGGCTCGGTCATCGGATGCGAGCTGGATCACGAACTCCGCAAATGCCGGATCCGTTTTCGTTGAGCCATCGCCGGAAAACAGAAGCCGTTTTTTCGGACCATGTAAGCGTACGAACTGTTCTGCGACCCATTCCATTTGAGCAAGAAAACTCGAACCAAGTTTGAAATTGCAGTCTTCGGCAAGCTGCACGCAGCGAGTCCACGACGCGACGAGAGCCCCAAAGTGACGCAGGCAGCTAGTTCCCGGCCAGCCATCGGTGTCGAGCATATTTCGTGTTACTTCAACGAAACGCTTTGCAGCCAGCTTGCCTTCTTTTCTAAAAGGCTTCACCGAGATCAGCTGGGAAGCAATCATCATCGGCAACTCAATGGCCAACCATTGGTGCAACAAAACCGCATCTTCTTCGTTAGCCGCACTTATGCAGCATTGAAGACTTTGGAGTGAGCGTATAATTCGTTCGAACTGCAGGTCGGTCCCATTGAGCACCGTTTCGCGAATCCGCATCGAAACCAGCAATGAAGAAAACGCAGCCAACAACTGGAGATCGCTCGCTGTCGAATCGGCATCGAACACTTCTTGGGAATGTGACTCAAAACCGACATGGTCAATCGATTGAATGCTGGAAGAAATTGATTCAGCCAGGCACGCGAGTTGCTCAAATTCGTGTTCGTTCCTCCCCGATTCAACATGCGCAATCAGCGGATGTGCGTCGGCGATCAGTCCGCGGCTGATTCCGAAGCACATTCGCTTGATGGACTTCTTTGATGATTTCGTCAGTGCGTCCGCAGCTGAGGCTTTCTTGACCGTTTTGCTCCAATTTTCCGCGATGCGATCGATCCATTGGTTCATCTTTGAATCCAGCGTGGCCTCGTACGCGTCTCCGTCGGAAAGCGAGGCCGTTTCTTCGGAAAACAATTTGGCTGAATTTTCGGGTGTCCGTGAGATCATCTCGATTTGTCTCTGAAAAGGTTGGAGATCCAATAATAGCACTACGAAACCGAATTTCAGCGCCTTGACTTTCGAATTTTTTCAGCGTGCCAAAAACTATCTGCAAATCGCGACAAAATTCCAAAACTGCACTCACCTGACGAATGGTAGAAATGACTTATACTTTCCCGGAACCAGCCTGCAATCCCAAGGAACAGAAATGACCGTCCGCATTCTATTTGAATCGCTACTGCTGCTCGTGCTTACGTTGTTGCTCCAGTGTGGCTGTGCGGATCCCGTACAAATTCAGGGCGCGGATCGCGACGATATTCCGTCGACCATCGGATCGGCTCAGGATAGCAGCACTTCGGAAACGGTTGCATCGAATCAGACGACGGGCGATCTTGAATCGAACGAGCCAGCCAAGCAGGATTTGGCGACGCTGCTGCGAACAGAAGAAGCAGAGTTCAAAAAACAATCCATTGAGATTCCTTCAACTTGGAAGCGTTTAAGCGAAGTCAGCCACATATGGGCGGACAAAGAAAATAAACGAGTGATCGTTCGCGGCGCAATTTGTCTGGACGAGGGCCTGTTGGAAATGTTTGCCTGTCCCCGGGATACGAAAGAACATGAAGCCATCATTTCAGTTCATGCGAAGGCTTGGGAAACGCATGCAACCTTGGTTGCGTTAGGAATCGACCCCGGCAAGCCCATGACGTGGATGGAAGAATATGTTTCGGTCACTGGACCAGTGATCGACATTGAAGTTTGGTGGATGGAAGAAGGCAAGCTAATCAAGCGTCGCGCTCAGGACATGATCCAAAACACGGATACAGAAAAAGCGATGGCGTGCGATTTCGTTTTCGGCGGAAGTGAGCAACGCTTCGATCCAGCCAAAAAAGGGAATGACTACATGGCCGACTACGGACCAATGATCAATGTTGCCAATCAGCCCGATGCGATGATTGATGTATCAATCGAAAGCAGCGCCGCAGCTCAAGGTTCAATGTTCGCAGCGTTTACGAAAAACGTTCCTCCCGTGAACACGAAGGTTTACATTGTGCTTTCGGATAGCGGAAAAAAAGTGGTCAAGGGAACAATTGGGAAGCAGTAGTCTCTTACCCGGAATGATTCACGACGACGGGCGTCCAGTCCAGTAGGCGATTTTGAACGGTTCAACGACAGTGATGAAAAAATTTGCGAATCAATAAATTCCCCTAGCAGGTGAACTGTCAAAACAGCAACCTTTGAACACTTCCTCCGCAATGAAGCAGGTGCCGCCCGTTTGACGCCCACGCCTCGTGAACAATCAGGGCTTACTTCTTCTCAATCAACGCATCGAGCTTGTCCAACACCATCATGTGACCATGGTCGGAGGTCAAGATCAAAGCCGTCTCGTCCCAACTACTATTTTTCTCGACCCATGCGACGATTTCACTGAACGCTTTGTCTGCGCTGAGGACGGCGCCGATCGCGTCATCGATGTTATTGTTGTGATTCGCCCAGTCAATGTCGCCGGACTCAACCATCAACCACATTCCTTTGTTGGCGCCACTTGCTTTGCGGCTTTCGAGAACTTCCAACGCGGCAGTGGCCATGTTACCGAGCGTGGGATTCTCTGTCACGTCACCATCGGTGTATCGGTCAGCTTTGGAAATTCCTCGTGTCGGATCGTAACGTCCATCCGCTGTCTGGAATGGCAGATGTCCGCCGTTGCCGCCGAAGAACCCAAACAGGCGATTGCCGTCGGTCGCTGCCAGCAACGCCGCGTCAGCAAGCAATTGAGCACCGTTTTCACCCTCGTGGCGTTGAACCACAAAGTACTTACCGCCGTTGTCGACATCGATCTCTTTCAGGTCCGCTTCTGCAAGGTACGTATTGCCAGGCACAAAGTTGTTACCCTGCTTCTTGATATCGTCCTCATTCTTTTCACCCCAGCCACCACCGATCAAAACATCCACTCCGGGAAGTGCCTTCTTTCTGTGGGCCGCAGACTTCAGCCCCAATAAATCGCGAGAAATGTCCTGATAGTCACTGCGATTTACATTATGCGCGTAAGCTGCACCTGGTGTCGCATGGCAAATCGGAACGCTGCTGACGACACCGATCGCAAATCCTTCGTCCTGAAGTTGATGAGCAATTGTTTTAAGTTGCGCGCCGTCGGGTCCTACATTGATTGAACCGTTAAACGTTTTCAGTCCAGTCGTCATCGAGGTCGCTGAAGCTGCTGAATCCGTGAAGCTATGACCTTTGCTTGCTGATTTCCCCAATAGATAACTTGGGTCGCCTGGATCGCTCCACGGAGTCTTACCACCGAGAGCGGTCGAATATCCGCCGCTGGGATCGGCAACGGAACTGAGAAGCTGACTGTTGACATCGAACTTCGCAGACTTCGAATAGGGGCTTGTCACCATGTAGCCGTTAGTCGATTCTGGAGCTTTGTAATCCAAAAACGCCAAACCACGTCCTTGGCCTCTGGTGTACGTCACTTTTTGGTTCTTGTAGATTGACGCAGCTTGCGTGGTGTTCCAATCCATCCCGTCACAAATGAACAGGATGATGTTTTTTTTCCCAGCAGCAACCGCATCCTGCTGCAATCGATAGATATCCGTCTGGTCAATGTACCGAGCATCAAGGTTGAGTGTACCCTCGGGAACAACGCCGTAGAGTTCCTCGAGTTTCTCCTTGCTGCGATAGACGCTTTCTTTGCCGCGATACTTTTTCAAAGAGACACCGAACGTGTAAACCGGAATTAGCCGATTCGAGTGGTTGGTCCAGTTCGAAAACTTATCCTTGCTGTCGCCCCAATGAATCCAGTCAGCGGACTTTGTGTCAACGGCTTCGAATTGCATCTTACGCAAGAAGTCAGCTTCGTTTTGCTGAACTTCATTCTTTTTCTGTTTCTTGGCATCCTGTTGAGCGAACACATTCGTTGCTGACAATACAGATACGAATAGCAGAACAAGGCAAGGCAGGGTGGTGCGTTTATTTTCAAAAGTCGATAGGGCGAGTATCATGTTGGCCTTGTTGGGAAAGAAATGGGCGAAAGAAGAATATAGTCAATCCACTTTCCCCGTCGATCTCTTTTTGACAATCTCTATTATAGTGAGCGACTCTGTGAGCCAAACCATTAACGCCCTCCGTTTACACGGCAACACACCGATTAAGCCCGGCGCCGCGGATTTGACGGCAAATCTTGCGGTGGAATCCGTTGAGCTCCCCGAGCCCGCTGCAGGCGAAGTTCTGGTGCAGCCCCTTTATGTTGGGATTTGCGGCTCAGACAACAGTGCCAGCCTCGCCAAGCCAAATTTTGATTGGGTCGAGAGACCGCGTACGATTGGACACGAGTGCAGCGGACGAATTATCGCATTCGGACCAGACACGGAAAATTCGGATTCACACAATCTTCATGTCGGCGATGAAATCTGCATCGTTCCCATGCGAGGATGTGGCAATGATCAGTGTCGTGGTTGCCGTCGCGGACGTCCAAACTATTGCCGACAGAAAAAGATCTTTGGTTTCCACCGCGATGGCGCGATGGCAGAAAAAATGGTTGTCAATGTCGAGCGTTGCATGCCGCTTCGTCACGGCTTGTCGGCACTAGAAGGAGCTGTCGCTGAACCGCTATCGGTCGCCGTGCAGGGCATCTATCGCAAGTGCAACATCCAGCCCGGCATGGATGTGGTCATTTCCGGCTGCGGAATCATCGGCATGATGGCAGCCGAATTGGCGAAAGCCGCGGGTGCACGCGTTGCGGTCACGGGTATCGAAAACGATCGCAATGTGCGACTTAAACTAGCTGAAGAACGGGGCTTCATTCCAATCGTTGTTAGCGAGGATAAGCCGTTGCATGAACAACTGAAATCAGGCATCGATGATTTGGACGGAATACGGTTCGGCGACGAATACGAACAGGGAACCGTCGATACGCTCATCGAGTGCTCCGGAGCGCCACCAGCGCTGGGAACCGCTGGCTTGGCGGTTCAACTCGAAGGAACGATCTGCGTGATTGCAACGTTCGGAAGCGAAGTCACTTTCCAAGCGACGCCTTTCGTTCGAAGCGGCCAAACGATGACAGGCGTCATGGGCTCAAACCGCGAAGATTTCGAAAACGCTCAAACGTTGCTGGCTCGAGGCGTATTTCCCGTTGAAGTCTACTCCAAGCAGTACGCGTTCGAGAACGTGATGCAAGCGATGCACGATTCAATCTCCGCCCAAACGACAAAAGCAATCCTTAAAGTTTGACATCAATCAATCACAACCCGAAGCGCAAGTTTTGAAGTTGCACTGATCCAAGCCCGAAGCGCCAGAGCGCAAGCGAGTGAGTAATTGCATGGATTTGGACTCACTCGCTGGCGCTTCGGGCTTGTATTTGCACGGTTCGATTTTTCCATTTTCTGTAGCTACTGCCGGATGGAAGCTGAATTTTGATGCGATGTGTGCAACTTCAAAAAGCGCAAGCGGTCTGTTGATTTAAGCGAGTTCCAATTTTTAGTGCGCTGATCATAACCCGTTGAGGCCGTGACTTTTTTCCGAATGCATCGCAGCCAGTTGGTAAGTTTTGAATTTACACACTTTGCTTGAAAATCCGAGTTCCATCTGGATATAACCATTGAAAACCCAAAACGCGAAGCGCTTCAATACAAGCCCGATGCGCAAGCGAGTGAGTGAGTTGAAATACTCCGCGATTATTCACTCGCTTGCGCTCTTGCGCTTCGGGCGTGTATTAGTGCCACTTCAAAATGCGTAAGCGAGGGATCGCGGATGAATTCGCAACGCACATTGAAAATATTCCAGTAGACAATCTAATATTCGCCTGCGAGCATACAGCAGAGGCAATCCCTCGCTCACGCATCGGGTTATGATTTGCTGCCTCACAAATCCAACATAGAAACCTTCATGTCCAAAATTTTCATCACTGGCGGCACCGGCTGTATCGGAGCCTCTGCAATCCACAACCTTTTGACCAACTACGACTCGGAAATCGAATCGATCATCATTGCGTCTCGAACCGGTGATCCGAAGCTACTTAGAATCTGGTTCGGCGATTCAGTCGATGCACTCGTGCAGTCAGGAAAGCTTCAATTCGTTTCTGTGGACATCGGCGACAGCGCTGCGTTGGAGAGATCGCTCAACGAGCACCTGCCCAATCGAATCATGCATCTCGGAGCACTTCAGTCGCCAGAATGCGATTCGACTCCGGCCAAAGGTGTTGAGATCAATGTGACGGGCACGCTGAATCTGTTCGCTGCTGTGGAAAAACTGGAAACGAAAGTCGAGCGATTCGTTTTTGCCAGTTCAGCCGCCGTTTACGGAAAGCGTTCCATGTATCCCGGCGACATTGTTCCTGAGAGCGAAACGCTGG
This sequence comes from uncultured Pirellulaceae bacterium, assembly GCA_964352885.1. GTDB lineage: Bacteria > Planctomycetota > Planctomycetia > Pirellulales > Pirellulaceae > Mariniblastus. The sequence continues at coordinate 11,784 of CAYGUE010000170.1, forward strand.
CTCCGCCGAACTATTACGGTGTCTGGAAAGTTGCGGGAGAGCATTTGGCAGCACTGTTTCATGACCGCAGCGGCATTCCAACCGTTTCCTTACGGCTCAATACGACTTTCGGCCCCGGTCGCGACCGCGGAAAGACGTCGGCGCCAACGGTTGCTCTAAAGTCCATTGCCAAGGGTTCACATGACGGCAAAATGGTCGCGTTTCGCATGCCGTATCAAGGACGAGAGAATTATCACTACGTTGAGGACGTTGGAGCCCATTTCGCGGGTGTCTGCATGATGCCGTTTGCAGGCTGTGATGCGTTCAACATCAAAGGGAAAACGATTCCAGTTGCCGATTTTCTTGAAACAGCCAAATCGGTTGCAACTGAGATGGGAATGGCAGAAATCGATTTGGGTATCGAAGACAATGCTGCTCCGAACCTATTCATCTGCGACTTGGACGATCAGAAAGTTGACGCCGCATTCCCCGGGCTGCCCAAGACGCCGATTGAAGAGGGGATTCGGAAGTCACTGGAGACGTTTCGGAAGCATGCGGATGAGGGGATACTCGAAGTCTAAAGCTCCTTCGATTTATTCGCTTTCCTCTCCCTAAAATTCGAAGAAAGATAGACGAAAAGTGGTTTCAAAACCCAGCAGGCAAGTCTGTCCCAGACTCGCGAATCCTGAATTTCACGGTCGGGGACAGACCGAGCTACAATTGCATAGCCGTTTTGAAACCGGCTCTAGTGGGCTCCGACAGTTGAAGTTGTAGGTTGGGCACTCCTGCCCGACTGAATATACCGGGCAAGAGTGCCCGTCGTACATACAAACTCAACTGTCAGTGAGCACTAGGCACAGTTTGTTAATTCGCTCGCAGTACAAACCCGAAGCGTTTTAATACAACCTCGAAGCGCAAACGAGTGAATCGAAACTCCATGCAATTATTCACTCGCTTGCGCTTCGGGCTTGTATTAGCGCAACTTCAAAACTGGCGTTTCGGGCTTGTATTGAGATTTGTCAAACAGTGCCTAGTATTTCAGTAGATGAGCTGTTCAAACTTGAGAAAGTCAAAAAGGAAATCGAAGTGAACGAATCTGCCCCAGAGCCTTCAAACCCAATGGAATTGGGAGTCCAACCGCTTGATCGCGTCCTGTCCGAGAGGGGCATTGCCAATAGCGAGGTCGTTGCGGCTTCAACGGAACAGATCACGCACAAGATGGTAGCCAGAGGCCGCAAAGGCAGGATGCTGACCCGAAATGTTCAGCGGAAACTTTTGCGAGCCGTCAACAACTTGCCAAGTATTAAAAAGCGAACGTTTGAGATCACAGACCTGTTCAACTACCGCGGTAAGTAAGCGACGCTTGCACATTAACCTCGCGTTCCGTGGATTACCTTGCTCTCCGCGCATCAACTCGCTCCCCGCGCATCAACTCGCTCCCCTCTCCCGAAAATTCGAACCGAAAAGCATCATTTGCTGATCAAACGTTGATCGAATTTTTGGGAGAGGGGCTGGGGGTGAGGGAAACAGGTTTTGCCTCGTGCGAAAGAGCCCGCCCCAACGTTTTCGGATCGCTGATACTTAGAGGCAGTGATGGATGTAGCATCGAAACCCCTCACCCCCAGCCC
>CAYGUE010000171.1:0-13059 GCA_964352885.1 uncultured Pirellulaceae bacterium
CACCCGACAAGACGCTTTTTCCGACTCGTCAACATCACGGGCTTGTGGGACAATACTTGTTCGAAACACGAATTTCATTGATTAAAACATGAATACCAAATCACTAACGTTCAATCTGCACTCCCCTTCCATCGACCAAGTCGGCGTCGTCGAGCGAGCCAGCCGGTTCACGACTCGCAGTATCAAGAAAGAAACAAAAATGCAGGGCCTGAGAATGGCTCTCAGCATGATCGATCTGACAACTCTCGAAGGCAGCGACACTGTGGGTAAAGTCAAACAACTCTGTTATAAGGCGCGGCACTTGCACGACGCCGTTGAGGGTCTGCCAACCGTTGCCGCTGTTTGCGTTTATCCAAACTACGTTTCGTTGGCTCATTCGGAGCTCAAGGGGTCGGGAATAAAAGTCGCTTCGGTCGCAACGGCGTTCCCCAGTGGAAATTCATCGCTGGAAATCAAGCTGTCCGATGTTCGCATGGCCGTGGATCAGGGCGCTGACGAGATCGACATGGTGATCTCTCGCGGCAAGTTCCACGCTGGTGATTACCAATACGTATACGACGAAATCGCTGCGGTTAAGGATGCTTGCGGAATGTCCCGTTTGAAAGTCATCCTGGAAACAGGTGAATTGGGCACGCTGGATAGCGTTCGTAAAGCCAGCGACATTGCGATTGCAGCTGGAGCCGATTTCATCAAAACTTCTACGGGTAAAATCAAGCCTGCTGCCACGATGCCGGTCACGCTGGTGATGCTCGAAGCGATTCGCGATCACTTTTTTGAGACGGGTGAGATGGTTGGCATGAAACCCGCAGGTGGAATCTCTAATGCCAAACTCGCGCTGCACTATTTGATCATGGTCAAAGAAACGCTGGGTGAAGAGTGGCTGACGAATCAATGGTTTCGCTTCGGGGCCAGTAGCCTCGCGAATGATTTGCTGATGCAGATCGTGAAACAACAAACGGGTGCTTACCAGTCGAAAGACTATTTTTCGATCGATTAACTTTTTCGATTTCAAGTCGTTTCCAATAAGACCATACAAGCCCGAAGCGCAAGCGAGTGAATTTCGACACGTTCCAAATTCACTGGCTCGCGCTTGGGGTTTGTGTGAGACTCAAATATGTTTCTTTGCATGAGAAAATCATGAATCAAGCAATCAAAACCAATTGGGATCTCTCGCCGGCTCCCGAAAGCACTAGCCACGTTTCGATCGACGAATCGTATGGGTTGTTCATCAATGGCAAGTTCGTCGAATCGTCAGGCGATGAGAAATTCGCGACGATCAATCCAGCCAGCGAAGAGTCGCTTGCGGAGATCACCGAAGCCACTGATGCCGACGTCGACAAGGCCGTCAAAGCTGCCAGAGCGGCGTACACAAAGACGTGGTCCAAAATTTCGGCAGCGCAGCGAGGAAAGTATCTCTTTCGCATCGCTCGACTGATTCAGGAACGAGCCCGTGAATTGGCGGTGCTGGAATCGCTCGATGGCGGCAAACCCATTCGTGAGTCGCGTGATGTTGATGTGCCGCTCGCAGCAGCTCACTTCTTTTATTACGCGGGCTGGGCAGACAAGCTACAGTATGCAATGCCGGGGCGGAAGATTGTGCCTTACGGGGTCTGTGGCCAGGTGATTCCTTGGAATTTTCCGTTGCTGATGGCCGCTTGGAAGATCGCACCAGCTCTGGCGACTGGAAACTGTGTCGTCATCAAGCCAGCCGAAACGACTTCGCTGACGATGATGAAGTTGGCTGAAATTTTTCAGCAAGCTGATCTGCCGCCGGGCGTCGTGAACATCGTTACCGGCCACGGTTCGGTCGGTGCGGCGATCATGAATCACAAAGACGTCGACAAGGTCGCCTTCACCGGGTCGACTCGCGTTGGCAAAATGATTCAAGAGTCGATTGCCGGAACTGGCAAGGGTTGTACGCTCGAGCTCGGTGGCAAAGCAGCGAACATTATCTTCGAAGACGCTTCACTTGATCAGGCCGTCGAAGGGGTGATCGATGCGATCTATTTTAATCAAGGCCACGTGTGCTGTGCCGGCAGTCGCCTGTTCATTCAGGAGTCGGTGAAGGACATCGTGTTGCGGAAATTGAAACACCGCATGAAGAGCCTGATCGTTGGCGATCCGCTGGATAAGAACACAGATATTGGTGCGATCAATTCGAGCAAACAGTTGGACACGATCAAGAGCTACATCGAGATCGGTAAAGAAGAGGGAGCGAGTTTTTATCAGCCGGCATGTGAGCTGCCGAGCAAAGGTTTCTGGTGTGCTCCGACTTTGTTCACCGAAGTTGCTCAATCGAATCGCATAGCCCAGGAGGAAATCTTTGGCCCTGTTCTGGCTGTTCAGACTTTCCGAACGGTCGCTGAAGTCATTCAAAAAGCGAACAACACTCCTTACGGTTTGTCGGCAGGTGTGTGGACGGACAAGGGCTCCAAGATCTTCAACATGACGTCGCGGATGCGAGCAGGCGTTGTGTGGGCAAACACGTTTAACAAGTTTGATCCAACGTCACCGTTCGGCGGATACAAGGAAAGTGGTTTCGGGCGCGAAGGCGGCATGCACGGACTCGGGGCGTATTTGAGATCGTAGTCGTTCGTGGCGATGGCTTCCAACCGTCGTTTTTGGCTATCCGACGGCTCGAAGCCGTCACTACCACTCCATTTCAAACGAAACATCATGGCAAAAGAAAAACTATCAACCAACGGCTCATCAAACGGTCGTCTCGAGGTCCTGAAAACGTACAAGATGTACGTCGGCGGTGCTTTCCCACGTACTGAATCTGGCCGATCCTACTCCCCTGCTCCGGCTGGTAAACCGATCGCCAACATGTGCCTCGGTTCACGCAAGGATGTCCGCAATGCAATCGTTGGAGCCCGTACAGCTCAGTCTTCTTGGGCTGGACGGACTGCGTTCAACCGCGCACAGATTTTATATCGCATTGGCGAAATGCTCGAAGGCCGCACGGCTCAGTTCGTTTCGGAAATGGAGCTGATGGGATTGAGTGCATCTGCTGCGAAACAGGAAGTCGAAGCCAGTATCGATCGTCTGGTGTATTACGCCGGATGGTGTGACAAGTACCAACAGGTCTTCAGTTCCGTGAATCCGGTAGCTTCATCGCATTTTAACTTTTCCGTCTTGGAGCCAGCTGGCGTCGTGTTCATGGTCGCCAGCGAAGAAAGCCCTTTGCTAGGGTTGGTTTCGTTGTTGGCACCGATCATTGTGTCAGGCAACACGTGCGTGATGTTGGCGAGCGAGTCAAAACCGTTGTCTGCGATTACGCTTGGCGAAGTTCTTCAAACGTCTGATCTTCCTGGCGGCGTCGTCAACTTCATCACTGGGAAACTCGACGAGTTGGCCGAACACTTTTCGAAACATCTTGATGTGAACCACATCGCCTTCGATCGCAAAGATTCAGAAACGTTGGTTTCAATTCAGAAGAACTCGATCGGTAATTTGAAACGAGTCCGCGATTACGACTGTGATTGGAGTGACGTCGAATCCCAAGGCCCGTGGCTGATTCATGACTTCTGTGAAGTCAAAACAACTTGGCATCCGATCGAAAAGATTTCGGAATCCGGGTCGGGCTACTAGGCATGCTCCGTTACAACTGTTTTCCAATCTTTCTCTAGACTTATATGTTTTTCGGCACAAAACTTCCCATCCCGACTTCCGAAAAAGTTGCGATTGAGCTGGAGTTTCAACGGTTGCTGGACCATTTCGGCATCGAACATTTGAAAAGCCAACGAGTGTTTTTCTCCGATGATGCATCTCTGAGCATGCAAGAGTTGGAGGCGGAGAGCGACGTTGGCTCTTTGCGAAAACGAATTGCGGCTGTCTTCGGTCTCCCTGAAAATGTTGTCGACTACCGATTTGGCGAAGCAAACGACTGGAGTACTGAAACCGGGATTCTGTTGGAAGAGAATCGGTTTGTTGCTCAAATGCGGCGCGACCTGTTGGACGATAAAGTCAGGGTCGCCGCACTGCTCGCCGTTTGCTTTTCGGCTCATTTGCTGCATCGAACGTTCGATGTCGAGAAGCTGGATTCTGAGACGTATGGAATGTTGCGTGAGCTTATTGCCATTTGGTTCGGGTTTGGTCCTTTGATTGCTGGTTCTGCAGTTAGAACCAGTGAAGCCATGATCGCGGGCGTTGACCAATGGCAAATGTCCAGACTTGGAGTGCTGTCCGCGATTCAGGCCGGCTACGTCATGGCGATTCGCGAGTTCATTCTTCTACAACGGCTTCCGAATTGGCACACGCGTTTGACCATCGATGCAAAAGTTTCCATGTCCAAAGCCCATAAGTATTTACAGCAGACGGGCGATTGCCTCGTTAGCGAAAGTAATTCCTGTTTGAGTTGGACGCATGCCCAATATTGCGAACGCATATCGTCCCGCTCGGCATCGGAGAGACTCGCGGCCCTCCGGTACTTTCCCGCCAACGAAGCTCTTGATGAAGAGGAGCTGGACTTGGTTTTGAGGTCATCCGTGGATAAGGATGTTTTTGTCCGTCAGCGAGCGTATCAACTTCTGGAGTTCGCACCCGCGGCTACACCTGAACTTGTTCGTGCCATTGAGTTCGGGCTCGATGATCGCGACACAATGATTCGCGCTGGAGCAATTCGGGCTAGCGGCGTGCATGGACATGCAATCGAGGGGTTGGGTTTTTTGCTTCGACGAATTCTTGGTGGTAACGATCAGGATTTGATGGTGTTTGCAGCTGCGGCAATGGCCACAAATGATCTTTGCGACGAAGAGTCATTGAAGTTGCTGCTAGACAAGCTTAAACGAACGCTGGTGCGAGGTTCCGAGGACTCAGCGAGGTTGATCAGCGTGCTCGGCTACATTCATGACAATCCGAAACAGCTGGTGATGGAATATCTTCAGGATCAGGAAGATCTTATTCATGCCGCCGAACATCTATTCCCTACTCAACCGTAATCTCCACGCTTCCCGAATGGCTGTTGAACTCAGGAGCATACATGCACTGCAATTCAGCGATGCCAGTTTCGTAAACGCCGCGATGTTGGACTCGGACGGAGTATTCAAAAACATAGGTGCCGCGAGGCAGGTAGTCGATGAAGAAGTGGCTGGCCGTATCTTTTGTGGATTCGTAGTACGCTAGGCCGTCCTGATACTTGTATCGTGAAAGAACGTTGACCGGCTCAGTACCGCTGCCGCGATAGTCCTTTAAGTGCACGTACTCCATCGCTCGATCGACGCGGATTTCGACTCGCATTACAAGTTCATCGCCGACTTCGACAGATCCTTCAACTTCTGAGATGACAGGACCGTTGGCCGTGTTCTTCTTGATGAACAAACTCTTCTTCAAAGTCAGCGGCGTACCCTCGTACGGCTCGATCTTGCTGACATCTTCTAGGTACTGCCAGTGAATGCTGCCCCAAGCGATGCCGTCGTCGGATTTGACCATTTCGATTTGGCCCATCGCCGGCTTGATCTCGCCACGAACGAACTTTTGCTCGTAAAAACCAGTTCCGGCTTCAATTTTCTCGGGTTTGATTTCAAGGCCGCCAAGTTTGACGCTGACGAGTTTGTCAGACGCGAGCAAATTCGTGCCGCGAAGGAGCAAACCGTAACATGCATCAGCCGTGGCCTTGGTTGTTTTCCAGTTCTGAGTTTGCTTCTGCTTCAGTAACCAGATCTTCAGCTCTTCGACTTTGGCTTGGTCCTTTGCCACTTCGTCATAGGCTTCAATCATCAAGGCCTGCGTTTCAATGGGTGCCTTGTACCACCACCAAGACTTGTCCCCTTCTCGCCAAAACATTCCCATTTCGTCGTCTTGGAGACTTCGCTCTGTCAGGCTGGCCATGATCGCTATCGGCGTTTGGCGGTCGCCAATTCGTTTGAGGGCAATCGCAAGATGGCCTTGAGATTGACGGTTGTTCAAGCTGGTCCAGTGTTCTTTTGCCTGACCGACGAAGTAATCGAACGCCACATTGTATTTGTCATCGACTGGTTTGTCCTTCAGGAAAAAGCTGCGTCCGTACATGTAAAGGCAAACGGTCTGCGACAGATTGTTTTTGTCGAGATCCCCACGTTTCTGGATTTCATCGTACCGCTTCTTAAGCCACCAATCCAGGCGATCGAGAGCCCGAATCGCTGGATTCACATCGACGTCCGCACCGAGCTGGCGAAGTCGTCCGAAACCGGTCGTGACGTACAACGTGATGTAATCGTTGGCTCGTCCGCCTGGAAACCACGGCCAGGCACCGTCGCCCAGTTGCATTTGAGATAACTTGTCGAGGGCACGTTGAACTTCCGCCGTCATGCGATTTTTGTCGAACAGGATTCCGACGTCTCGCCGAGCCTGACTTTCCTGCTTGCCGGCTCTCAGCCATGGAGATTCAGCGATCAAGACGTTTCGCAGGTCTTCATTCTTTTCCAATGGACTTTCGAGTGCTTCGGTTCCACGCCATTGTTCAAAGATACGCTCGATTTTTGGATCGCTGGAAACGATGTGATGTCCCAATGCGTTCGCATACAGGCGATTGAACGTTTGCTCGCTGCATTCGTGCGGATATTCCATCAGGTATGGCAATGAAAGTACCGCGTACCAAGATGGGTTTGACGTCATCTGCACGGTCAGCGTTTGGCTTTGAAGCGTGTCGCTTTTTCCGGACAGTTTCAGTCGATCGAAATCGAACTTCTTCGTTTGGTTTCCGCGAATCGGCAGCGGAAGCGACTCCGTGACCAAGATACGATTCGAAAGAACAGGCAGGAAGCCTTCTTCACCGTCAGAAATCTTTTCCGTTGCACCAACGGCCTTGTAAGTCAACGCTCCGACGAAATCGGGAACTTTGATTTTCCAATATAGGCTCTTCGATTGCTTGGCTGGAATCTCGAAAGTCTGATCGAGCTGTTGATTACTAAATGCAGCATCGACGCTTTCCGCTGTTCGTGCGTCGGCGAACGTCAATCGAACGGAACCGGTTTGCGGATCGTCGGACTGGTTTGATACTTTGACCGAGAATTCAAGTAGATCTCCCTCGCGAAGGAAACGCGGAGGATTCGGCTGGACCATCAAGTCTTTGCTGGTCGTCATCTCGTCCGTGAGCAATGCGGCTCGGAGTTCGTTGTCATGAGCAAACCCCATAAACTTCCACTTCGTTAAAGCTTCTGGAATTTCGAACTCGATGCGAACGGAACCATCGTCATCAACCTTCAGATTCGGGAAGAAGAAAGCAGTCTCATGAAGGTTTTTACGAGGAGAGACCTGTTTGAGGTCGATGCCCGTGTTGGCTGATCCAAGTGCTGCGCCGGAGTCTTTGGCTGATCGGCTCCGTCGCCCACCAACTTGTTGTATAGAGCGAGACTCCATTGCCATCGGAGCAGGTGCTGCAGAATCAGCCAACGACATTTCGTTCATTCCTCCACCGCCACCGCCGAATCCGCCGCCACCTCGCCCCATCGTCAGGCTACGGCCGTACACAACGGCACTGTCCGATGTCCAGTAGTCACGCTGCGAGCTCAGTCCGGTGCGATCTGCGAAGTTGCGATAGGTGCGACGAGCGTCTCTGTAGGTTTTGCTGCTGTAGTGAAATGCTTGTCGAGCGGATTGCTCGAAATTGTAGAATCGTCGACTGACGGGCGAGTAATTTCGGTAGAACGCGTTGAAGGAATTGATCCATTGGTGTGGGGTAAATGCATCCAGCGACGCGTCGTACATGCCGGCGACCATTTCCGTAACTGTCTTTTCAGCATCGGGACCCGTTACGACAGCCGTCCAAGTTTCTCGTCCGCCCGGTTGAAGCTTCGAAACAAAGTGCTCCCATTTTACGGCCAGCTTTTTGTTTGACCAAGGAACATTGATCTGGTGATTGGTTGAGTACAGTCGATTGTCGCGCACGTAAGTGATTCGAAGTTGCACTCCGCCGCGGTGCTTTTCTTCAACCGGGAACTTGATGACGTGCTGCGTCGCGTTGGTATCGGTCCAGTACGATCTGAGAATGTTGCCGCGATGCTCAAGTTCAACAAACGCCTTGCCAGAATCGTATCCTGTTCCCCAAACCGCAACAAACTCTTCGCCCGGTTCAACGGACTTCGTTTTCGTCTGAAAGAAATTCGGAATCTTGACTGCGAACTTGTCGCCGCTGACATTGTTAACCAGCAACGGCATTTCGGTCCTCACCTTGTTGCCGGCAGGATCCGTGGTTTCGAAAACGGCCTTGAAGGCTCCAGCTTTGAGGGCGACTTCTGTTTTTGCTTTACCGGATTCGTCTGTGGAGAGTTCTCTCTCGAGAGTCAACGCTCCCGTCGGCCAAGCATTGATTTTGGAGAGGTCCGGTTTGTCTTCTTTCGGGTTGTATCCCCAGCGATATCGATTTCCAAGTGCGACGCGTTGCGTTTTCTGTGGTGGTGTCAATTCGTAGATCTTGAGCGTCCCTGTGGATGCTTGGCCTTCTCCGTCGAGGGTGGCTACTTTCAGGGAGAGTTCAATTTCTTCGTCCGTTGTCAGCCAATCGCCCGCCGAAAGGATTGCTTCCAGGGATGTGTAACCGACGCTTGTCGTTTGCGACGCCGAACGAGTTTCACCGGCAGTATCCGTGACGTCCGCGAAAACCTGATAGGTGAAAACGGGCTCACTGTCACGAGCAACCGATTCGTCTGGCTCCGCCGTGAATTCGATTTCGAACTTTCCGTTGACGTCCGTCATTAGTTCGCCATTTGCAATTTCCTTGCTGTTGTTCTGCTGTGGAACGTACCAATATCGATAGCTCCACCACGACGGATAGCGAACGTTGCGGACGACGCGCCAGACTACCTTAGAGCCATCGATCGCAGCTCCCGTGTAGGCTGTGGCTTTTCCCGTAACTTTGACTTTCTGCCCAAGCTGAAATGCATCGGTCGGTTTCTCGATTTCTGTGAAGAACTTAGGGCGCTTGTACTCTTCGACGCGAACCGATGTTGCGCCAGAGACAGAGGACTGAATTCGCATCCTGCCCGTCGCGCGATTTCGCGGAGCCGTGAAGCTTCCGGAAAACGATCCAAACTCGTTCGTTTGAAACTCTTTCTTTTCCACTTCCTGATTGTTGGCATCGTAGAGATAGGCGGTGACTTTCTTCCCGGGCATCGTCCTATAGTTATTTTTATTCTTGTCAGACTTGTAGCAAATGCCTTTGAACTGAATCGTTTGGCCAGGACGGTAGATGGATCGGTCCGTGAAGAAGACGGTCGATTGAGAGCTGCGCGGCGGGTTGTACTTTCCGCTATTGATGTTTTCGATGAGCCCCAGTTTTTGGTCTCCGTAGGCTACGTCCAGTTTCGTAAGTTTGTTGTCGTTGCGGAACGGAGCGATTCCGCTGGCATTCGTTGTTGCCATTTCATTGGACAGTTCCCCGCTTTTTCGGCCATCGTAGACCCACTTTGCTCTGCGGACCGAAGCACCGCTGAGAGGACTGCCGCTGAGAGCATCAAGCACTTGAATCTCAAACTGATCGTTGCTTGTCGCTCGACGAGCAATGATGGCCAGTTTACTAATCCACACTTCGGCCATCGAAACAGTTTTGAACTCGGAGTTCCGTTGCGTCTGATCAAACGTTCTATCTGAGCTTGATAGCAAAACGTAACAGCCTGATTTGATGGCAAATTTGTCCTTGTCGACAAGAATTGACTCAGTCCGTTCCTTGTAGTCATCCGTTGCCGGCAGATCGACCGACCACTCTTTGATAGCGGTTGCTTTGACGATGGCTTGCATGTCCTTGTTGTAGACGTTCTGTGGAGAACGTTGTTGACCCCACTGTTTCCAGTTCAGGTAATCAAACTCGACCAGACGGAACCAGACTTTGTTCACATTGCGATAGCGAACATCGATGCGAACGTCATCGCCGTTCCAGACACGTTCCGTGGTCAGTTGGATGGATTTGGTTTGAATTTCCGAGAGCAAATTTCGGCATTGTCGTGCTCCGACAGAATCAGGGAACCGAGCGATACCTTGCTCAGCGAGTATCTTGGCCTCGACGAAATCAGATTCATCGGCTTTGACGGCCATCGCCAACGATGCGAGCGCGACAGAGCTTAGCGGATGGGCAACGTGTTGGTCGGCGAAACGTTTGAGTGCCGCACGATATCGAATGCTGGCTTCGTCACCCTTGGCAACGGATCGTCCAAATCGAAGCCGCATCATGTCAGCGTCAAGGTAAGCGGTTTGGTTTTTGTCTTGGGCGTGAAACTTCAAAAGGTCTTGAACCAACGTGACGGCCTTGAGTTGGTAAGAATCGTCGTCAACGGTGTCTGGTTTCCAGTTGAGGAACTCAGTCGTGGAGGAAAAGATTGGCGTATTGGCTCCAACTTGAAATGCTCCCTGCTGGCGAATGAACTGCTCATCAAGCGAGTAAAACTGTAACGCTCGGAAGGCGAGGAAGTCGTAAAGCGTTGGACGATGATCGTCGGAGACATTCCCTTTCTTTAGAAGTTTGTCGTAGGTATCGATCGGAATGTTCTGAAGTTCATCCTTTGACGCCAGTGAGTCCGTGAACAGCTTGTCGACTTCGCCCAACAGGCGTGCCAGATCCCATGTCTCAAAGTCGTCTCCCGGAGCGGCTGCGATTTGAGAACGCTGTTGAAACCGCCATCGATTCTGCTGGTAGTACACAAAGAAGTACTCGGCCAGCATCGTTTTTAAAACAGGCTTCATCTGATCCGAAGCGTTCGGAATCGCCGCTTGAAGCTGTTTGATTACGTAGGGGTAAACCGGTTGATCAATCTGTCCTTCGACGAAGAATCGAGAGCAAAGGGCCAGCGTCGCTTCGGGCCAAGCTTCGTCAGCGATGGCGCTTTCGTGAATCTTGTTCAGATTGGCGATCACCGATTTCGGTAAACGTTTGCCTTGGTCTTTTTCAACTTGTGCCCAGAGTGCTGCTCGGCCATCTTCGTCGAGCGGCATATCGCCGAGCAAACCGTGCCCACTGGCGAAAAGAAAGCCGGTTAGCAGAGAAACGAACAACGCGAAAAAACTGATCAGGCGGATCATGTTGGCGGCCTTTGGCGACGAGAATTGTTTCCAGCCCCATCGGACTCGATATGGCAGTCGGACGCAACAAGGGTCTTCGGAGTTCCAAGTTTTTTCTATGTGCCTGATATCGTTTGTGGACACGAAAAAAGCCAATCTTCAGACGCGTCGGAGGGTGCGTCAAAAGAATGGCCGGATGGAAGCAGCTATTTGGATTTACGTTTGCGTTGTTACGCGTATTTGTAGCTTGTCAGCTGATGGAACCATGTTTGGGCTGCCGGAAGCCAAACTGGCATAGTTTTGATTGCGTAAAAACCAGCTAAGGTGGCCAGAATTACGATCGTGCAGTCGACAAACAGTTTCTTGATCGTTTCGTTGGCTTGCAGGCGAGCCAGTTTCTTGTCGGCAAGCAAAGTTGCGGTGAAGTACTTTTCTGAATCGAGTTTGTGATGATTTGTGGCCATAGTGTTGCTCAGTCGAATAAGTGTTATTGCCGTCGGAAGGCTGTTGATGTCTGGAAAGGCAATGGCCGTGCCAAACTCAGCAAGGTGATAAAAACCGATGTTTTCGAACCGCCAATATGTTCGTGCGGATAAAACGCAACGTCGAAAACGAATGAATGATGCCTTCTTGAGACATGAAAGCTTGGGGTTGTCCTCGGACGGGAGGCTTGATGCGATCAACCCGATCGAATACGGTCTTGGATTCTCTGCTCGCGGCCCGTTTTCGAAGCATGATTCCTTTTCGCCACACAACCTCCATTGCTCGATTCCTTAAAGAACAAAACAGCCGTCGTTACGGGTTCCTCATCCGGAATCGGCCGTGGAATCGCGATTGCGTTGGCTCAACAGGGCGTCAACGTTGTCTTGCACGGACGTGCGTCCTCAGACAGAATCGAAAAAGTTGCCAATGAAGTTCGCGGCTTTGATGTCAAGACAACGAGCTTGTTTGCCGATTTCGCGACGATTGCGTCTTGGGGTGATTTCATCGACGAAGCTTGGGGCTGGAACAACGGTGTTGATATATGGATCAACAACGCCGGCGGTGACGTGTTGACCGGTGAGTGGAAGGATGAAAACCTTGAGCAGAAACTGGACTATCTATTCCAGGTTGATGTCAAGGCAACGTTGATGCTGTCTAAGGGGATTGGCGCAAAGATGGCTCAGCGAAATCATGAAACGTCTGGTCATGCTTCAATCATCAATATCGGTTGGGATCAAGCCTCTCAAGGGATGGCTGGAGAAAGCGGAGAGCTGTTCGCGACTACCAAGGGTGCGATCATGGCGATGACCAAAAGCCTTGCTCAGTCGTTGGCTCCAGATGTTCGAGTCAACTGTATTGCTCCCGGCTGGATTCAAACTCAGTGGGCTGAGTCGGCCAGCGATCAATGGCAAGCCCGTGCAACAGGCGAAGCGTTGATGGCACGTTGGGGGCAGCCAGAGGACATCGCCGCCGCTGCAGTGTACCTGTCCAGTGACGCCGCGAGTTTTATTTCGGGTCAAATCTTGCAGGTCAACGGCGGGTTCCGTTATTTCAAAGAAGACTAGATTTCGATCAGGGAATGGATAGCCGGATTGGCCTGAATTCGAAAGAACTGCCGGGAACCAGAGTTCTGGCGTGTCAAGCTATATTTCACTTTCAATACATACTAAAGAACACAATATGAATTCGTCCAAAATTAAAGTCGGACAACTCGATGTGACTCTCGTGTCAGGCACTGAAAAACCGAAAGGTGCTGTCATCTTGTGCCACGGATTCGGCGCTGGCGGCGACGATCTTGTTTCGATCGCATCGGAGATTGCGAAAGTCGATGCAAACTTCAAGGACATCGCTTTTCTGTTTCCTGTGGCTCCTATCAGCATGGGCTCAGAATTTGGGTTTGAGTCTCGAGCGTGGTGGATGATCGACGTTGATCTCATTCAACGCTTGGCTGAGAAGGGGAAATTTCGCGATCTGCAGAAAGAGTGCCCCACTGAACTGCCGAACTGCAACAAACAAATCACCGAAGTGATTGAATTTGCATGTTCAAAGTTTGGTCTCCCTTCATCTCAGATTGTTATTGGAGGATTCTCGCAAGGAGCGATGTTGACG
>CAYGUE010000172.1:0-12915 GCA_964352885.1 uncultured Pirellulaceae bacterium
GTTCTTCTCGCAAGCACTGCGGCGAGACGCCACAGCCACGACTCTATGTGAATTCCGTACCTGAACTGTAGGGAGGGCTCATTCCAACCTCAAAAACTTTCTTGAAAAGTCCTCCCGGAAAACCTTGACGCGGTTCGTTTAGCTTGTTAGATTTAGTCAACTAAACGATTGGGCCCTGTATTCTGCGGCCTGCCGTGATTCGGCTGATCCACAAGGGAGTTTTGCGATGACCGCGACGCAACTGGGACGAGTACAACTGCTGATCATGCAGGTGCTATGGGAAAACGGCCGGACGACGGCCCGGCAAATCACGGACTCGATTAATGAGATCGAGCCAATCGCACACAGCACCGTGCAGACGCTGCTCCGCGGCCTCGAGGAAAAGGGAGCCGCCGATCACGAAGCCGAAGGTCGGACGTTCGTGTTCTTTCCGTTGGTCGAAGAAGCCAACTTCAAACAGAGTGCCACTCGCGATCTTGTGCAGCGAGTCTTTGGCGGTAAGGCGGGCAATCTTGTTTCGCATCTACTGAAAAACGAGAAGGTCTCAGCGAAGGAAATCGATGAGATTCGCAAACTGATCGATCAACACAGCAAGAAAAAGAAATAGGAGCGTGTCATGAATATGTTTAACTCTCTTGGTTTCGATTCTCAAGAACAAATGTTCCTGCTCGATGGCGTCAATATCGCCGCAGGTTTCGCTGTGAATTGGCTTTTGCAATCGACGTTATTGATTTTGGTTGGGTTGGTCGTCGGAGCACTGCTGCGCTCCCGCGGGTCCGCTGTTCAATCGCTTGTGTATCGAACGACCTTGGTCGCAGTTTTGATATGTCCGTTGGCCACGGTTGCGTTGGCGTCGGCTGGGTTTTCAGGTTGGTCGGTGAGCATGCCGGAGTCTTGGGCGATGGATGTCACTGAGCCTAAAGTCGATTCGAATTTTGTTCCTGAGGTCGCACCCGAAGTCGTTCAGCTTGATCCCGTGTCTGAATACCCTGTCGAAAGTGAGTCAACCGATACTGAAGATATCGATTTTTCAACGACGATAGTGGTGTCAGAGCCGATGCAAAGCTTTCCTTTGGCTGCGTCTACCGATTCCGCAATTCAGATCGAAGAACCTTCAGTAGAACCCACTATCGTTCCGGAAGTCGCGACTCCGGTTCCCGTTGTTGAATCAATCTTCACCGTGAAAACGTTTGGTGTCATCGCCAGCCTTGCGGCATCGCTTTGGTGCCTTGTCACTTTCACCCTATTCCTGAGGCTGGCTTCGGCTTGGTGGAAGCTGTGGCGGTTGAAGCGAAACGCGACCAAAGTTGAACCGGAATTGAATCTGGTTTGTGAACAACTGTCGGGTCGCATGAACGTCTCTGCTCCTGAAATTTTTCGCAGCCCGTTCTTACCGAGTCCATGTCTTGCCGGTTTGCGTAATCCATCGATCCTGCTGCCTGAAGACGATTGTCGACTTTCAATGCAGGACGTGCTAATTCATGAGTTGGCTCATCTGCGTCGACACGATTGCCATTGGAACCTGTTGCGACAGGTCGCGACGTCCTTCTTTTTCTTTCAGCCGTTGTTGTGGATCCTGTCGCGAAAGCTGGAGATTACTGCGGAAGAAGTCTGTGATGATTTCGTCGTTCAATTCGGCGGCGACCGAACTGAGTACGCCAACCGGCTTGTCGGAATCGCCGAGCTTTCGACTGCTCCGATAGCTGCAGCAGGAGTCGGCGTAGTTTCACTGCGGTCAATGTTGGGTCAACGTGTGACGCGAATTTTGGATACGTCACGAACGCTTTCAACCCGAGCCAGCAAGCTGCTGTTCGTTACCGTTCTCGGCTGTGGAATGCTCGGCACGGCGATGGCAGGTCTGTTGGGGGTGAGCTCGGCAGTACCAGAAGACGTAATCGTGAGCCTGGACTCCGACGATGAAAACAAGTCTCAAGAGCTTGGTATTGTCGAAACCTCCAAAGCCGAATCGCAATCCATCAAGTATCGTGGCAAAGTGGTTGACGAAGACGACCGCCCAATTGAGAACGCAACGGTGGAAGTGAACCGTTGGCAACCAGAGCCAACTGTGATTCCGCAGGCACCATTAGCAACGACCACCAGCGGCCCTGGAGGCGAATTCGAACTGATCGTCGACAAGTCAAAGTTTCCGGACGCAGGGCCACGTTTTTGGAAACAGACAGCGGTGGTTGCTCACAGGCAAGGCTATGGAATTGACTGGTTGATTGGCGAAAACATCAAACCAAATCAGCCGATTAATCTGAGTCTCGTTTCTGACGACGTGCCGGTCAAAGGGCGACTTGTCAGCCTAGAAGGCGAACCACTCTCAGACGTTTCGGTACGAGTCGAAATGTTGTGGGCATCAGACAATCAAGATCTTGGTCCTGTGCTGAAGGCTTGGAGCGAAGGCCAAATTTTCTGGCAAGCAACCAGTGAGCATTTGCCGAACAGGATCCGACAGCTTCCTCAGGTCTTTCAAAAGAACATTAAAACCGACGCGGAGGGTTATTTCTCTATCAGTGGCTTGGGACAAGAACGTGCCATTCTTGTAATTCTTGAAGGGCCGACCATCGCCTATACGTGGGCTACGATTGTTACCCGCAAAATGGCGCCCACCGTTGCCAACGTCGGAGTGCCAGACCAACAAACTGTCCATGGAGCGAACTGTGTGATCACGGTGGCCCCCAGTCAGGCCGTTACCGGAATCGTGAAGGACGCCAAAACAGGCGAGCCTATGGCGGGAGTCGGAATCGAATCTTATGTAATGGCCGAGCAAAGAATGGTTGCACAGCGACAGATACGAGTCAAAACGGATGAAGAGGGTCGTTACACATTGCGGGGGTTGCCCAAGGGGGCCGGCAATCAAATCATTGCGGTGCCCAACGACGATCAGCCCTACCTGATGCGTGTTTTCGACGTTCCCAATCCAACAGGAATGAAGCCCATCGATTTGGATTTGGAGTTGAATCGAGGCGTTTGGATTACCGGACAGTTGACCAATAAGGCCACTGGAAAGAACATTCGGATCGAAGACGAAGCCTACGTCTATTACTACCCCTATCTCTCAAATCCGTTCGCCCAAGCGACTCCAGAGTATGACCGTCAGGAATTTCTTGGGTATCAATTGCGTTACAAAATCGCAACCGATGGATCCTATCGATTGGTCGGTTTGCCCGGCAAAGCGATCGTCGGTGCCACAATCGGCTATGCCCCTTTCCCTCAGGGACAGGGAGCGGAGGACATCGATGGTGCGGACGAAGATGGGAAATTTCCGACTTATCGAGTCGGTGCTGGGCCCGGTCCAAAGAATCCAACCATTTATCGCGAAGTTGACATCGCTGAAACTGCGGAATCGTTCGAGTTAAATTTTCAGCTCGAATCAGGAAAGAAGATAGCGATTGCGATGACCGATCCCGCAGGGAGAGACCTCGAGGGAGTCAAAGTCCAAGGGCACGAAAGATTTTCGGGGTGGAAAAAGATTCCGGATGCCACTTTCGAGGCGGCAGGACTCAAGCTGGGGGAAAAACGCACCATGCTGTTCCATCACCCCGAACGAAATCTGGGCAAAGCCGTCCGCGTAACTGCAGGTGAAGACGCCGATCAAAAACTGTCTGTTCAGTTGCAGCCTTGCGTTACTATCCGCGGACGATTGGTCGGCAAAGACGAAGAGCCGGTCTCTGGATCACGAATTCGAATCGAATTTTCTCCGAGCGAAGATTTTGCTCCGAGCATAAAGAATGTCTCCACTGACGCTGACGGGCATTTCGAACATTCAGAGGTCTTGCCGGGTACGGAATACGCGGTAATGGCGGAAGGTACCAGCATGGGCTTCGCTGCTCTTGCCAGAAATTTGACAGTCTCCGCCGGCGAAACGATCGACTTAGGAACGATCAACGTTTCCAGCAAGGAACGCCCCGAGCCGGAGCGAATGAAAGGCGCAAAGCAATCGGCCCCTGCCACGACCAATTCGATTTTGAATGCACTGCCAACGTACTCTGGCCGCGTTGAGACGCCGCAAGGTGAACCGATTGCCGGAGCGAAGATTTGGCTTGCGTCGTCACATGGATTCAATAGCGAAGTGAATCGGGAGAACTTCAAGGGACTACTGCGCGAGCTGGGAGCGTCGGATGAGCAGGGGCGATTTGCGGTCTCGTTGGATGCGAAAACGATTCAGCAGGTTGGGTTTTCGCCGACGCAGCTGATCTCTCCGGCGCAATTGGTTGCGACGGCTAAGGGTCGCGGCATGGATTGGATGCCATTGGAAGTGTTCGAAGACAACGCGGCTTCAAGCAAGCAAAGAGACAGGCTGCAATCGCGAATCGACAAGGCGCAAGGCAACGGGCGTTTCGCAAACCGGATACTTACGTTGCGGCCGGAGTCGAAGCCAGTTCGTGGGCGACTGATCGACTTGGAAGGCCGACCCTTGCCGAAGGTAAACGTGTTGGTCGAAAGTCTCTATCAACCCGACGTTGCTGGATTGTTGAACGCCTTGAAAAAATCATCGAAGGGGGAAGTGAATGAAGTGCTCAGCACTTCGAGATTCGGTGTTTGGGGACTTGCGAGAAGCGAGCTGCAAAAGCTCATCCCGCCAGTAACGACAAACCAGAACGGCGAATTCGAACTCCACGGCATTGGCGACGATCAACTGGCTATCCTCATCTTCGATGCCGACCGCATTGAAGCTCGCCCGTTGAGTGTTCTCGGTCGCGAGATGGAAATGCTGAGCCTGCCGCATATAAAGAATGTTTCTGACGGATCGAAAGATGTGTTTGCTGGACGCGACTTCGACTATGCCGTTGCTCCTTCGATCCCAGTGGAAGGAGTCGTTACCGACTACGACACGGGCGAACCAGTCGCCAACGTGCTGGTGCATGTTGATCGTCTGTTTAAGGAAGAGGGCGTCAAGAATTCACAGTTGCGACTCGATACGCATCACATGCGAGCGGTAACTGACCAGCAAGGTCGCTTCCGCATCACCGGTATGCCGCCGGGCGAGGGTCACGTCATTGAAGCGGTGCCCTCGAAGTCTGCACCTTTCTTGATGACGTCGCAGGATGTCTCGCCAAGCCTTACCGATGGCGATGCGAAACGTATCGAGATCAAGTTGAAGCGAGGAGTCTGGATCGAAGGTCGTGTCACTGACAAACGGAGCGGCGAACCGCTTGCGGTGACGGTCGATTATTTGGCTCTCAAGAAGAACCCTCACTCATTCGAAAGTTTGGGGCTGGATTGGGTGTGGGGCAATGGCCGCTTCCGAACCGATAGAGACGGCAACTATCGCACGCTCGGTCTGCCGGGCCCCGGCGTGTTGCTGGTGAAGTCAGGGGTTCCGGGCTATCCTCTGGCAGTCGGTGTTGAAACGATCGACGGTTGCAATGAGTCGGGCGACTTCATTCCCACCACCCCATTCCCCTTGCAGGGTTTATCCCTGCGGGAATATCAGCTGTTAAAACAAATTGATCCTGCCGTCGACGCGACCACCTTCAGCAGTGACATGGCTTTGGATGCCGGCCTGTCAGTTTCTGGCCGTGTCGTTGGCCCCGACGGGAAACCAGTCTCTGACTTACGCGTCTTTGGGCAGACCGAGAAGGACGCGTACTTCAGGCCGCAACCGTCTGACAACGTTTCCACAACCGATCGGTTCATCGTCAACGGCTACGACGGAAAAGGCCCGCGGCATTTGTTCTTCAAGAACAAAGACGAAACACTCGTCGGTCAGTATCGCGTGGAAGGCGACACCACCAAAGAGATCGCCGTTACTCTCCAAAAGTCGGTATGCGTAACGGGACGGCTGATCGATAAACAAAACGATCTTCCCGCGGCGCGTTACTTCGTCGCTTGCGAGCAATGTTCTCTTGGCAACGAAAAGACTCCGCCGGTGAATTTTGTTATTCACTGGTGCCACACCGATGACGATGGCCGCTTCGAAATTAAAGGTCTCATGGCCGGCGCCAAGTACAGGATGAACGCGTTTAGCAACGTCAAGCCCGGCGACATTGGCTTCGCGATCGATCTTACTGATGCTAAGCCAGGCGATGTTGTTGAGATCAACGATGTCACCGGTCCGAACAGCCAAGGTTCAATCGAAATTTCCACAAAAGAAAGCCCGCCTGTCAGGCGAATTGCTATCCAAGCAACCGAAGAAAAATTTGAAGCCAAATCAACCAAGGCCGACACGATCTCCGGCGTGGTCGTGGGCGCCGACAGAAAGCCGGTTGCTGGTGCCGAAATCTACTCGATCATTTCTCGAACGCGGGAACACGATTCGCTGTCTCCCAAACTTGTTGCCACATCCGACGAGAATGGCAAGTACAGCTTTCGCCTGCCCAAACTCGATCTTCCTAAAGATGCTCCTGCGCTTTGGGATTATAGAAGCTCGCTCGTGATCAAGGCACCGGGACACGGCTTCGTTACTGACAGACCTGAAAGCTTGCTTCGTCAGATCGAGGAAGCCAGTTCACCCCAGGGGTGGATTGCGAGAACTCTTGCCGGCGTTTCCGGAGCGGTCATCGGGCTTCCGCCCGCCGGCAATCCCATCAAAGGTCGCATCCTTGACATTGATGGCCAGCCCGTCGCAAATGCCAAGATCCGTATTCAGTGGTTTACGGGATACGGGTCAAGCGGTTTTAGTGGTCGCCCTCTAGGTAAACAAACTGGAAAATTTGTAGACAACGACGCTGAACAATGGAAAGGAACCATTGACTCATTGGTCCAGATCATTGAACCACAGAGAGCGATCGACGCCTTCCCTACCGCAACCACAGATGCCGACGGGCGGTTCGAACTCAAAGACATCGGAGCCAACCGTCTTTTCACGCTCGTCATTCAAGGCGAAGGAATTGAGACCAAGAAAGTCTACGCTTACAACCAGCCGGGCAAGAAAGTTGACGCAAAGTCCGACTACAACGGACTGGGGACTGACAAGTACGGCGTGTACTCGCAAGAGTTTACACATATCGCCGGCCCTTCGAATCCCGTCATCGGGAAAGTCGTCGACTACGACTCGGATAAGCCGATCTCAAACGCGTTGGTGATCGCAACATCGCTTCACGGAAACAACATGCATCTTGGTGATGCTCAGGGTCTGTTCACAGTCAAAACGGATGACGAAGGAAACTTTCGAATGGAAGGCCTGCGCGTCGGCGCCAGCAACAAGCTCGTGTGCTTTTGCAATAACAGTGAAGCACCCTACCCTCTACTCGGCTTCCGTGCCAACACCTCTGCCGGCCCCATCGACGAGAAATTCCGCATGAAACAGGGCGTTTGGGCAGAAGGCGGAGTCTTCGATTCGAAAACCAAAAAACCCTGGACCGGACACATCAACTATTGCTATTTTCGCAATCCGGAACTGGAGCGGACTCACCCTGGAGTCAAGTTAGCGATGCTGCAAACCGCATACTGGACCAACAACGAAGGGCGATTCCGTGTTCCGGTTTGGCGTACGAAAGGGCTGCTGAGTTACTTCTGCAATACTGGTACCCTCGGAGAAGCGATGAACGATGCTTTCAGCAAGTATCCACGTGGAATGCTGGGCGGGGAAATCGAAGGCTACGACACAAAAGAACCTCGCTCGCTCGAGACCTTTCCCTTTTGTGTCTTCCCCAGTAACTACTGGATGAACATAGAAATCAATCCCGATGGTTCTGAAGATTCGATCATTGCCGACATGCCGCTTGTTGCGAGCCGCAGCCTGATGGTCAAAACGACGTGGCCAGAAAGCGCCAATATCAAGAAATATCAAATCTATAACTCCAACGGCCATGAGTTTTGGAATCCTGTCGATTCACCCGAAGTCGAAGTGAAGGCACTCAAGCAAGGTGAACGCCGTGAAATTTTTGCCTTCCATCGTGAAAAGAATCTCATCGGCAAGGTGACGGTTGGTGCGTCGATGCCAGATGGCACAGTAGCCGAAATTAAGGACATCCAAAAAGCTGGCTTCATCGTAGGGCAACTGGTTGACGAGGATGGCGAACCAATTAGCAACGCAATTGTCGACTCGCGGGAAACTCCTTGGGCATTCCATCCTGGAAAGATGTCTAGCCCAAGCCGCATTCCGACTGACGAGAATGGAAACTTCCGCCTCACAGGAATTGTGCCCGGCAACAGCTACGGAGCTTCTGTTTCGGCTCCTCGGAAATACAAAAATCAAATGATGAACATGGGCATTGGTTACGCATTCTCAGGCGTCATTTTGAAACCGGGCGAAACCAAAGATCTCGGGCAGTTAAAACCAGCAGCCGAAAAACAGGAGATAACCGAAAGCGAGAATGAACCCGCGAACCCATTGGCTGTCGCGGCAGCGAGCAAGACTTCCGGGTCAACTACTAATGGCTCCACCAAATTGAAGGCGGTTGAAAACTCCGCTGTCGAATTGGACGCCGCCCGAACTACCATTCGCGCCACAATCTTGCTTCCTGACGGTAGCGCTGCCGAGGAAACGCATGTGGCATTGACCGGATTTGACAATGAAACATCGAATCAAATCGTGTTCGGCTACGGAACTACTGACGAAGACGGCGAATGTGCTCTGACGTGTGCGGACTTCGAAGGCGCCGACGAGGACATGAGATTACTCGTCGCCAGGAAGGACGGCTTGGCCGTTGGTTGGACGATGCTGAATCAGTCGAAGTTGGCTGACGACAAGCCGGTTAAAATTAGCTTGAAGAAACAAGGGATCGTCAAAGGACGGCTAGTCGATATCGATGGGCAACCTGCCGCAGGCGAAAAACTGCAAGTCGAAATGATCATGAATCCTAATGCCGAACGCGGTTCAATGGACACAGTTGCTGGATTCCGAATGGAGACGGACGCAGCTGCTGACGATCTACCCCGAGCATGGATTCAACCTGTGACTACCGATGAGGACGGTCGGTTTAAGTTGACTGGAGTTCCAGAGGGATTTGGCGTCTACGTCAAGCTGATTGGCAGTAAGAAATTCGCTCCGCAGGGTATTTCGCTCAACACGGGACAGCCAGAACAGCGTGGGCCGCGCGACGGAACATATCGACCGCTGATCAAGAATGTCGATCCTGGCGAAGAAGCCGTACTTACACTTTCGCCAGCGAAATTAATCACTGGCAAAGTCGCCTACGAAGACACAAACGAACCGGTTGAAGGCGCGAAAATCTCGATTTGGGCCAGCCAACAGGAAATGGGTTCGATGACAACGGTCACTGGAAAGACGGATGCGGATGGTAATTATCGCTTGCGACCGGAACCGGGGATTCGTTTCGGCGTTTCGGCTTATCCGCCAGCCGGAGTTGCATACATGGGCCGCCAAGCGGAAAAGCTCGTCTGGGAAAACAGCGACGCGACGAGAAATGTTGACATTAAACTTCCGCGTGTGACGCTCGTAAAAGGTCGCGTGATTGAAAAGGGAACCGGTAAGCCAGTAATTGATGCCACGATCACGTTCGAAAGCTCGGGAAGAAACGCGCCAGAAAATTCAATCACAGGATGGCAGGCGCAACAGAAAACGGACCGCGACGGAAAATTCACGTATGCCGTTTCCGCTGGGCATGGCACGCTCGTCGTTCGAAAGAAAAACAGTCACTACGTTTTGCAGACGATGGAATCGCGGAAAATGACTTCAGCCAAGTCAGGCGGCACTCGTTTCTATGCGAACGCGTTCCATACGATGAACGTTGAGAAAGGCACGGACACGATCGAGGCTGAGATTGAAGTTCTGCCAGGCAAGACCGTGCACGGAGTGATTGTTGACGGAGATGGCAAATCAATTGAAGAAGCTCACGTCATCACGCGACTGAAATCGTGGGATCTCGCGGGCGGTTGGCGTGGCGATTCCCGTCCAGTCATCGGTGGAAAGTTCGAACTGACAGGACTTGAGCCTGGCGAAAGCTACAAAGTCCACTTCCTCGACGCGAGGCAAAAGCTTGGCACGACGATCGAGCTTACCGCGACGGACGAAGAAGTCAAAGTCGTGCTGCAACCCTGCGGATCAGCGACGGCCAAGTTCGTTGTGGAAGACGCCGACAATCGTGAGAAAATGATTGCGATGCAAAGGCCGTCTTTGTATTTCACACTCATGCCAGGCGAGGCGAAATTCGATTTTGAAGCAATGCGGATCGGAAAACTGGCAGCGGACGAAGAATTCAATGCGAATATTGATCAAGTCAACTATGGAGTTTTTGATGGAACTGGGCCGGTACTCGATGACGATTTTCGCATTATTTACCCTGCGTTAATTCCCGGTGCAACGTACCGTTTGCAAACAACGTTCGATCAATCTTGGCGCTATAGAGAATTCATCGCAAAATCTGGTGAAACGATGGACCTAGGCGAGTTTACACCGAAGTTTGATGATTAGTGTTTTAGCTACGAACAACGACGCTCACCATTCGGAAAAAAAGATGACTTGGTCACCTTATCAACCAACCGATGAAAACCCGTGGAACCTCCGGCGGGTTGTCCATTTGCATCGCCGCGCTGGTTTTGCCGCGCCCTGGGATGTGCTGCAACGTGATTTGGCGGACGGATCGGAAGCTTCGATTTCACGTTTGTTCAATGGCAACACCGCTGATGAGCCAAACGGTCTTGGTGCGATGGCCAAGACGATTGGCGACGCGGCGATCGCGTCAGGCAATCCGACGCGGCTCACAGCGTGGTGGCTGCACCGGTTGGTGACGACCACCGATCCGCTTGGTGAACGACTTGCCTTGATGTGGCACAACCACTTTGCGACCAGCAATCGCAAAGTGATGAATCTGACTTTGATGCGCGAGCAGAACGAGCTGTTTCGAATCCGTGGTCGCGGACAATTCAGTGAATTGCTCTCGGCGGTTGTGAAGCACCCCGCCATGATGCTATGGCTCGATGCAGATTCCAATAAAAAAGGCAAAGCCAACGAAAACCTAGCGAGGGAGATGCTGGAATTGTTTACGCTCGGCGTCGGAGAATTCTCTGAAACGGACGTGAAAGAATCAGCCCGAGCACTCACGGGTTGGACTGTAATCAACGACCGGTTCGAAAACAGAACCGCTCGCCACGACGACGGCGAATTGACGATTCTCGGTAGAACGCAGCCGTTTGACGGCGATCAACTCTTGGATATGTTGCTCAATCACCAGGCAACCGCCAAACGAATCGCATGGCGAATTTGCAAAACGTTCATGGGCGAAGATGTCGTTGGTGCGGCCGAGCTGAATGATCTTGCCAGTGGATTGGCTGATAGTGATTTGGATATTGGATGGGCGATCGAAACCGTCCTGCGATCAGAGTTGTTTTTCGCTGATGCGAATATTTGCTCGAAAGTGATCGGTCCCGTCGAGTACATGGTAGGAGCGATCCGCTGCTTGGAACTTGACGAGACTCCACCGAGTTCAATGATTTTGGCACAGTGGGCCGAAAGGATTGGGCAGGATTTGTTTTATCCGCCCAACGTTGGTGGTTGGAACGAAGGAAGGTCGTGGCTCAATTCGCGTTCAGTCATCGCACGAGCTAATTTTGCGAACGCGTTGGCAACGGGAGAGATCTGGCATCCGGCGCGCGAGCCGGACTTTGATCAACTCGCAACGCAGCATGGAATCGATACAGATCCGAAAGAACGAATCAGTTGGTTGGCAAAATTGTTTTGGGGCGAAGCTCCAGAGAAAGCAGTTGAAGAAATAGTCGCAACGCTAGAGTCGGCGGAGAATGATTCGTTGGCCATGGCAGCAGCGTTGTTGCTGTCCAGGGCTGAACATCAACTGGGGTGAAGGAGATTTGCGGACGCTACTCAAAATCATAACCCGTTGCTTGAGCGAGGGATGGTCCTTGCTGTACCCTCGCAAGCGAATGAAAAACCGTCTGCGTGGATCGTCTTCCATTCGCCAATGCGATTGCATCGGCAATCCCTCGCTTACCGCAACGGGTTTTGATTGGCATTGCACAGCGCAAACGATTGCGGCTGGAAGCCACAACCACGAACTTTCGAAAGGCGAAACCATGCTCTCACGAAGAAACTTCCTTCAAAAAAGCTCCATCGTATCGTTGGCGCCTGTTCTGCCTCATGTTTTTGGCAGGACCGCAAAAGCAGCAGAGCCAGTAGCCGACGAAAAAGTGTTGATTGTGATCCAACTCGATGGTGGCAACGATGGACTTAACACCGTCGTGCCATATGCAGACGATGCCTACGGTCGTGTGCGAAAAAAACTGCGAATCCCAACCAGGGATCTGCTGAAAATCGACGATCAACTTGGCTTGCATCCGTCGATGCGTGCCGCAAAGGATCTCTTTGACGACGGACGACTTTCGATTGTCCAGGGAGTGGGCTATCCGAACCCGGATCGCTCGCACTTTCGCAGCATGAAAATCTGGCAAACGGCAAGCTTCGACGATCAGCAACACGACAACAACGGTTGGCTCGGACGGACGCTCGACCAGAGAACATTCGTCGGGAAGAAGAAAGCCATTTACATTGGCCAACAGGAGACGCCGGTCGCGTTGTGGGGGCGGCAGTCCGAAGCAATTTCTTTGTCTCGTGAAGAAGATCTGCAGCTCGCGATGGATGTTTCATCGCCCGCACAGAAAACGGATACCAAAGTAGATCTCCAACAATTCGTTTCGAAGCAAGTGCTGAGTGCCTACGCTTCAGCGGAAGAGTTCGAAAAGAATGGCAAAGGGAACACAGAATCCGACGCCCTGCCCTACCCAAATACGAAACTCGGATCACAACTGAAGCTTGTTTCGCAACTGTTGAAAAGCGGCTCTCGATCGCGAGTCTTCTACACGTCCCAAAGCGGCTATGACACGCATTCGGCTCAACAGTTCGACCACTCTCGTTTGCTCCGCGAATACGCAAATGCGCTCAAGGCAATGCTGGACGATTTGAAAAATGCCGGGCTCGATGATCGTGTTGTCGTGATGACATTCAGCGAGTTTGGCCGCGGTACCCAAGAAAACGATTCGCTGGGCACCGAC
>CAYGUE010000173.1:0-12715 GCA_964352885.1 uncultured Pirellulaceae bacterium
AAGTTAACCCAAGAATCCAGCGCAGTGCGATCATGACATGCTAGGCAGGATAACGTCCGTGATCACCGAGCCGGGACGGTTGATCATCCATTTTCAAAAGACGCGCAAGACCGGCTTCGCGTGCATCACATTGTTATCTCGCGATTTGCACCATGTGTCCTTGTGACCGTAGTTTTGATGTAAAAGCGAATCTTCAATCAAGGTCTATCGAAAGTGTGCGGTCGCCCTTGCCAGCAGGGACTGAAAACTTTCTCCGGCAGATTGTATCGTTATCGTTGAATTGTATCACAACGAATTTCGGTTCGTTGTAGGAGATCTCGTCGTTAGATTGAGTATATTTTCCAGAGCAAGGAAGCGTTACGTGCGATTTGCCGTTTGGATCAACTTCAATTGGTCGAAAAATGATTTCACTCGTCGATGATCCGTGTTCGTTCGCGTGATTTGCCTCTATTTCGTTCCAGCAATAAGCCACCATAAGCGTTGTATCTAGTTTTTCTTCGGCAGGGAATTGCAGACCAAGCTCAAAATGGCCGTCGGACACGATAACTACACGCGGAATTGCAAGCCACGCAACTACACCAACAACTGCAGTCGCAATCATCAATTGTAAGAGTTTGAATTGCATTTTGTTCAAGCGAGATAACTTTTAGGATAACCCCAGCTCAGCTGGAGATAAAACATGAATCCTAGCGTTATCTCCAACTTAAGCAAGTTTTATCTGCAACTCGCGACTCGAAACGACTTGCGGATAAAACACGAAATGACGTTTTATCTGCAAGTCGTTGCCGTTTAACGACGTGTGGATTAAAACGCTGGGGCAAATTTGCCTGCTATCAATTTCACCCTGAAGACGGAAATAGCGTGAGCCTAAATCTCTATAAAATCCGTATCCATGACTCGAAGCTCACTCAAATTGAAAAAGAGTGGTTTCCAAGATGGGTTGATCGATATCGCAGTTTTCTCTCGCTAAATCACGATGATTTGCTGGTTGTCTCAGAAGAGCTGGCAATCAATTTCTCGCAGTCACTTCTAACGACCAAAACGGTTGCCAAGTTTCGTCTGCAGGCAGTTGAGGCCATTGAGAACTACAGCCTCCTGATTCCGGACGCGGAAGTTGCGGATCTTCGTGAAATGAAGATCAAATTGAATCGCGCGATCAAGAACCCGGATCTAGACAAAGCAGTTCGCAGGAATGTTCCTGGCTCGACGGAAGATTTGCAGATTCGAAATCGAATTGAGGATGAGTTTCGATCAATCGATCCCGCAGAACCCCAATTCGTCCAGCGCCTGCGTCGTGAAATGCGACTCCAGCGTTACGCATATGCGACAGAGTCGGCTTACGTTGGTTGGGTTCAGCGATTCGCGTTGGCGTTTCGTGGTGACATTGATTCGTTGCGTGAGCCGGAAATTCGAGCCTTTCTCAGTGAGTTAGCTGTCGAAGCCGATGTTGCAAAAAGCACTCAGCGTCAAGCCATGAGTGCGTTGTTGTTTTACTTTGAAAAAGTTTTGGGTCGGTCACTCGAGTACTTGGACATTAACGTTTCAGAAAAGAATCGAAAGCTACCGGTTGTTTTGAGCCGTGAAGAAATCTCTGCATTGGCAAGTCAATTTGCTGGGCGTGATCGAGCGCTGTTTGGGCTGATGTATGGTGCTGGACTTCGGCACAAAGAAGCGAGGCGGTTGCGGATTAAAGATCTTTGTTTTGATCGAGGTCAGATTCTGGTTCGAGAAGGGAAGGGAGATAAAGACCGCATCACGATGTTGCCTGCGTTTGCGGCAGGGCTATTGGAGGATCAGGTCCGAAACGCTCGTCAGCAACACGAACTGGATCTTGGGCAGGGCTTTGGCGAGGTTTATTTGCCACACGCTCTGGAGCGAAAGTATCCGAACGCGAGTCGTGAGTTTTCGTGGCAATATTTGTTTCCATCGCGGCAGCTTTCTCGTGATCCGAGATCGGAAAAGTATCGCCGGCATTACATTGGCGAAAGTTTGTTTTGTAGCAAGTTCAAGCAGGCGTTAAAAAAGTGTGGAATTGAAAAGAACGCGACACCGCACACGCTGCGGCACAGTTTTGCGACGCATTTACTGGAGTCAGGTTCTGACATTCGTACGGTGCAGGAATTGTTGGGCCACAAGGACGTTGCGACGACGATGATTTACACGCATGTGATGAACAAGCCGGGTGTCGGGGTAAAGAGCCCCGCGGATGCTATATTGGTGGACAAGAATTCGAAAGTGCGGAGTGTGAAGAGCCCGTATCACGTTGTGGGCCCCAAGTAGTGTTCAGTATTCAGGTGTGCGCGATTATTTGACCGACTTCTGTTTCTGACTCCGGTTCTCTTTCTGTTTCTTCTTCCAGCTGCGATGACGCGGGCCGCTACCGAGATACTTGAACGAATCGAAGTACTCGGTTGCCGCTGCGGAGTCTTTGACGCGTGGATCCTCCGTCGCAACGAGTTCCTGCACCAGTCGCTGGTGAAGTTCAGCTCTAATTTCGGAGTACTCCGGTAATTCGGCGACGTTGGTTAACTGCTCCGGATCGGATGCAATCTCATAGAGCTCAAATCTTGGGCGTTTCGCGAAGCAGAGGTCATAGCAAAGCTGATGACGTTCGTCTTTCTCGCGGTTCTTGACGATGTAAGACTTCGTCGGTCCGTTGTCGGTGTCGGCAAGCCAAGCGTATGGAATGGTCGCCTTCAGATAGTTCGGCGTTCCGTTTGGCCAACGGTCTGGGCGATGGTTTTCGATCAGCAAATACTCGGCAGTGCGGATGGCTCGCATTGGATAGCCGCCATCGTCGGGTGCTTCCTGCGACGGGACATGGCGTTCTTTCCCGAAGATGACATGGTCACGTTTTGGATCAATTAGTTTGCCGTCGACAGGGGATGAATTTTTGAACAACGGTATCCAACTCTTTCCCGTCATTGCATCTGGAATCGGGACGCCGGCGACTTCGAGAAACGTCGGCGCGAGATCGGTGGTGCTGACGAAGTCCGAAACGACGCGACCAGGTTGAATGTGTTTTGGCCATCTAACGGCCATCGGAACTCGAGCGCCCGAATCATAGAGGTTGCTCTTGCAGCGTGGAAACGGCATTCCGTGATCACCCGTTACGACGACGATCGTGTTTTCAAGCTCGCCAAGCTCTTCGAGTCTTTTTAGGGCCTCGCCGACCTCGCGATCAAAGCGTTGGACTTCGAAGTAATAATCTGCCACATCGCTGCGGATAGATTCTGAGTCGGGAAAGCAATCGAATAGTTTGATGTCGTCCAGCTTCATGCCGCTGTCTTTGCCACTGCCGACTTTGTAGCCACGGTGCGGATCGTAGGCTCCGAAGCAGAAGCAAAACGGTTTTTCAGGATCGCGTTTGTCGAGGAAGTCGCTGAAACCGTCGAACTTTGAGCCAGCGGGATTGATTTTCCAATTCGACGCGTTTCCCGGTCCCCACATTTTTCGCATGTGACCGGTTTCATATCCTGCGTCGCCGAGGATGTGAACAAAAGATTGATGTTTCGTGTCGAGGACGGAGTGCAGGTTTGCTCCTCCGCCGAGCCGCCAAAAATGTTGGCCGGTTAGAATTGCGTTGCGCGATGGCGTGCACGACGGCGAGGAAATGAACGCATGCTTGAAGAGGACTCCCTCTCGAGCGACGCGGTCGAAGGTTGGCGTTTTGCAAACTGGGTCTCCGTAGGCACTTGCGTGTGGCCAGCCCCAATCGTCCGCGATTGCAAACAGAATGTTGGGGCGTTTTGCCGGCTGATCGGCCGTGGATGTGTTCTCGAGCAGGCTCAACGAGACGAGCATTGCGAACAGGATTAGCGGGAGCGCTTTTGAACTTGAATTCATGGCGGACTATGTAGAAAGGTCGTGATGACGCAAATGGCTTGGATTGGATGTCCAGCGACGCATTATCGAGCAATAAGGGAGTTCATGCCAGCGTCATGCCGGCGAAACATCTACCCCTTTCGCAAATGCGACCTTGCGTCAAAATACCGTCTTTCGATACGCAGAACAAACCAACCACACGGAAACAAAATGGACTCCATCATTGCCATTCATGGTCGTCAAATTCTCGATAGCCGAGGAAACCCAACCGTCGAAGTCGACGTGACGCTCGCCGACGGATCGTTTGGCCGAGCTGCTGTTCCTAGCGGAGCAAGCACTGGAGCTCACGAAGCTTGGGAACTTCGGGACGGCGACAAAGCTGTCTACATGGGCAAAGGCGTCAGCAAAGCGATTGAGAACATCAACGGTCCGCTTTCAGATGCATTGCTCGGGATGCCCGGCACGGATCAGGGAGCCGTCGATCGTGCAATGTTGGAACTTGACGGAACCGAAAACAAAAAGAACCTTGGTGCCAACGCGTTGCTGGGCATTTCACTGGCGACCGCCAAAGCGGGAGCACAATTCAACAACACGCCACTGTTCAAGTACCTTGGTGGTGCGAGCGCGACATTGCTTCCAGCACCGATGATGAACATCGTCAACGGCGGCGAGCACGCTGACAACTCAGTGGACGTTCAGGAATTCATGGTAATGCCGTTGGGCTTCGAGACGTTCAGCGACGCGTTGCGTTGCGGTTGCGAGATCTTCCACAACCTGAAGAAAGTTCTTCAGGACAAGGGGCTCAACACTGCTGTTGGCGACGAAGGCGGATTTGCTCCTGACCTTGGTAGCAACGGTGAAGCACTCGATTTGATCATGACTGCCATCGAAAAAGCCGGCTACAAAGCAGGCGAGCAAGTTATGATTGCGTTGGACGTTGCGGCTTCGGAGTTTTACGATTCCAGCAAAGGCGTTTACGCGATCGACGGCAAAGAATTGGATTCGGCTGGCATGGTTGATTTCCTTGCAGACTGGGCAGGTCGTTATCCAATTTGCTCGATCGAAGATGGACTCGACGAAGACGATTGGGACGGTTGGAAGTTGTTGACTGACAAGCTCGGCGCCGACACTCAATTGGTGGGCGATGACTTGTTCGTAACCAACACCACTCGATTGCAACGCGGAATCGATGAGGGCATCGCGAACAGTATCTTGATTAAAGTGAATCAGATTGGAACGATGACTGAAACGATCCAAGCGATTCAATTGGCTCACACGAACGGCTACACGAGCGTGTCAAGTCATCGTAGTGGCGAGACGGAAGATTCGACGATCGCTGACTTGGCGGTTGGTCTTGGCACAGGCCAGATCAAGACGGGTTCGGCTTCTCGGTCGGATCGCATGGCGAAATACAATCAGCTGTTGCGTATCGAAGAGTTGCTTGGCGACGGCGCGGTGTACGCTGGTCCACGATTGCTGTAGTTGGCAATCGTAGTCAGACTTAGAGCATGAAAGCTCCGGACAATCGGGTCCAGGGCTTTTTTGTGCGATGATTTCGATTGGATGGATGCAGCACGGTGATGGCTCGGCGAGAGCCTCGCCCCGTAGGTTGTGGCATCTCAAGCTGTTTGCAGCGTTGTCCTGAGATGCGAGATCAAGCTGTCTCGATCGGAGTCCGAGTAGGGCCTCGCGGTCTCGAAACCCCAGATTGGATTTGGCCAGTTTGGATCGCCTTCATTTCGAGCCACGATGTGAATGTGCAGTTGCGGCACGACGTTGCCGAGAACCCCAGAGTTGATTTTCTTGCAGTTCGTTAGCTCTTTGAGTAGTTTTGCGCAACGGTTCGTGATGGTGGCGACTTCTGCTTGTTCCTGGCTGTTCAATTCGTGCAACTCGGTCAGGCCGCTGTGCTGTGGAATCAGTATTAGCCAAAGCCAACGACAATCGTTCAGCAGTCTGATCTGACAGAATTCGACATGGCCGATCAGGAAGCTGTCCTGTTCCAATCGATGGTTGAGTTGAAAGGCAGTCATGGAAACGCCGAGATTGGGAAACTTTCCGCAGCAGACGGATTATGATTCGCTTGCGTGGGTACGCTAGGGACCATCCCTTGCTCACGCGTCGAGGCTGTGACTTTTTGCCGACTGCATCATAACCCGTTGCGTAAGTTTTGAAGTTGCACTACTACAAGCCCGAAGCGCCAGCGAGTGAATAATTGCATGGAGTTTCGATTCACTCGCTGGCGCTTCGGGCTTGTATTGAAACGCTCCGCGTTTTCGGTTTTCAATGGTTATTTCCAGATAGAATTCGAATTTTCAGGCAAAGTGTGCAACTTCAAAATGCGTAAGCGAGGGATTGCCGATGCAATCGCATTGGCGAATGGGAAACTTCCCGCAGCAGACGGATTATGATTCGCTTGCGTGGGTACGCTAGGGACCATCCCTTGCTCACGCGGCCGGTTATGATTGATGAAGTCACAGTCTAGCCGTGTTATGATCAAATCAAAAGGCCCTTCAGGCTGGGCCGTTGGCCCGAAAAGACGCCAAGTGTTTATGAGGGGCGAATTATTCAGCCAAATTCTAGAACGTTGCGATGGCGCCGATGTTGAAGCCGCCGAAATAGAGGCTGCTGAGTTCGGGGTCATCGAGCCCGTTGATTACATCCTGCGAAAGGCTCTGAGTCGAAGCAAGCCCCACTCCGAAAAGACCGAGACCTTCATAGCCAAGTCGAAGCGTAACGTTGTCGGCAACTTGATACTCTAGCCCCACGTTAAATCCAAGCGATCCGGCAAGATTCTTTGCTTCGCTTGAGTCGTCAACGTTTAGTGTGTCGACATTAACCTTCACTCGATTCAGATACAGTCCAGCGTCGACGCCTCCAATGAGCGTCATTCGATTGTACAATGGTCGACGTCTTTCCCACATCCTGGTCAGTCCCCAAAGATCGTTGTCGGTTCTGGAGAACAGGCCGGAGGCGATATTTCCGCCACTGAGGACGTCAAATGTTTCGTCCAGGTTAATGTGGCGGATGCCATAGCCGGTTCGTTTTGTCGGGCTATGACGAAACCAGGAATTAAGCTCAATGTTCTTCAATCGCGACGTGTAGTTCAGATCGTAGTCCGTAGCGTTGTCCGCCGGGTTGCCTTGGAAGAAAAATGGAACGACGTTCTCCCCTGATGCCTCTATGGAAGATGAAAAAGAATTGAAGTCAAAGAAGGTAAATTCGAAGCCCGACTGATCGTCGCTCATGTACTGGATAAAGTAACGAGCCGTACCTTCGGAGAACTCAAAGTCGCTGAACGCCCAATCTTGACCATTGTCGTCGGTTGCGAAGATGGTGTTCTCAGCGCGTCCGCGTTGGAAGAGCAATGCATCGAAGCCGACCCGTAGTCGGAGTTTCGAAGGACAGACAAGTTGAGTCTGCGAATGAGCTGAAGTTTCGACCACTTCAGATACAATCGACCGTCTTGTCACTGGAGGCTTCCCGGTCGTGGCATCGCTCCACAGACCATCGTTTGTGGCAGCCAGAAAGTATCCATCTTTATTGACCAGCGACACTGAGCTGGATCTAACTAGAGATTCATCGCTTCGGTACGGTGTTTGGGAAACGTTTTGTACTGGCTGCTTTTTCTTGACGGAAGGTGTTTCTTCAGCAGCCGTAACTGTCTTCTGCATGTCTCTCAGAGCGGCATTGAAGAATCCGTCACCGTCGACGAGCAAATCCGAACCGAACATCGCATTTTCGGATTTTAAGACTGGATTTTCAGCATCCTTTTGCTGCCCCCATGCAGCAGCAGCAAAAAGCGTTAAAATCCCAATCGCTAAGCTAAGCGTTCGCGTTTGGTGGACGGACATCGGGCTCTCCGAAGTGAAGGATGCAGATAAGCACTACTGTCCAATCGACCGGAAAAATGAAAACCGACACGACATCGCTTTCGACCAACAGAATCAGATTTACACGCAAAAGCCGATACAAACGAAGAATCGCGAATTGCGAAACAACTGATTCCATGGTTCATTCCGTAATAACCCGCAAACTTCAGCAGCGCAAACGTCCTCCAAAAGCGAACGAATCGTGAATATTGTAATCCTGGGAGCTGGAACGGTTGGGTCGTCCATTGCCGAACAGCTATGTAGCTCGCACCATAGCGTGACGGTCGTCGATAGTGATCCGGACCGAGTGCAATCGATCAATGAGAAGTATGACGTTCGTGCGATCTCGGGATCCGCGTCGCAGTCCACTGTCCTGTTTCAGGCGGGAATGATCTCGGCAGATCTTTGTCTGGCTGTCACAGGAGTCGATGAGGTGAACATTGTTGCTGCCAGCATGGCCAGGAAAATGGGCGCTCGTCGATCTGTTGCGAGGGTTTACGGTCCTGTCTTTCGCGACCTCAGTACCTTCGACTATCAGCAACATTTTGGAATTGACCGTTTGCTATCACTTGAACACCTGACTGCGCTGGAATTAGCACGTTGTATCCGCAATCCGGGATCAGTGGTGGTGGAACAGTTCGCTCGCGGCGGCCTCGAAGTTCAGGAGTTGACCATTGGCCAACCCGGAAAGGTGACTCAGGGAACGATTCGAGAAATTGATTGGCCACCCAATGTTCGACTAGGCACGATTCAGCGAGCCAATCGAATGTGGATTGCGTCGGCTGAAGACATGCTTGAAGTCGGCGATCGTGTGACTGTTTTCTCGCGTCCGGAAGATACGACAGCGATTCGAACGCTGTTCAAAATCGAGAAAACTCTCCCCAAACGCGTGGTGATCGCTGGCGGCGGTGAAACCGGACTGCACCTTGCCCGCATGCTTGAGCGAGAAGCTTTCAAGGTGATGCTGATTGAACGAGACAAGGA
Organism: uncultured Pirellulaceae bacterium; assembly: GCA_964352885.1. Lineage (GTDB taxonomy): Bacteria > Planctomycetota > Planctomycetia > Pirellulales > Pirellulaceae > Mariniblastus. The sequence goes on from CAYGUE010000173.1 coordinate 8,682, forward strand.
TCGCTGCCAAGTTCTGTCGGGGTTATTGGAGAATACGTCGGTGGTCAATGACGACGCGACGATCCGGGAAGTGTTGGAAGAAGAACGCGTTGAATCGGCCGATTTCTTTGTGGCCAGCACGGGCGATGACGAGTCCAATATGATGTTGAGTGTCGGTGCCAAGGACGTTGGGGCAAAAAAGGTATTGGCAGTCATTGGTCGCCCAGACTATGGCCGAATCATCGATCGGATTGGAATCGATGTCGCCGTGAGTGAGCGGGCTGCGATGTCGAAGCAGATCAATGCGTTCCTCAATGTGGGGAATTTGCTTTCGCGAGTTAAGTTGCCCTGCGGTTTGATCAGCGTGCTGGAGGTTGAGGTCGCCGAGGGATCTCCTGCGACAGCAGGATCGTTGGCCGAGATCGGGCTGCCTGATCGATGTCTTGTGGCCGCGATTATCCGCCAGGATGCGGTACACGTTCCTGGAGCCGGTGATCAGATTTATGCGGGCGATGTGGCGATATTGATCGTTGAGGACGACGTGATCGACGTTGCAGTCTCGTTCTTTTCCTAGTCTGCATGTTGTGCGTCGTTAACACCATTCGGGTGCCCTGCCGAATCACGGACATGCTGCAGCCTTGGAATCAACAGCTAAGAAACACGGTAAAGCACGCATTCCCACGTATTTTCGACCTCCCTCAATCCGCTGCCTTCGTTTACGATTCTTAATCGCAAACACTGTACTTTTTTGGGTCGAAAACTTGTCCATTGATTTCCAATCCGTCCCTGAATCAAAAGACATCAAAGGGAACTATTCCTTCATCAGCCTTGGATGTGCCAAGAACACCGTCGACAGTGAACGAATGATGGGCCTGCTGAAGCTTGATGGTTACCAGATGGTTTCTGATCCTGTCGGTAGTGACTTTGTTATCGTGAACACATGTGGCTTCATCGAAAATGCTCGCACGGAGTCCTTTGCTGCGATTGACGAGATGCTTGAGCTGAAGCGCGAAGGCAAAACAAAAGGTGTCATCGTTTCGGGATGTTTGGCAGAACGACAGAAGGAGCAGCTGCTAGAAGACCGCCCCGACATTGACTCATTGGTTGGCGTTTTTAGCCGCGAGGAAATCACGAAGGTCGCAGACCGACTGGTCGGTGATCTCGCAGAGCAACGAATCGTCTTCCAGCCAGCTCCTATCCGGGCGATGCCTGACATGGATCGTTTGCAGATCACGCCACGGCACTTTGCGTATTTGAAAATCTCAGAAGGTTGCGATCGACTGTGTACTTTTTGTGCGATTCCAAAAATGCGAGGCAAGCACGCAACGAAGCCGATGGAAACCGTTATCGCGGAAGCGCAGCAACTGGCTGAGAACGGAGTCCGCGAACTAATCATCGTCGCACAGGACACGACTTACTACGGCATGGATCTTTATGGCGAACCGCGATTGGCGGAGCTACTTGAGAAACTGAACGCAGTCGAGGGTCTGGACTGGATTCGGTTGATGTACTTCTATCCGATGTACATTGATGAAAAACTGCTGAAGACGATCGCGGCATGTGACAAGATCGTTCCTTACATCGACATGCCACTGCAGCATGCCGATGATCTGATGCTCAAGCGTATGTCGCGTCGCGTGAATCAGGCTCAGATGAATGAGCAGATCGATATGATGCGTGCGCTGCTGCCGGACCTCGTTTTGCGTACAACTTTCATCACGGGTTTTCCCGGCGAGACAGAAGAGCAGTTTCAAACGTTGATCGAATTCGTCAAACGTCACAAGTTTGAGCGTATGGGAGTATTCACTTATTCGTTCGAACCGGATACGCCGGCGGCGAAAATCGAAGGTCACATGGACGATGCGATCAAAGAAGATCGTCGGGCACGTTTGATGCAGGTGCAGCAAGAGATCATGTTCGATTACAACCAGTCGCAAGTCGGCCGTTTGGTGGACATCATTTTGGACCATGCTGTCGAAGGTCAGCCCGGAGCATGGGTTGGCAGAGGGTCTTGCGATGCCCCTGACGTAGATGGTGTTACGTTTGTAACGCAAACGGACCATGAACTAAAAGCAGGCCAGATTGTTGAGTGCGAGATTGTTGCGTCGCAGGGTTACGACTTAATTGCTGCGGCCGTTGGAAAGCCTCGTGATTCGCGGCCGATCAAACGTAGTTTGAACATTCTGCCGTCGTAGTGGCCGCTTTCTTTTGCGAATCCTTCCAAGATTGTGATCAGTTCGCCGAACAAGTAGACTGACCGCTGAAAGAGCCCAACATCCTTTATTGGTTTTGCTAAATGGCAAAAGTACGATTTTCGTGTCCGCGATGCCAAGCGGTGATGCAGACCAGCGAGGAGAAGATGGGCTTCGATATTGCCTGTCCTCAATGCAATCATCGATTCACGTTGATCGAACAGGGAGCACCGGATCCAGGCGAGACAGTGCGGCCCGTCAGCACGCCTGCAAGCGAAGAGACTCGGCAGTGGATCGATAAGTCGGTCGAAGAAACCAACGCGTATGCGTTGCCAAAGCCATCTTCTCCTGTCGTGGATTCGGTCGCAACGGGCGGCGCGATTCCACCGATCTATCAGGGGCACACATCGAGTGCTTTTTCGTGTCCATATTGCCGATCGAGACAGCCTCCAATCTGGAAATCAGAAGTTTCCACGGCCGGTTGGATCACATGTGTCCTGTTGTTTTGCACGACCTGTATTTTCTTTTGGGTCGGCTTCCTGATTCGGGACAAGTACACGGTTTGCTCGTCATGCAATGTTCGATTGCCAAGGGCGTTCTTGTAAACCGGAATTATTCACGACGAAGGGCGTCGCGTTTACCATTTTGAACTATTCAAGGGCAACGTGAATAATATTACGATTTGAGAAATTCACGCAGTAGATGTTCTCTGGTTCGACGCCCACGCCTCGTGAATAATCCGGGGTAAAAGAAGCTTGGTTCATTTCTGCAGGCCTTAGACTTTAATAAAAGCGTCCGAACTGAGCCCAACACCAACGGCAAAACACGCTTGACAAGCGTCACGTCATCAGTCTCGAGAATCGAGCAAAAGAAAAAACTCCCCCGTCGCCATTTTACGACTCGATGATTCTGTTGGGGATTTGCGTTTCGTTTGGGGTGCTCGGATGGTGTTTGGTCCAACCGATCATCGCTGGTTGATCACCACTCGATTTTCTCTCGGTTTCCGGTTCGTGCACTCTCGTGAGCCTTCACGACGATCTGCATGGCACTGTAGGCGTCGTCCGGATCCGTGGTGCGGCGAATAAGACTTGTCACGGCTCGATAGAAACGGTCCAGCATCTGCTCTCCAACAGCCCGCTCTGCTTCGAGCGACTCTGTATGCTGGCCAGCATCATCGAACCAAACCAGGCTCGACGGCAAATCAATAAACGCCATTCCGTTCTCGCAGCAAATCTGAACCGATGGCGGACGGCGAAACGAAAGAGCATCCGACCAAAGCTGCGGAATGTAATGACCGACGCTAAGCTGAGCCATCGGCCGCATGCTGTTATCGTCCGTCTTTGCGAACTCAAGATTGACCATTTGATAAAACAGGTCTTTCTTGGAGTCATGCCGATCGTGAATGGAGCTGATTACCGAAACGGGATCCGCTGCGACAAGGTAGCGGCACCAATCGACCAGCTCCATCAGATTCCGCCAAACCAGAGGGCAATGTTGGCCACGGCGGCGCCAGTCTGCTTGGCTTTCAGCTGGCATCCGCTGATGACAAAACAGAAGATGCGGTTTTCCCAACCTAGTTGCGATGAGCTCTTTCAATCGAATCGTGGCCGGCGAATGACGCCGCGGAAGTTCTGCCATATAGGCGATTCCTGACGCTTCGATCCGGCTGCGAATCTCAAGTGCCTGCCCGGGAGTGACATCCAGAGCGGCGGAGCTATAGACGGCTTTGCCGTGGTTGCAAGCTTCGAGAATCGGCAGCGATCCGTACCATTGCGGAGAAAGGTACAGAATCGCGTCGATGTCATCTCGTTGCATCACCCTACGAAAGCTGAGAATCGCAACCGCATTGAACTGGTCAGCAAC
>CAYGUE010000174.1:0-12676 GCA_964352885.1 uncultured Pirellulaceae bacterium
GGTTAAAGTCGCTGACGTGATCGATGATCCGACGGTTTGTCTCTTCCGGGACGTTTAGGTCGAAGCAGCGATTTCCGGCTTCCATGTGGTAGAGCGGAATCTTCATGCGGCGAGCCATGATGCCTGCGAGGGCGCTGTTTGTGTCGCCAAGAATCACGACTGCATCTGGCATTTCCTGGCGAAGAATCTTTTCGCTTTCGATCAGTGTCCCACCAAGCACGTTGCCGAGCGACGAAGTGTCGACGCCCATGAAGTGGTCGGGCTTACGAATCTCAAGATCATCGAAAAAGATCTGGTTGAGTTCGTAGTCATAATTCTGACCCGTGTGTGCGATCTGGTGATCGGTGTACCGATCGAGCGCAGCCATCGTGCGGCTGAGGCGAATGATTTCCGGGCGCGTGCCCAGAATGGTCAAAACTTTGAGTCGTGAAGAATTCATGCTTTTGCAGACTGGGTCGTTGGAATGTCGACGATCATCCGATACGTGTCGGCATTGTCGGGATCGAAATGTTCTCCGGCCCAGAATAGGGTCCGCAGAGGAGTGTCGCCCACGTTGGTAATGTTGTGTGCGTGCAAGGTTGGAATGTCGACGGCCTGTGGCTGGTCGCCGTTGACTTCGTAGCTGACAATTTCATCCGTGAGGATTCGTCGCATGCAAATTTTTGCTTTGCCTTGGATGACAAGGAATCGTTCCACTTTGTGGATATGGAAATGTTCACCACGCGTAACGCCAGGGTGACTGGTTGAGAGAAACACCTGTCCCTGTGCATCGGCTCGGGAAGCTTCGAACAGGTTACCGCGTTCATCATTGTGCATTGTCAATTCTACGGCTCGGTTGTCATGCGGAATGTACGATCGAAACGTGTTGAACAATTGTAGGTCGATCGTCTCGCTTGTTTCCGGCATGATGCCTTCCGCGTAGCGTGTGCTCAGCCGTTGGAGTCGCTCAAGCAACTCGGAAACTGGCATTGGGTATCCATTCGGTCGCAGTTCGCCAACGGTTTCATCTTCGATTGAGTCCCAGATGATTCGCGCGACGTCGTGGGCATGTAAAAGTTCGACTTGCCCGTCATCAGCAAAGGCTGGAGTTTTGCCGTTGGCCAACTGATGGGCCCACGTAGAGACAACCGAGTTGTAAAACGGTTTTCCATGCTCGCCGAAAACATGTGGTAATACGAGATTCAGAAAGCGAGCGTCTTCAATGGTGGCCCAATCAGTAAAAGTTTCACCGGCGACGCGCTTTGAATATCCGTAACGGCTGGGGCCATCGATGTGCGTTGACGAACTGTAGATGATGTGAGGTCGGCAGTCGAGCTGCCGGCAAAATTCGGTTAGGCGTTGTGCCATCGCAATATTCGTCTGGACGATCTCTTCCTCGTCGCCACGGTTCATGCCCGCGAGGTGAACGATAACGTCCGACTCTTCAATGGCATCGGCAAGATAAGAGTCGTCATTGAATTGGGTACGATTGCATGAGATAACGTTCACCTGATCGGCAAGCGTCAAGAACCATGCTCTGAGGTGCCAGCCAATCAAGCCATCGCTTCCGGTGACAAGAATGCTTTGTTTTCGCTTGTTAGTCATTAGTCTTTATCAATGCTGGGTAACCCCAGTTCTTCGAGGTCACGTTGGATCTCAGGAAGGGACAGCAGCAAGTCTTTCATCTCTTGAAGCGTCAATTGCTTTGTGTTGTGGGAATCGTAATCGTGAGCCATCGGTTCGAGTTCCTCGCCTTCGGTGAAAAATCGGTTGTAGTTCAATTCACGCTCATCCATGGGGATCCTCATGAAGTCACCCATGTCTTCGCTGCGTTGCACTTCGGCGACACTTGCGAGGGCTTCGAACATTTTTTCGCCATGACGAATGCCAATCGACTCGACCGATGAACTGGATTGGAAAAGCTCAATCAACGCTTGAGCCAGCATGCCGATCGTGCATGCTGGAGCCTTCTTGATAAAGATGTCACCCTGGCGAGCGTGCTTGAATGCGAACTCGACCAGTGCCACTGAATCGCGAAGCGGAAGCATGAATCGGGACATTTTTGGCTCAGTTACGGTGATTGGGTTGCCTTCACGGATCTGACGAATGAACAACGGGATGACGCTGCCACGCGAGTACATCACATTACCGTATCGCACGCTGCAGATTCTTGTTGTGTTTTCATCCAGACGGCGAGCAATCGACTGGGCAACTTTTTCCATGACCGCTTTAGTCATGCCCATCGCGTTAACAGGATAGACTGCTTTGTCTGTGCCTAACACGACAACGCATTCGACTTTGCGAGCAACCGCGGATTCGAGCACGTTGTTAGAACCAATGATGTTCGTCTGGACGGCTTGCATCGGAAAGAACTCGCAGGAAGGAACCTGCTTGAGTGCTGCAGCGTGGAAGACCAAATCAACACCTTCCATGGCTGCATCAACACTGGCGCGATCTCGAACGTCACCGATGTGGAACTTGAGGCGAGGTTCCGCCATCTGGACACGCATGTCTTCTTGTTTCAATTCGTCACGGCTAAAGATGCGAATCTGATCGTAGCCTTGAGCCAACAAATGAGAGACCATTGTTTTGCCAAACGAACCAGTGCCGCCGGTGATTAAAACCGTCTTTCCAGAGGGGGCGAAATTTGGATTACCTGACATTGTGAGTGGCGGTTCTCGTTGGTGGGTTATTGCCGGTAAACCAGCGGTTCAGTTTAGGTTTGTTTGATGCATTGAGTGTGTCTCCTGCTGTCGCAAGCTCAATGATTTCGATTGGGCTCATGGTTTTGGCTTCTGATGTCCATCTAATCCCGCAGAATGCACCTGCGTAGCGGATTGCATTCTCATCGCACGCTCGCGCCGGTGTTCTTCATTTCCCATGGTTTTACCGCCATCGGAGTCCGCTGCCCATGGCGGTTTGCCGTCGATCAGTCGCAACCAACAATCGAGTAAGGCGTCCTGCCCAAAATTGGACCGTCCAACTTGTTGAATTGATTCGCGATCGTAGCCAGTTTGCTTCCAATGTTCGAATTCCCGAGATATCGCATCGGCAACCGATTCGGGTGATGCTGGTTGGCAGCAAACGACACCCAGCCGATCGTTTTCCACGAGGGAAGCCAGTGACGAATCGCCTTCGACCAAGCATAACAGCTTACATCCGGCTTCGAGGTAACTCATCGTTTTGCTTGGATAAGCACTTCGAATCGCATTTGGAACTAGCGATACGATTCCCAAATGCGAGCAATGGATCACTTTCATTACGGCTTCAATTGGAAGGTGCGGATGGAAGAAAATTGAATGGTCTAGCAACGCACCTGCCTGCTTTTTCAACGAGTCCACGCTGACTCCGGCCCCGACAAACCAAAACTCGATTTCATGGTTCGACTCAAGAATCCTCGCTGATTCGATAATTGTCTCGAGGCTTTGGAATCGCCCAATGTTGCCCGCAAACAGAACTCGGAATCTATCACTGTGATTTTGGAAAACGTCCGGGAGGGGCGACGACTCATTGACTGTATCGATGATAAAATTATTGATCACGTGAACATTGTCGACGGATAGCCCACGTTGCTTCAGCGTTTCGAGCATGTCATCCGAAAGTACCACGACTGATTTTGCCATTTGGCAATTTTTTTTATCGATCCAAGCAGCGATTCGAAGCGGAAGCGATCGTTTCAACATTCCGCTTGCTAGTGCAATTTCGGGGTACAGATCCATGCAATGATAGATGTACTCTGTTTTGCGAAAGAAGCAGATGACTCGAGCAACCGCCGCCATGATTGTCGGCGGGAACGTCGAAACCGTCATCAGGTCGTATGCTTTGAAGCGAAAGACCGAATGCAGGAACAGCCAAACGCCGAAAATCAGAAAATTAATCGCTCTCGGAATCGGATTCTTTTTGTTTTCTTTCAACAACGGAATGCGAATAACGGTCATGCCGATGACTTGCTGCTTTCGCGGCAAGGGAGGGCCATCATAGGTGTCGTTGTAGCTGGGCTGTGCTGAGAATATCGTCACATCATGACCCTGCTCAGCAAACTTGCGGCCCATGATATAAAGCATGTGTGCATAGCCTGGAGAATCAGGGCGAATGTATCGATGTACGAGCAGCAGTTTCACTGTCGTGTGTTGGACTCCAGCGCGGGGATCACGGTTGCCAAGATCATTTGTAAATCTTTTGCAAATGAATAGTTGTTCAAATACTCAATGTTGATGCGGACTTTTTCGGGCCAGATGACTTCACGGTTGTAGGTTTCTGGATCGGCCACCTTTGAGAGGAGTTCTTCTTCGTTACGAAATCGAATCGAAGCAGGGCCTGTTATTCCGGGACGCACCGACAGTAAAATTCTGTCATCGGCCGCGAGTTCGTCAGCAAAACCTGGAACATCAGGTCTTGGACCAACGAGGCTCATGTGTCCGGCAAGAACGTTTAGCAATTGTGGAAGTTCATCGATCTTCAGTTTTCTTAATATTCGCCCAGTTCTTGTGATTCGGCAATCGTTCGATGAGCTCACCGTGGTATCAACTCCAACGATGATTTTCATGGTTCGAAGTTTCAACAATGGAAACTTCTCGCCGTGCAATCCGATTCGTTGCTGCACAAAGAAGCCACTTGCCCCCGTGCTTACCGTTGCCGCTACCCAACCGATCAAAATCAAAGGGGCTGTCAGCATCAGCATTACACTTGAAGCTGTAAGATCGAAGGCACGCTTCATGACTTGTTGACGTCTGGTTAATGCCTTTTGATTCAGTGCATTTTCCGGAATTTCGCGAGTCTCCACATTTGTCGACGTTTGATCGTTCATGCGAGATACCTAAGTCGACGAAGCAAATCACCGCAATGATCTTCGACGGCCGAAGCTTGCTTTTCGGAAAGTTGTGACTTCCATTTTCCGACACTCTTTGGTGATACTGTGGAAACCACTTGGTTTAGTTGCTCTGGATCCACTGACGCGCCAAGGAACTCGCATACTTTCGCCAATTCGACTTCGGGGTTTGAGGTAAATGCTTCATATCGAATCGTTAAAACTTGCTCACCTGGAATTTCGCCAAGTTGTTCTAACGTTGATTCAACGCAAGTTCGCCACTGGATTGCACATGCGATCGGAAGATCGTTGTCCCGTAACGCTTCTTGCATTCCCTCAAATTTCGGTCCCCACGATGACAGCCGTGAAGTGCCCGAAAACAGACGAAACATTCTGGCTTTCAAATAAGATGCTGCGTACCAAGGGAGGTCCGTAGGAGGGACAAACTTCACTTTTTTCAGAATGTATCCAATTTCAAGTTTGGCATTCCATCGAAGAGACGCTGATGCTGCGACGTCTCTCCCGTCCCGAACGATATGAATGAACCGCGCACTCGGGAAGACTTCGTGAACGAATCCGCATCGGAGGGAGTTGGCACACGTCTTCTCGATCACCATCGCGTCAGGAGACTTCTTTGCGAATTGGAGAAACTTCCTTCTGATATAAGATTTTACGTACGAATCTGCCATCTCACGTGAGAATTCATCCGTCTCAGACCGACGGTTTCCGTGTCGCCATAGATAGTTGATTTCGTCACAAGGCCACGTGGCGAATTGAGGCATGCCAACAAGTAAATCACGGAGCATATTGGTCCCGCTGCGTCCTGCTCCAATGATGATGCCTGGTTGGTCCGAGCGTGGCGAATCGGATCGAGTCCCCTCATTTGATTTGAACGTTGTAGATGCCATGCTTATTTGCGAAAAACGTTTTTGATACCATTCGCGACACGACGGATGTCGTTCTCGCTCATTGACGATCCACTCGGAAGGCAAACGCCGGATCGATACAACGATTCTGCAACGTGGCCCCCAACGCATCGGCAATCCAAGAATGCTTTGTGCATGTGAAGCGGATTCCAAATGGGGCGTGATTCGATGTTCTCATATTCTAGGGCTCGTATGATGTCCATTGGACGGATCGAAGACACTTCGTCGATCGTTATAACGGTAAGCCAATTGTTGGATTGACCATATTCAGCTTCGGGCATCAGGGAAATTTCTTCGATTCCTTTCAGTAAGGCAGTGTACCGTCGTTTGATTTCGCGCCGGCGTTCAACACGCTGCGAAAGAACTTCAAGCTGACCAATTCCGACGGCAGCCAACAGATTGCTCATTCGATAGTTGTAGCCGATTTCATGATGTTCATAGTGCAACACTGGCTGACGAGCCTGAGTCGCAAGGTAGCGACAATGGTCGATCAATTCCTTGTGGTCACTTCCAATCATACCGCCGCCCGATGTCGTCAGGATTTTGTTTCCGTTAAACGAAAACGTCGCCGCGAGTGCAGATCTTCCAACGGGTTTACCCTTGTAGGTGGCACCTAGCGACTCGGCGCTGTCGCAAATGACCGGGATTTCATATTGCTTGCAAATCTCAACGATTCGATCCAAGTCGCAAGGCTGTCCATAGAGTTCTGTTGGGATTACGGCTGCTGGCTTGGTTCCCTTTTTCGCCAATGATTCGATTTCCTGTTCGAGTAGATTTGGATCCATGTTCCACGAATCACGATCGCTGTCTATAAAAACCAAGTCGGCATTTTGATATTTGACCGCAGCCACGCTCCCAACGAATGTCAGAGTCGAACCAAGGACGATATCTCCTTCGCCAATGCCAAGCGAATGCAAGATCAAATGGATCGCCGCAGTGCCGTTAACGACGGCAACACAATGTTCAAACCCTGTAATCTCCTTGAACAGCGCTTCGAACTGATTCAGTTGTGGCCCGACTGGAGCGATGTAGTTCGATTCGAAAGCCTGTTTTACGTATTCGATTTCTTTTCCCGACATGTGGGGTGGTGAAAGAAAAATACGCGAATTGCCCGGTGGAAGTTTCTCTTCGGACGAGGTGCTTTGTAGTTCTTTATCGCTCAAGAGAATCTTCGCTTAGATGACGAGTTTAGTTCAATTGTGGCCAAATCAACGCGGCCAGCACACAGTGAATGTATGGAGTTGAAGTCGTTGCCTGTGTCCCTTGGGATTTGCAACAACTCTATCAAGAATGGACTCCAGCCCAATCAGCATGTCTCCCAAAGGAACAAAGGGGGCCTGCCCGAACGATGTCGACTCCGGTACTGTCTGTCGAAGAATGGCTTATCCTAGGGATCGCAGTTTCCATGCCGATCCAATCCTCGTTTTGTTGTGTTGGGGACGCAACCGGTTGAGCGGCAGCGCCGCATTTGGACCCTCCAGCGATCAAGAAATTCGGAAGCTGATTCATGGCTAGGGTTTCAGTGGCGACAGGCAAAGTGTCGGCCGAAAGTTGCTCGCACTATTCCCAAAGCGAACAAACAAAGCGATCCAGCAAAGGCCTGTAAGCAACAGTTTGGTCGAAATCCAAAATGGTGAAACTTCCAAAGGAAACAGCAGTCCTGCAAGAAAGATAACAGCAGCGATCATCGAGACGTGTGCAATATCTCTCGTCCGCAGATTCCATTTGATTTCGAGATAACGATTCGAAAGTAGGATGCAGGCGACAGCTAAGAATGCATAAGCAATGACCGTGGCAATCGCTGCGCCATAGACACCCAGTATCGGGTCCAAGAGGAAGTTTAGAATCAGATTTAGGGCAAATGCAGATCCCGACAACATGCTGATCTTTGCCGTTTTTTTCTGGTGTACCAATGGCTTTTCAAAGATTGCGTTGACGGTCAAAAGGAATGTTGCCGGCAGAATGAGTTGAATCAGTGGCACCACTTTCAAAGCGTATGACGCTGTCATCAGCTTCGCTAATTCAAGAGCGAACAAGTTCACGGACAACGCGATCGCTAGACAAATTACAATTTGAGAAAGAGCTCGTTCGGTAAAGAAATTTGCAGCGGACGCTTTGTCGGTTTGGCGATAAAACGTCGGCAACCACGGCAGTAGAAGTGCTGTGCCAAAAATGGCGATGCCGGACCCCAACAGGTATGCGATGTCATAAACGCCAATTTCACTTTTGTCGACCATTCCCGACAGGATCAATCGGTCAGCACTCATCAGCCCCCACATGAAAATAACATGAGGCACAATCGGGAACGAAAAGTTAAAAAACGACTTCCAGTTGACACTTTTCAAATCAGGAAGTGCGACCCAAGTGTGCCTTATTCCTGTGGCAAACATCCAAATCCCCAAAGCCGTGAACTCACCGATGACGGCGCCCCAAATCCCCATTTCAAAGTAGGCGACCAGGGTGATGATCAGAATAAAAGACGTCAGAAATACAAGGAAAGTGAGCAGGCGATAGGACAGTGCTCTTCCTTCTCCGATCAACCCGCTTTCCGTTACAGAAATTCCTGCTCGCCAGTTTCCGGTGAACAGAGCCATCGCTACTAGTAGAAAAGGGAGGCCTTCAAAAGGTGACTGGGACATGACGTAAACGATCCCCAACAAGCACCCTGTCAGCAGGACTCCAGCCACTAATCGAAACCACCAGATCGTAGACACGAAGGTGTTTTCGGTGATTGTCTTGTCCCTTGAGACTTGCTGTGTCGATTGAATAAATCTTTGGACAAATGGCCCCGTCCCGAGTCCCAACAAGGCCCATGAACCGGTAGAAATGGCTTGGCATATCGCTAGAACTCCAAGCTCAGTGGTCGTTAACATTTGCACGTAAAACGGAATAAGCAGCAGTCTCGTACTTTTGGTGAGAATGTCGCCAATTCCATAAATCAGAGAAGCCGCCCAATACGATTCCTGATTCAGTATTGGTAGCGAGTTTATTTTGTTTTGGGGCATCGAGGGAAATTCACGCTCGGCGACAATCCTGAGTTGAATTGGGAGACCGTCGATTGGGATGAGGGATGTGTGGTTTCTGAGCTGTCGGTCCAGCTTGAAACTCCGGTACAACTTTCATCATCAATGCGCGTAAATATTCGGGCGATTTGAACGCGCTGGCTACCAGTTCATTCACTTGGGATTCAACTTCTTTCAAAGAAAACCGTCTACTGTGTGAAGAAAGAATCTTCTCATGACTGGTATTCATTGATTTTTCATTCTTGTAGTACAGCTCTTCGAATAGCTTCTCACCAGGACGGATTCCCGTTTCGACAATTTCAATGGCGTCTGGAGAGTGGCCTGCTAATCGAATCAAGTCTTGAGCTAGATCGAGAACTTTAACAGGTTGTCCCATGTCCAGAACAAAAATCTCTCCCCCCTTACCCAAAGCAGCAGCTTGAATGACCAGCTGCGAGGCTTCAGCGATCGTCATGAAGTAGCGTGTCATACGCTTGTCAGTGATGGTGACTGGTCCGCCGTTACGGATCTGTTGCTGGAATAAAGGAACGACGCTGCCTGCGGATCCCAATACGTTTCCAAACCTTGTCGAAATAAACATGGTTTCCGAAACGCTATCCATCGCCTGACAGTAACGCTCTGCCATTTGTTTCGTGCACCCCATTATGCTCGTTGGGTTAACGGATTTGTCCGTCGAAACCATGACAAAATGTTCGACGCCGAATTTGTGTGCATTGTCAACGACGACTCGCGTGCCGTGGATGTTGTTGATGATGCTTTCACCAACATTTTCTTCAACGAGCGGGACGTGTTTGTGAGCCGCAGCATGAAAGACCAAGTCTGGCCGTAATGATTCAAAGATTTCTTTGATTCTTAACGTGTCGGTAATGTTCGCGATTCGCGGAATGTATTCAACAAGAGGGAATTCCTGTTTCAGCTCACAGTCGATGTGATAGATGCTATTCTCGCCTCGTCCAAGGAGAATAATTTGCTTGGGATGAAACCGTGAAAGATGCCTGCAAAGCTCTGAACCAATTGAGCCACCGGCACCCGTGACCAAAATTGACTTTTGATCAACGATCTTTTCGATCGATCCAAGATCGAGGTTGATGGAATCGCGTCGCAGCAAGTCATTGTAGGATATTTCGCGGATTGGAACTCTGTCCAGTCCTTTGAGCTGGTCTCTGAGAGGCGGGAGGATCTTGATTCTGAATCCATGATCTGAGGCCGAATTGAGAAGCTCACGAAGTTCTCGTCCCTGAATTGACCCGGTGATCACAAACAGAGTGTTCACCCTATGAAGTCGTACAAGGCTGGTAAGTTCGTCCATGCTTCCGACAACGCGAAGGTCACTGTATCGACGGCCGACACGTCCTTCGTCTGGTGAGACCATGCCAACGACGCGAATACCCATCTTGTGTTGGCTGTTGATCAGGTGAGCAAGCTTAGCTGTGTCGAAATCATGGCCAATAATTAATGCCCGTTCCCGAGCTCGCTTTTTATCCAATGGCGCGATGCGTTCATCCCAAACACGCCAACAAGATCGCAGACCACCAAGGATAACGATTGTCAATACAAAATCATTGACGATCACCGTGCGAGGAATTTTCGGAAGCCACAATTGCAGAACGAAATAGTCCATCGCAATGATCATCAGGCTGGCCGTCGCAGCGCTTCTTAAAAGCGAGATGAAGTCCGAGAAATTCACATAACGCCACCAGCCGTGGAAGCTGCCCAGAAAATAGAACGCGATCAACTTTATCGAAATGACGAATGGCATCCCTTGCCAGTAGATTTCCTGGTTTCGCGCAGAAATGTCCAGCGTAAACCGCATCAAGAAAGCAACCCAGTAGATCGCTGCAAACAGAACCAAGTGACCTGCAATCAACAGAAGTAATCGCATTTGCACGAGACGGTCTCGAATCCGCAAGTGAAACTCCGTTTTTCCAATTGAATCGACGGGATCCGATTCCGTGTTGGGGCTGGGCATGTGGAGTTTACTTGGGGAGATCAGAGGAGAGTTGAGGTGGGTGACACAAGGCGGACTCCGTCCCTTTGGGTGGCACCGCGAATTCGGAGTCCTGATTCAATGAGCTTAAAATGTACGTTCAAGGGACTTATCAGGAACCCCAACGGAGTGTCTGACTTTAACCGCCACCCGGACACTCGCAAACATAGGTAAGAATGTTCGAAGCTATTTTTTAAGCCCTGTTCGGGTAAAACCTGCAGAATATGCAGTCAGACCGTGTCGCCCAGAATCGGCAAATCGCAGAACCGATTTGACCTAAAAAAATTGTTTCCAACCGAAAACAAAAGTTTGGATTGAAGTCCCGAAATCAGGACTCTCTATCTGGCCAATAGCCAAACGCTATAAATGACGACACAAGTGATAAACAGGGTGCCGAAGTTGAGTAACGAAGAAGCTTTCCTTAGACTGCTGAGAGCGACTATTTGAGCGATCGTACAAACGGATGCAACGATTGTCATTTTGTAGACGACCATTCCGCCAACGTCCCAGTTCCGAATGAAAAATGCTGCTATCGGATTTGCCTCATAATTCCCGTTCCGCAGATGCAGATAAGTCAGGAAGATGTCCAGAGCGTTCACGAGGATGAAATAGGTCGTTTGGTCCTGAAGTGGCAGCTTTCCCGTGAGCAGGTGCTTGGCTGCTTTGGCTCGGTCAGGAATGCTCGACTGTGGCGAAGTCTTCTTTTTCTTCTTTTTGCTGTCAACAGGCTGAAGTGGCCGAGTTGGAGGGCCATCAGGATTTGGACTGCTCCTTGGCTCTGCCGGTTTCTGGGGAGCCGAAAAACTAACCGTGCTTTCGGCTTCTTTGACTCGAATCAGTTCTGCGTAAGCCTCCGAAAGCTCCTGAAACTTCTGGCGATCGCCCCCTAGGTCTGGATGATGTTTACGGGCTCTATTCCTGTAAGCAGCATGAATCTCTTCAATGCTGGCGGATGCCGGTATCCCAAGAATTGTAAAAGGTTCGTTGTACATCGAAGCTGTCGTTCAGCGAGCTACTATCCGGATTTGGCCAAGGACCATCTTAGCCTGTCCGCATAGATAAGTCATAAGCGAACAGCAACTTTTTGCGTCATCTTGTTACTGTGCTGAAATCAACCAAAATGGTTGCGAGCTTAAATTTGCGGCAATCAATCATGAACGACCGGCCTAACATTCGAACGATCTATGAATTGCAGCCTGTGCTACCGATCACAGAGTGGTGGCATTGGCTGCTAACTCTTGTCTTCGTAGCTTTGCTGGTTGCTTGGGTCGTTTGGCTCTATCGACGCGATACTGTTAAACTCAGTCGCCCAATTGCGTGGTCACTAAACGTGATGCGGCTCATGGTTGTTGCATCTTTGGTGATCTACTTTCTGGGCTTGGAAAAAAGATCAGAGACGAGGTTAGTCAAAGATTCGCGAATCTCGGTGCTGATTGATACCAGTCTCAGCATGGGTTTAAGCGACGATCAGAATCTGAGTTTTGGCATTGCCGATTCGAGTGGACCTCAGACACGCATGGATCAGGTGGTTCACTGGGTAGAGACCCAACAACCGATTCAACGGCTGCAGCAGCATCACGAAGTCACGGTCTATCGGTTTGATGACCTGAGCCGTCCAGAAGTCGTCGCCAGCTTTCCTAAACTCGGAGCACAGTCCATCGGGGCTGGTGCCAAAGCCCAATCCGATGGTGGGTCGGAAGTCGAGGAATTGCTTGCCCGGTCAAGAATGTTTGGTATCGCTGGGATCCTCGCCGGACTGTTGGGGCTTGCATGTATTCTACTAAGTGCATTCATCTCGTTGGGAAATTCCACGGGGATCCACTCGCGGCCTCTGGCGATTGGAATGCATGCCGCTGTTGCCGCCGTTGTCCTGCTGGCAGCATGTGATTTGTGCTCACCGAAGTTTGACTTGGCGACCTCGCTTGGTTTCGCCGCTGTTGATTCGAGCGATTTG
>CAYGUE010000175.1:0-12576 GCA_964352885.1 uncultured Pirellulaceae bacterium
GTGTAGATCGCATCGTAGTTCTTCCAGTCAGTAACGGGCGCGCCAGAGATTCCCATTTTGAAAATTTCTGAATGTGTCATGGCGAATGCCGTCATGTAGCCGCCGTAGCTCCAACCCCAAATTCCGATGCGGTCTTCATCAACCCAGCCTTCTTTCTTGACGTGGTCGATACTGGCGAGGATGTCATTCAATTCCGCAGTTGCAAAGTTCCGGAAGATTGGCCAAGCCTGCTTGCTGCTGCGATGGCTACTGGAGCGTGGGTCAACGATGAAAACAACGTAACCCTGTTGCGCCAGCATTTGATGCCACATGTACCACTGGCCGCCGAATTGGTTTTTAACTCGCGGAGCCTGAGGTCCAGCGTACGTGTGAACGAACAACGGATACTTCTTCGTTTTGTCGAAATCTGGCGGAAGGATCAACATGCCGTCCATAGGTTGGTTATCGGTCGGTATTTGAATCAGTTTTGGTTTGGCCATCTGAACAGAATCGAATCGATCATCCGACGAAACGTCCAAGTTTCGAATTTCTGATCCGTCACTTCGATGCACGCTTGTTTTCGGCATCGTCATGAAGTCGCTCCATGTGTCGAGGTAGAATTGATTGTCCGCACTGAATTTGATTTGATGCGAACCGGCTTTCTCGGTCAGTCGCTTCATTTCGCCGTTGGCGAGATCCAGACGATATAGGTGCAACTCCAGAGCTGATTCTTTGGCCGCGGTGAAAAAACAAAACTTCTTCTCCTTGTCCAAACCGATCAGGTTGCGAATTTCCCAGTCGCCATCGGTCAACTGTTTCTCCAACGTTCCGTCGAGTTTGTAGCGATAGAGATGTCGATATCCGCTCCGAGGACTGACCCACAAGAATGTTGAGTCATCGAGGAATATTGGAGCTTCCGGTGATTCAATCCATGCCGGCGTTTGATCGCGGAAGATTGCCTTTGCGTTTTCGCCGCTTGGATCTGAAGTGACGAAGTCCAGCCAGGTCTGCTTGCGGTTTTGAACATGAGCCACCATTCGATCGCCAGTTTGCGACCACGAAACGCCTGAGATCAACAGTTCATCGTTGTAGCTGCTCAGATCGACCCATGTCACATCGTCAGCGCTGTCGGTCTTTACGACACCAAGTTTTACCTTCGGCAGTGGATCGCCAGCTTTCGGGTAATTGGTAAATTCTGATTTACCGCGGATCGGCAAGTGATCCATCACGGTGAACGGAAGCACTGGACTTTCATCAAGGCTCAAGAACGCGACGCGATTTTCCGTCGGATGCCACCAGAATCCCTTGAAGTTCCCACGGCCATAAAGCTCTTCTTGGTAGACCCAGTCAAGTTTTCCGACAAGATTGTCTTTGTCTGACTTCTTTACCGTTGTGGTCTTTCTGCTGTCCAAGTCCAAAAAGTTGAGGCCATCGTTGTTGACAAACGCCAGTTGGTTTTCCGCTGGATTCAGAACCGTCAGTTCGGCTTCGTTATCGGGTGTTCCAATGGTAACGGATTCGTTTTCAACGACGAAGTAGACGACCGTGTGGCCTGCGGCCGAGACGATCGAGACTTTTCCGTTGGTCGCGTTGGTTGGCTTATTGGCCAGCAACTTCGTCGTCGTCCCTTCGTCCAGCTTCAAGGCTTCGAGAGATTTCGTGAATTCAGATTTCACAAACGAAGCTGAAGGCACGATGACGGCATTGGTCTCGCAGTCAACGACGACTGCCCTTCCCCACTTTTGGTCTGAGAGAAAATTTGTCTCGCCAAACCACCTTGGAGCATCCGGCGTCCTCGCGAAAAGGCTCGTCGGTCCATCGATCATGTCTAAATTGATCGAGAGCTTCTGTTCGACTCTGGTGACAGGTTTTAGCGGCAGAGAAACCGCTGATGCAATCCGCGTCACTGGGTATGCCTTTCCTTTTGCGATGGATTCATCGAAAAAATTCCACATCACCAACCCGTCATCCGATTCGGCTTCCAAAAGATACGCTGCCAAACGTCCCAATGGCTGAGCGGATGCAACGTAGTAGCTTCCTGCGGGAATTTCGACGGTCGCGATTTCTCTTTCCGTTTCGATGCGGACATTGGCGTGCTTTTGGAATTCCCTTTCGGATCGCTTTACGTTGATCACAACGTCTCGTTCCACATTTAATTTTTTTCTCTCGGATACGGTAGAAACCATAATCCCGTGCCGCAACAGACGATCGATGGCCCTCGGTTGATCAGCAGGAACCACCCACGCAAACGGAAGCGGAGTCGAATTCTGGGATCTGTAGTCGCTGACGAAATCGCACTCATAGTCGTGAGGTTCGCCATCCTTGAACCCTTTCAGTTCAAACTTTTCCTCGAACGGCTTCGGTTCTGCGGAAAGGGAAATCTGAATGCGATTTGGTTCAGAAGAAGCTATCTCGATGAGTTCCTTGTCAACTTCATCCAATAGCTTGGCGACAAAATCAGCGTTCTCCGTCATGTAGTCGAGAATCGCAGAGACGAATGCGTGCGTTGCCTCGATGCGCTCCTGATAGGTCGCGTAAGAGTACGCTTCCGAAAGAATCGCCAATCGCCCCCGCATGCCAACGTACTCGGTGCTGTAACGCGGCTGATGGCCAAACGACACCCACTTTGTATGGTCCGGATTGAAGTTGCCGTAGTAAAACGTCGAAGTGCCTTTCTTTTCAAGACGATCGGTGATCTCCGGCATCATCTTTTCACGCAGCCACGATCTAATCGGTGCTGCGGTCGCTGGATTGTGTGGAATGTCGTAGGTCAGCGGGTATCGATGCTTTGAACCGTTCGTCGTATGGCAATCGATGAACAAATGCGGGTTGGCTTTGTTGATCAAGCCGACCAAGGCACGCGTTTCTGGCGCTTCAAGTTTGACGAAATCACGATTCAAATCCAGCCGTTGCGGGTTGGCTCGTCGGCCCATCGAATCCGGACCGACTTGGCCGGGGCGATTCTGAGTTCCCATTTGGTCGTTTGCATCAGCACTGTAATTGGGCACGAACAACAGGATGTTCCTGTCGAGCCATTCTGATTTTGAGTTGAGACCCAGTTCGCGGATCATTCGCAACAGGGCTTCTTTTCCGGCACACTCACCGCTGTGGATATTGCCAAGCACAAGAACGACATTTTTTCCTTGGGTGTCGCCGCCGGGCTCGTAGGGCGTCGTGCTGAC
Organism: uncultured Pirellulaceae bacterium; assembly: GCA_964352885.1. GTDB lineage: Bacteria > Planctomycetota > Planctomycetia > Pirellulales > Pirellulaceae > Mariniblastus. The sequence goes on from CAYGUE010000175.1 coordinate 3,162, forward strand.
CGCGACACACATAATGTCTCGTTTTTGATTGGTCTTGCCGATTGAAAAGCTGCGTACATGGGCGGCTGCGGCCGACGCTTTCTCGATGAAGTCTTCCACTTCTGCCGATGTGCTGGTTGCTTTGTAACTAGACGACTCCGCGATCGTTTCCAGCTTGGACAGATCGGAGTCCTGGGCGTTTGTGGTTTGCAAATCGGTCATTGAAAAAAGCAACACCAAAAGAATACAGTAGGCAAACTTCATCAGAGTGGTTCCCGGGTACAATTTGTATCGTTGCCAAATAGTTTACGCTGAATCCGAACACGCTGCATCCTCCGACAGAACACCATTCATGAATTTGAGCTCAAAGATGAATCCTGAAACAAATGGGGGCCGCTGGATTGTTACTGGTTGCCTGTTGGCTGCGGTCGCTGTTGGTTCCGGTGCGATCGGAGCACATCTACTGGAGGGTTGGCTAACGCAGAAATTTCCGGAAGACTTTGCGAGACGCCAAGAGCTTTGGGAAACGGCGTCGCGTTACTTGATGTACCATTCGCTGGGCTTGATTCTGGTCGGGCTGTCGCCGCTGACAAGCAACCGTCGCCGCGACATTGTCGGCTATGTCATGCTGACAGGCGTCTTTTTGTTTTCGGGATGTCTTTATGGATATGTCTTAACAAATGTAAAACCTCTGGTTCACATTGTTCCGTTGGGCGGATTTTCGATGATCATTAGCTGGTTATTGTTTGCATCGCTTAGCTACTCGCCCATCTCGAACACGGTCGGAAACGAAAATGGAGCGTGATTTGAAAACGGGATACTGTTGCAATGTACACGGCGGCACGACGCTGGACGAAGTAAAAGCGAATCTTGAACAGTTCGCTTGTGAAGTTAAGCGTCAAGTTGCGCCAGATAGCCCGATGCCGATCGGACTTTGGTTGAGCCACTCCGCGATCTCGGATCTTGGCGACTCAAGTCAATCGCAGATCGATGCGACGAATGCCTTTGGCGATTGGCTTGCGGAGCGGGGGCTCGATCCGTTCACGTTCAACGGTTTCCCGTTGGGTGATTTTCACCAAGAGGTTGTGAAGCACGATGTCTATTTGCCAACGTGGGCGGATACAACACGGCTTGAATACACCAAAAATCTAGCGTTGGTTCAGACGATGTTGCTTGCTCGGTCAACTTCGCCGCCAACCTTTCAAACGATCTCAACCTTGCCGCTAGGTTGGCCTCCGGTTCCCAAAGCGAGCTTGTTCATTGACGGTGTCGAATTCTTAAAACAGTGTGCCACGAATCTAAAGAAGCTTGCTGATTACCTCGTGCGATTAAAAATCGAAACTGGCTCTCACGTGATGGTTTGCATCGAACCAGAGCCTGGTTGCGTATTTGATACTTGTGATGACATCGTGCGTTTCTTTCAGGAATATTTACTCGATGAGGAATCGGCCAAAGTGGAACAGGTTTTGGAGCACATCGGTGTCTGCCACGATGTCTGCCATTCAGCGGTCATGTTTGAAGACCAGGCAACTGCGGTGCGGGCTTACACGGATGCGGGTATTCGGATTGGCAAAGTGCAGGTTTCGTCAGCGATCAAAGTTGAATTTGATGGCGATCAGGAATCCAATCAACGGAAACTGCAGCAGTTGTCACAGTTCTCAGAGCGAAGATATCTGCATCAAACGTCCATTAGAAACTCGGCCGGTGCTCATTTCCACGAAGATCTATCGATCGCGCTGGCGAGTCATCCGAAACCGAGCGGCGAGTGGCGAGTCCACTTTCATGTTCCGATTTTCGCTGAGCATCTTGGTTTGATTGACACCACTCAAAACGAGATCGATGCATTTCTTGTCGCGACGTTTGAGCAACAGGTCTGCATTGAGCATTATGAAATCGAGACATATGCTTGGAATGTTCTTCCATCGGAACACCGAGACTTGGCCAGCAATTTGGCGAGTGGTATCGCGGAAGAGTTGCGCTGGTTTCAATCGATCACGGCTGGGTAGGCTGTGCTTTCCTAGGCCATTTCCTCCAAACGAACGCTCTAAAATGGCTTGAAGGCCAAGAGAACGACACATCGGAGGGGCGAGAGTTGCCATGCACTTGGCAAACTCTGTCGTTTGTAACAACTGTGACAGATGGATCACGATGGTGCGTTCAACCATCACTACTTGCCCCGATTTCCTGCGCCTCAGGCTCTACGCGATTGTAAATACCCCTGTAGATTTTGTTAATCCAATGCGCCCGCTGACAAGCTGGCCCGGAATGGACAGTGGTGCGTAGAATGAGAGTTGCTGTAATCGGAGCAGGGCCTGCGGGGTTAACCGCAGCCTACGAAATAGCCAAAGCCGGCTTGGAAGTCGACGTCTACGAAGCCAGTCCGCATGTTGGCGGAATGTGTCGTTCATTCGACCTTTGGGGACAGACGGTGGACCTTGGTCCTCACCGTTTCTTCAGCAGTGACCCTCGCGTAAATCGTCTTTGGCTCGAAATCGCTGAAGAGTCATATAAGCTGGTCGACCGAACGACCCGCATCTACTACAAGGATAGTTTTTTCAACTATCCGCTTCAAGCGGGCAATGCGCTCAAGAGCCTCGGCTTGTTTGAGGCGGCTCGATGCGTGGTGAGCTATCTGCGTCAGTCAGTGCGCCCGGTAAAAGATGACGGTACTTTTGAGTCTTGGGTTGTCGGTCGTTTTGGGCGACGCCTGTTCGAAATCTTTTTCAAAACGTATAGCGAAAAACTATGGGGCATTCCCTGCACCGAGTTAGATGAGGACTTTGCTGCCCAACGCATCAAGAAACTCTCCCTTGCAGAGGCCGTCAAAAATGCACTCGGCCTCGGAGGTGGCGGTCATCAAACATTGGTCGACCAGTTCGCGTACCCAACCGCGGGCACCGGGCTGATCTACGAACGAATGGCGGATTATGTCGCTGCGTTGGGATCGGTCAAGCTTGAAACACCCGTCCGTCGTGTCCTCCATACAGACCGCAGGGTAACCGGCATTGAACTCGTGAACGGTCAACAGCACGAATACGATCACGTGATCTCGACGATGCCGCTGACGCATCTTGTTCGAGGCCTTGGCGATGCTGACAAGAAAGTCACCGATGCCGTCAACTCATTAACGTTCCGCAACACCGTTTTGGTGTATTTGAATGTTGACGAAGTCGATCTATTCCCTGACCAATGGGTTTACGTTCACTCGGACGACCTTGAAGTTGGACGCGTAACGAACTTTCGGAACTGGGTGCCCGATATCGTGCGAGACAGCGCAACGTCAATTCTTTCGATGGAATACTGGTGCTTTGAAGACGAGCAGCGCTGGTCTGCATCGGATGAGGAACTGATCGCGCAAGCAACTCGGGAAATTCGATCGACGGGACTCATTGGAGACGCAAAAGTTCTCGAAGGCCACGTTGTCCGTGTGCCCAAATGCTATCCGGTGTATGCAAAGAACTACCATCAACACCTCGATCAAGTGACTGCTTACGTTGACCAGTTTGACGGCCTGACTCCAATCGGTCGGTATGGAGCATTCAAGTACAACAACCAGGACCACAGCATTCTGATGGGTTTGCTCGCTGCGGCAAACATCACCAAGCAGCATGAAAATGATCTCTGGGCGGTCAACACGGACTATGAGTCGTATCAGGAAGCGACACGCATCACTGAAAGTGGGCTCGTTTCGATCGAGGATTAGGCATGGATGCGGTTCAGGATTTTTTTGGTCGCTACAAGAAGTATCTTCTTGTTATGCTGTTCGCTGCTGCGATCGTTTCCACGGGAAAGATCGCCTACAACTTGCCGGACCATTCAAAGTGCAACGACTTTGCAGTCCACTATTTAACCAGCCGCTTTTATCTCCAAGGGCAGAACCCCTACGGAATTCAACTGGAAGAGTACTACGCGGAACGGGGGTTCGTGTATGACGGCGTGATCAACACGCCCACCAATCCACCGACACTGACCGCGTTCTTCGCGATCTTCTGCCTTTATTCACCAACGATCAGTTTTGTGATCTGGATCCTATTTCAAACGGTTTGCCTAGTCGTAATTCTCGAGTTGCTGCGGAGACACTTCTTCCAGGACAAACTTTTAAGCTGGTTCGTCATGATCGCGTTGGTAATGATCTCCGAACCAATGACACAGCATTTCCAGTTCGCCCAAGTTCAGCTTTTTCTGATTCTGCTCGTTTATGGTGCGATCTACTGTCTTCGCAAAACACAATTTACGCTTGCCAGTTGCCTCGACGCAATCGCCGGCATATTGAAGCTATATCCACTCGTACTTTTACCATGGTTTCTATGGCAAGGCGATTGTTCGGTTCAGAAAAAACTGACACGCGCAGCCATCATTTTGGCCACCATCGTCTTGGCCATGTTGTCGTTCGGGATAGATGTTTGGATTGATTTTGGAACTCATGCCATGCCGTTGATCACTGACATGGCCGCCACCGATCCGCTCAACAACAGTATCCCGGCAAGTCTGCTTCAGTTGTATTACGCGGCTGTTGGAGAGTTGCCAAGCCCCGCCATAAAGCTCGCTTCAACTTTGGTTGGGCTAAGTATCATTTTCTTTGCGTCCGCGATTTGCTTGCTCCGAAAACAAGTTTCAAGCGAAGGTGCTGTTTCGGAATCTGAATTCGGACTGATGCTCCTCGCAATGATTGCGGGCAGTGCTACGGCTTGGCTGCACTACTATCTTTTCTTGTTAATCCCTTTGATCTGGTTGGCAAAGTCCTGCAAAGAGCTTCGTCCAACCGAACGCATCGTTTTCGTATTGAGTGTTTGCGTCATGGTGATCGAGTGCAATCTCGATCTCAGAGCATGGCCAGTCCTCGAAGTAATGGTCTACTCGATGCCTGCCGTTGCCGTGATGGCCTGCTACGTCATGATTGCTCAAAGGCTAGTCAAGACCAGCGGCGTCGCTGGTTTACGACAACTATTGCATCGGCTAACGCCATCGACGTGCGGATCGACTGAGCCAGCGAGTTAGTGCTGGGGTGACGAAACGGGAGCGAGAGCCTCAACGGCTAAGCTTTTCGTGCTTTCAAAATCGGATCGCTCTTGAGAGGTAAATTCACTGTCTTGCCCGTTTCAGCTGCTTTGTAGATGGCAAGGATGATCTCCACGCTGCGGCGCCCCTCTGAACCGTCAATCGCCATGGGTTCGCCAGTCTTGATCGACTTGATCACGTCGCGGAACTGCTTCTCATGAGCCGCGAATCCGATTGCAGAAGGATCTGCTGCCCCGCCACCGGTTTCGGTGACTGAGTTGAACTCGGCAATGATTTTCTTGTCCCGAGCCGTCATCTTGCGGAACTCCCAGACTTTGATGTCCTCTTCTTCGATGGAAGCCGAACCGTCTGTTCCGTGGATCTCCATCTTCTTAAGCATGCCGGGGAATGCTGCCGTGGAAGCTTCGATCACGCCCAGAGCGCCATTGGCGAACTTGAGCGAAGCCGCTGCGACGTCTTCGACTTCGATGCGATCATGAGCCAGCGTTGCCGTCTGAGCAGAGATCTCTGCGACTGGCCCCATCAACCATGTCAGCAAGTCTACATTGTGAATCGCCTGGTTCATCAGCGCTCCGCCGCCGTCAAGACCCCACGTGCCGCGCCACTGTCCACTGTCATAGTACTCTTGTGTGCGAAACCACTTAACGTAGGCATCGCCAAGAGTCAGTGTTCCAAATCGTCCTTTGTCGACCGCTTCCTTCAAAAGCTGACTCGCGCGATGAAACCGTGATGGAAAAATCGTCGAAAGCAGAACTCCGTGCTTGCGGCACGCCTCGATGATCTTGTCGCAGCGTTTCAGTGTAATTTCCAGCGGCTTCTCGATGATGACATGCTTGCCTGCCTTCGCCGCCAGCAATGCCGGCTCCATGTGAGCACCGCTGGGCGTACAGATCGTGACAACGTCGACTTTTGGATCGGCTAACATTGCTTTCAAGTCATCGTATGGCTTGCATCCGTACTGCGCCGCCAGTTTCTCGGCCGACTCGATACGACGACTTTGGCACGCAACCAGTTTCGCACCGGGAATGGCTTCGAGCGCCTTCGCGTGAAATTTGGCGATCATTCCGCAGCCGATAATTCCAAAACCAATTGGCATCTGAGTTCCTAAATCTTTACCAAAACCAAATCGCACCCATCGCTGGTTCAGCTTCGGGCGGCATCAACTCGGGATACATTATCCCAACAGAAAGAACTGTCAACGAAATCGAATTCAAAATAACGTGCACGATCACGCAAGGTACAAATGAGCCCGTTTTACGGAAGACGTACCCCAATCCAATCGCCAGTGCGAACAATGGAATGGGGGCCGGCCCCTGCCCTCCATGAACGGCCGCAAATAGCAGGGACGTGATGAATATCGGTGCCCAAAATCGATACTGCTTCTGATAATGTAATTCCTCCGCTTTTGCGAGGCTAGAATTCGGATTCACCGGTCCACCGATGAGCCAAATTTCTTTTGGCTCCTCGTGATCAAACTTCCGCTGCAACCAGCCTTGAAGCAATCCTCGAAAGAAGAACTCTTCTGTCAACGGCGCGACACCAACTGCCGAAATCCACGCCCAGACGACCGTCGATCCAGAAAAATTCTCTTTCAACGAATCGATGGTAGGATGTGCGTAAGGGAACCACTGAGTCACAATCAGTTGGATGATCATCACCAATGGGATCAGCATCAGCGTCGCAGCAATGCCAACAAGCAGGTCGCGATGCAAAGTCTTCAACTGCCCCAACCAAGTGACTCGTCGGTGGCGAACAAGAAAAAACGCCGCAGCGAAAAATGTTGCCGCCAACTGCAGCAACATGATCCACCCGCTAAATTCGAGCAACTCTGCAGCATCGGTGTCTTCGCCGGCCACGACTTCCATGCCGGTCAAAAGCGGTACTAGCACGACGCCAACTGCGATGAAAGAACACCAAATCAATACGGTCGCAAAGATATCAACGGCACCGATCGGTGATACGTCGTGGTTCCGCGCTAGCAATAATTCACCGGTCCGCTGTTTTACGAATATCCGATGAATCCATAATGCAACGCACATCGCAAGGATGACGAGCTGGATGGTTGTGAAAGCGGTTTGCATCGATGTCAGATACTGATTCTAGTTCTTCGCGGGAGCCTAAAAACACCGTCGTACGATTTAGTGAAAAGCTAAATCCACAAATTGAGTCGACCTTCGAGCATATCTGGAAGGCCCTTCTGCACGTAGTGCAAAGCTTGACGCTTCGAATACCGCGTGCTCAAGTGCGACGCAACGATTAGCTCGTTCTTGAAATTGTCTTTACGAGCCACGAAATCGTTCAAGTGCATGTGTCCATTCTTGTGAATCAAATCTTGTCGATGGTCCGGAGCGACAAACGTCATCTCTGTGATCAAGATTTTCACTTCGTAAAACAGTGGATTGTCATCCAAGCCCCGCGGAGAAGTGTCTCCAGTGTAGCCGATGATCGGAACGCGAATCTCTTCAGTGATCTCTGTTCCCGATTCGCGCAAATCCCGAATCTGCTCTCCCGATAGTTCTCGAAACTCCGGCTTCAATTTTTTACGTCGTTCGAAAATGACGTAGCCCATGCTCGTTACAGTGTGCGTCGTTCGAAGTGTCTTCACGACCAGTTCGCGGGAAAGTTCAAATTCGTCGCCGGCCGTCAATCCGATCAACTCACATGGCATCTTGCCGCGGTCGAGTGCCTCAAAAGAGTTCAGCATCTTGCGAACCGATTTGGTCATGTAAGCCGGCATCAGCAATCGCGGCGGGGCCATTTTCATGAGTCGGCGGCGTGAAACGTGAAGTGGAATACCGGCAACGTGATCTAGGTGGGCATGCGAAATCATCCACGTAGGGGTGCCCATGAATTCCCAAGGATGAGCCCCTAGATCGAAACCAAGCTTGAGTTCCGGGATTCGCCAATACGATTGAACGGCCGCGCGAGAATAGCCTTCAACCGTCAGGTCTCCGTGTTTATGTGTTAAAAGAGGAACGTTTTCGGTCATTAATATCTGATATCACTCAAAAATTTCGATCCGGAACGACACTGACGCCGGTGACGGATGTTAGAGCACTGTCGGACTTCGAAGTTCGCGTTTTGTGGAACTGCGGAACATTTGCGGTCTACGGCGGTGTAAAAGCCGATCAATCTGTAAAAATAGAGGAAGTCTGGTATAGTCCGCGACCTCAAAACGTCTAAAAATGATCGAATCTACTCGAATCGTACGTGCGAGTTTAAATGAGCAGATTTGATGATTCAAAATAAGCTGCAACATCGCTTTGCAAGTTGGACCGCTAGGAAGCGTTCAGCCTACTGCATTCCGATATCTCTCGATGGTTAATTTATAACGGTCAACATGTTTTTAATTTCAAAGCGTTCAATTCGATACTGGATCTTCTTTGCGATTCTCGCCATCCCGATGATGGGATCGACAGCGGATGGGCAAGTTCCAGCCTTTGGAAGTAGCGGCGGTAATCCGTTTACTCTCAAGGCCAAGTTTGAGAGCTACAAGGATGGCAACACAGGCTTACTTACGGTTACTGCGAAGATCGAGCGACCGTGGCACATCTATTCGCTGACTCAGCCAGAAGGTGGGCCAACACGTTCCGAAATCATCATCGAAGATTCGGAGCAATTTAAAATCACTGGCGACTTCGAGCCCGATTCGGATCCGCACGTCAAACAGGAAGACGGCTTTGACGTTCAGAGTGAATCATACGAGGGCACTGTCAACTTTAGTGCTCCGATCGAATTCTCTGAAGGCGTCAATCTGAATGAACTGGCGATCGAGATATCGTTCGCCGGCCTGCGATGTGCCGATGGCGGTTGCATTCCGATACGTGGTGCCAAAGCCGTTGCGAATCATGCCGGTGTCATCGCAACGATTGATAGCGACGCCCCGCTTCGGTCGAAGGGATCGCACTTGTTGCTTTCCGGGAAACTAAAGAAGGCAGAAGGTCAAGGCAAGATCAAGCCGGGCGACAAAGCGTTCGTTGAAATCACGTTGGAGCCAGTGGATGGCTATCATGTCTACCAACTGTCTGAAGTACCGACGACGGAGGGTAACCGGATGACGATCTTGGCGGTTACAAAAACAAATGCGTGGGAGATCGGTGCCGTCGAAACGGTCCTTCCCGCGGCTGAGAAAATCAAACTAAAAGACGGACTGACGCACTACGATTCGGCAGTCACCTACAGAATTCCATTCACAGTCGGCAAAAACGCAGAGGCAAAGGAATACAAGCTAGGCGGCGTGCTTGGATTTCAAACCTGCACCGACACAACTTGCGACAGGCCTTCAGGGGCCAAATGGGAATTTACTGTTCCGGTTGGAGTCGACTCCACTAGTTCCTTAAACCTTCGAATTATCGAAGACGCCGTTGCCTACGATGATATCGGCGAAGACGTTACCGCGGCGGCATCCAAAAGCAAG
>CAYGUE010000176.1:0-12561 GCA_964352885.1 uncultured Pirellulaceae bacterium
CAATAGAAACTTGATCACGACGGTACGGTTGAGTTTTTTGTCCCGAGCCTTGTATGCAATTCCAGATCCACCGCGACCGACAACGCTTTGCAACTCAAATCCTGGCACGCTGCGTTCACCGAAAGCTCTGATCTTGCTGCTCGAAATCGTCTCGCCGCCAACACTGGTCGCGATTTCAGCTTGAGGCGTAGCCAGAATGTCCAACGCCTCGTGGACCTGAAACTGCCGTTCGATCTTTTCCTTGAGGTACGGAAACAGAATCGTGTAGTCAGAGCTCACCGGCGTTTGTCCATACTCTTCACGCAGCAGAATTTCAGCGTACATCAAGTCGATTACAAAATCTTCCTGATCGTTGAGCGCAGGAAATCGCCGCACGATTTCATCGACATGGATCGGCCGACCGGATTTCCAACTCTGTCGCTGGCGATCAAGAAGTTCATCGAGTGTGAATTTGGCCTTGCCCATATCATGTCTCTTCCCATAGCAATACTCTCTGCCGTGTCAGCGGTTCCGTCTCTATCGAACTCTGACACTATTAAAGTCACCATGGGAATCCCTTGGACAGAAATTCAAAAAAAGAGTTTGACTTAGCATAGAGAAGCTTACGGTCCAGCGTTGTGGCAATCACTAGACGCGGGTTTTGCATGGACTGGACCGGCGGCTAGAGCATTGCCACTATGATTGGCTACACTGTAGAAATCAAGGTTAGCATCCAGCAGGAACTCGAAATTTGGCGACAACCAAGAAACTAATGAGTGGCAGCGGCGCAGAAATGGTGACGCAGACAGACCTGAGCGAATTTTGCACTGAGGAAATATTGGCGATGTATGATTACATGGCCGATACCATGGTTTGGATCAAAGATCGCTCGCTGGTCTATCGTTGGACGAACAAGACGTTTCTGCTCAATTTCTCGTTTTCAGATGATGCCCAGGTTGTCGGCAAGACAGATCATGATTTTGTTTCGGTGTATCTGGCTGATCTCTATCAGGCAGATGATGCGCTAGTCCTGTCGGGAGGCACCATCATGGCGCGCGTCGAACCTGTCGATACGTACGAAGCCCTTCCTCGGTGGAATCAAACGTGGAAACGACCGCTTCGAAACAGCCAAAAGAAAATCATTGGAACGATGGGGCTCTCTCGTCCACTTCCGGAGACTGACACTCCCGAGTTTCCATTTCCCGAACTCGTTCCAGTGCTCGAACACATGCGCGTTTATTGCGCTCAAAGCATTACCAATGGCGAGTTGGCAGATCTGGCCAATTTGTCGGTTCGTGCATTTGAGCGAAAATTTAAACGTCACATTCAAATGACGCCAAACCAATTTCTAAACAGGTTGCGAATTACGCGCGCCGCTGCGGATCTGTTCAATACTTCCGATTCAATCAAGGAAATCGCAATCCAGCATGGATTCAGCGATCAAAGCCACCTAACACGTGAGATGCGCAAACATTTCGGGAAAACGCCCAACGCCTATCGTAAGTCACCTTAACCTCTATTAATCGGATATCGCAGTGCCAATCGTGTAGCTGGATAAGTTCGGAATCATCCGGCATAATCATTTATGGATGCGATACTTCCTTCCAAAATATAGATTTGCACATTCTCAGCATTCGAAAACTGGTTTCAGTTGGGCTAAGATGGAGGTTGTCAGAAATATCCATCTTGAGACTCTCCATGTTTTCTACGATTCGTTTTCCGCTTGTTCGGTCGTTTCTTTTTAGCGCCCTAGTTTTCACTTGCGTTGCTCTTAACGTGATGCCAGTTCGCGCCGATGATGACAGCCCACGAAAGCCACTTTTCGATGCGATGAAATTTCGTTCGATCGGTCCGTTTCGCGGTGGGCGATCATGTGCGGTCACAGGAGTGCCTGGAAAGCCAATGACTTTTTACTTTGGCGGAACCGGCGGAGGTGTTTGGCGTACCGATGACGGCGGTTCCCGTTGGCGAAACATCTCTGACGGATTCTTCGGTGGTTCGATTGGCTCGATCGCTTTGGCTCCATCAGATTCCAATGTGATCTACGTTGGCGGTGGAGAAAAAACGCTACGAGGCAACTTCTCTCATGGTGATGGAATCTGGAAGTCAGTCGATGCTGGAGAAACGTGGCAGTTCGCTGGATTGGAAGATAGCCGCCAAGTGCCAAGAATTCGTATCCATCCAAAAAATCCTGACATCGTATTTGTTGCGGCCCTTGGTCATGCTTCTGGCCCCAACCAACAGCGCGGCGTTTATCGATCAATTGACGGTGGCGAAAATTGGAAACGCGTCCTATTTGCCAATGACGAGGCAGGCGCAATCGACCTGATCATCGATCCGAATAACCCGCGAGTTGTTTACGCGTCGACGTGGCGAGTCAATCGAAATCACTACAGCCTGAAAAGTGGCGGTGAGGGCAGCGCTCTCTGGAAAAGCACCGATGGTGGAGACACATGGGCGGATATATCTCGCAATGACGGTTTGCCCCAGAAATCGACGCTTGGAATTATTGGCATCACCGTATCGCCCGTTGATTCAAATCGACTTTGGACCATGGTCGAAGCAGAAGACGGCGGACTGTTTCGTAGTGACGACGCTGGGAAATCCTGGACGAAAATCAATGACGAACGAAAACTGCGGCAGAGAGCGTGGTACTACTCACGTGTTTATGCGGATACGAAAAACCGGGACAAAGTCTACGTGCTGAACGTTCAGTTTCATCGTTCAAACGACGGCGGAAAAACGTTCTCATCGATAGGGACGCCGCATGGAGATCATCATGATTTGTGGATCGACCCGCAGGAGCCGGAACGTTTCATTGTCGCTGACGACGGTGGAGCCCAAGTTACATACAACGATGGAGTCAACTTTTCGACTTACCTGAATCAACCGACGGCACAGTTTTATCGCGTCACGACGGACAATCATTTTCCGTACCGCATTTACGGGGCTCAGCAGGACAATTCAACGGTTCGAATTTCCAGTCGTGGACGTCGCGGTTCGATCGGCGAACGGGATTGGGAGTCAACGGCAGGCGGCGAAAGCGGTCACATTGCCGTCCATCCTGAAAATTCGGACATTGTCTACGGTGGCTCATACGGTGGCTACCTTGGCCGACGAAATCATGCGACTGGCGAAAATCGAAACATCAATATTTGGCCAGACAATCCGATCGGACGACCGATCAGTGAAGTGAAGTATCGATTCCAGTGGAACTTTCCAATCTTCTTTTCTCCTCACGATCCAAACACTTTGTACTCGGCAGCTCAAGTTCTCTTCAAGTCAACGAACGAAGGGCAAAGTTGGGAGCCGATCAGTCCGGATCTGACTCGGGATGACAAGACAAAGCAGGGAGCTTCCGGAGGACCGATCACAAAAGACAACACGGGAGTTGAGGTTTACTGCACGATTTTTTCTGCGGCAGAAAGCCACCTTGAAAAAGGGCTAATGTGGACAGGCAGCGATGATGGTCTGATCCACGTGTCAAAAGACGCCGGCGAAAATTGGGAGAATGTGACTCCTCCCGATTTGCCCGAGTGGACTCAAATCAACAGCATCGAGGTGCACCCAACGAAAGAGGGCAGCCTGTATGTTGCCGGAACGCGATACAAATTGGATGACTACAAGCCGTACTTGATGAAGACGAACGACTACGGCGAAACGTGGGAAATGATCAACACTGGGATTGATGCAACGCACTTCACGCGAGTGATCCGCGCCGACCCGGATCGAGATGGTTTGCTTTACGCAGGAACCGAACGGGGAGTTTACGTTTCGTTCGATGACGGCGAGAACTGGGAATCCTTTCAACTGAATCTTCCGATCGTTCCGGTCACCGACATGGTGATCAAGGAGAAAGATCTGGTCGTCGCGACGCAAGGACGATCATTCTGGGTGCTGGACGACTTGACGTTACTGCATCAATGGCAAAATGACTTGCCAAGAAAGGATCTGCACTTATTTGCCGCTCGCCCCCTAATTCGCGGACTTGCTGGCGGCAGTGGAGTTGCAAGTGCGACAGCTGGAGCCAATCCTCCTGGTGGAGTTCCGCTTCGATTTATGATTCGTGATTTGATTGATGACGTTGAGGCGTCGATTGAAATTTCTGATGCGGCCGGAGAACTTGTCAAACGCTATTCGACGAAGCCGGACAAAAACAAGGATGAAGACGAATTGAAACTGGAAGCAGGAATGAACGAGCTGTTTTGGAACACTCGGTATGCGGCTGCAGAAACATTCGATGGAATGGTGCTGTGGGCCGGTGGTACTCAGGGTCCATCAGCCATGCCGGGGAAATATTCTGTGGAGCTGAAGATTGGCGATCAGTCTGCAACCGGCGAGTATGAAATTCAAAAGGATCCTCGACTGGAAATTGAGGACGAAGAGTACGAAACGCAGTTCAAATTCCTGCTTGGAATTCGCGATAAGCTCACGGAAACCCACGAGGCCATTAAGCGAATTCGTGATGTCCGCAGTCAGATTAAAGCGTTGAAGGTGAGGCTCGGCGATGACGAGAAGTATGCCGAATTGAACAAGCAAGGCGAAGCAATCGTCGAAAGGATGACCAAAATCGAAGAGACGCTTTATCAAACGAAATCTAAAAGCGGACAGGACCCGCTCAATTTCCCGATCCGATTGAACAACCGGTTGAGTGCACTGGTCAGCGTCGTTTCTTCCGCCGATGGAGCGCCAACTCAGCAAGCCATTGAAGTTCACGACTTGGTGGTCGCAGAAATCGACGAGAATCTTGCGGAGCTTGCGATCGTCTTTGAAGACGAAGTCGCCGATTTTAACAAAGCCATTCAATCCATGAAGATTCCGTTCATCCATGTCACTGACGATGATGAGTAATCTTTGGTGTTCGCCGCGAAATTCTCGTGGCGGGTTGCAGGCACAGTAGCAAAGGATACATCTTTGATACTGAACGCAGTTGCATGCGGCGCTCTGTTTTTTGGCCGCATTTGCCGGAAGGCGTTACTACGCACTTTGACGGAACCGGGCAAGCAAACAGCTGGATGCAGAGAATACGTTTCTCACGTTCGTTGTGTTGCTACTGTTTGGGATAATGGGGTTTTTGATTGGCGTTGGCGGTCCATTTGATTGCTGTGATCGGTTTCAGTAACGTGCATGTAAGGAAATACGGCAGCGTTCCCGTCGGTGCGGGAGTTCAAAAAAAAACCTCGCACCTGACTAAAATGTGACAGACGCAAGGGGAAATAGTTTTTCCTGATTCTGCAATTCTAGTATCGGAAAATGATGTCGGCCGTGAATCGATCCTCAATGATGTCGCGACGCGAAGTCAGTGGAACTTCCCAAGCAACACCAAACTCAGCGTTTCGATTTGGCTTAAATTTTGTACCGAAAGCTCCCGTTACGATATCGTTGCCAGTGACGCCTGTTGAACCGAAGTTGAAAAGATCCAACCCTTCAACGCCGGGGATTCCTGCGGCTCCGCCATCCACCCAGTGATACCAGTTGAATTCTACCAAGCCATAGAACCGATCTGTGACGCGATAGTCAAAATGGTTGGACCAGTACATGCTCTCGCTTTCGGCAGCTGAGTCGAATGGAATCCGCCAACCAACTGCACTCAGCCAGTGACCGCGGCAACCGAGACGGCGCCCGCCAGTCGTGAACAGATTCAACTCTCCATCACCGTTTCCCTGTAGCGGATCTGCTTCACCCGACGGCAACTCGTATGTGAAACCTCCACTCAGCAATCGGCCAGCTTCTACGTCGCGCAGTAAATTGAATTTCAATCCCAGTGCGAGATCTGCCCAGCCGTCTTCGATAAGTGGATTCGAAGAATTGATGTAGCCGTCTTTCGTTGCGATCAGAGAAACGTTTTCGCTCAAACGTGCTCGCAGATGGAGAGCATAGAGTGAAACATCACCTCCCCCGGCTGCCGCTGGAACAGTGTGGTTTAAGTAAATGAAGCGGACTTCGGTAAGGTTCCGTGGGTCCTCAAAGAAGACCGGATTACTGATCGGGCTGATGAAGTCACTGAACGCATGGTCGCTCTGTTTCAACAGGTTGCCGAAAATGCTGGATCCTCTGGCATAGTCGGTGCCAGAACATCCGGAAATGCAAGCGGCTTCTGAGATTCCAGCACATCCAGAATCGCATCCGATGGTTGCCTTGGTTGCGATCTCATTTGCAGTGTAAGGGACGCCGACTTCCTGTGCGGAAGCTGTCGAAAACGACATCCAGGCTCCGAGGCTAGCCAAGACTAAAAACGCGTTTCTTCTTCTCATGATAACTTCCTTGTCGGCATGGTGGCACTGATTCGCGAAACGCATCCTTGCTTCGCGATTGGTTCAAATTGGTTTTCTCAGAGGCAATGAAGAATATATCGGAAAATCGTCACGATTATTTTTAGTGGCAGAATTCGAAATGAACATTAAGTTGGTGCTTTCTTCCAAGCAGAATAGCCTTACGTGAGAATCCAGAGCGTTTTTCGTAGCCGGCAAACTTGTCGCAATGCAGACAGCTTCAAAACTTCCAAGCCCGAAGTCGTTTCCGGTCGAAAATGCCATTGTTGGCTACGTATTCGGTTCAATTGAGCTATCAGCAGGCAGGCATCAGTTACGTATTCCTCTTCTTTGGTTCTTATCGCGATTTTACAAAAAACCAAAGAAGTGACCGATTGTCTGCCAGGCCATTTGTTGGCGACGTCGAAAGCAAATTCAGGAATTTGAAATGCTGCACGAAATAACACGCGATCCGCGAGACAGCATTATGCTTGCGTTTCGATAGCTAGTGCTTTCCTGGCGTTACGATCAGATTCACGTTGTCGACATTGTTCGGACGGCGGATACGAGTCGTTCCACGTTTTACGAACACTTCAAATACAAAGACCAGCTACTGCAAGTCAGCTTGGGCAGGATTATGACTACGCTTTCGCAATGCGGATCTGCCACGTTTGATGAAAAATCCGTTGAATGGGTTTTGCGTCATCTTCGTGAAGTTCAGCAACTCGCCAATTGTTTCTTTGATTCACCAACGCATTCTCTTGTGGCGCAATGAACTTGCGCGGCTGATAGAAAACGAGCTCGGCGACGCGGGTCTATCTGAAAAGGCACAAGTGCCTGACCGGTTGCTTGCGTGGCAGTCGGCTGAGGCGACTTTGAGGCTCATTCGCATTTGGTTGAGGTCTTCTCCTGAAATACCAGAGACAACGATCGCTTCTCGGCTCAGGCAATCAGCCCATGACATCGTCGAACAATCAACGCATTAAGCTTGCGAGACGTTGAGGCAGGCTCCTGACGATTTTCGGGCGAGCAAGTACCCGAACACCTGCGAGTCTATTGCATCGAAAGCAATACCAAAGGTTTAGTTGACTAATCTGGCCAATTTGTCGGTTCGCGCCTCTCAACAGGATGCGATTTACGCCTGCCGCTGCAGATCAGTTAAACATGAGAGGCTGGATCAAGGAGATCGCGATCCGTCATGGTTTCAGTAATCAAAGCCATCTGACGCAGGAAATGCGAAAGCACTTTTGGGAAACGCCTAACGCCTAACGCCTAACGCGTATCGCAAGTCGCAGGTCGCAAGTCACTATAAATCGCGACAACGCCGCTTTTGTTCAATGTACAAACATAAATGGTTCAAGACTCGCGATACCCATTTCAGCATAATGATGTTCGCTATGATTTTTGTTGGCAGGCCACATCCCTGGAAATTGGACACTCAGATGCTACGAAGACACGAACTCTATTCAACGGCCCTATCGGCTTTGTTGTTTTGCTTGACGGCCGTTCAAGCAACGGCAGATGAGTGGCCGACGTTTCGAGGTGCCGACCGAACTGGCGTCGCACCCGATACGAATCTACTTGAACAATGGCCAGCCGATGGCCCCAAGTTGATTTGGGAAGCAACTGGTGCCGGTCGTGGATATGCCGACGTGGCGATTTCTGGTGGCCGACTTTATACGCTTGGCGATGCACTCTCGACAGCCGACGACGTTGACGAGTATCTAACCTGTTTCGATCTTTCTGATGGCAAGCAACTTTGGCGTTCCAAAACTGGTAGCCCTTGGAATGCTGGCCAAGCGGACTGGCAGAGTTCACGAAGCACGCCAACCGTTGACGGTGATCGCGTGTATGTCATTTCGCCTGACGGAAAATTGTTTTGCTGCGACACCGAGGGCGTCGGGAAATGGAAAGTCGACCTGAAAGCGAAGTACGGTGGCAAGAAAGCTGAAATGTGGGGCTACAGCGAGTCGGTCTTGATTGATGGTGACAACCTGGTTTGCACGCCCGGCGGCCCAGCCAACACGATGCTGGCTTTGAATAAGATGACAGGCGAAAAGGTTTGGTCGACACCACGAGAAAACGATCGCGGAGCCGGACATGCTTCGATCGTCATATCGGAAGTCGGTTCAACGCGAGTGTACGTTCAAACAACTGGCAGCGGCGCAATGGGCGTACGAGCCTCCGACGGCGAACTGTTGTGGATTTACGATATTGAAAAAACGACGGCGGTTGCGCCGACGCCAATCGTCCGCGATGACCTCGTATTCTTTGCCGCTGGATACGGACGCGGTGGTGCTCTGCTCCGCCAAGTTGCCCATGGTGACGGCGTGAAAGTTGACGAAGTCTATCCGCTCAATCCAAAACTCACCAACAAGCACGGTGGAATCGTTCTCGTGGGTGACCACCTTTACGGCGACTCGGATGATCGCGGCACGCCGTTTTGTGCTGACCTGATGACGGGTGAAGTTAAATGGAAGTCGCGAGGCTCTGGTCGAAAATCAGCAAGCTTTCTGGCTGCCGATGGTCACCTTTATATTCGGTACAGCAACGGCGTCATGTCGTTGGTCAAAGCAGATCCGGAATCGTTCGAGGAAGTCAGCCATTTCAAGGTGCCTGGCAGCGGCGATCGTCCCAGTTGGGCACATCCTGTCATCGTTGACGGTCGACTTTACCTACGCGAAGGCGACTCGATTTTTTGCTACTCAATTGTTGACGACGGAAGTGTAAAAGTTGCTACAGCTGCGGCCGGTGCCGCCGCTGAAATGCCCACCTCGGAAGCGGCTGAACTGTTCGTCAACGGAAATTTCTCAAAGGGCCAGGATAGCTGGGAGGTCGAAGGTGGCGATGGGGAAACCGCGACAGTTGAAGTTGCTAAAGAAGGCCCCAATGGAGAATCGGCGATTCGCATTGAGATTCTCTCCACGCCGGAGGAGCCATGGCAACTGCAGATGTACCAAGGCGATCTTGAGATTGAACAAGGCAAAACCTACGTGCTGACTTTCTGGATGAAGTCCAACGACGATGGAACGGTCAAAGTCAATTGCATGCAGAATCACGATCCATGGGAACATTCGACAGAACAAGAGGTCTACCTTTCCACTAGCTGGAAAATGAACAAGTTCCAGTTTGATGGTCCTTGGGATGACGACAACGCTCGGATCACGTTCGCCGATCTCGGAATCAACGATGCGCGTGTCTATTGGATTGCTAATTGCTCGCTAATTGAAAAACCAGCGAAGAAGTGAATCTGTGCCGCGAAGCTCAGGCGGCTGTCGATGTTCCTAAACCCGAAAAGGAAACGTGATGCCAACTCTCGAACACGATGTCGTGATTGTGGGTTCAGGTCCAACCGGGGCTCTGGTGGCCCGCACGTTAGCAGCCAAAGGTTTGTCGGTTGTGATTGTGGAAGCCGGCCAACGGTTTGGTGGGCACAACGCACTGGAAAACACGGAAGCCAACGCCGGCAAGATCATGTGGTCGGAACCTCGCAACCATGTTGGCTCCGATTTCATTGTTCCCAAAACGGGTGTTGGTGTCGGCGGCGGCACGCTCACTTGGTTGGGCGTGATGCCACGATTTCTCCCGGCTGACTTCAAAACGCATTCAAACGAAGGCGTTGGGTCCGACTGGCCAATCGGTTACGACGAACTTAGACCGCACTACGAGAAAGTTGAATGCGATTTCGGTGTCGCAGGTGAATGCGGACCGTTTGCGCCAGAGACGTATTCCCTGCCGATGCCTCCTCATCGCATGAATTGGCATTCGCAGTTGCTCGCGAAAGGAGCAACAGCAATCGGCGCTCAGCCATTCGCGGCTCCAATCGCAATCAACTCAAGACCGCGCGATGGACGACCGGCGTGTATCTATTGCGGATGGTGTGCTTCTGGTTGCATGACGGGCGCGAAGGCAACGGCTGTGAACACTTACCTCCCACAAGCCGAGAAATTGGGCGTTCGAATCATCAGCGAAGCCTTCGTGCATCGCGTGGAATACGACGCAGGCAAAGGAGTTGCAAACGGCGTTTGCTACTTGGACGCCGATCGACGAGAACATCATATCAAAGCCAAGATGGTCGTGCTTGCTGCCAACGCGGTCGAGACGCCTCGGCTGTTGCTGATGTCGAGCAACTTGACGTTTCCGGACGGGCTGGCCAACTCCAGCGGCCTCGTTGGAAAGAACTTCATGAGCCATCCGACGTGGCAGGTGTTCGGAACCTTTGATCAGCCGGTCAACGCCTATAAGGGAATGCAGATGGGCCACGTGATGGTACAAGATTACTACGAACCAAAACCGCAAAATAATTATGCCCGCGGCTACATTCTGATTAGCTACATGATGACGCCCGTCACCTATGGACTGCTCAGCGGACTTTCGTACGGACAGGACTTCAAGGATTTCATTCACGACTATTCGCACACTGCCGCGTGGTGGGCGCATGCCGAAAGTTTGCCTGACGAACGAAACAAAATCACGCTTGACGAATCTTTGGTGGACTCAAGAGGCTTGCCGGCGGCAAAGATCAGTTACCAATGGGGTGACAACGACGTCAAGGTTGCTGCAGCCGCACGAGACAAAGCGGTTGAAATGATGGAGGCCTCCGGAGCCAGGAAAGTCAGGATCGGCTTGAACTATGGAGCTCATGCAATGGGAAGCTGCCGGATGGGCGATGAACCGGAACGTTCTGTGGTTAACGATTTTTGTCAGTCACACGACGTGAAGAATTTGTTCATCTGCGACACGAGCGTGTTCGTCACGGGCGCCGGAGTAAATCCGACTTTGACCGCGATGGCGATCGCAGACAGAGCGACAGGACGAATGGTTGAAGTTGGAAAAACCGAAACACTTTAGAAACCAAAAGAAATGACTTACGAAACACATGTTAGTCTTGAAGACATCGCAGCGTTGTCGGCTCTCGCCAATGGCGTCATCCCCGCGGACGATCGCGATGCCGGTGCAGCTGCCGTTCACGCTGGACCGAGCATTGCGGCACGGATGAGAACAAGTCCCTACGCCGACATCTATTTGGCAGGATTGGCCACGGCGCGTAAGCTTTCCAAAGCCACATTTGATTGCCCAGTTCAAAAGCTTGGCAAAGAACAAATGCATGATCTGCTGGCTCAGTTGCTAGATCAGTCGCCAGCTTTTTTTCGTCAACTCCGTGCTGACGTTTGTGTTTTCTATTTAAGCGACCCTGGAGTATGGGAGCGAATTGGATTTCCTGGCGAATCATCCGAGCAAGGTGGATATCCTGATTTTGACCAGCCCCAAACCCGGAGCATTGACCAATGAAAACACCTGAACTGCTTCCGGAAACAATCGCTTTCTTGGCCCGTCCGGCGAAAATGTTAATCGGTGGCCGATGGCGTGACGCCACCAGTGGTGAAACGATGCCAGCGATTGATCCAGCCAACGGTCAAACGATCGCCAACGTCCCAGCGGGCGATGAAAGTGATGCCAACGAAGCCGTCCGTGCCGCGCGACGAGCGTTTCCGGGTTGGAAGAAAGTCACTCCGCATGAACGTGGGCGAATGTTGAATCGCGTGGCCGAGCTGATCGAAAAGCATGAATCCGAATTGGCTCAGTTGATCACGCTTGAAAGCGGCAAACCGTTGTGGGAAGCGGAAAAGGAAGTCGCCACCGCGGTCAGCTGGACCGAATACTATGCCGGTTGGACGACAAAGCTTCTTGGTGACACGATTCCGCTTTCGATTCCCGGTCCGTTTCTCAACTTCACGACTCGCGAACCTCTGGGAGTCGTCGCGGGCATCACACCGCCGAATTATCCGTTGACGATGGTGCTCTATAAAGCCGCTCCAGCGTTGGCGACGGGAAACACGATCATCATCAAGCCATCGGAGGACACTTCGATGGTTGCATTGCGATTGGCTGAAATCATCACCGAAGCCGAAGTGCCGGACGGCGTCTTCAACGTTGTCACCGGAATGGGAGAAACAGTTGGAGCAACGCTGGCCAATCACGATGACGTCGACAAAATTACTTTCACCGGAAGCACAGAAGTTGGCCGCGCCTTGGTGCATGCTTCGGCCAAGAGCAACTTGAAGAAAGTGTCATTGGAACTTGGCGGTAAATCACCCAACATCGTGTTTGCAGACGCAGATCTTGAGGCCGCACTTAAAGGCGTGTTCTACGGCATCTTCTTTTGCCAAGGCGAAATTTGTTCGGCAGGTTCACGCTTGTTTGTCGAGCGAAGTATCTACGATGATTTCGTGGCGAGTTTGGCGGACATGGCTCGCGGCGTAAAGCTTGGCCATGGATTGAATGCCGACACCAAAATGGGCCCGCTCGTTTCGCGTCGGCAACAACAGAC
>CAYGUE010000177.1:0-12411 GCA_964352885.1 uncultured Pirellulaceae bacterium
ACCAAGGATTCTGTGTTGAGGAACGCCGTGTTGGATCAGTTTCGCGATCCGAAACGTGATGACCCGGGTTTTGCCGGTGCCTGCTCCGGCGAGCACCAGCAGCGGGCCGGAAAGCGTATCGACGGCTTCCTGTTGTGCTGCGTTGAGTCCGCTCATCGGGGCCGAGGTTGATTATTGTTAAGAGTTGGACTGTGGGGCGTGGCAGTCTATCGAATTAGGGCCGAAATGTGAGGGGGCGAATCCGCGTTTGATGCGAAAGGGGCCATAGTCGCTATTGACCGTTTCTTGAAGGAAACTCTATACTTTCAGATCGGTCCGGGCGAAAAAGAAACAACTTTTTTGGCTTCCGGTTCGAGGTACACACTTGTCAAGAACACCGGATGCCCGCATCGGGTCAAAATCATGTCGAAAGCAAAGTCCAAGTCCAAGTCCAAGAAAAAAGTCGGCGTCGCAAAAGCAAAGGCAAGTGACGTGAACGAGGTTCCTGTCGATGCTGAAGCTACGGACGAGATGTCGGGCGGCGAAAAGTTTTTGATGGCTTCCAAGCCCTACTGGCCTCACGCGTTGCTTGCTGTTCTGTCGATCATCTTCGCCAGCGTTCTTTGGACTGCCTACAGCAACATGCAAACCGAAAACGCCTCACAGCAATGGCGTGATTTGAACAATGCCATGACGCAAGCCGGCTTGACGAACGATGTAACGAGCCTGAAGGAAATGGCGGACAACTATGAAGGTAAGGCTGCTGGAAACTGGGCCTTGCAGATGGCGGGCAACAATGAGGTCAACCGCGGCATCGATATGTTGGCTGGTGACCGAGTTGGTGGGTTGAAAATGATTGATCAGGGCGCTGAGTCGCTTCAGAAAGTTGTGGATGCTCCGGCGACGTCGAAGAGTCCAATGCTTCAGCGTCGCTCATTATTCATGTTGGCATACGCGAAGGAAGCGCTGGGCAAGTTCGACGACGCCAAAGGTCACTATCAAACTCTGTTGGACGCTGCTCCCGATTCTCCCTTTACCGATGTTGCGAAGCGTGGCCTGGCTCGCGTTTCAAATCCGGAGTTGGTTGCGGTTTACGACAAATTCCGAAATTGGGAAGAAGAGACGGAAGTTGCTCCCGGCCCGCTGGTACCAGATCCTGTGAAGTTGAATCTTGAAGGCATCAAACTGCCCGAAGCAGCGCCGAGTACTTTCGGTGGCGGTGACTTTGGTGGCGGCGAGATGAAGAAAGAAGAGAGTACAGAACCGGAAGTTGAAACTCCTGCGGCGAAGACGGAAGACGGTGAACCGGTTGCTGAGGATAAAAAACAGCCCGCCGCCGAAGTTGAAACTCCAGCTACAGAAACTCCAGCTGCAGAAACTCCAGCTGCAGAAACTCCAGCTACAGAAACACCAGTCGCTAAAGAAGTTCCTCCGGTTGCTGGTGGTGCCCCAGCGGTTGAGCCCGGTTCTGGCGAAGGCGGGCAGTAGTCCACCATGTTTCGGGGTGTCGCAACTCGTTTCAGGCGAATTGCGATTTTGAGCGTCCGCAAGCATTTCTTCCGAATTGTGCTTGCGGAAGCCATTGTCCGGCGGATCGATCAGAAACATGATTCGATGCCGCTGGGCCGCCGCGGTGAACTTGCCGCTGAGCGATATTTGCTGAAGCAAGGTTATTGGGTCATTGAGCACAGTTTTGGTGAGAAGGTCGGTGAAATTGACTTGATCGTCTCCGACGGCCGGACCGTTATCTTCGTGGAGGTTAAGGCTCGCTCCAGCGATATTGCCGGTGATCCGACAGAAGCTGTCGACTCGGAAAAGCAGCGTCATATCAGCCAAGCCGCAAGGCTGTTCGCGGTCAGGAATCAGCTCGAGAATTCATCGCTGCGATTCGACGTGATTTCAATTCTGTGGCCGGATCTCGCAAAGCCGCCTCAGATCCAGCACATTCAGAATGCTTTCGAGGCGACGGGTGATTTTCAGATGTTCTGAGCTCAGAATCCCAGCCCGAATCACAGTGTGCAGTTCCGAAAAGCGTAAGCGAGGTGCATTGATCCTTCGTGTTTACGCTTCGGGATGTGAATTTACCTAGGCGAATCGCCGAGACCATTTAGTCTGTGCGATTCAGCCTCTTCACTTTTCTGCTTGTCCTGATAACAATGGAGTTAGCTTTCACCCAAAAATCCTCGACGTTCAAGGAACGCTCAAAATGGAACTCCACGAAGACCATGTTCGCGAAGCTCTCAAACAAGTCATCGATCCAGAATTGTTTGTCAACATTGTCGATTTGGGTTTGATCTACGAAGTAGACGTTTTGCCGATCGAAGGTGAAGACGACAAGAACAATCTCAAAATCAAAATGACCATGACCAGCCCGATGTGCCCGGCGGGTCCCCAGTTGGTAGCCGATACGAAAAAGTACGCTGGTGGCCTCGAGCAAGTCGAAGAAGTTGAAGTCGAAGTCGTGATGGATCCGCCCTGGACTCAGGACATGATGACCGACGATGCTCGGGATCAACTAGGAATCTTCTAAGCAGTTGCCCCGTTTCCGACGAGTGCGATGCTTCACGCTTGCGTGAGCATGCTCACCGCCGGTAAGCGATCGAACGTCGGGTGGCTGTAAGTCCTTCGACTGACGTGGCGGCTCACAGAAGATTTCTTTTGTACATGCCAGGCAAATCTCGAACTACCAAGCCATCTGTTGAGAGGAATACATGTCGCCAATGGCGTTCCCGTTGATGTCGCTGATCTGATCATTCATGGTCAGCACGTCGTAGACGTATCCGACGCCAAGCAATCCGCCAGTCATCAGGTATAGCAAGCCGGTGAAGATTTTCCCTTGGTAGAAACGGTGTAGGCCAAAGATGCCAAAGAAGACAAGCAGGACCCAAGCGACGGTGTAATCAACATTGCCCGGATAGAATTGCTGTTTCGCTTCTCGGCCCATGGATGGAATCAAAAACAGGTCGATCAGCCAGCCGACTCCCAGAAGTCCAAACGTGAAAAACCAGATTGCTCCCGATATCGGTTTGCCGAAATAAAAGCGGTGGGCTCCCGTGAAACCGATCAGCCAAAACAGGTATCCGATCGCCATCGAATGAGATTCGACGTAGCCAACCGGTACATACTTGACGTATTGCTTTGCCTGAGGGATTGCGGTGCCCTTCATGGACGACTCCTGACCAGAGAAAATGTTTCAATACCCTGTTATTCGCAAGTCTCGTACGAATATTGGGTCCAATTACGGAAACATTTTCTATTTCTGATGCCAGAACCGCTGCGTTACGTAAACAGGTAGCCGTCACCGAACGGATACGGGCCAGAAGTTTGCTCCGCCGGATCGTACACCAGCAGTGTGCGGTAAATCAGCTGACCGTCGCGATGACCCTCGATCAGGAAACGGCTCGTTTTTTTGATGCTGTCGACTGGCAATTCAAGCTTGAACCCGGCGTTGGTGGCTTGGGGGTAGTTCGGCATCGCCATCTCAAGATCGCTGCGGTGAATTTTCTGAGCGTCGATCCGAGCAGCATCTTCACAGACGGCCGACATTTCAATGGGATTGCCATCGATCAAGATCCAACCCGTTAAAACCATCGTCTTGCGAATCATGTTGAGCGAGTCGATGCGACCACGCAGTTCGTACTTAGAGAACGGTTCCCCGACGGCCTCTTCCGGTTTCACCAAACCGCTCATCCAAGCATGAACTGATCTTAGCGCTAGTTCGAGGGCTCGAATGGTATCGAAGAGAGAGTTCTCGTCATGAGCTGCATTGGGCCAGAACTCTCCGTGCGTGATGATGCCCTTTTCGAGAGCCGCCATGCAAAACGCGGCTCGCAACTGTTCCGGGGTCAGAAATTCATGCGCGTCGAAGCTGATCGACAACCGAGTTGGATGCCCCACAAGGCGACAAGATGCGCCGATTTCTTCAGCCAGATCATTGAATTCATCCTGCAGTTGAGAGCCGGCGTGCTTGAGCGCCGAAGGTAAGCAGTCTTCGACGACGACGTTTAGAGCTGCTTCAACAACGTCCAACGTCAGTCCACCGGGACGATCGAGCGTCTTCATCGTACTGCGCCATGCTTTGGCCAGCAGCTCCTTTTTTCCCAACACGGCGGAAAACGCAAAGGGTCCTCCGAGCTTCTCACCCGTGACAAAGATATCGGGCTCGAGTGAAAAATGTTTCTGCGCTCCAGCAAGCTCAAGTCGAAATGCGGTTTCTGATTCGTCCAGCACCAATAGGGTGCCATGTTCTTTCAGCAGCGACTGCAACTCGCGAAAATATCCGACCGGAGGATATTGGTATGCTGGTGGCCCTAGCACAACCGCTGCGAATTGACCTGGGTTTGTTTTCAGCAGCCACTGGACCCTATTGATGTCATCAAGTGGAATCGTCTTGACGTTGCCTTCTTCAAAGTGGGATCGCGTAAAACGAAAACGCTGATCTTCGGCGAACAGCGGTCGCGTCGAATGGACTTCCTGAACAGCAATCATCGGCCGGCCAGTCAGCGTCCGAGCCATCTCGATTGCGGAATAAATCGCTTCGCTTCGACCGCGAGTGAATCCAACAAGCATGCCTTCGCCAAACACGTCGGCCAATCGGCTGGCGAGGCTTAGTTCCCGAGGATCTGTCAGGGGCCCGTCACAGGAAGCCGGTTGGTCCAATTGGTGAGTCGGCGTGTCGATGGCCCACAGCTTGATGGCTTCGACGATCGCTGGGTGGCGGTGACCAAGAAGATTCGAATCCGAACTACCCGTCCAATCGATGAATGAATTGCCCATGATGTCCCAGATCCGACATCCTTCGGCTCGACTGGAAAACTTAGGCAAAACCAGATCGCCATAGATCGGCTGTTGCAAATGTGGATCGAACCGGCGGTAGACCAGTCGTGATCGGGCCTCGGCGGTCAGTCTCGCATGATTTTCGAGTCGTTTCAGGTTGATCGTATCGGGATGCATCCTTCCTAGGATACCTTTTGTGACAGCGATGTAAATTCGAGTTGGAAAGGCCAGTCGCGCGAATCTCAGGCTTGCTAGTTTGAGCCCAACCTCATGCCCCAAACCCTCCAGTTTCGCAGGCCTCACACGCAAGCACGATTGATATTGCAAGAAGTTGGCGGTTTGCTACTTTCCCGCTAAAGCTCGTCCAACAAACTCGTGCGAGCCAATCTTATGAAGGGCTGTAATGTTTTCTCATCGAAACCTAGTTTGCGTTTTGGCATTCTGCGTTGTTGGTATTTCGTTCACTGGCTGTCGCAATCAATGTCAACCATACGGAAATCCGTATCAGCAACCGTATGCAAACCAGTACGGTTACAACGCAAACCCGAACTACGGCCAGGCTTACAATGGAGTGGCTGGGCGTTCGACTGTGATTCCTCCGCCCGGAACTGGCACGCTAAACATTCCGTCGATTGCTAGAAATAATCCATTCGGTACCAGTCAAAATCGCGGTTTGTTAAATACAGGCCAGCCAGCACCGACTCCTGCAGGTAGAACAGGACAATTCAATCAACAAAATGGTTGGCGTTCGTCCGAAGGAAACAGCTCGAATCCAAACACAAGCTCTACAAATCAACCCCCTGCGGGAACGAGGCTGGGCAGCAATGCCCCCGCTGCTGCAGGTCAAAGAGCTACGCCCGCCGTAGCTCCAGCGAATGCAAGCACCGTTTTAGCGCAAGATACGCAATCGCGCAGCGACCGAGGCTATGGTGGTTCGTACGTGCGATCTCCCGACTACGTAACAACGGCGATGGATGAGACGAATGACCGAACTCGCATGCCGGCAACCGATGCTTCAGGAGTTCGTGCTCCATCGCAGTACTACGCTCGTGCGAGCAGTGCACAAATCGCCCAGCTTCCCCGGCAACAATTCGTGGGTGGGCAGCAGCCTTATTATTCCGGCAATTTCCAGGCGAGCCCCGCTTACAATGTCGCTCCCGGAACGATTCAGCCTGGATTCCGACCCGGTCCAGTGTTCGCTGCCAACACGATGAATGGCGCGGCAGTCGTTCAAGGCCAATCGACGGCGCCCTATGATCCTTATGGCAACACCCGGTCTGCCGACTGGCGAAATCGGGACTCCGGTAGCGGAACATTCCAGTAGCATCCGATGCTGTTGACGACTGGCTATTGCTAAAGCCTTGTGGCGTCCAATTCTTTAAGACTCTGTGACACTAAGCTTATTTAGGCTGGAAAGCGCGCGGTTGCGGCTTCCAGCGGAACCACAGGGCTACCAGATGCGGTTCACGCTGTTTGTGCTTTCGTGATTAATCCTCCGCCTATTGAATGCGAGTACGCTTCCTTGAAAGAGCGGTGTTCACTGCGTCAAAGAATGGCTGCTCCATTCCAACCTGTGGCGTGCCCGTGATCACGGTGTCGTCAATGAACAGTCGAGGTACTTTCCCGATTCCGGTCTGTTCGTAGAATCCGATGGATTCAGCGATACGTTGATCGATTGTCGAATCCGAGACACGGGATCGAATGTCTTGCCCCGATAATTCTTGAGCTTTGGTGTACGCCGCGGACAATGAAGGTGGTGAAACGCCTAGCATCATCCAGTTGTGAAACGCTTCGAACTTTTCCGGCGAGCTTATTTTGACCGCCCACGCGATCCTCGTGTATTCACATGCATCAACATGCTTCGGTGAGTTTTTCTTAATATGCCGATTGCAGGCCGAATTCATTGGAATTGGAATCAGCAACCAATTGATTTTCTGATCGGGATGTTGCTCGACGTATTGCCTCAGTTGCCCGTGCATGATCCGACATTTCTCGCAAGTGTAGTCAAACATTTTGACGAAAAAGTGCCCCTCCTCGTAGTGCAGAATCACCATCGATTCGCTTGGTCGTATTTCATTGCCACGGAATGAAAGGCGAATGTTGGAGTTGGCCAAGTCGATTGACTTGGCGTTTGGCTCCCTAACGGGATTAGGGCTTACCGCTTTACCCTCTGTACTCAAGCCACTGTCTCGATCTTCAATAGCCAATTCTTTGTTCGGTTCTGGAGATGTTGTCACCTCCTGCTTGATTTGTTCAACCAAAAACGTCTTTGGTTGGATCGCGACTTGCCCTGCCACCAGCGTGAAGATGCCTAGCGCAGCCAGAGAGTAGGCTTTCCAGTTTGGCCGACGGGTTTCAGGTTCGCTCCAGATGCAAATTGCTGCGATAGCCAGACTGCATAAATGTGTAAGCATGCAGAAAATGCATATTGCGCCCAGGGAAAGAAGTTGCAGTCCAATAAACCAAACTGCGGCCATTCCCACGGTGATCGAGAGCACTTGTCGAAACCAACTAACGCGTTCGGTTGCCGCAAAGGATGTGCCGAAAATTGAGACGTAGGTTAGCGCCGCGAACAACGATACCGGGGCCACACCTGCCCATTTTGACCACCTGGAATTCAAGACGTGATCACAATCAAGAATTGCTCCACCGCAACCTGAGATAGAAGTGGTGCCGAATGAAACAAGCGTCAAATAGATAGATAGTGCGAGACCGACCAATGCAAACGCCCTTGTCAGCCACATCATTTGCATCTCCACGCCTTAAGCTTTGCTTCCGAATAATTGGCCCCGAAAACTCGAGGATATTCACCGCGAAGGACTATCAGGAAGAAAAAAAAGAAACCACCCTTCGGTAGAAAGGTGGCTTTCTTAAATTCAACAATACAAAGTCAAAGTCGTTTGACCAAGCTGTGAATTATTTATCGCTTGCGACGGACACAAAGTCCAAGTGCACCAAGGCCAATGAAGATGGCTGCTGTTGGCTCAGGAACCGCAACGGAAGTAACAGTGATAGACCAGCCATCAATTGTTCCAGCGTCAGCAGCAACCGAATCACTTGCCCAAAGCGTCCAATCGCCGTTGGGTGATCCACCCAATAGATCTGACATCGAGGCAACAGAACCGATGCCAACCATTGAATCAGGATTAGCAGCCCATGCTGTTCCCACATCCAAACCAGCTCCCGTCATCGTTTCAGCATCGACCGTTCCACCGACTGACCAGTTTTCGGTTTGCCCAACCCAGTCATCACCAGGACCACAGCAGCCACTACCGTCACCGACCTCGGCAAAGCCGGGTCGACTCATCAACCCAACGAAGCTGCCATCTGGCGTTTGGAGCATGAGTGTTAAGTCACCAATCCAAGTGTGGGTAACGGCAATATCAACACTAATATCCGAGATAACTAATCCGGGAACTGAAGTGTGACCGGTCACGGTGATTGTGTCGGTAACGAAACTACCCAGGGTTCCATCGTGACCATCGTCAGGAATGTCCAACGGTCCCGCTAGCGTGTCGGAATCCGTCGTCATGTCAGCGGAAACAAATCCGCCCATTGAAAGTGTTGCAGCTATTGCGATAGCTGCGAGAAATCGAGACATAATCATGTGGAAGTTCTCCTAGAAGGAAATCATGAACTCAAAAAATATTGAGAGGAAAGCAGTGGACAGTTAGTATAAACCGGAAAAAGCGCCATACCACTAGTTCCACTTGAAATTTCGAAATAACTTGCCCATACCGCAGAATCGACGTTAAGTCCCGAGAAAGAAATTTGCCTCGGTAAAACCATGGTGAATTTGAAAATCCACCCTCTGGAAAGATTTGGGTGGTGGAGCCAGGCCAAGCTCCCTGACTACCTGTCCGACTAGATCGATCCTTGGATTTGAGAATTTATTTTGGAAAAATTGGGAGTCGCCATCCCGCCGCGGCCCCCCCGGCGGGTGATCTAATCTGTTTCTCCAATGCAATCGTTGCAGTTTTGGGGATTGCCGATGCATGCTAATTGGTCAGAAAACCTGCGATGCCCCCAGAATCCGATCTCTTTGACATTCGCTGAAAACTCAGTTGCGCAGAGATCCCCACGCCTTTGACTTTGGGTTCAACACGTCCCTTGTGCTCACTCCGATAAATCGGATCGCTTGGGTGCTATCTGTTAGCACCATATACGGAGCATCGATGATCTCGAACCCAAAGCTTTCGAACACGTTTGTTCCGGGTCTTACGATGTGAAAATTCACTAACTTGTTGAGCGCTTCGATTTGATTCAAGCTTGGAAAGTCGAGCGGAACGATCACCACGTCAAAATCAAGCTCTGATTTTCTAAGTTGATACTGCTTTACCGAGCGGATCACATCCATTGCTGCATCACTTTTCTCGAAATTCAGAAACGCAACCAGAACCGGATTTACAATTTGGGAATCTGACAGCGAGGTCCCGTCAGTGAGCTTTGCATTCATTTTTAGTTTGGTGCCAACGAGTTGCAGCCTGTTATTGAAGCTATCGAAGTAACGTTCAACTTTTTTTCGTTCGGATGGGACCGACAGTCGCCTTGCTGCAATTTGGATCGCTCCCAATTCGAGGTCGACATCGTTTAGCTGCATCTCGACGGAGTTCGACTCAATTAACTCAATGACTCTTTTGTAATGCGCAAATGAAACGTCTGGATGCTCCGTCAGCGTTGAGATGGCGGCGTTGATTCGGTTCCAACCTTTTCGGTCGCCGTTTCGGATTTGATCGTTAGCCAACTCACGGTTAAAGTTTTTGAAAACGATATCGCCGTTGACAACCAAGCCAACCGATTGAATCTTGAGATCAGAACTTCCCAACAGTTTTGAAACTATAAGCGTGGTCAAGTCCTTGCCCGCGTTTTCAGATCCGTGTTTCGACTGAAGTAGTCGAATGATCGGAAGTATCTTCGTCACCCATTTGGGATCATCTTTGAACTGACGAAAGGAGTCGTTAGTATATTCGATTGCCTTGCTCACGGCTTGTTCGTCGTCATTGCGGACGTAGTCATGGACGACCGAAGAAAGACGGGCGTAGTGTGCGGTCTGTTGCAGATCAAGGTCATTGCTTGTCAGGCATTTTTCAATCATTGCATTCAGGGTGGCTCGAGACGACTCCCCTTGGTCAGTGCCATGGTCTAAAGCAAACTGGATCGTCGAGGTCGTGATGCGAATCTGATCGACTTCCGCAAGTCTTTGGTCGTCCAACTCTTCCATGCGGTCCGTGATTTTGAAAATGCTCTGAATCGCGTCCCCACGCAGGATTGGATCCAGTTGCATCAATTCTTGCAGACGAATCTTTGTGTCCCTGCTTAGGTCGTCAAAGTTCGATTCGAGCGTCCAAAGACCATTGGCTTCGGCGACAAGTTCTTCAGCCGTTTTCTGCCCCACGTTGGATTCTTCGTTGGTGTCAGTGACGAATAAAATAAGCAGCCAAATCAGGATCACAACCACGGACCCTTTGATAAATCGAATTCCAGTTTTGGTGTTGTTCTTTTCGCGGAATTCGTTTTTCGATGATTTGGATCGTGATTTCTTGTTCATTGAAGGCCTTGATACGCAAAGAAATTTGGAAGCAGTTACGACCCTGAAACGAAGCGTGAACAGGAATTTATTTTCGGTTTTCGTGTAAAGGCGAATCGCCAGTATTAATCGATATCGTCAATACGGCAAGCAATTGCCTTGTGATAGTCAGAGGGATGGCTGGCTGAAAACGCGGTCGTCATTGAATTGACGGGGCCACAGACATCGTTGATATTTGAAACAAACTTCATTTAACGCCCCAATACATTCATTGGTTTTCCCCTTGAACTAGAGAAGCGAAGTCATGAACGAATCCAGCCCGCCGACCCATCACTCAAGCCAATTGATACTTTGGAGTCGAGCACGCTCAGCGTTTTGTTTGATGCCGCGACGCAGGCTGCTGCCGGTTGCCTCTCTTTCACGGTTTCAGAATGGAGAAGTCTTATGGGCTATTCTGATGCT
Source organism: uncultured Pirellulaceae bacterium (assembly GCA_964352885.1). Classification (GTDB taxonomy): domain Bacteria; phylum Planctomycetota; class Planctomycetia; order Pirellulales; family Pirellulaceae; genus Mariniblastus. Next base: position 10,745 of record CAYGUE010000177.1, read on the forward strand.
CAGCACTGTTTGACAAACCTCAATACAAGCCCGAATCGCGAGTTTTGAAGTTGCACTGATACAAGCCCGAAGCGCAAGAGCGCGAGCGAGTGAATAATCGCAGCGGATTTCGATTCACTCGCTGGCGCATCGGGCTTGTATTTGCACGTTTTGATTTTCCATTTCCCGTGGCTATTGCCGGATGGAATCTGAATTTTGATGCAAGGTATGCAACTTAAAACTTGCGTTTCGGGCTTGTAATGCGAGCGAATTTACAAACATTGCCGAGTCAGGAACTGATTGAAAAGTTGATCAATCTGATGGGAACGCCTGATGTCCCAACATTCGTGGCGCGGATCGACCGATGGGCAAGCCATGGGGTGGGGAAGATCCAAAGGACTCTGCCGCTGCGCAGTTCATTATCCAGTCAGCACGCGATTTTCCGGAAGGTGAACCGCTTTACGTCGTTTCCATTGGAGCAACAACCAATCTTGCGTCGGCGATTAAACTGGCTCCTGATATCGCACCGCGGATCAAAGCGTGCTTGATGGGATTTCATTACGACTTTGAAAAGAAAGTGTGGAACAAGTCCGAATTCAATGTCCGCCGTGATTTGAACTCGGCAGACTTTTTACTAAATCAGAGGGAGCTTGAGTTGCACGTGATGTCCGCGACGACCTCGAAAGCGCTTACGTTCCGCCAGCAGGAGTCTTACGACAAGCAATCCAAAATGGGACTGCTCGGCAAACAGCTAACGGAACTTTGGAATGGTCGCTTCCCAATATCAAAGACATGGATCATGTGGGACCTTGCTCTTGTGGAGGCCATGATTGATCCGACGTTGGCGTCAGAGGAAGAAGTGCTTACTCCCCCGGAGAATGTTCAGCGCAAAATCTGGATGTATAGGACGATCGAGGCTGAAAAAATGCGAGAAGACTTTTGGGAAACAGCGTTAAACCAATAGAACCGAAGTTCAGTGTCGACTCTAAGACGGAACGTCGATGCCTTGCCAACGATGAGCGAGCTTGGCGGTGCCCAGAATGAGCTGTAGAACACGCTGAGACGTGTTGGGGACTTGATAGTCGACTGGAACCGGAGCAATGTTGCCCGCAGCGAATTGGTCCGTGACGACGGTGACGCAATCAAGAATTCGATCCGGATTGGTGCCGGTGAGCGTGATGCTTCCGGTGTCCATCGCTTCAGGGCGTTCGAGAGCGTTGCGAATCGTGACGGCTGCGAAGCGGAGCATGGATGATTCTTCGCTGATCGTGCCACTGTCAGAGACGACGCAGAATGATTCCTTCTGCAACTTGTTGTAGTCGCAAAATCCAAACGGTTTCAAAAAACGAACTTTTGCTTCGTCGACTTTAAAACCGTACTGGTCAAGTCGTTTTTGCGTTCGCGGGTGAGTCGACACAATGACGGGCATGCTGAACTTGTCGGATAGCATTGTCAAAGCGTTCACGAGGTCCGCTAGTGGCTTCTCATAGTCAACGTTCTCTTCACGATGCATGCTCACTAGGATGTATTGGCCCGATTCAACTTTCTGCTCAGCAAGCGCTTTTGAAGCATCGATTTTCGCCGCGTAGTAATCGAGGACTTCTTTCATTGGCGAACCGGTGACGTAAATGCGTCGGTGCGAGATGCCTTCGGAAAGTAAGTGTCGCCGCGCGTGTTCGGTGTAGACG
>CAYGUE010000178.1:0-12071 GCA_964352885.1 uncultured Pirellulaceae bacterium
CAATGAACAAGTGTCTCCCGTTCGACGCCCACGCCTCGTGAATAATCCGGGCTAAAGGGTTTGAGAAACGTGAGTACCATGCTTAACGTGGTAAGGTGCGGGGTCGCAGAGCGACATAATCCCCATTTGGAGGTTGGTTTCGTTGAATCACGATGAAGGTTCACGTTTGATTAAGAAAGCGCAGCTGGGAGACGCTTCGGCGGAGCAGCAACTGCTGATCCTGCATCGAGATAGGCTCAAGCGAATGATCGTTGCGTTTCTCGATCGCCGGATCTCCGCCCGCATCGACCCATCCGATGTACTGCAGGACACGCTTGCTTTAGCCGCCAAAAGACTTCCATCCTACTTGGTTGAACAACCGATCGAGTTTTATCCTTGGCTCCGTCAAATTGCCAAGCAACAATTGGTAGATATTCATCGGCGTCATTTGTATGCACAGCGACGTACGGTAACGCGTGAACATCGGCTGGGTGCGAATTTCCCCCATGAGTCGAGCAAACAGATCATCGATCAGATCGCCAAGAATCAAACTTCCCCAAGCGGTCAGGCTGCGAAACGCGATTTGCAACGGCGGCTTCGGATCGAAATTTCCAAAATGCAAGAATCGGACCGCGAGATATTACTCATGCGGTTTGTCGAGCGCCTTTCCTTGAAAGAAATATCCGACGTATTGGAATTGAAGGTTCCAACGGCCGAATCTCGATTGCGAAGGGCGTTGATTCGTCTAGGCAAACGCATGAACGACATTGGAGAGTCCTCAAAATGACCGATCTTCCAAATGGCCAGATCGACCAAGGTAAACTGGATCAGTTAATCCAAGATATCATGGCTCGAACGCGGAATAATCAGTCGGTTGACATTGATTTGTTGGCGAGTGAATACTCGGAAATGGAACCCGACCTTAGCAAAATCCTGCCGGCGTTGTTTGCAATGGCCGAATGGGACCCTGCCATCGACGGTGAACTCGAATTGCACGAACTGGATCCTCTCTACAACATTCCACTTGGCGATTTTCAAGTCATTCGACAGATCGGTCGGGGAGGAATGGGTGTCGTTTACGAAGCGCGGCAAATGTCGATTGCTCGCGATGTCGCACTCAAGGTCTTACCGTTGGCTGCGTTGATCGATAGCCGCTCGCTGGCGCGGTTTCGAAATGAAGTCAATGCCATCGCGACGCTGGATCATCCCAACATCGTTTCAGTGTATTCGGTTGGAGAAGAGCGAGGCATTCATTACTACGCGATGCAATTGATCCGAGGCCAATCTTTGGCGACCGTCATTAATGAAATGAAGTCGATGTCGTTCGCGAATCGGCCACTAACTTTAGAAATGTTTAGCCCCGTTATCGTGAATCGGGACAACGATCCGGAAGCCGGTTTTCCACCTTCGGCAGGCACGTCGAAGTTGACCCATGTTGACGGCAAGTCTCCCATGGCGGCAGAAACGCGAGCCATGGTGAATTCCACCACGATTGGCGATCGCCCCAATCAGACGTTGATCAAGAACTCCGCTCGCTTAATTGGTCAAATTGCCGAGGCATTGCATCATGCCCACGAATCAAGTGTGATTCATCGCGACATCAAACCGGGCAATCTTTTACTCGATAAATCAGGGTCCATTTACGTTGCAGATTTCGGGCTTGCCAGGATTGAAACCAATCCAGGTATTACGATGACCGGCGATGTCATGGGAACTCTCCGGTACATGAGTCCCGAGCAGATCGTAGCCGATCACGCCATCATTGATCATCGCACCGATATCTATTCTTTGGGTGCGACGCTTTACGAACTTCTCACCTTGCAACCGATGTGGCTTGGCAATAGCAAGGCTGAATTGATCAGGCAAATCTCACATGAAGAGCCAATCGGTTCGCGAAAAATTAATCCTGCGATTGCGATTGACCTTGATACGATTATTCGCAAAGCGACCCGTAAGGACTCAAGCGAACGCTACCAAACGGCGCAAGCAATGGCAGATGATCTGCAAAGGTTTCTGGATAACAAACCAGTTGTCGCCAAACGACCAACGGTGGTTCAATATGTCAAAAAATGGACGCTTCGCAATCCCGCCGCAATGTGGTCAACGGTGCTGCTAATGACCATCGTGGCGATCACATCGACCGTCAGTGCCGTTCTGATTCTAAACGAGAAAAAAAAGGTGGTGGAGGCGAAAGAGATTGCGGAAGAACGGTTGACTCAACTGGCCAAGGGAAACGAGATCATCACATCCATGTTCATGGATCTCGATATGAATGACATCAAGGAAGGCCCCGATCCGCTTGAAGTGGTTTTGGCTCAGCGGCTGATTGAAGCAGGAACTGCAATTTCAATCCAGTCAATTGGCGATCCTCTGGTGGTCGCCGAGATGCAGGAACGACTTGGATTGTCACTTGTGTCACTAGGTTTTTTCGAGGATGCGGTTGACCTGTTGCAAAAGGCCGAGGCAAGCAGATTGAATCGCCTCGAACCCAACGATCCGGTGACGTTGTTGAATAGGAGTCATCTCGCATTGGCGTTTCTACTGGCCGGTCGACTGGATGAAGCCATTGCACGATCTGAAAAGGCATTTGAGCATTCGAAGAATATCTTAGGTCCTGAAGACAGCGGTACGCTCTATGCGATGGATAATCTTGCGATGTCGTATCTCGCCAATGGGGTTTTTGAAAAGGCTATCGGGATTTTTGAAAAGGAATTGGAGTTGTGCAAAAGCATTTATGAGACCGATGATCCGGAATTAATCTCGATCATGAGTAATCTCGCGACGGCATATCTGAGTGCGGACCGCGTGCCTCAAGCATTGGATATGCTTGAGCAGACATTGGAAATGTCAACAGATGTATTGGGGCCGAATCATCCGAATACGATCGTGAACATGAGTAACCTCGCTGAAGCGTATAGTATGAATGGCCAACTGAATGAGGCAATAATACTGCTTGAGAAAGCGATGAAGCTGAGTCATTCCAAACTTGGCGCCTTGCATCCTTCAACCTTTATGGTGACGAATAACCTCGCAGAGACGTATCGACTGGATGGCCAAATTAACACGGCAATAACGTTACATGAGAAAACGATGAAGCTGATCAAGTCCAAACTTGGCCTCTTGCACCCATCAACTTTCCTGGTAATGAATAACTTGGCCTCGGTCTACAAGTCTGCCGGTCGACTTGACAAAGCGATACCTCTTTTTGAGCAAACACTAGAGCTAAGGACGGCTGAACTTGGGCCGAAAAACATTGATACGATTTCAAGCACCGTCAATCTCGCCAAGGCGTACCGGCAAGCTGGTAGGTTTGACGATGCTTTGCCACTCTTCGAGTCAGCCATGGAAAAAAAGATAGTTGTCCATGGACCAATCGATGCCAAAACACTGATAGGAATGAACGACGTTGCACTGATGTATCGACGCGTTGGCAGGTTGGATGATGCGTTGGAGTTGATGGAAGATACGATGAAAATTGGTCAGGCAGAATTGGGCCCTGACAATCGCCAAACGCTTTGCTTCATGAATAACTATGCGTATTTGAACAAAATTGCGGGCCACTTGGACATTGCGATTCCTCTGTATGAGAAAACGTTGGAGTTGAGACTGAAGACAATAGGGCGAACGGATCCCGATTCGCTTGAATTGATGAGCAATCTTGGTTTGGCGTACAAAGTAGACGGACAACTCGACAGGGCGTTGACCATGTTGGAGGAAACGCTCGAGTTGAGAACAAAAACGATTGGACCTGACCATCCCGATACGATATTGAGCATGAAACTACTCGTGTCGGCCTATAAGGCTACCGCTCAACGGGATAAAGCCTTGCCATTGTTGGAGGGAATTTTCCAGTGGAACGCTGAGAAGCAAGGGCCCGATGACGAAGAAACGCTTAAGAGCATGAGAAGCCTTGCGTTGGGATATCTATATGTCCGCCAATTCGACAATGCAATTCCGCTTTATGTACAAGAGTACGAATTGAGGACGGCTAAGGATCGCGACGCCCCCGATACTATCGCGAGCATGGACCGCCTCGCCGTGGCTTATCGGGCCGCTGGTCAATGGGACAACGCGATGTCAATGCACGAGCGTTTAGTTGATCTGAGCAAGTCAAAGTTGGGGGCTGACAATTCAACGACGCTAAAATACATGCGCAATCACGCGGTGACGTACCGCTTTGCTGGTCGTCGAGACAAGGCAATCACACTCCATGAGCGAGTACTGGACTTGACAAAAACCAAGTTGGGTCCGCAGCACGCGGATACACTTTCCAGCCTGAATAGCCTCGCGTCCGCGTATAAAATTGATGGTCAGTTAAGCAAAGCGATATCGCTTTATACGCAGTTGCTGGACTTGGAAAGACTCAAACTCGGTAGCGACAACACCAAGACCTTATCGAGCATGCGGAGCCTCGCGAAGTTGTATGTTGAATCGGGGCGCGTTGAAGATGCCGTGCCAATTTTGGAGCAAAGGCAGGAGTTGTTGAACAACAAGCACGGCAAAGATCACCGATTAGCACGAACTAACCTCGCCCAACTGGGCATTGCTTACAACGGTGTCGGGCGGTTGGAAGAATCTTTGAAGTTGCTCGAGGAGTCCATCAACTCCCCCGAGAAAGAACAATTTGTTACTAGGTATGGTGCCGAATTGGTAGATGTTTACGTGCAAACAGGCCAGCAAGATTTAGCCGCAAACTTGGCGAAGGATGTTTTGCAGATCGTGCGGAACGGACTTCCGGCAAGTAGCTCAGCCTTGGCCGGACAGTTATCCTTGCTCAGCAAAGTCTATTTTCTGCCAGCCAAAGGCTACGACGAGGCCGAAACGGCGCTGCGTGGTAGTCTTGCTATCTACCAAGAAGTGACTCCCGACAAATGGCAGACGTTTGAGACGCAGTCCTTGCTGGGAACTGCGCTGCTTGGCCAAGAGAGATTCGGCGAAGCCGAATCGCATTTACTGACCGGACACGAAGGGTTGGTCGAGCGCGAGGATTCGATTCCCCCAATTTGCGAGGAATGTGTTGTCAACTCGGTTCAGCGGCTGGTTGAGTTTTACGAAACATGGAATGCGGCCGATCCGAACGAAGAGCGTTCTGCAAAAGCCAAAGAGTGGCAACTCCGACTCGAACGACTCGAAGCAAGATCGGGTGAGCGAACGACAGTTGAGAATACTTCGTCTTAAATCCCCCGCTCAATCATTGTCGATCTGGAATTGAGCCAGTTTAAGTATGCATTGGCAGCAATCAGCGTAACTCGGATCGCCTCAATCGCTTCGGTCGTCTTTCCTGCCTCTGCAAGATGATTCGCCACGAGAGTATCGAGTATCTCGCAGCAGCGACCCCCACGGATGGCATTCTTGGCTATAGATCTCGATGGTCCACGCATAGTGAAAGCTCCCTGATAATAGCAAAAGTCGTAATAGCAAAAGTCGTACGTACGATGTTTGCTAAATCATTAGCTGGGTGCTTTGCCGACCATCGGCAAGTAATCAAAAGGCTGATTCAACCATATTTTACCGAGTCATCGGTTAGAGTGCGGATGAGAGGACTTGAACCTCCACGGGGTTGCCCCCACTGGCACCTGAAGCCAGCGCGTCTGCCAATTCCGCCACATCCGCAGGCAGTCCGTCGGTCAGAGACCTACGATTTGAGACGGAATGATACGGACTAACCTCCACGTCTGCAACGGGGAGAATCGCCTTTTTAGCCCGGATGATTCACAAGGCGGGGGCGGGAGGTAGCGTTTGGACTTGTTTTACGCAGCGACTAAGCGTCTCGGTCGAAATCGGACAACCACTCGTTGGGCGAAGTTTCATCGATCAATTCGTTCTCTGTCGCTCCGAAACGATGCCCCAAGATTTATGCCCGCATGTCGTCGTGAATAATTCCGGTTTAGTAGCGTGGAACCTCAGGATCAACCTGCTGGCTCCACATATCGATCCCCCCAGTCATGTTCTGTGCCGTGTCAAATCCGTGGTTTCGCAACCAGTTGACGACGCGAAGGCTGCGACCGCCGTGGTGACAGAGGACGACAATCCGTTCGTGCCGATTCGACTCCAATTCCGAAACACGCGCTGGCAATTCATCCATTGGAATCAAAACCGATCCCTCAATCGAACAAATCGAATGCTCACGTGGCTCACGACAATCAATCAGAGTCACGATCAAGTCTGAATCAATGAGAGCTTTCGTATCGAGCACGCTTATTTCGGATGATAGTGGCTGCAAGCCAAGTTCAACATCCTTCTGCGCTTTTGAAGGTTGGTGACGGTCAAGTGGCATAGTTCTCCAGGCCAGATCGAAAAAAGTTTGCTAACGTTGGTTCGGCCAAATGGTAAATCGAAACCTAGCATATTTCTGTGATTGAGGCGGCAACGTCATTCGCATGAGCACAGAAAAATAAGGCTATACTGCATTTTAGTAATCTTCTGATTTTGGATCAATCATGAATCCCCTCCAATGGGCAATAGAGATTGTTAAAGAGCTCCAGCAGGCTGGATTTCAAGCCTTTTGGGCGGGAGGCTGCGTGCGAGATGCGCTTTTGAGAATTGCACCGAAAGATTACGACGTGGCTACCTCAGCAACTCCAGACGAAGTGCAACAGCTTTTTGGGATAAAGAGAACTTTGGCGATTGGAAAGTCTTTTGGCGTAATTACCATCATCGGCCCAAAGTCTGCCGGGCACATTGAGGTTGCAACGTTCCGTCGAGACGGCGGATACAGCGATGGCCGACGCCCGGATTCGATCGAGTTCACAGATGCAAAAGAGGATGCTTTGCGTCGTGATTTTACGATCAACGGAATGTTCTTCGATCCGATCTCTGAAAAGATAATCGACTACGTTGGAGGTGAGCAGGATCTTGAAAGAAAACTGATTCGCGCAATCGGTGATGCGGAACAACGCATCGAAGAAGACAAGTTGCGAATGTTAAGAGGCGTCCGCATTGCTGCGACCTACGGATTTGAAATTGAGGCGCAGACAATGTTGGCGATTCAGAACAAAGCATCCGAAATCGGCGCTGTCAGCCCCGAACGCATTGGCGGGGAGTTGCGTCGAATGCTTGGCCATGCGGGCAAGGCTCGAGCGATGCTGTTGCTGATCGAGTCAAATCTATGGAAACACGTTTCAACCCCTGTTTTGTCGAGTGTTTCTGACTGGAATGGCAAGGTCTGCCTGCTGGAGAAACTTGATGCTGAGTTTCCAACAACACTTTCAGCACTACTGCGTGGAACCGGTTTCAGCGCAGCGATGCTTCAGGAATCGTGGCGCCTGAAAAACGAAGAGGTAGCACGTACTGACTGGATTCTGGCCAATGAAGAACGACTTTCTCAAGCTTGCGTTTTAAAGTGGTCTCAGCTGCAACCACTTCTGATTTCTTCCCACGCGAGGAGCGCCGTTGATCTTCTGCAGGCCGTGTCGGAGTCGGGAGAAGGCGACAAACAATTGGAGGCTTCGATCGCTTGTTGTCGCAAAAAACTCTTGCTCGAAGCACACATACTTGATCCAGCGCCGTTACTGCGAGGGAAAGATCTTGCGGAGTTGGGACTGGCAACGGGTCCACAATATAAGTCGATTCTTGACAACGTCAGAGACATGCAGCTTGACGGTGAGCTGCAGTCTGCTGAAGACGCGCGTAAGTGGGTCACCGATTCGTTGCAGTAATGTTTGATTGGCTATGAGTGGTTTGTCAGCATTGACTATTTGGGTTGGCCGTTTTCCGCTAGTGCCCAAACGGCTAACTTTGTGACCCTAATTCTTTTTCCTGAAAAAACACTAGTTGCTCAGCGCCCTCCTCTGCCCTCTGAATAGGGGGTGCGTGCTGGACGACCAGTACAAGCCGCAGCATCGGATCGGATCGCCCCTAAAACGCCGAGTTGGAGTTGTTCCTGTTCCGTGCGTCGATTCAGCCGAACCTACGTTTCGTCACGTAAAACTTGGTGAATGCTTCATGAGAGAACTTCTGTGACTACTGACTCCAAATTCGTTGATTACTACGAGATTCTTGAAGCCAGCGTCAGCGCAAACTTCGATACGATCGAGCGCATCTTTCGCTTTCTCGCAAAGCGCTACCATCCGGATTGCAGTGAGCATGGCGATCGGCAGCGTTTCACGCAGATCGTAGAAGCCTATGAGACGCTGCGGGATCCGGAACGTCGAGCTGCTTATGACGCAAAGTTCGAATCAGAAAAGAGCGAGCAAAGCGAGATCGTGCGTGAGGCTGGTCACGCTTCAAGCGATACGGCCGACCGTCATCGTATTCTCACTCTATTGTACGCTCAACGTCGTCGAGACATGAAGAATCCCGGCATCGGAATTTCGACGTTGGAGCACATAATGGGCTTGCCGATGGAAGTGATTGAGTTTCACATTTGGTACTTTCGTCAGAAGGGACTGGTCCTACGCGAAGAAAGTGGAACGCTGTCAATCACCGCCGAGGGCGTTGACAAAATTGAAGACGGGGTTGAGAAGCAAGCATCACGGATGCGGATCACTCAATCGCAAGGGGCAATCCCGGCCGAAACAATGGGCTCGGTTTAGCCTAGATGATTCACGAGGCGGTGGCGAGAGTTCTGGAGAGGGTTGCTTCCCACAGCGTTGGATCGTCTTGGATGCAATTCAACATACATCCGACCGATGTTGATTCACCGAACGAGTTCAACTGGGTTCGAGTGGCTAAGAAGTTGCAGAACTCAATGGTTTACCTGTCGCCGTGAATAATTTCGGTTTAGGAAATCGCTAACTGAACAGGTTTGACAGATACTCGAGCCCTTGAGCACATTGCGAAACGGGATTCGAATCGGCGTCATGATCGATGGTGATGAAGCCCGAATAGTTCTTTTGTTCAAGATTGCCCAGCAGCGCCGCCCAATCGATGCTTCCACGGCCAAGTTCGACTTCGACGCCACGTCCGAGCGAGAAATCGCGTACCGCGTCACGAGCCCGAAAATTCACGACGTGCTCGGCAAGCATTTTCATGGCTTCGACGGGAGCATGTTCTGCTAACAAAAAGCCAGCAGGATCGAAGTCCACGAACAGCGATTGAACTGGAAGAAAGTCGATCAGCTCTTTCAGCCTCGAACCGTCCCCTGAGCCAGCGGTTGTCTTTGCTGCAAGCCACGCTCCGCACCGTTGGCCGTGATGGCCGATATCGGAAAGAGCCTCAATCAGCGTTTTCCACGCGGGTGATTCGCGGTCTTCCGGGATTGAGCCAACGTCGTTGACGACGACGTTGCACCCGAGTTCGTAAGCCATCGTCAGGGCGGCCTTGGTGCCCTCGATTTTTTGCTCGAGCATCTCCAGCGATGAATATCCTGCTCGGGTTGGAAAATTGACTGCCGAGATCTTCAGCTGATAGTCACCCAGCATCTTTTTCAAATGCCGAATCGCCGTCCGCGACATGTCGCTCGGCTTAACTTCTGTGCGGCCGTTGACTTCGATGGCATCTGCACCAATCTGCGCAGCGGTTTCCAACGCCTGTCGAAACGGCTGTCGCAGGCATTCAAGCCGCAGTCCTTTTTTTAGTTGAAGCATGGCAAGTTTGGTGAAAAGATTGATGGGTCCAAAAACATATCAGCGCTTCGCCTGGAAATCGATCACACCTACAATCCGGCGATGAATGCTCGCAACCCTTATGAGACGCCACCACCGCCCTCGACGGCGGAATCCGCTCAGGATACGGGTTGTCGTGGCAACTTCATTCGGCTCGCACTCTACCAGATCGCCTTGCGAATTGGATGGATTTTCAAAACAGAGAGCGTCATCATGCCGGCATTTCTGGACATCATTGGAGGAAGCGGTTGGCTGCGGGGCTGTCTGCCGATGCTGAATCGGTTCGGACAGAGCATTCCTCCCCTGTTGATCTCGCAGCGAATCAGCAACTTGCCGCAAAAGAAGTTTGCTCTCGCTGCCACCACGTTTTGTATGGGCGCTTCGTTTCTGGCGCTTTCGCAAATCTGGTACTGGACCCAAGGTGACTTTGTCGCGATGCCGCTTGTGTTTCTCGTGATCTATACGTTCTTTTTTATCTCGACAGGCATCGCGCAGTTGTTGGTCAACACGCTCATCGGAAAGCTCGTCACGACGACCGTTCGCGGACGGCTTGCTGCGGCAGGAAGTATCGTCGGCGGAACGATTGCGGTTCTGTGCGCGTGGTTTCTGCTGCGAAACTGGCTGAGCGCCGAAACGGGTTTGTTCGAATGGGTTTTCGGATTCACTGGGGTGGCGTTCCTCGTTGCCAGTCTCATTTCGCTGACTCTCGTTGAGCAGAAAGACACCGAAGTCAACGTCGTCGAAAAATCACTGCCTTTGATCAAGTCCTCTCTGCAGACCGTGTTACACGACACGAACTTTCGCCGCTTAATGATGGTTGCCTCAATGTTTGGGATGTGCGTCGTGTTGACGCCGCACTACCAGACGCTGGCCCGCGAACGGTTGGAGGTCGATTTTCGATCACTGATTCCGTGGGTTATCGCCCAACACATTGGGGCTTCATTGATCACGCTTCCGATGGGTTGGCTGGCGGACAAATATGGAAATCGAATCGTTTTGAAGATCCTGATGCTGGCACTTTGTGCAACGCCGGTGCTGGGTTTGGTGCTCAGTTGGTCGGGAGAATTCGGCCGAACGATGTATCCTCTGGTGTTCTTTTTGCTTGGGCTGACGCCGATCACGGTCCGTTTTCTGACGAACTACACGCTGGAAGTGACCGACCGCGTCAAACATCCACTGTATTTAAGTACGTTGGGGATGTTTATTTCGCTGCCCGTGATCGTGACTTCACTGATTTTTGGGGCTTTGGTCGATATTGCCGGCTTCGAGACCGTGTTTTGTATTGTGTTTGGCTTTTTGCTGTTTGGTCTGGTGATGACTTTCCGGTTGGAAGAGCCACGAAAGCAGTCTGCTTAAGGTTTTCACTTGACAGGCTTGAATCGAATTGCGGACAATAGTGTGCCGTCCTGTGACGGACCAGAAAATCAAATCGTTGAAAGAACAAACCATGCTCAAGAAACTAATTGCGGCAGCGATGCTCGTTGCCCTTACATTTGCAACCGGAGCTGACGCCCAGCAACTTCCTGAAGGCACCAAGTGCGTCGTTGCTGGCAAGACTGCAAAAGCAGAAGCGGTTGCCGACTATCGCGGCGGCAAGGTCTACATGTGTTGCGATCACTGCGTTGAGACGTTTGCTAAAGACTCGACCAAATTCGCGACAGTCGCCAACGAGCAACTCGTTCAAACAGGCCAGTTCAAGCAAACGGCTTGTCCGATCTCCGGTGGCGGTGTTGACGAAGAGCAATTCTGCGAAGTCGATGGTGTGAAAGTTCTCTTCTGCTGCGGAAAGTGCAAGGCGAAAGTCGAATCTGCTGAAGGCGACGCGAAGCGTGAGCTTGTGTTCGCCAATGCTTCATTTGAAAAGTCCTACGCGATGAAGCCTGCATACGACTTGACCGACATCAAGTGTTTCATGATGCCGAAGAAGGATGTCAAAGAAGCCAAGTCCGTCGATCATCGTGACGGCAAGGTTTTCTTTTGCTGCCCTGGTTGCGTAAAGAAGTGGAACAAGGACCCTGCCAAGTTTGAAACGCTTGCGAATCTTCAACTAGTCAAGACGGGTCAATTCAAGCAGACCAAGTGCCCGATTTCTGGCGGAGACATTGACGAAACGCAGTTCTCCGAAGTCGACGGTGTGAAGGTCAGTTTCTGCTGCGGAAATTGTAAAGGCAAAGTGGATTCAGCGTCGAGTGACGAAGCAAAGCGTGAGTTGGTCTTCGGAGCAAAGATGTTTGAGAAGGGTTTTGCGAAACAGTAATCGAGAATCAACAGATTTTCAGAGAGCTCCGATTTCGATCGGGGCTTTTTTTGTGCTCGCGGTTGGCCTGAAAACGCGGCTCGAAACTCGCGTTCCAGATTTTGGGCGATGCGGTCATAATATCGGTTCTCAAGGATGAATCGAAATACAAACCCGAAGCGCAAGTTTTGAAGTTGCACACTTGGCCTGAAAATTCGTATTCTATCTGGAAATGACCATTGAAAACCGAAAACGTGAAGCGTTTCAATACGAGCCCGAAGCGCCAGCGAGTGAGTGAGTCGAAAATCCAT
>CAYGUE010000179.1:0-787 GCA_964352885.1 uncultured Pirellulaceae bacterium
AATCAGGGCCGTTGGAATTTACCTTTGGAAGAAGACGCCATTTTTTTCCTGATCAAACCGTCTGGCTATCAATCAAAACTCTCAGAGAACAAGCTTCCTCGGTTCTATTACATTCACAAGCCAGGCGGCTCACCGAAGCTCCGCTATCCCGGAAGCAAACCAACCGGCACAATTCCGGAATCAATTGACTTTCCACTCTACCCAAGCAACGAACCCGAAAATTTTCAGATCCTGTTGTTCGGAGATCCGCAGCCCCGCAATAAGAAGGAAGTCGATTACATTTCACACGACGTGATCGCCCAGTTGATCGGAGATCAGTCGTCAACCTTCGGAGTCACGCTCGGCGACATCGCTTTCGACAATCTGGAAACACTTGAGCCACTGAATCAGGCGATTGCCATGATTGGAATTCCGTGGCACAACGTGATCGGAAATCATGATCTGAATCTGGACGCGGACACTCGTAAGCACATTAACGAAACATTTGAGTCGCTGTATGGACCGACTTACTATTCGTTCGACTACGGGCAGGTTCACTTTGTGGTCTTGGACAACATCGACTGGAGCGTCGAAGGCGGAAAACGACGCTACCTCGCAAACTTTGGCGAGCGACAACGCGAGTTTCTGAAGAAAGATCTGGAAATGATTCCCGACTCGCAGATGGTTGTTCTTCTGATGCACGTTCCGTTTCTTGATTGCAAAGATCACCAAGAAGTTTTTCGCTTGATCGAGAATCGGCCGTTCTGCGTTTCTGTCTCGGCACACCAACATGTTCACACACATCAAT
>CAYGUE010000179.1:797-11784 GCA_964352885.1 uncultured Pirellulaceae bacterium
ATTCTTTGGTGACGACCAAGGATGGAAAGGCGAGAAAGACCATCATCACATCGTCAACGTAACAGTTTCGGGAAGCTGGTGGTCAGGCGCGAAAAACGATCGCGGCGTGCCACACTCGACGATGGCTGACGGCGCCCCCAACGGCTACTCGATTATGTCGTTCACGGATGGCCGCTACATGATGGACTTCCGTGGAGCAGGACTGCCAAAAAGTGAGCAAATGTTGATTCAGATGCCCGACGAGATGAGCGTTGGCAAAGAGGCTGAGTTCTGGGTGAACGTTTATAACGGTTCTTCGAAATCGAAAGTTGAGTTTGCGGTTGATGGTTCCAGCGATTGGCAGACAATTGAGAAAGAGGAGGCTCCTGATCCGAACTTCGTACGGATGCACAAGCTTGAATCTCAAGTCCAGCCTCCGATTGAACCGAAACTAACGAAACCAAGGAATTCGGCACACCTCTGGCAAGGAACCGTGCCTTCAAATCTGGAAGAAGGCACACATTTGCTTCGCGTGCGGACGACGGACATGCACGAGCGGGTGTTTTACGGCCAGCGGAGTTTTCGGGTTAGCAAGTGATTTTGGCGTGCTGAACACGGTTGCCGCTATAATCGATTTCAGCGGAAATCAACGCGCCAGTCGACCCATGGCTTGCATACCACCAGTTCACCACACAGAAACCCATGAAGAAGAACGTCGATCACGAAGCAATCAAGGACGCCGTCCGGACCATCCTGTTGTCTGTTGGAGAAAACCCCGATCGACCTGGACTCGTGGAGACTCCGCGTCGTGTTGCCAGCATGTATGCTGAAATGTTTGCGGGCCTAGATCTCGATCCAGGCCGCCACCTCGATGTCACTTTCCCGGAAGACTACGACGAGATGGTTCTCGTGCGAGACATCTCGTTCACCAGCATGTGCGAGCATCATCTGCTCCCTTTCACCGGCGTTGCTCACGTGGCTTACGTGCCCAACGGAAAAGTAACGGGACTGAGCAAACTCGCTCGCGTGGTCGAAGAAGTTTCGAGGCGCCCTCAGGTTCAGGAACGCATGACGCAAACGGTTGCTGACTTGATCGAGGAAAAACTCAGCACCAGCGGCGTCGCTGTTGTCTGTAGCGCCGAACATTCCTGCATGTCGATTCGAGGCATTCGGAAACCGGGATCACGCACGGTGACAAGCGCACTAAGAGGAATCTTTAAGACCGACCAAGCGACACGAGCCGAGTTCATGTCGCTGATCAACGGAAGCCAGTAGCTAAACGGCGCGGGCGTTATCAGTACGGATACATCGATGGATCGAAAATCAACTCGTTACGGTTCATTGCGATCCATTTTCCTTCTCGCGACACTTTCGCTGACGTGGACTTTTGCATCGAACATTGAGTCAGCCGAAGAAAAACAAAGACCGAACATCGTCCTCGTCTATGCGGATGATGTTGATTGCGAGTCGGTTTTCGGTCAATTTCCAAAACAGGAATCCGAAACGGTTCGGTTTCCCTACCTCAAGGAGATGGCAAAGCAGGGACTACGCTTCTCAAACTTCCACGTGACGACGCCTGTCTGCGGCCCCTCTCGAGCCTGTCTTTACTCGGGGCAATATGCGCATCGAAATCAGTGTCGCGTTAACGATCCGGGATCCATTCGTTCGCTTGGATTTTCTGGCGGTTATGCGACGTTCGATCCCGACAACGAAATGGCTTCCTGGATGAAGCAGGCTGGATACACAACAGCTCACGTTGGAAAGTATCTCCATCGAGGATTCAACCCCGACGTCAAACGCGGAATCGGATGGAAGGACGTTGTTCCCTCAGGCTGGGATCACTTCGATATTTCGCTCGGAAGCCGATACCTAAACTTTCCGTCGTACCACAAGTCATACGACAAATTTGTCCCGACTTCAGGCAAGGAATATCGCACTGACTGGGGCATGCGTCATGCGATCAAGATCGTTCAGAACCATTCGACGAACGATGGGCCTCTGTTGCTTTGCTGGTCACCGATCGCAGCGCACATCCCCGGCAATGGACAACCGATGATTGCCGATCGTCACAAATCGATGTACTCGGACATTGAGATTCCAGACATGGAGACTCGGCTTGCGGCGACGGTCAAGAATCAGATCGATGAAATGAAGAGGCTTGAAAACTCAGACCATCAACGCCGCGAACATCTGAACGAGGTTCATCGTGATCGTCTGCGAGCATTGCAGGCACTTGACGAAGGAGTCGGTGCTCTGCGGAGAGAGCTTAGAAAGCAAGGAATGCTTGGAAACACAATTTTTATTTTCACGTCTGATCATGGATTTCGATATGCCCAACATCGGCACTTTGGAAAGCGACTTCCTTACGATCGAATCACAAAAGTTCCTTTTCTCATTACCGGTCCGGGCGTGCCGAAAGACCAAGAGTGCGATACGCTGCTTGCCAACATCGACATCGCTCCAACGTTGGTCGCAATTGCAGGGGGCCAGCATCCTCAGAGCTGCGACGGAAAATCGTTCGCTGGAATGATTTCGGATCCGAATGCCGACGTTGATATGGGTAGAGAAGCTATCCTAATTGAAAACTGGGGGCAGGCCGTTTCGCACGACACGGTCATGCCGGCAACATATAGCAGCATGCGGACACACCACCATGCCTACACAGAATGGGCGACGGGTGGGCGTGAGTACTACGACTTGCAGGCAGACCCGGAGCAGTTGGTCAACCTTTACCCCGAGCTTGTCCCAGAACGACAGCGACAGCTCGCGGCGAAAATGCGTCGACTCAGAACGAGCGATGCGCCGCCAAAGCTCAGCGGAACCAAGTTCAAACAAGCCACAAGCAGTTCGCGAATTTGTGGCAGCCTTGAGCCCACCAAGTTCATCGGCTACGTCGAATCGGATGCAGGAACAAAAAGCATTGAGCTTGAAATTCGATGCGGCAGGTCTGGAGATTATTGGACTGCCGAAGGTTGGTCATCAGAGCGAACGCGAATCCCGGCTGTGCTCGATCAACCCAATGGGCTAGTCAGTCGATGGTCCTTTCTTTTGGACACCCGTGCTTACGCTAAATTGCCAACCAGTGACCTGTCGGCAAAGAAGGTTGGACTGTCGATCGTTGCAACTGACTTGCGCAATCGAGAAACAGTCGCAAAAGACGACGTCCAATTTTCGATGGCGTTCGCTGATCCCGAAACAACAGTCGGTTCGTTGCAATATGATCGATCTGAAAAAAGACTTTTGACCGTATCCGGAATGGCAACGGACCTGAACCATGTCAAAGTTGTTCGAGTCGGTGTTCAGAATTCGCAGACGAAAGAGTATTGGGATGGGAAACAATGGGGCAAAACTTTCGTCCAGCACGATGCCGAGGTCACTGAAACGAGTCAAGACGGCGAAAAAGTGAATTGCATTTGGACTCTGAAAATGCCGGTCCCCATCGTGACTCGAATCATGGTGATCGCCCGGGCATACAACAAAGGTAATCACCATGACCACTCTCCAGCCCTGAAGTCAGTTTTGATGGGCAATATTCAGTAGTTATTGGGTCGCGATCGTTGTGAACCTATCGCCCTTTCGGGTAGCTTATGTGAACCGTCAGTCGAACCTGACCTCATTGCATAACTCATGCCGAAAGCCTTCATGAATTTTAGAATCTCCCTTGTAACAGCGTCGATTTTCCTTCTTTTCGGATTGGCGGGCACGTCAGCTCAAGACACGCCGACTGATGACTGGACTGGATTCCGCGGGCCAAGCGGGTCCGGCGTTTTGAAATCACTTGATCATCCCGAGACTTGGAGCAATGAAACCAATCTCGCTTGGAGCGTCGACATGAAAGGCGGAGGACTCTCGTCTCCGATTGTCATTGGTGACCAGATCTTCCTGACAACGGCCGTTGGATTCACGCCACCAGTCAGCTTTATGGAAGGTGTTCGTGACATGCGACCGAAAACCCCAGATGTCGCCCTCCAATTCGTCGTCCAATGCTTAAGTCTGGACAACGGAGCGATTCTTTGGGAAACGACCATCGCCGAAGAGCAACCAAAGTTTCCGATTCACAGCTCGAACTCATTCGCCACGGAATCGCCAGCATCTGACGGAAAGCATCTCTTCGTTTACTTTGCTTCGATCGGCACCGTCTGTGCGATGGACTTCGATGGCAACCAAATTTGGAAAAAGGAAGTCGGCTCTTATCCAACCGGAAACGGATTCGGACCAGGCAGTTCAATCACGATCGGCGAAGGAAAAGTTTTCGTGCAGTGTGACAATGACAAGAGTTCGTTCGTTGTCGCTCTTGATTCTGCGACCGGTGAAGAGTCGTGGAAGCAAGAAAGAGACAGTCGAACGTCATGGGCTTCTCCACTTCTATGGAAGAATAGTAAGCGAAACGAACTGGTCACATGTGGCTCAGGATTCGTCACTTCCTACAACCCTGGCACAGGTGAAATCCTTTGGAAGTTGTCCGGTATCGGCATGTCTTTCAGTGCATCACCCGCAGTCGACAAGGATCGGATCTACTTTGGCAACAGCGGCCCAATGAGCAGCGGCCCACTGGTTGCCGTTTCCGCTGGAATGACGGGAGAGCACCAGTTTGCGGCTAACGCCAAGATCGATAATGTCGCGTGGTCAAAAATGCAAGCCGGCCCGGGAATGGCATCGCCCGTTTCGACTGGTGGCTACCTGTACATTCCGAGTCGAAGCAAGTTGACTTGCTATGCCGCGGACAGCGGTGAAGTTGCTTTCAAGCAAAGATTACAGCTGGGTTCGATGGCAGCTTCAATGTGGGCGGCGGGCGACCGCGCGTTCCTGATGGACGAAAATGGAAAGACAGTCGTTTTGGCTGTTGGGCCGGAAATGAAAGTCGTCGCCACCAATGAAATGTCCGACGATCTTTTTTGGTCGACGCCGGCGGTCGCGGGGAAGTCTCTCCTGCTTCGCGGAGCCAAGAAACTCTATTGCATTCGTGAATAATTGGAGTTCGAGTGCGGGCATAAAAAAAAGCTTCCATTCCCATCCGAATGGAAGCCCTTTTCATTGTAGTACCAGTTTGATTCGTTATCGATCAAAACAGGCTGCGTGAAATTTGGCGATTTCGTCTAGTTCTGGGAATTGCCATCCCATCATCCAGTGGTTCTTGCCATACTTTTTTGACCAAATGCACTCCGCAATGAAGTCACATCGTTCGCCATCGTTTCGAACGAATTGTAATTTGCAGAATGTCTTTTCGGGAACTTCCTGACTTGCAACGAGGTTGACGCCGCCACCAGACATATTCCTGCTAAATGCGTGGATGCGTTGCTGTTCGCCTTTTTGATGAATGATGACTGGAACAGCGTGCGGTTTGCGTTCCGTAGAACGTTTATCCCACCCAATCAATGAATCAGCTCCTTTGATCGCAGCTATATCCAATTCTTTCGACGTGAGCTTCCAACCTGACGTCCAATATGCGTCCCCAAATTTTTGGCTCCACCGACATTCAGCCGTATGGCGTGAAAGCAGACTATCAAGATTCAACTCCACGTTCATTACAGTGCCTGCCGTAAATGGCTGCGGAGTAATTAAGCAGACCCCTCTTTTTGAAATGTTTCGCGAGAACGAGAGAACTTTGAATTCACCATCGTGAGTTGAAAGTTCAACTGGAATGACCAGTTTCTCTCGATCCAAAGATCGCATCTCTGCGTCGTAGCTGTTTTCGTCAGCTTCCAGTTTTCTGAGCAAATGCTCAATCTCTGGACTGGCGAATCTCGATAGTTTTCCAAGCATGAAGTGACCTTTTATCGCTGAAATAGATGGCGCGGAATAGTGACAGGGGCAAACTAATGAGGGCGTTGTCACAAGTGACTTAATCGCTCATCACTAACGAACCTAGCACGGGTTTACCCACATGCCTCGGATAACATCCCGGCAAACTGGACAAAAAGGTGCTTTATTGAAAGCCAATTCACTCTCAGAAGCAATTGTATTGGCATAAATGAAAACGCCGTTCCCGCGGACGAATCCGATTCTGATGATCTTTCATAGCATTCCAATGCTTGTCCCTAGCGGCTGACATCACTGAAGCGGCTGACATCAATGACCAATCGGCAGCACTCGTTGACCGATGCCAGAAAGTTGGTGCGGCTCGTCCTTGGGGAAGCTTCGGGGTATGATCCATCCGCTTCAATGAGTTAGCGACAGAAAATCAACTTATGGAATCAGACGACACGACTTTCGATGAGCCACTGTTCCACGATCTGGTGGCAGCCTTTTACCGACGCGTACGCGAAGATGATCTGATTGGCCCCATGTATCCCGACAATGATTGGGAAGGCGCCGAGCAACGGCTGCGTGATTTCCTCATCTTCCGATTTGGCGGTTCCGACCGTTATATCCAAGAGCGAGGGCATCCGCGATTACGAATGCGGCATGCTCCTTTCAAGATTGGCATCGAAGAGCGAGATCGGTGGTTGGAATTGATGAGTGCCGCGGTGAAAGAAACGAATGTTCCGGGTGCGATCGCATTGGACTTGAAAGTGTTTTTCGAACAAGTCGCCGATTTCATGCGCAATGCTGAGTAAGCCCTATAACTTCATTCGCATTTCCATGAGGGAAAAAGCGAGCGGCAAGGCGGTACTATTTGCTGGACATCGCTTAGTCGTCGCTCTGCTTCAACACCGCGACGAAGGCAGCCTGCGGAATATTCACGCTACCGAATTGCTTCATTTTGGCCTTCCCTTTTTTCTGCTTCTCCAGCAGCTTCTTCTTTCGGGAAATATCTCCCCCGTAACACTTAGCCGTCACGTCCTTGCGCAGTGCACTGATCGTCGAACGGGCAATCACGTTGCCACCAATAACCCCCTGAATTGGAATCTTGAACTGATGCCGAGGAATCTCTTTCGCCAGTCGCTCGCAATAATGCAACGCACGCAGACGAGCCTTCTCACGATGGACGAGGTAAGCCAACGTATCAACTGGCTCTTTGTTGACAAGAATTTCGACTTTCACAATGTCCGTCTTGCGATACTCAAGTGGCTCATGATCAAACGATCCATAGCCACGCGTAATCATTTTTAGTTTGTCATAGAAGTCGAACAGGACTTCTCCCAGCGGCATTTCACTAACCACTTCAAGTCGACCAGCCGAAAGATAATTCATCGTCTGGCTTTCGCTACGGTGCTCTCGACACAGGTCCATCACGGGACCCACGAACTCCTCAGGTGTCAAAATCGAAGCTCGAATGTAAGGCTCAACGACCTCATCGATGAACGTTGGATCAGGCCAGTTGCTCGGATTATCGATCTCGACTTCTTTACCATCCTTGAGCTTGATCTTGTACTTAACCGATGGTGCTGAAATCACGAGTCCCAGATCGAACTCACGTTGCAGACGCTCCTGAATCACGTCCAAGTGCAACAATCCAAGGAACCCACAGCGGAAACCAAACCCCAAAGCCGCTGACGAATCTTTCTCGTAAGTTAACGCCGCATCGTTGATCGCAAGTTTATCCAGAGCTTTTACCAAGTCAGGATACTGATCGGCGCTCATTGGATAGATTGAACTAAAGACAACCTGCCTCGCCTTCTGATATCCGGGGATCGGTTCCCCTGCCGGATCATCGAGCAGCGTAATCGTGTCGCCAACTTCGATATCCTGAACGCTTTTTACGCCTGCAACCACGTAGCCTACTTCGCCGGCACTCAGCTTCGCCCTCGGCACCAGTTTCAACTGGTTGTAGCCAAGTTCATCAACTTTATAGTCTCGTCCGCCGTGCATGAAGTGAATTACATCTTTGGTCTTCAGTGTCCCTTCCATCACACGAATCTGCAGAATCACGCCACGGTACTTGTCGAAAAATGCATCAAACACCAACGCTTTCAACCGGCCCTTAGGATCACCCTTCGGCGGAGGCAACTTTGCAACGACGCCTTCGAGGACATTATCAATGTGCAAACCTGTCTTTGCTGAACACGGAATCGCTTCGAATGGATCAAGACCAAGCTCGGCATCGATTGCTTCTTGCGCTCGTTCGATGTCCGCGGCTGGCAAATCAATTTTGTTGATGATCGGCAAAAGATCGAGGTCGTATTCAAGTGCCAAATACAGATTCGCCACTGTCTGCGCTTCGACTCCCTGTGAAGCGTCAACAACGATCAAGGCTCCTTCGCAGGCCATCAGACTTCGGCGGACCTCATGCGAAAAATCAACGTGTCCCGGCGTGTCGATCAGGTTGAGCAAATACTTTTGGCCGTCCTTCGCTGTGTAGTCGAGCGAGACCGTGTTGCTTTTGATGGTGATGCCGCGTTCGCGTTCAATGTCCATCGAGTCCAGCATCTGATCATGGAAATCACGATCGGCAACGCCTTTACAAGCCTGAATCAGGCGGTCCGCAAGCGTGGATTTTCCGTGGTCAATGTGCGCAATAATGCAGAAATTTCGAATGTGTTTCATGGCAACTCTGAAGGAGATCTTTCAGGCAGCTATCGTATCCGAAAGGGCTTGGATGCGTTAGGCATTCTTTTTGCCGAACAGCCAGTTCCGAATCCGCCCGAGCGGTATTCGCGTCCAAATTCGCTCGTGAATGTAGTACAGAACGAACTTTGAGAAGAACTCCACGCTCGCAATCGCCAATGCAATGCCCCCTATGGAGTTGAGGACAACGCCCGCGATGATGAACGTCATGCTTGTGGCGACGATCCGCCACGAGATCGCTTTCTTCAGCGTTCGTGACTTTTCCAGCCCGTCGCCTGAACGCAGTGACTCCCAAACGCGTTCATGAAGGTAGTACACAAGGTACTTAATGAAAAACTCATAGAGGCCGATCTCAAGAGCTTGCTGAATTTTTGGAGTGCCCGTCGCAAACCACGTCACGAGCCCAACGACGATAACGGTATCCGTCGTCGCGACGACCCGCCATGAGACACCTTTGATCAGGCTTCTGGCGTGAGACTCTTTTTTGTATTGAGTCATCGGGTTGTGAATTTGGAAAGGAGATAGATATGTAGCTGATTAGCAATTTTGATTGCGAACTCAGGAATTCAAAGGGCACAATTGAAGTAACACCTTCGCAACACTTAAAAACATGAAACTTGGGTCCGTTTCTTACGGCCTATGCTTCAAATCGTCAACGCGGCGGTCAAAACATGAAGAAAGAAGTGGCGTTTTGCCTGATCTGCCCCGTGGTGCCCCAAAAAAGGCCAACGAAAACCGGCAAGCTCTCAAAAATTCAAAATGTCACTGGCAATCATTTGGCACTCAATCGGCCACACGAAAATCCTGTCCGGCTCATTTGGCATCTGCGCGAAGAACACATTCCTCAAAAATTCGGTTGTTTACGGAAGTTCACTCATTAAAACCAAACCGGAGGCGCCAGAACGATTGACTGTTAGCGTTCAGCCAACTTTTTGATCGATTTCAGCTGCTCTTTCCAGATTTGTTTCAGCTCGCTGGCTTTCTCCGGATTCGACAGAATTAGGTCGCTCGACTCAGCACGGTCGGCGCTGAGATCGTATAGAGACCACGGATCACCGTTGGCTGATACGAGTTTGAGGTCACCGACCCGAATAGCGCGGTTGCCTTCATGAAACCACCACAGAAAATCGCGATCAATGACAGCATCGCGATCGAAAGCAGGAACAAGGCTTTTGCCGGGCGCCTCCGGAATTGATTCGCCTTCCCAGGTCTTCGGCTTCTCAATTCCGGCCAACTCAAAAACAGTGGGCACAATATCGATCATGTGCGAGGGTGCATGCCGAAGTTCACCTTTTGCCTTAATGCCTTTGGGCCAATGAACGATCAAGGGCGTGCTAATTCCGCCTTCGTGAACCCAAGTTTTGTGTCGACGAAACGGAGTGTTGCACGCGCTCGAAAACCCTGGGCCGAGACAGAGGTACGACGCCGCACTGCCAGGAGACGCATTGGGATCGTGGCCCCCGTTGCGAACCATAATTTCGGCGCTGGCTCCGTTGTCGGAACCGAAGAAGATAACCGTGTTTTCAAATTGTCCGATCGCTTTAAGATACTCAATCAAGCGTCCAACTTCCTGATCCATTCGATCAACCATTGCTGCATGAATCGCCATCTTGGTCGCCTGAAAACGGCGCTGCTCATCGGTGAGCGTTTCCCACGGCAATGGACGATTGACTTCGCCGGGTCCAAGCTTGTCGATCGCATCCTGAAAATGGTACGGCGGTCCAATTTCCGGTTCCAACGCCGACAACGTTGTTCGGTGTAGTCCCATTTTAAGCTGAGCAGCGATTCGATTCTCACGGACCGTTTCCCAACCAGTCAAATACTTGTCGGCATATTTCTTGATGTCTGCTTCGGGAGCATGCAACGGAAAGTGCGGGGCAATGAAAGCGACGTATTGAAAGAACGGCTTGTCCGCGTGTTTTTCAGAGTGCTCTTTGAGACAGTCGATCGCATGATCAACCGTCGCGGTCGTTGCGTAATATCCTGAATCATCTGAAACTGGCTCGACGGGTTGGTCGTCGATCTGATTGCCTGCGTTGGAGAAAAAGTTCCCTTGGTTTCGCATGTTTAATGAGCGATCGAATCCAGCATCCAGGCACTTACCATCGATATGCCATTTACCGCTGTGGTAACTTCGATAGCCATGCGGTTTCAGGAAATCTGGCAGGAGTCGGGCCCACTTCTGGCGCTTCCCTCGCGTGCCACCTGCAGCGTTGACCCCCGGGATTTTGTCGCGATGGACCTGATGAGGATAGTAGCCCGACAGCAATGAAGCTCGCGTTGGCCAACATCGCCCCGTGTTGTAAAACTGCGCAAATCGCAAACCGTTGATCGCCAGTGAATCAAGGTTCGGCGTTTCAATTTCGCTGCCGTAGCATCCGAGATCCGAATAACCCGAATCGTCTGCGAGCATGAAAATGATGTTGGGTTTCTGAGCCGCAACCGTGTTGACGAGTGCAAACAGGATCAAGGGCAGGGTAGCGATTATTCGATTCATGGGTACCGTTTCTGTTCATTGTACCTGAACATCAAACGAACCTGAAGTCTGGGCGCCATCAGC
>CAYGUE010000180.1:0-11604 GCA_964352885.1 uncultured Pirellulaceae bacterium
AGATTCCGTCACGACTGCCGTGACCAACTGCAAACAGAATCCGGCCAGCATGAAAAGGAAAAACAGAGTGAGCAACGCCAAGACCCCCGGTTTGGCTTCCGGCATGACGTAACTAAGCACCGTCAAACTGGCCAGCATCCCGAACCAAGGAATCAAGAAAGCGACTAGCACGACCGAAATTTTAGCGATCGAATAATCGAGCAAGCTGACCGGCAAGCTCATCACAAAGGTCCGCGTCATGTCGGTCGATTCGGCCAGCAACAACACACCGATCAGATGAATTCCGGCAGCAATCGTCATCGTGACCATCAACATAAAACCAATGTCGCCCGCCGACTCCCCCGGCAGGCAAGTGGCCATCGCGCTCAACAGCCCGCCCAGCAAATAGCCAAACAGCGGCCAACGGCTGAGGAACAGGTCTTTCAAAAACAGAATTTGGATAGCTTGTATATTCATCATTCCTTCTCCTCGCGACGGCGTAAGACAGCGGCTACAAAAATTTCTTCCAACGTCATGGCCTCCGAGGATTCTAGAGTCGCTCCAGACGACTGCAGCCGATCTTCAACCTCAGCCTGATATCGATCCAGTGTCATCACTCGCAAATTGCCAAAAGTCGACTCAGGTCGCAATCCTTCAATCGCCGGAGCTTGCCAATTCTGTGGAGCTTGCAATTTGAATCGACGCCAACTATCGAGAAACTCATCGCGGTTGTTGCTGGCAATGACTCGACCACGATCAATAAAGGTGATGGTGTCGCTGATCTGTTCCACGTCTTGAGTATTGTGCGACGAATACAAAATCGTTCGCGACTCGTCGTTGACGATTTGCATCAACTCCGAAAGAACTTCTTGCTTGGCCAGCGGATCGAGTCCATTGGTGGGCTCATCGAGGATCAATAGCTTGGGACGCCGCGCGAGAATCAACAGCAACTGGGATTTGACCCGCTGACCGTGCGACAGCCCTTTAACTTTTTGCTGCGCGATCAGTCCGAACCGGTCGAGCAGCTGTTGGGCGTAGTCTTCGTCCCAGCTTGGAAACAGCGAACGAACGAACTGCATATGAAAGGCAAGCGATTCGGACTTGTAGAGTCGCATATCATCGGAAAAATAGCCGATATCCTGTTTGGCGCTGGCTTCACGCGACGAAATCGCTTGGCCCAAGACCGAAACAGTTCCCATGTCAGGCGTTACCAGTCCCATCATGATTCGCATGATGGTTGATTTGCCAGCACCGTTGGGGCCGATCAAGCCGTTGACGGTTCCCGGTTCGATTTCCAGATCGATGTCATTGAGCCGAAAGTGTTTGTAAGACTTGACGATTCCTCGTAGCGAAGCCGCCGCCGCAGTAGTCGTTTGATGCGGCTGGTTGAGAGCAGTGCTCATTTCTGATTCCTTTGCGAGTTTTCGTAGGCTTTGGCAATGCGCCGTTGCATTTCAGTTTTCGATAGCCCTAGCAGCGACCCCAGTTGGGCTGCCTCGTTCAAGTGCTTATCCAATTCCCGCTGGGCCATTGAAGACTGCAACCCTGGCTGGTCGGATACCACGGATCCTTTGCCTTGGCGAGTAACAATGGTTCCTGCGCGTTCCAATTCCTGGTATGCCCGTTTAATCGTGATCACGCTAACGGACAGATCAGCTGCCAGTTGCCGAATCGAAGGCAGATCGGTCCCTGGCGGCAAATCGCCCACGGCCACACGTCGCTGGATTTGCTCGATCACTTGCAAATACAACGCCCGTGGGTCGCTTTGCGAAAGAGTGATAAGACTGTGCTTGTTCATATACACAGTGTATACACAGCAGGATTCGTTGGTCAAGTGCGGATCTTGGATACTTCTTTAAGATTCGGCTGATGAAGTGGCGCCAATCCTGCAAGAACAGAAACGAAAATGTGGCTGTTTTGCAAAATATGTCGCTTATAATTCGCTACAACTGGATAGCGAGTTTACATCGCGTTGTCGTCAATTCGCGTAGCAAATGAGTAGCCAGTCGTCAGTGAATAAGGTGCAACATGAAATCGAACGCAAGAGTACTTGCGTTTGTAGCCATTTTTATTTGTTGGATGGTACCGTTTGGCGAGTCATCCATCGCGCAACAGAAACAGGCTCCTGGCGTGACAATCGTGGCGAAGCGTTCAGCCGATTTGCCGGCCGACGAAGGAAACCAGATGCGTCCAATTTCCATCGACATCGACCATATAAAAGAGTTCAACCGGATTTACGGTACTTGTATTGGGAATGAAGGGGCTAGGGTTGCAGGCGCATCGGTTCAACTGTATCGAAAGACCAACAAACGCAGCGCAAGGAAGGATATTATCGAGTTGGTGGATTCGACAGTGACCGGTAGCAATGGCAAGTTTGACTTCGACAACTTGCAATCTCAGTTCGAGACCGACAGGTTTGACAAGTACTTTGTCATGGTTGTTCGCATACCAGGCTATGCAACCAAGTTTCTGAGCTCGATTTCTTGGAAGTCTGGCGAGCAAGAAATCCAGCTTTCAAATCGCGCAACGGTCAAAGGCTTCATTAAGAACGACCAGGGGCGACCTGTCCCGGATGCGAAGGTTTCGTTCCACAATCCGCTTAAAACGGTATTGCCTGACGTTTATGCGACCACGACGAATGAAGAGGGCAAGTTTGAAATCGACGATTACCATACGATCAACTCGGTTGCCTATAAAACGAGAGACGGCAAAACGAAGGGAGGCAGTGCCTTTCCGTTGAAAGTCGAGCATCCCGACTACGGCACGGTGGCGTTGATGATCGATCGTACGCCTAATCTTTTCTTCGTGACGATCACCCGAGGAGCGATATTTAAGGGACGAACTGTCAATGAACAGGGACAACCGGTTGCCGATTGCCAGATCTCGATGCAATCGCATAATCGCGAGCCATACATTTGGTTCGAGACGACTTCTGACGAGGACGGAAAATTTCAGTTTACGAAATTACCTGGCATCCGAGCAAACTTGTTTTTCAAAACGGATGACTTGATCGGCAAGTCCGTCGAGGTAAACGGTGAACTGGGTTCAGAGACTAATCTTGGCGATCTGAAACTGGTCCGACCGATTATGGTACAAGGAGTCGTCATTGACGACGAAACCGGTCAGTCGTTGAAGTTCAAGGAAGGCTTGATGTATAGCATTGGCTGGCACGGACCGGAACGTCAGCGGGAATTTCGAGCGCAGAAATTCGAGCCGACGGAACATTCGAATGCCGTTTTCTTCGCGGAAAGAATTTTCCATACGTTGCATCCGGATATTTAAACAACATTGGCAGGCCGTAGGACGTCCATCTGCATCGTTTGTTTCAATGATCGAAGGTCGAGTTCATTGTTCCATCTTGCCCAATAGAGTTCAGCCAAATTCTCTTTTGTGAATTCTTCTACGTCCAGAATTGTCGTTACGACAATCATACTCCGAGCTCGAAAGCCTTTCTGTGACACTCGCACACTCATTTCGCGAATTTCCAGAAGGGCTGGAAGCGTTTTGTACGTTTCTGGATCCATGGCACGAGGCCTCATGGGTTTTGGCCGTCTGACAATGTGATCTCCCTTGGCCAATCGTTTGCCGCGGCGAAAATCTGCTCGTCGGTGTGAAGAAGACGAGACACAGAATCAACTTTACGCATCTTGAGCATCAACATCTCCGTCCATGAGCACGAGTCGCGGCGTTGTCCTGGGCGACCAGCGGAGACGCCACGAGCAGTGCAATCAATGAAACGTAAATTGGCTTCATTTTTTGGGTTCCCCACTGTTCAAGTGTGAGGTTTAAAACTGGATTTGTGAGTCGTATATGAGGTCCCTAATCCTTCATCGAATAACCGTGCAAAAAAGAAGTCATGACCTCGTCCACGACAAGTCGCAAGTGTTACCTCGGTCGCCGTCTCCTGAGCGAAGCTATGGCTTTGGGGTGAAAGCCGCCCTCAAGCGGTGGTTTTCTGGACGCTCAGAAAACAATCAAATCTTTGCAAAACTCTCATCGACGATCGCTGTACCTACGGAGTCTCCGAATACATTGACTGCCGTCCGGAATCGATCGAGCAACCAGTCAATAGGAATAATCAAGCCGATTAATTCGATGGGTAGCCCAACGGCGTTGAGCACAATGAGCATTGTCACCAGGCCCGCTTCGGGGATTCCCGCTGCGCCAATGGCTGCCAACGTCGCGGTGACGGCAATAATAACCTGTTTGTCAAACGTCAAAACAAACGTCGGATCCACCAGCGCGTATGCCTGAGCGATGAAGATCGCCGCAGCGGCTTCGTATAACGCCGTGCCATCCATGTTGATTGTGGCACCGAGTGGAAGCACAAACTCTATCGAACGGCGGGATATCCCCGCCTCGACTTCGGCGCACTCCATTGTGACTGGCAGCGTTGCCGTGGAACTAGCCGTGGAAAAGGCCGTCAAGATCGCTTGCAACATCTGACGGAAAAACCTGACTGGATTGCGTCGAGTAAAGATCCATAGCAACAACGGCAGCGTAACAAAGGCGTGTATGCCGAGTCCTCCCAAGACGCTGGCCATATACCAAGCCTGTGTCTGTATCAACATCAAGAACTGTCCGTCCAGTTGTGCTTTGGCAAACCGTGCTGCGACAAGACAAAAGATCCCAAGCGGGGCGATTTTCATCAAGAGTAAAATGAAATTCATAAGAGCCTGATTGATACTTACCACGAAGTCCGAAATCGTTTTGGCTCGATCGCCCATCGTTGTGAGCATTCCCGCAAATACAATGCTAAACAATATTAGGGGCAAGAGGTTCACTGCCACCATCGAGCCGAGTAGATTGCTGGTGAACAACATCAGTACAAGGTTCTCGAGGATATCTCCGATGGAGGGTGCTCCCGACACAAGATAGCCTTCGATGACACTTCTCTTGCCACCCTGTTGTGGCTGATAGCTAAGGCGTACGTAACGAGCCTCCTCGGGAAGCGCAATCGTCGGTTTGGTTGTATAAATGCCTGCTTGGAAGCCTGCAATAAACTCACCATCCGGAACGTTCTCAAATTCGTTGCCGTCTTGACTCCATTGGATCTGCACTTTCGCAGGTGTGGTAGCCTTGCCAACTTGGTCAATGCTTAGACGAACGCTCCAGATGCCTTCATCTGAAATCGACATGTTTTGACTGTCACCAGCTAAAGCAGCCCGATCGCCGGTAACGTTGTGCCACTGGATTTTCTTGCCTTGTCTATTTGCCGAAACATGAGCAATGGTTTCTTCGCCTTGCTTGCGCGCGTCTTCCACCAAGTCAGGATCGATGCCCTTCCCTGGATTGACAAAATTCACGACGATTAGACCCGTAATGACGGCCAGAACTGTTGTGCACAAGTAGTATGAGATGGCATAGGCACCGGGCCGCCCCAGTTTCCGCACGTCACCCAAGCCCAAAATGCCGCTCATGACGCTGGCCATTACCAACGGCACAACCACCATTTGTAAGGCCCGCAAAAATACTTCACCTCCAACATCAAATACGGCAACAAGCGGCCTAAACCGTTCGCCAACGAATGCCGGTCCCAAGATGGACGTCAATATCGCCAACAAAATTGCTCCGACGATGTAGAGCGTGCCCCGCGCGTGACCTTTTGGTTTACCGTTTGAATTCATGACTGTTCAAACTCAGACTGACAGTATGCTGCAACGCCTTTAATAAATGGCTGAAACCGTAGATTCGGTCGGCCGAGCAGCCCGTTGCGAACCTCGCTCATGAAGAACAGCATACAGTCTCGACGAGCGTGGTTCCATGATCCGCACATTGTCGGAGACTACCTGTCGATGATTCGGCGATTTTTTGCGTGTCTTATTAGATCGGGATCGACTAGCGATTCGAGATCCATCAGATAATCGATATGGCAATCTGGCAACTGATGCTCCAAGGCTCCATGAATGACGTAGTTGAGATACCAAGAGTACGGAAGCAATGTAGGATCGATTGCTTCATGTCGAGCGACATACATCCAAGCTTTTAGTGTTCCATCCTTAAGGACGACGTTGACCTCCTCATGGTCATAGCCGACACCAAGAGACTCATGCTGATCGAGCGATGGCTTCTCTTCACTCAGCAATCGATAGACAACGCCCCATACTCGATCGGTTGAAACCGCTGTCGACTTGGCGTCGGCCTTGGCGGAACCATCTTCGCTGCGTTTGTGAAACACGAGTTGGCGGTGAGCCACGTATCCAGAGGACACGGGCCTCGCTGACGGAACACGGGAACGCATCCGTTGCGTGCTCAAATTAGAGCCATATGCAAAAACAAGCAAATTGTTGCCATTCTCCATCGTTGCTACTCGTCAGTCTCAGCAGGCGGCGACGGAATCCACCCTCCGCCGGGACACCAACTTTAGCATTGCCACGCAAGGCCAGAAAGCTCTCTTCTCTGTTAAAACAAATGGGACGCAAGGCCTTGATCTCCATGCGAATCTCCGAATTAAGCTTCCGCTGTTGGTGTTTAAATTGTCGGTAAGACGAATTTTTTGACGTGGATAAGTTGGTTGATCGTACCCGTCTATTCGGGACTCGGTGCGAATAGCGGGTGCGTTTCAGTCAAGATTTCGAGAATGTTCTGGCGATCTACCTGCAAAAGATGTGAGAAGCGATCCGATGTGTCTTGGCCATTTAGCACTTCGAGCATTCGTTTCTTGACGATGCTCATGATGGAATCGGGCAAAGAATTGAACGAGTCCGTGTAGATCAGATAGCTGCAAGGATATTTAAGAAGACGTTTTTGCAAGTCGAAATCGCGCAGGCTGTGTCCGCTGGACGAGCGAATGCCTTTGCTTTCGAATTCGGACGCGAAACGAGAGTTCCCTTTGACGGGGGAAGTCAAGGCAAACTCGTCAGAGAAGAACAGGTACTCAACCAGTTTATTTGCGGCGGAGTCCAGGCGTCGTTTTGTCGTGTCGCTTCGAAAGTCGGCAGGTCGCTCGAACAATTTGTTCATCTCCGCCTGATGATGTAGCGCTTGCCGCGCGGTATAGGAGGCGTTTGTAACGTAATTGTGAAACTGAGTCTGATGTTCCAGAATCATTAGGGCGACGATATCACTTGTTGGTTCCATATGGGACTGGGAGCAGGCAATTGCGGGGAGCGATTTCAAGTTGGCACCTAATTCTCGATCAATGTTGCCTCTGATTTTGCTGTCAACGATGACGTTGCCTCGGTGTCGCATAACGCCATGATCTCCCGTGACGTACCATCCGCCGAATCGATCCGCCAACGGTGTTGTGTGATCGGTGTGAGTTGTGCCCAGCTTGAATTCGGGGTGACCGCTCTGCTTTGGGTAAACGGATCGAATCAGG
This sequence comes from uncultured Pirellulaceae bacterium, assembly GCA_964352885.1. Taxonomy (GTDB): domain Bacteria; phylum Planctomycetota; class Planctomycetia; order Pirellulales; family Pirellulaceae; genus Mariniblastus. Next base: position 7,301 of record CAYGUE010000180.1, read on the forward strand.
AAACCGGGGACATCCTGTGTCTTGTGACTTTCGTGACAAGACATGCATTGGTTGGAGGCACGCGTGATGGATGGCTTCTTCGAGTCCAGTTGATCGACGGTGTAGAAAATGGCACCTTGCGTCGGGTCGACAGCGGCAACTTCGACGAAGTCGCCATTACGGACAAATCCCAGATACACGTTGTCGTTGAAGTAGATTGCTCGCGGCGATGAAGGCTTGATTTTTCGATGCTGCTTGCTCGTTTTAGAGAAGACGAGTGTTTGCGAAGAGGGCGAGATCTCGAGTGCGTCGAGCAAAGATGGAAGCCAGCCATGTTTTTCATCCCAGGCCAGTTTGATTTCGCCTTGCTCAAGCTGTTTCTTCAGAACTGCGACTCGATCATTCGGGTCGCTCGATTCGTAATTGATCGGCGATTGGTTTTTGTCCGATTGCGCGGACAATGCATCGGTTCCGTTGGAAACAAACCAGATCAGAACCAACGTAGCGACACTCAAAGCCCTCGAACGCATATTCATGTTGGTTGTCCAAAATACTAGTGCGACATCATTGGAAGCGATTGCCCCGAATCAATAAAGCATTAAAAGCCTTGCCGCGTCGCAGGGTTCGGCAAGTCAAACTTCTTGCTTTGGCTGAAGAACTGATGCGGATTATCGTAGACGACTTTTTTGATTAACGACTCTGAATGTCCGCGGCGACGCATCTCCATGATCAGATCCGGAACAGCTGTTGGCTTTGAAGGGCCCCAATCACCGGCAGAGTTTACACATAGTCTTTCCGCTCCAACCATTTCGATGATGTCGACGGCGCGAGCGGGAGTGCACTTGGTAACAGGATAGAGCGTCATGCCTGCCCAGAAACCAGCGTCCAGAACCGCTTTAACGGTGTGCTCTTCAACGTGATCGACCAGAACTCGCGAGCGATCGATTCCGGAATGATCGCCCAGCATGTCCAGGATCATGCGCGTGCCTTGGTACTTGTCTTCCAAGTGCGGCGTGTGGATAAGGATCTGTTGACTGTGCTGAGCGGCAAGCTGAACATGTTCTTGGAACACAGTGGCTTCGTTGGGAGTGTTTTTGTTGAGTCCGATCTCTCCGATGCCCAAGACATTGTCGCATTCCAAGAACTCCGGAATCATCTTTAGGACTTCGCGAGAGAGTTCGACGTTTTCCGCTTCTTTTGCGTTGATGCACAACCACGTGAAATGCTTGATGCCAAATTGAGCCGCTCGTTTCGGTTCGACTTCGGTAAGCTGTCCAAAATAATCTCTGAATCCATCGACGGTTCCGCGATCGAAACCAGCCCAGAACGCAGGTTCGCTGATCGCTACGCATCCCATGCGAGCGAGTGTCTCATAGTCATCGGTGGTGCGAGACACCATATGAAGGTGTGGATCGATATAGTACATGGCAGTTTCTGGCAGAGCTTGGTCAGTTTCAGTATCTGATCTCGATGGTGGTCTAGGTCGCCGACCGCAAAGAGAAATCGTCTTTCCAGTGCTGGTCGTATTCACGCGAGAACAGCAATTGAATTTTCTCCGCACGATGTGGGTCGTTCGTCATCACAATTTTCAGTGCTTCGGATAGTTTTTTCATGCGGGGGTCGTTGGCAACATCCCCGTCAGATCGTTGAATACGATCAAGCGACGAAGCGACATCGAGGATGCGGGATCGAATCTCAAGGAATTCGCGATCAAGAATTTGTAGGGAGTCCATTTTTATTTTTAGAAAACGGGATCGTTTTCGCATTGGGTTTCGGGAATTTTTGTCACTTGGAAGCATCCAGACGGCATCTCCATGATAACTTCGGCTGGTCACAATAAAACGGGTGACTTTTCGTCGCAAAGGCCGATAATGAAATACATGCGAAGTCTTGAACGTTCTGTGATGATTATGTTTGCCCTGTTGGCACTTCTTGTGCCGCAGCAGCTTCATGCGCACGAATTTGAAACCGGTCACATTGAGCGTTCGATCGACGTGATTGTCCGCGGTGACAAGGTCGCAGTTAGGTATTCAATTGGGTTGGCCGACGAGACGATCGTCAATTGGTTGGTCAAGGAAGGGGGCCTCGATACGGACGAGGAAAAGCGTTTTCGAAAGTCCATCGCTGACTACGAAAGCGATGCTGATTCGGCCAAGAGTCGTGATGCAGAAACGAAAGACGAGAATTTGCCGAATTCAGGCGTTGAGGTAAATTCAACGCCGGCTGAACCGTTGGAATTTCAAACTGAATTGCTTGACTTGTTAAAGGACAAGCTGGCTTCCGTCATCTGCAAGAATCTGGAACTGGCGGTGGACGATATGGCCCTAGAAGTTGTTGATCCGGCTGTGTCGACTTCTCCGCGCCATCATGTCGCGATGGAAATTACCTTTATGGCGAAGTTGGCTAAAATGGGTTCGGCGAAACTGTCCATCATCGATAAGAATTTTCTTGAGTTTAATGATATCGTCGCTGAGGGCAAACCAGCCCAGTCGCAAGTTGAGTCTGCCAAAGATCGTGACTCGAAAAAGCCAAGCTTTGTCTATTTTGGCAACATTCGATTGGCATGTCGGGTCAAGGGAGATGCGGTGCAGCTAAATTCCAATGTGGCCTCTGTGTTGGCGAGGGCTCAACCTGTTGAGCTTGCGCCGCTTGACTTTGACCAACGTGTTGAAGCGGCAACAATTGTCACGAAGATCGGGTTTGCGACTTCTACAAAGCGTTAATCTCGCTTGTCTCATTTGGCGTCTTCCTCATACAATACTCAATCCTCGTCGCGGTGGAATGACCGCGTGAACCAACATCAACACGACTTACTCCCAATCAAATATGGCACGGACCATTGCAATCGGCGATATCCATGGATGCGGCATTTCGCTCGACCGATTGTTGGACGAGATTGATGTCACTCGCGAAGACAAGATTGTCACTTTGGGTGACTACGTGGATCGCGGTATGGGTTCATCGCAGGTGATCGACACTTTGATTGATCTGGTAACGAAGTGTCACTTCGTGCCTTTGATTGGCAATCATGAAATCATGATGTTCAAGGGGATTCAGAACGGCGGAAAAGATCTTGAGTTTTGGATGATGCATGGCGGGCAGTCGACGATTGCCAGCTACGGTGGCCAGTTGCAAAACATTCCTCAGGCTCATCTGACTTTCCTGAGCCATTGTTTGCGGTTCCACGAAACCGATTCGCACTTCTTTGTTCACGCTTGTTACGATCCTTATATTCCCTTGAGCGAGCAACTCGACGATGTGATGTTCTGGCAGCACGTGAAAGATTTTCCGCCCGGTCCACACATGAATGACAAAGTTGGAATCGTTGGGCACACGCCGCAAGTCGATGGTGAAATTCTCGACTTGGGGCACCTAAAAGTAATCGATACTTATTGCTACGGCGATCAATGGCTTACGGCACTGGACGTCGATTCAGGGAAGATTTGGCAGGCGAACGAAAGAGGAGAAATTCGCACGGATCCGCTTGTTGACGGCGGCGAGTAACCATTTTTGGGTGCGATGCTCACGCAAGCGTGAGACATGGAGCCTAAATTTCAGCTTTGTCGGCTTGGCTAGATCAATACTCGACGGTTGTAGATGAACCACTCTGCTAGTAGTACGACTAAAGCAGCAAGTAGGATCCATGTCCAATATTGTTTGCGAGTCTCTTCCCGTTTTGCTTCGCCAGTGACTTCTTCATATCCGAGTTGTAGTTTGTCGCGAACGGTAAGGTTACTTTCATTTCGATCAAAGAGGTTGATCGGTAGCAGCAAATCCGGCGTTTCCTGGTTAGGTGACTGAACAGCATAGAGACCACAACTCTTCGTGCCTGTCAAAGCAAACGTATTGTCGGGACGAGGTGTAAGAGTTGACTTGCTACCTTCAGGCGATGTCACGTTGACGGATTCAAATGGCAGTGACGTCCGGAAGTTTAGGATCTCGCCGGGGCTTCCGCCGACTGCGGCAGCGAAGTTTTTGCCATTACCAAGTTCCACGATAACATTCTGAATGAACAACGGGAAACTGAGTTTGGTCATCCAGTCCGTGTTGATTGAGACGTCGAGCTCTTCATTCATTTCCAACATTGGGAATCCGATCACCAAATCTTGAAAGCCACCACGGGTTCCAATTCGCATGATTGAGCCATCTCCGCCGTCGATTAGCGATGCACTGCCGCGAGGTCCTTCGACGGTACCGCTCTTGAGCACATTGACGCTGCCCGTCGTGACAGCAACCATCAATGGGTGTGAATTGTCGGTGTCGATGATCGCCGTTGGTTCCGTCACTTCGCCAATCGTCCACTCTTCCATAGGCGGTTTTGAACC
>CAYGUE010000181.1:0-11574 GCA_964352885.1 uncultured Pirellulaceae bacterium
TTGGCCAACTGATTTTCATGCTGCAGTCGGCTGGAATTCGCGCGTCCGAAGAAGGTGGAACGGCTCTCACGGATTCCGCAGCGGTGGAGATCGTTCTTTCGGCACTCAAACTTGCGGACCATCCTGGTGACAGCATCGCTCGCTTCCACATTTCGCAATCGCCACTGGCGAGCATGTTTGAACTTGAACCCGAATTGGCTGAAAACCAATCAGCAAACCAAACGGCTGCGGTCGCAGGTGCGGCTAAACTTCGTGACCGGCTGGTGCAAGAAGGCTACGGGCCGACGATCGAGTCGCTGGCCAGAACGTTAGCGCCGAGCTGCACGAAACGTGAACTCCTTCGATTGCAGCACCTGGTTCGATTGGCTTATTCGAATCGTTCCGACTCCCAGCGTTGGTCAATGCGGCCGAATCGGTTTGTTGAATACGTTCGCGAAGAAGTCAAAATCGCTGACGCAAGTTCGGCTCGCGTTCGCGTGATGACCATTCACAAATCGAAAGGCCTTGAATTCGACGCGGTCGTGCTGCCACTGAAGTATCTAAAAAATGGATGGCTGGGCCATACGCCGCCGTTGATCGTTGGCCGACCGACGCCAACGGACGATATCGATACGGTTTCTCGATACGCAAACATCAGCCATCGGAAACTGCTGCCCGATTCGCTGCAAGAGATTTTCGAACATGATCAGGAGCGAACCGTTCGCGAACGGATGTGCAGTTTCTATGTCGCGATCACCCGCGCCGTTCATTCGTTGCATGTCGTGTGCTCGTTCGGGCACAAGCCACACGGGAAGACCGAGGCTGGCGTTTTGCTGGCGTTGCTGTGCCCGGATCTGATTGAAAAAGGTGTCGGCAAAAAGAAAGACAAGCTGGTTCGCAAAGAAGGATTGCTTTACGAACGCGGTGATGCGAATTGGTTCAAAGCAGAAACGACGAACGATCCGAAAACCGATGATGGAATCGATTTGACCCGGATTCAGCAATACTATTTGCAAAATCTGACGGGCAATATGTACCGCCCGCTATCACGAGCAGCGAAATCGATGCGCGGCATGTCACGGGTGCGTCCTTCGATGCTTGAGGGCGGGAATCGTGTTCGGCTTTCGGACACGTTGACCTCGCCAGACCGCGAACGAACGCAGGAGTTTGGTCGCCTGATTCACGCTTGTTTCGAGCAGGTGCGATGGCTGGACAACGGCGAACAGGTCACCGACGATCAGTTGCGGCAACTCTTGCAGGTTCGCTCTCCCGGATCCAATCAGGTTGATTCTGCGATTGTGAGATTTCGAGAATTGCTCAAGCATGAAAATCTTGTCAAGCTACTTTCTGCATTCGCCGTCAAAGAACAACACGTCGTGCCGGATCTGGATGAGTCCGGAGCTTCGGAGTCGCCGAACCGTCTGGAGGTCCACACGGAGAAACGGCTGGCGGTGTTGATGGATCAGTTGGGGAACGTGGAGTCAGAGAGTGGAACGTTGATTGAAGGAATCGTCGATCGGCTGGTATTGGTGTTCGAGGGTGGCAACGTTGTCGCGGCTGAGATCATTGATTTCAAAGTTGACCAGATCGATGACTCGAATCTGACGCAGCGAATTCAGTTCTACCGCCCGCAGCTGAATGCGTATCAGGCGGCAGTCGGAAAGATGTTGGGGCTCAGTGCGGATCGAATCGCGACGAGGCTGGTTTTTGTGCAAACGGGCCAAGTCGTTCAGATTGACTCGCCCGACCATTGTGTCGATGGCAGCACGGATCTGAAGCTGCCGCGAAGGAGGAAAATGAAAACCCCGGAAGTTAGAGCTCCAGCTCAGCAGGTTGAAACTCCGCAAGGTAAGACTCCGATGGTTGAATCGCAAAAGGCCGCCAAGAATCAAGTCAAAGCTCCAAAAACCATGTCGCAACGGCCTCAAGGAAAGCCGTCGGAAGTCCAGCAAACGCTTTGGTCCGATGAAGAGAATGATTGAGTTGCATGGTTGGCTTGAGCGAGGTTGGCAAATCTTGCCGGCGATTTTCTCCATTCTTTTCAGGCAACGGCAGGATTATTGAAGAAAGTTTCTGTTGTCGGTTGCGTCCAAGTGAATTCTTGCCGATCCTGTGTTGCCTTCGATACCAAACTGCCGGAATTCATGTACCAAGTCCTTATTGTCTACTGCATTCTCATCATCGTCGCGTCGACCGCGGGCGGTTCGCTGCCGTCGATGATGAAGTTGACGCACCGCAAGATTCAACTGGTGTTGAGCCTCGTTTCGGGCGTGATGCTGGGCGTGGCGCTGTTGCACTTGTTGCCAATGTCGATTTCGAAGCTGGGTTCGGCGGAGCCGGCCTTGGTGATGTGTTTGGTTGGTCTATTGTTCATGTTCTTCATGGTGAGGCTGTTTCATTTTCACCAACATGATCTGGCTGTCGACACCGAGCACGATCACAAGCAGAAAGAACTTTGTGACGACGATAATGATCATCACCATGTCCACTGTGATCACCACCACGGCGAATTGGACTTCAGTTGGGCCGGGCTTTGCTTTGGCTTGGCTGTGCATACGCTGATTGACGGAGTTGCCCTCGCTGCGGCGACCATGTCGGAGCACTCTATGTGGGTCGGCTTTGGTGTATTCCTTGCGATCTTTCTACATAAGCCGCTCGACGCGATGTCGATCACCAGTCTGATGCACTCTCGCGGTTGGAACGTGAATCAACAAGTCACTGTCAACTTAATCTTTTCGCTGGTTTGTCCGACTGGAGCGGCCCTGTTTTGCTTTGGCGTTTCACAGTATGCAGCCAGTGAAGTGGTATTGGGATATTGCCTCGCGTTTTCGGCTGGGATCTTTCTTTGCATTTCGCTTGGAGATCTTTTGCCCGAAGTTCACTTTCACTCGCACGATCGATTGCAGTTGTCAACGATGCTACTGCTTGGTGTTGCGATTGCATTTGGAATCGAGTACTTGCCCGGACATGATCACCGCGACAAGAATCAAACGGAAACAGTCGAAACAGTCGAAACAGTCCGTGACGTAGACGATGCAATCTCAGTCGCGGATAAGATGCAGTTTCCCTGACAGCCTTCGTTCATGGCTCTACGTGTCATGCCACGCCTTGCATGCCACGCCTTGCGTTTGTGATCTTGAGATTGATCAAATCAGATGATCGTTCAAGTCAGATTTGATCGTTTACTAAGGTGATAAACGATAACGCTGCCATGATCCATCATTTTCTTTTTCATAGACGACTCGATCATGCAATCGGTCGATTCTTCCTTGCCAAAATTCGATCACCAACGCCGTTAACGCGTAGCCACCCCAATTGTCGGGAAGCGGAATGTCTTGGCCCTCGTATTTCAATTCGAGATCCGTCCGTTTTTTTTCCAGTTCAGCGCAGGAATCAATTCGGTGCGATTGCTGAGACACACTGGCGCCCAGTTGCGATCCGCGAGGTCTCGAGTGAAAGTAAGCCTCTGAATCTTCTCGTGATGTCCTCGTGACGGTGCCGCGCATGCGGATCTGGCGGCCAAGATAAGCCCAGTGAAAGTTGACCGACGCGTTTGGGTTTTCAGCAAGTTGCTTACCTTTAGTCGATTCATAGTTCGTGTAGAACCGAATCGAATCGTCATCGATCCCTTTGAGCAGCACCGTTCGAGATGTCACTACGCCATCGGAGCCTGCGGTCGCAAGCGTCATCGCGTTGGTTTCCAGCCATGGGCCCGGGCAGTACTCGGTTGCGACTTTTAACCAATCGCGAAACGTTTGGAAAGGATCGCCGCTCAGTTTCGAGTCGTCGATGCCTTGGGATTCGTACTCTTTGCGAAGATCTTTGAAGTCCATGTTGATCCTGTTGATCCTGATCCTGTTGATAGTAGGTGGTTCACTTTGCAGCCCTTGCCACAAGCTGACCGCAAAGACAGAATGAGATCTATAGTTTAACGTGCCACCTAGCTATCCGAAAGTTTCCTCGATGCCCAGCGACAGCTCAAAAATTGAAATGCGAACAGAACGTGACTCCATGGGCGAAGTCGAGGTGCCTCGAGACGCGTATTATGGTGCGCAAACCCAACGAGCCGTCGATAACTTTCCAATTTCTGGCTGGAGAATGCCTCCCGCGATGATTCGCGCAATGGGACGAGTGAAAAGAGCTTGTGCGATTGCCAACCGCGACCTTGGGAAGCTGACGGGAACCGGCAAGAATCCGCTTTCTGATAGGCAGGTTGAGTCATTGATCGTTGCCACCGAAGAAGTTATCGCTGGAAAACTGGACGCTGAGTTTCCGATTGATGTCTTCCAAACTGGCTCGGGAACGTCAAGCAACATGAATATCAACGAGGTTATTTCGAATCGGGCGATAGAAATCGATGGTGGCGACCGGATGGTTGAATTGAAAACAATTCATCCGAACGATCATGTGAACATGGGGCAAAGTACGAACGATACGTTTCCAACTGCGATTCATGTTGCCGTGGCGTGCGAGATCAAGAACGAGCTGTTGCCTGCGTTGAAGGGACTGCACAAGTCGTTTTCCGACAAAGCGGCCAAGTGGGACAGGATCATCAAGATTGGCCGAACTCATTTGATGGATGCGACGCCGCTACGGTTGGGGCAAGAGTTCGGTGCGTTTGCACGGCAAATTGAACTTTCAATCTCACGATCGGAATCAGCAATTGACAGCGTTCTTGAACTTCCGGTCGGTGGCACTGCGGTTGGTTCAGGCATCAATACGCACCCTGAATTTGGGGCTCGCGTTTCGAAAGTTCTGGCGGAACAAACGGAGATTCCTTTCATCGAAGCCGTCGATCACTTCGAAGCCAACGCACAGCGAGATGGGCTGGTCGAATGCCATGCAAACTTGAAAACAATTGCTTCGACGATGTTCAACGTTGCGAACAACATTCGCTGGCTTGGCTCGGGACCGAGATGCGGTTTCTACGAAGTCGCTTTGCCAACGCGGCAGCCAGGAAGCTCAATTATGCCAGGCAAGGTTAACCCGGTGATGAGCGAAAGCATGATGCAGTTAACGGCTCGCGTGATGGGCAATGACCAGACGATTACGATCTGCGGCGCAGCTGGCGGCCAGTTTCAGCTGAATATCATGATGCCAGTGATGGCTCAAACGACGCTCGAGAGCGTTTTGCTATTGGCGAAAGGCATCAAGGCGTTCGATGAATTCTGCGTCGTGGAGATGAAAGCCAACGAAGAAAAATGTGAATCGTTCGTCGAGCAGAGTTTGTCGATGTGCACGAGCTTGAATCCGCACATTGGCTACGAGAAGGCCGCTAAACTGGCCAAGGAAGCTTTTGCGACGGGCAAGACGATTCGCGAACTCTGCGAAGAGCAAAACATTCTTCCGCCGGAAACTCTCAAAGAAGCGCTTGATCCATGGTCGATGACTGAGCCGCAGGCTTAAATCCGTTTCCAAAAACGAGCCCGAAGCTCGTTTTGAGGCTTGTATTTGCATGCTGTCGTTCATCGCTCGATTGTCTGGAAACTTTTGCGATCCGCACTGCGATCGGCGAACGGGTCAGTGGTGAAGGGCAAGAACAACTGAGTCCTCGCTTCTTTCGATTTATTGCCTAGTTGGTCATAAGCGAAAACCTGTAACGCGATACGAAAGGTCTTTCCGTCTTGCAGCATCGCGCTGTCATCATTTACCAGTTGTGAAACCGCATCGCGAAGGTCGTACCGCCACGAGGCCATTTGTTGACCTGCCGCAAAATCAGTTGTTTCGACGTAAGTTCGTTTTGCAGCCCACGAAATTCCGTTCCAGTACCCACGTTCCATGTGCCGAATCATGAGCTCGATTTTCTGCACGCAGCGATCGTCTTCTGCGATTCCACGAGCACAGTAGGGAAATGCGAGATTCTCTGTCAGTACGGCACACGGCAACACGGTTACGATCGGATCCATTTCAACCGCCCGCGAGGACAGTAAGTCCTCATGCAGTTTGGCTTTCGCGTTGTCCGATAGCGAATCGTAAGAGTTTTCCAGTTCGTAAGGATCCTGTGACAGATTGTAGAATTCTTTGTCGCCCGTGGCCCATTCGACGTACAACTGGTCGTGATAACGTAAGCCGCAGTAAGTCCCAGGCAGGAAGATTCTTCGATTTCTCTTGACTTGCCAGTTTTCCAGCACGACTGCCTTTCGCCACGTTTTTTCATCGTGCGATTTTGGATGACGGATCAAATCCACAAACGATTTGCCGTCCAAGAATTCCGGTTTAGGGCACTCAGCCAGATCAAGAATCGTGGGGCACATGTCAATGTGCGCCAGCAGGTGATTGGCGTTTGTCGGTTTCGAAACTTCAGGGCCGCTGACAAAAAGCGGTGCGGTTGTCGACATGCGATACGGGTCGAGCTTGTTGTGAAGTCGATGCTGGCCAAGCTGATAGCCGTTGTCCGACGTGATCATGAAGTAGGTGTTCTGATAGAGCCCTTTGGCCTTTAGCTCCGCGATCATTTTCAAAATGAAGTCATCGACCGACTTTAGGGCGCGAGCTCGCGAGAGGTATTCGGCGTGCAGGACTTCGAGCTCTTCTTCCGAATAAGGGCCCGACTGACGGATAACCGATTTATCGAACATGTCAGCTTCGTTGAAGTCTGGAGTGATTGGAATCTTCAGGTCTGGATGCCAATCAGCGTACTTCGTTTTGTCGACCATCTGCGTGAAGTCCCGTCCGACAGGACGATGCGGCGCTAGCGGAGCGTAGTATAGGAAGAACGGTTGAGCGATTTCGCCGGACGCAGTTTGAAGCTTTCGACGCGTTGTGTGCTGTTGGATCAGATTCAAGGCATCGTTGGCTTCGCGATCAGTGCGATACACGTCCAAGCCATTTTGGGCTCCCTTGCCTTTTGCGAAATCACGAGTTGTGAACTCGAAAGCTCCCAGATATCGACCGCCAGTGGACGCATAGAAGTCATCAAAGCCATCAGGCTTCCGACCGTCGAATCCGTTGTGGTGGTATTTACCAAGCAGCATCGTGCGGTATCCGCCACGTTTGAGCCAAACGCCAAGCTCTTCGTGGTCGTGGCCCTGCCTCATGAATTCGCTGTAGCCACCACGAAACCGTAGCGACAATTTCGATTCAGGAATGTTGACACGAACTCCTGTTCGATGCGCATACTGACCGCGGAACAGGGCTGCTCGTGAGGGACCGCAGAAAGGAGTCGTCACGTGCATGTTCGTAAATGAAACGCTTCGTTTGGCCAGCTGATCAAAGCCAGGATAGAGTTTAAGCATCTCTGGCGACAGCATCTTGTGATCGGCATCATCCAGGTTGATCAAGACGATGTTCGGTCGGTGATCCGGTGGAAGAATCTGAATAGGCGTATCAGAAAGCTCAACTTTGGGCCTGGCTTCTCCGGAGCGTGATCCGATTCCCAAGGACCACAAACCAACTCCGACAGCTACCAATGCGAGGAGTGCAACCAACGAAAGTTTTTTCATTGCCGAGCTATCGATTGATTTAAGTGAGAAATTTTGAATGTGCAACGAAATCGACGTTACTTCGAAGTTGTTGAGCCACCCATTGTCATTTCGGCACTCGCGGTTCTTTCTATACCGCGAAACTCAAGCAAATTAACGGCGGGATAACCCAGCCATTGATTTCGTGCTGCTTCGACTTTCGCTACGTCTTCTTTCGATAGGCCGTCAATGAGGACATGTGTGGACCTCATTTCGAGTCCCCGAGTCACCAAGGCGTTTGCTTCCATCTCGATCTCGACCGTCGTGGGAATCCAACCCATTTTCTTGATTGATTCATTCAGTTTCATCCGAGCAAACGGTGGAAAACCGCCCGGATCGGAGGCGTTCAAGCGGGTAAATACGTCCAGGAACTCGCCGTAGATCTTCAGGTATTTGCTGTCACTCGGGCGTTGGCCTGCGACACGATATCGAATCGTGGGGCTGGTCAAGAAAATTTGTGAAGCTTCCTGGGTTTCAGTGAAGGCTTCATTGACAAGAAACTTCAAGTCTTTTTTTTGCGAAATGTCACGCCTCAACCCTTCGACCATCTGAAGCAGGCGATTGTCTGAGATTTCAACATGCATTTTTCGCGAGTGATCAAGCATCGCGACGACTTTTTGCTGCGAATCGTAGACTTTGGTTTCCAGAATGTTCGGTGGTATGGCTGAATCAATCTTCAAGTCGACGACGAGGTTACCCTGAAACAGCGTCACGTTCTGGGCAACTGGCAACTTGCCATCACCCACGTAGATCGCCGTCTCGACCTTGAATTCCTGTGCCAATGCGGTCGTGCACGCGCACACCGCCACGGTTGACAAAATGAGGATCAGATTCGGGGCCCAACTCAGCGAAAGCATCGTTTTTCTCCGCAAGATTTTTGCGGAGACTAACGATTTGGAAGCTCAGGGTCCACATCGAGAATGGACTCGCTAGCAACGGCTCATTGAATCCTTTGGGGCTTTGCGCGATTGCAAGCCGAGAAACCGACCAACATCAACAACGCAAACGTAATGACGCCGCCCAAAACCATGCCGCCGGTGTCAGGATCGGCGATCTTGGCAGAAAGGGCGGTGTAGGCCGCAAACGAGATGATGCCCAAACTGAGGAGCATCAACACATTCCAAATCCAAATGCGAATCCCTACCGGCTTCTCGCTGCCCATCAAAGCGCGGCTGTTCATCATTAAGAAAAACGCAAAATACGCGATTGGCAACAACAGAATGGCAAAGGTCCCCGCGACGATCGCCAGATAGGTTTTGGATTGCCCGTCCCACAACCCAACCCAACAAATACCCACCGCCAGAGCGAGCACGGATCCGAACACTCGCCATTTTGTACTTTCGTAATTGCCAAAAATTTCACCGAAAGCGAAACCATTGATCAACATCAGGATAATGATGGTCGAAAACGCCATCGCCAAAACGCCAATGCCAAAAACAAGATTTGAATTCTTGGCACCGAGGAGCGGCTCAAGTGATTTGGCCAATTGCCGCGTGTTTGGCTTGGCCAGAGCAACCGCCAAAGTTCGTTCTTCTTTCGGCATTTTTGCGACAATTGCGGCAAGCATAGCCTGTTTCGCTTCGGGATCCTCGATGGATGTAAGTTCCTCCAGTGTGGCCGCATCGCCAATGGCTTTTAGTAGACCTTTGTCTCCCTCCAACTTTTCGGAAACCGTCCCGAAGAATCCGCTGGTCGCAACCACATCGGGATCACTACTCAAGAGTGATTCATCTGCTTGTCCGTGAAATCCAAATGCGGTTGTAATCACGATGCATGAAGTGACGACCACGAATGGAATCGCCATTCCTGTAATCAAATCCCATCGGGCCAGCCCACGAAAAGTTTTGTCCCAGCCACGAGCCAGCATTGAGTACGGCAGCAAGAATGTCATGTTGATTCCGACAGCCGCCGCAGCACTGGCGATCATCTTATCCTGTTTGTAGCTAACCAATTGTTCGTGCCAAAAGGTCTGTGCTTCGTTGGAAATCGAGTCGGCTGCCAACAGTTGGTTGATCACTGGGGCCGGCTCAGTGAGTCTGGAGAGGTCAGGAATAAAGCCCATCAAAAGATCAGAATTGATGTCCCCTTCCATGGCCAACTTGACAACCACAAGAACGAAACAGAGAACAATCGCGGCTACAATCAACTTTAAAAGGATGTCGAACGTCTTCGCCATCCAACCCGGTTTCAGGCTCAACAGGGCCACCCCCAACGCGGCAGCCGCAACAATTCCTGAAACGATATATTTTGACTGGGTCGATCCATCGACGAGGTCGGGCAGCAGATTCGTTTGTAGCGCATCGTAGGCCAGACTGAACTGCGGCAAAATGTAAATCATGTTCGCCAGAATCGTGGCCAGAATCCAAGCGGTTCCCAAAACAGGATTGATGTACTCATTCATCGCCGCGTAAGGACGTTGCCCTGTCGAAAGCGTGACGTAGCTAATCGCCGACAGCATGACGACACCGCAAAAGATCGCCACTAGCTGCACCCATAGCAGGCTGTAGCCGCCGGTCATGCCAAGGTAGAGCGCTCCGGCAAGCGAACCGCCACCCAAGGTGATCGCGCTCTGTAACCAACCGGGCCCTGACAGCCGAAAATAGGCACCAAGTGTGGAGACAGGGCCTTTGGCCTGCGCTGCGGACAGAATTTCACGGTCGCGAAAAGTTCGATCAGTCATCAAATCAACAAATGGTAGTGGAGGATTTGTTCATGCCTATTTCCCGACCATTTTAGACGAATCTCTGACTACTCGATGCCCTTATCCGCAAGAAATCTTTCAACGTCGAGGGCAGCCATGCATCCTGTTCCAGCCGAAGTAATTGCCTGACGGTAGTAATCGTCCGCAACATCTCCTGCAGCAAATACACCTTCAGTGCTTGTGTCGGTTCGGAACGCTTTGGTCCACTGGATATAGCCTTTTTCATTCATTTCCAGCTTGCCATTCAGGAAGCTGGTGTTCGGCGTGTGACCAATCGCGACGAACATGCCGCCGACTTCCAGATCAGAAATACTGTCGTCGGTGGTGCTCTTGAGTTTCAAACCGGTAACCAGATTTCCGTCGCCAACGACTTCGTCGACAACCGAATTCCAGAGGATCTCGATCTTAGGGTGATTGATCGCACGGTCCTGCATGATCTTTGAGGCTCGCATCTCGTCGCGACGAACGATCAAGTAAACCTTCAACGCAGTACTGAGATTCGCGAGATAAGTCGCCTCTTCGACCGCAGAGTCTCCACCACCAACGACCGCGAGTTTCTTGTTCCAAAAGACGGGCAGTGCACCATCGCAAACCGCACAGGCGCTGACGCCTTTGTTCTTGTAAGCTTCCTCGGAGTCCAACCCAAGGTAATTCGCACGGGCTCCGGTGGCGATGATAATCGTGTGAGTCTCCACAGGATCACCCTTTGCCGGAATGACTCTCATCGGCCCAGAGTTGAAATCAACTTCAACAATGTCATCACTGATGACTCGCGTTTTGAAGTTGAGCGCCTGCTGCTTCATCAACTCCATCAGTTCGGTACCCTGAACGGCATAATGCGGCTGAATGTCGGCGAGACTGTCGCGCTTTTTCTTTTCGCGCAGATGGTTCGGAATCGCAGGAAGGTTCCAGTGTCGGTCTTTATCGACAGCACTTTCAACGAAGGCTCGGACGTTGCCAAACGGGAATCCGGGATAGTTTTCGACTTCTGTCGTGTAAGCCAGTTGTCCCAATGGAATCATCTCAGGTTTCACCGTGCCCTCAAAAAGCAACGGATTAAGGTTCGCACGTGCCGCATAAATAGCTGCCGACCAACCCGCAGGACCACTTCCGATAATGACAACTTTTTCTGACACTGTATCTCCTCCGAAATTCGAATCGCAGATTATAGAATCTGTGGCATCTTTCGACGACCCGTCAAACGAAACCTTACGTAATGAAACGCACTGCCGCGATCATTGGCCCGACTCCGCCGTTTCTTCGCTGGACAATCGCTGTGCCCTGCCCTTTCCGCGATCCGGACGCGAAAAATGTTACCGATGCCGCTTTCCGTGAATTGCGGAGTTTACGGGCGATTGCAGTCGGAGAAATCGAAAATCGGATCGTCGACGGGATTTGTCTGCATCCCGATGTAACGCCGGATGATCCAAATTC
>CAYGUE010000182.1:0-11560 GCA_964352885.1 uncultured Pirellulaceae bacterium
AATGGGAATCAACGTTTGAGGATGCGAGGAAGATGTCTGCCGAATCAGGCAAGCCAATTTTCTGGTACGTGCCTCGGCTCGCCAATACGTTCATGGATCGCAAGAAAGAAGTCGACCGATACATGCGAGCTGGTCCATTCTCGAATCCGGCCATCATCGCGTCGGTCAACGAACATTACATTCCGTTGATGGCGATACCTGAAAAGGCGGAGGCTAAAACCTACGAGTTGCAACCATTCAAGTTTGTTGAGCCGGGATTCTTGATCGTTGCAGGCGACGGGAAAGCATCCACGAAGCTGGATCGAGTCACGACGATGAACTCAACGTGGCTGTTGAGCTTTCTGAAACCATCAACAGCGTTGGCAGAGCCTAGTCCCTCATTGGTCCGCGCCCGTGAACAGTTCGCTGCAGGCGATTACGATGCCTGTAAAGTCGTCAATCGAATGAGAGTCTCACGAGATGACTCTGTTGAGTTGCAATTGATTGCCGCCATGGCAACGTTTCGAACCAACGAGCACGATGCGGCACTCAAGAAGTTTGAAACAATCGGTGAAGCGTTCCCCGACCATCCGCTTGGCTGGAAAGCTGCCGCTGAGGCACAACGCATGGGTCCGTTTGTACGCGGCTTCGAAGTGTTCCGCGATGTGCCTGCTGAATGCCTCGAGGCAGGCCGCAAATCTCCTGGCTCGGCAGCTCCAGCGAACGCCTATACGGAAGCTCAGCTTTGGCGGCGCGGCATCGAGTTCCTACTAACAATGCAAAACGAAAATGGCGGCTTTGAAGATTCGGATTACGACTTTGGGGGCACGGATAGCCTGCCAAACGTATACGTTGCGGTGACTTCGATTTCCGCGATGGCGTTGCTGGAAGCCCACAGTCATCCTGAGTTGAAGGACCTTCAGCCACGAATCGAAAAAGCGATCGAGAAAGCGGCTGCCTACGTTACGGACGAGTCGAATTTCAGCTTGCAGGACAAGGATGAGATTTTCTGGGCGTATCTTTATCGCCTGAGGTTATTCAATCGTCTTCAGGCGAAATGGAAGACAGGTGCTGTCGAGATGGAAGCTTGCTTGAAGTCGCTCGCGAGTGTGCAAACTTCCGGTGGCGATTGGTATCACGAATACAACAATCCATTCGTAACAGCTTCAGCCCTGTGGGCGATGAAGGAATCCGAATTACTTGGCGCCAAGGTCGATGCTTCGTCCGTCGAAGCGGGAATTGCGGCATTGGAGAAATGTCGATTCGCCAGCGGTGGGTGGACTTACGGGAGTCCGCGTCAGGGAAGTGCTTCCGCCAAGCAGGCAAACAAGAGAAATGTGGTCGGAAGTGCCGGCCGAACGCCACTGTGCGAAGGGGCCCTCGTCATTTGGGATCGAGCCGATAACGACGCGTTGCTCGCAAGTATTCGAGCCGCGTTTGAAATGCATGACGATATGGATGTAGCTCGGAAATACGACGACCACACTTCGTCCTACAGTTACGGCGGCTTCTTTTACTGGTATTGCATGGAGAGTCGGTCTCAAGCGATTCTTAAAGTTCAGGATGAGGTGACACGTAAAGACATGGCCGACCAGCAACGAGATATCGTTTTGTCAGTTCCCGAGATCGATGGTTGCTTCGTTGACTCGCATGAAATTGGACGCAGTTATGGCACCGCGATGGCTTTGCTTTGCCTTGCTGACTGTAAGAGTGCCAACGAAGAAAGTGCACCGCGGTAATGCCAAACTATCAAGAAATTCACAACGAAGTTTTTGCTCGCGACAACAGTTCGATCGTTGCCGAAAGGTCTGCTGGCTTCCTCAACGTCGTCCGTGCGACGGAACAGCTGGTTGCGATGGCGGGCCGATCTTTGGATATCGGTTGTGGCAAAGGTTTTGCGATTGAGTATCTCGCTAGTCGGCCATTCTATTTGCATCCTTACGGCGTCGACGTCAGTCGTCTCGCAATTGAACAAGCTCGAGCACGACTGACTTCGCGGCTGCCGAAAGCAGGCGAGCGAATTCTGCACGCCAATTGTATGTCGCTGCCGTTTGAAGATGACTTTTTCGGTTTGGTAACCTGCTTTGACGTGCTGGAATATCTTGATGAGGCTGATGTGTTTGCGGCATTGATTGAAATGTCACGCGTCGTTCGGCCCGGCGGAGTCTTCTTTGGTTCGGTTGGCTGCGGATCGTCAAAGAATTTAGATTCGAGTGCAGAGAGTCTGCATCGAACCGTCAAGTCAGCAGATTGGTGGATCGAAAACATGAAGCCAGATCGCGCGACCTACGATGGACATTCAGAGCAGTTGACGATTTGGAAACGGGCTCCCTTTGGTGATGGAAAGCCGTTGTTTGAATCCAGAAACGCCGGCGCTCAGTCTTCAGAATCCTCAACGGTTATGGCCGAGCACCCTGCGGAATCGAAAGAACTCTATCAAAAAATCTACGACGATAATCCTTGGTATGGCGACGCGGATGAAGGCCGCTGTCCCGGCGTTCGGCTACTGCCACAGTATCAGGATTGGCTGATCGGGCCCGTCATCGACCTTGGCTGCGGTAGAGGCCACACGGTGGATCGCCTTCGCGAGCTTGGCTTCGAGGCCAACGGCATCGATCAGATTAGCAAACATCCGGACATGTTGGTTGGCGACATTACAAAGCCAATTGAAAACCTTGGCCGTTTCCAAAGTGCCGTTTGCGTGGATTGCATCGAGCATCTTTATGACGAACAAGTTCAAGGCCTGTTCGCCAACATGAAGCAGGTTCAGCGGCAGGCGTTCTCAATCCACAACGGCGAATCAACAGGCACCGGTCAGGAGCTACACGTTAACCGCCGGCCATTTGTGCAATGGCGTAAAATCATCGAACGCCATTTCGTGATCGAAAAAGAAATCGAGCTGCACGGAAAACAGATGCTCTATCTGACGAAGAGCAAGTAGGCCTCTTGTCTCAGGGCAACAAATGATGCCATTTTGCATCGCGGTATCCTGCGAAACATGTCGCAAACTCCGTCTTTCTCGCTTGTTCTGTTTTGTTCGAAATCTATATGATTGAACAGGGTGAGAAGTTATTGAAAAAACGAGGACTTCCTCTAAGGTGCGCAAGGCCGGCATTTCATATGTCGCCCAATGCTGCATCTTTTTCTGAAGGCTTGTGATGTCCAACCGCTATTCCAGCAATCGTCAAACACCCCGCCAAAGAACTCCAACATTCGACTACCAATCACTTGAAGCTCGACGGGTTTTGGCCGCTCCCGTCGCTGTGAATGACGTGCTCGCGGTTGTACAAAATTCGATGAGCAGTGTCGAAATCGTGCTCGCCAACGACACGGACGCCGACGGAGATGCGTTGGCAATCGTGTCGACGTCTGATCCCGATAATGGCACATTGGCAACCGTGAATGGGCAGCTGCAATATGCGCCAACCAATGGCTTTAGCGGCGATGACTCTTTTGTGTACGTCATCGAAGATCCTGAGGGGAATCAATCGGCAGCAACCGTTCACCTTTCCGTCAACGCCGCAGTCGATATCAATGCGGCCAGATCGCAGATACTCAATGGTGTCGATGGTGCGATCGCAAATCCAACGCAACCGGGAAAAATTATTACGTATGGCCCGACGTCATTCAGTGTCGTTCACGATGCCGGACAAAACGAAACACAATCTCTCTTGGCGGGTAGTTCGCTTGGTGAAGGCCGCGTCTTGGCCTTCAACGACCATCAATGGCTGAACTTTCAATCGTATGGTGACGACGCGAATCAGGCGGCGATCTATCTCAATGGAATCGATTGGCTTGGTCAGCAGGCCAGCGGAACACCAGCGAGCAAGGCCATAAAGGTCGTCACGTTAAACAGCACTGGCAATGCCGCTTGGTTGACGGCACAAGGCTACACGGATGTTGTCAATGCAACGTGGTCTACGTTACAGGGCAGTCTTGTCGACGCGGAGGTTTTGATTGTCGGTTGGATCGGGAACAACACCTCGGCAGCGAACATTCAACTGGTTTCGGACTTTGCCAAAGACGGAGGTGGCGTATTCGTATCTGACTACGCGAGCGGCTACGATTGGTGGTGGAACAAACCGATTCATGAAGCTCCCGGAAATATTCTGTTGCGAGATGCGGGTATCTTGCTGATGCCTGAGATCGTTTGGACAAGCGGTCCAGTCGCCAATGATGCGACGGTGACCAACCTGAGTGGACAAGTTGTTTTGGGGGTCATCGACAAGTCGTTCGCCGTTGGCGAAGCAACAGAGCTCCTTGCATTTTCAAAGTTTGCAAAACTGCTGGACTATCTGCCAGCAGATGATCCATTACGCCACCAGTTGGACAGCGCATTCCTGGAACATCGATTTGGTGATGTGCAGGCGACTCCGGAAAATCCACAAACTTCAAGCTTGGCGAAGGCTCGGTTAACGGCTGAGGCCAGTTGGTTGGCCAGACAGCCCGTCGATGCTCTGCCGGCCCATCCAACGGCAGAAGATGTATACGGTGCGATCCCTGCTGATGCCGTTCGAGTCGATGGTCTATCTGTAACGGTCAATCTTAATAACTCCGGATGGCACGCAATCGGATTGTATGCTGCTCCGGGAGATTTGGTTACTCTGACCGTTCCTGCAGAACTTGTTGGGCAAGGATATAGATTCCGCATCAACGGGCACGTCGACAATGTTTCCGGTCGCTCGAGTTGGGATCGATTGCCGTTTGGCATTTCAAGATCATTCGAAATTAATGCAACGACGGTTCAGATTGCGAATTCGTTTGGCGGAACCATCTACCTTGACGTCAACGGGAGTGCAGCGACAGCGATACCGCCGAATTTGGGGGACGTTCGTATCGTCGTTGATGGGGCGATTGAAGCCCCAACATTCCGCTTGGGCGAAATGACGGACGCGCAGTGGGAGCCCGAACGACAAAAGCCCGGAGCCTACGCTGAGTTGACTTCTGGGCGGCTGGCGATGTCTGTTCCTTCTGCATGGATTCGCGAACTGGACACCGTGAACGATTTGATGACCTATTGGGATCAGGTCGTTGAGCGAATGGATTGGGTTGGCGCAGTGGAGAGTCTGCGGACGGGGCCGGAACGATTTAATGTCGACGTTCAAATCAGCGTCGGCCTTTTGCATGCCGGTTATCCAATCCAGGGACCAACTTGGGCATCCACGGGACTGGTCGATCTTGAACAGCTTGAGCAAAGCGGGAACTGGGGATACTTTCACGAACTTGGTCACGAGAAACAACGGCACAACGTGCTGGGGCATGGCTACAACAGTGCCTGGACATTCGACGGCGACACGGAAGTGACCGTAAATATTTTTGCGAATGCTGGGTTGGAACTTCAGGTTCCAAATTCGCCAACGGGAGGCTGGGGCTACTCGGTTCATCCTGAATTGGTGATGCAGCGTGCCGAAGCAACAATCAACAATTTAGATGCCGACAATTTTGAATCGAAGGACCCGTATCCGTTTTACTTTCAATTGGCCGACGGTGAGTGGGGCTGGCAAGGATATCGCGACGTCTTGGCGACTTACGTTGACGACTACTTGAACGCACCATCAGAATTGCCAGGCGATAACTCCGCTGAGAAGGATCAATGGTTGATTCGCTGGTCGGAAGTTTCAGGCTATGACATGACAGAGTACATGGTCGATCATTGGAAGCTGGAAGTTTCTCAGGAAGCTCGCAACGCAGTGGCCGCCATGAGTTTGCCAAATTGGCTACCACTGGCAGTCAAGAAGGATGTGCTCCAATCTCAGACCGTCGCCGAAAGTGCAGTCTCGTTCGATCTGGGAACTGCCGGTCTGACGCGGAACGATTCGGCGACGCTAGTCTCAGCCGGCAACAGCATCAATGGAACGCTTGTTGATGACGGGAACGGAATCTTCACCTGGTCGCCCAACGACGGATTCGTCGGCAGGGGAACTTTCGAAGTCACCTATCGGTCGACGGTTGGTAACGAACAAATATTTTTGATCGAAGTTGACGTCGTGGATCGTGGCGTGCTGGTAGAAACGTTTGAAGGCATTGCCGGATCTTCCCTCGATAGCCTTACATCAAGTGCAAGTTATCCAGACGCTCCAGATCGCGTCGAAGTGTTGACAGACTTCGAGACTCCGACCAATCAGGCGGACGATTACGGCGTGAGAGCAAGAGCTTGGCTAGAAGTTCCGGCGACGGGTGAGTACACATTTTGGATTGCCTCCGACGATGAAGGTCGCTTGCTCCTAAGCAGCGACACCAATCCTGAAAACGCGTCTGTTATTGCAACGGTTAGCGAATGGACTTCGCCACGGCAATGGGATAAATTTGCCTCGCAAGAGTCGGTCACCGTATCTCTGGTTCAAGATGAATCTTATTACATCGAAGCGCTGATGAAGGAAGGTGGCGGCAGCGACAATCTCGCTATCGCGTGGGCCTCTCCTCAACTTGGCATTACTGAACCGACGGTGATTGCAAACGAGTATCTTGGGATTTTCGGGTTGGACTTGCAGGCTCCCGTTGTGACCAATCAGTCCGGTTTGGTCGTTGAAGGTGACTCAATGAGACTAACGACTGGGCAATTGGCAGTTCGCGATCCGGACTCGGCAAGCTTCGCTCATGTGTATGTCCTGTCTGAGCTGCCGACTGAAGGCGAGTTGTGGATCGACGGCGCGGTCGCTCAAGTTGGCAGCTCGTTCACGGGTAAAGATATTGTCGATGAAAAAATTGAATATCGACACAGCGGAAATAATGCGACGGATGACTTTTTCCTGTTTGCAGTCACTGACTCCGGCGGCAACGTTTCCGAATCATCAAATTTTCAGATCGATATCACTGCCGTCTACGACAACATTTCCAGTGTCGAAATTGGAGACGGGACATCGCAACGTTCGCGAATCGAGTCAGTTAGGGTGAATTTTGGCGAGTTGGTCGACTTTGAAAATGGAGACGCTTTGGCTGCGTTCACTTTTTCCCGACTCTCCGATGGGCAGCACGTGTCGCTATTGCTCAATAGCATTGATGATTCATCCGGAGTTACGGTGGTGACCTTGAAATTCACAGGCGCGATGACTCGGGCCGGTGGGGCCTTGGTCGATGGTAATTACCAACTGGACGTGACTGGCTCAAACATCAATGTGCGAGGCACCACTACCCGCGGAGTGGATTTTTCATTTGGCGACAATCAATTGGGTGACGATGGACTCTTTTCACTGTATGGAGACAACAACGGAGATAGAACCGTAAACGTTTTCGACCTGCTCGCATTTCGACGTACCTATAGAGCCGTTGACGGAGACGCCAACTACGTTCTAAGTTTGGACTTCAATGACGATGGAATCGTCAACGTCTTTGATCTATTGAAATTCCGACAGCGATATGGCAATTCAATTTAGGTTTGTCATACGAAGAACCGATCGGCATAGACGCAGTTGGTTTTCGCTCGTTAAGCCCTCTAGCGTATGCTAAACCAGAAAAGTACAGCCGCGATCGTCACGATCACAAACGGGACTGCCCAAAACATTCGCCAATTCGTTTTGGTGTCACTTTCGGTTTCACCTGTCGTGGTAAACATCTGATTCAGCCAACCGGCGAGCAGAGATCCAGCGAACATGCCCAGACCATACACGAGGAAGCCGTAGAGTTGTTGTGCTGTCGCTGTCAGTCCTTCAGGCGCGATCGCGTCCGCATTGATAAAGCCAGCCGCAAAGAAGAAATCAAAGCAGATGCCGTGAATCGCAACTCCAAACAGAACTAGCGCGATCGGCTTTCCGATGGCGAAAAACAAGAATCGCAGTGCCCAAGCCGCAATTCCGGCCATCAACACGTAATTCATATTCATGTTGTCTTTCCCAAGAAACCAAGGCAGCGAAAGCATAAAGAATATTTCGATCCATTGACCGATCGTCATAACAGGCCCGACAACGCCAGCGGACACTCCAGACTTCTCGACAAACAGAGCAGAGAAAGCGAAATACAAGCCCATTGCCATCGCAGCAATAAAGGTCACTCCAAAAAAGACCGGATTCGATTGCAGCATCGTGATGGATTTGGAAACGATCCCCTCCTCTGATTCAGTCGCAGCCGATTCGGATTCCGCAGATGTTTGGGCGACTTCCGAAGCGACGACTGCTGACTTTTCCGCGCTTGCGGGTTGCGTTACTGGCAACGAAAAAGCATACAGTCCAAGAATAAGCGAAAGCGCTGCCGCAAGGAGCAACGGTCTTTCGTTGACGGGCTCATCCTTCTTCAAAATCAGCGCGTGTGACAGGCCCGCAACGATCCACCCAAGCGTTCCGAAAACACGAATCCAAGGAAAGATTTCTTGTGCTTTCCCAGCAAAGATATCTTCGTTATGGGCGAATACGATTGAGTTGACGAGATTCAAAGTAGGCGAGAAAACAATCGCATAGGCGAGGGCCAACCAAAAAAATGGCCAAGCTTTCTTTTGCTGTGCCATCAGGAACAGCAGTACCGCGCCCACGAGATGACATACGGCAATCAGTATTTCGGTGTTGAAATATTTGTCTGCGAGCACTGCCATCACTAGTGGCGCGATCATGGATCCGATTGGCATCGTCGCATAAATGCGCCCGATTTCTCCTCGCGTAAACCCGCGTGCGTTGAGCATATTGCCGAGCACCACGAACCAAGCGCCCCAGATCGCGAACTGCAAGAGGTGCAGCAGGCAGAAACGCCAATGCTCAGTCGCAAAAGAGAAGAAATTGCTCAAGCCTTCAACAACGCCGCCCTGAGCCAACATTCCAGCACTCAAAATATCCATTGCAACGGCCGCGAAAAGAAAAAGAAGAAGAAGTAGAGAGAAATGATCTTAGTTGACAATTGCAAGCAATTGAAGATGTCGCGAACTGAAGTCCGCAAGAAGTCCTAACCTGTTCTAGTAGAGCGGTTTTGGCTGCCGCTGGTGCGAATCACGTTCTGATACAACAACCAAGAACCCAGCAAGAAAGGCACCGCACCGAAAAATCCGCACATTAGGTAACTTGCGATCCAGTTGCCGTCGTCACCGGTTCGACTCATGTACTGGAACACCAGAGCTGAAATATTAAAAACGCCCCAGATCATCAGCGCAGCGGCGGACAGGGAGCGTGAGAGGTAGCCAATGATGGCGTTGAGTTGTCTTCCGTCCATCGAGTTCCGTTATTGAATGCCGGCAGAGACCGAATCTTGGATGCGTTTCAACGCCGCTTCGGTGTTTTCTAGTGAATTAAATGCGCTGAGGCGGAAATACCCTTCGCCGGCGGCGCCGAATCCGCTTCCGGGCGTTCCAACGACGTGGCATTTTTCCAGCAAGTGATCGAAGAATTCCCAGCTGCTCGTTTCGCTTGGCGTCTTGACCCAAACGTAGGGAGCATTCTCGCCACCGAACACCTCAAAGCCCATCGCTTCGAGACCTTCGCGAAGCAGTTTGGCATTGTTCATGTAGAAATCGACCAACCCATTAATCTGAGCTTTGCCTTCTTCGCTGTAGGCTGCTTCAGCGCCACGCTGAACTGGATAGCTTACTCCGTTGAACTTGGTGCAATGGCGTCGGTTCCACAA
This sequence comes from uncultured Pirellulaceae bacterium, assembly GCA_964352885.1. GTDB lineage: Bacteria > Planctomycetota > Planctomycetia > Pirellulales > Pirellulaceae > Mariniblastus. The sequence goes on from CAYGUE010000182.1 coordinate 9,520, forward strand.
AGCGTGAATCGCGTGTTGCTGTCCGTCTTTGCTTGAACCCATCAGTTCTTTCGGCACCACGGTGAACGCACAACGAATTCCAGTGAAGCCGGCGTTCTTGCTGAAACTCCGCATCTCAATTGCAACTTTACGGGCTCCCGGAATCTCAAAAATCGATCGCGGAATCTCCGGGTCAGAAATGAAAGCCGCGTAAGCCGCATCGTAAAGAATGATCGAGTTGTTCTTTTCCGCGTATTCGACCCACTTTGTCAGCATCTCATGCGTTGCCACGACGCCGGTTGGATTGTTCGGATAGCAGAGGTAGATGATGTCGACGGGTTCCGTCGGAAGCGCCGGCTCGAAGTTGTTTTCGGCGGTCACTGGCATGTAAACCAGATTTTCGAATCTTCCGTTTTCGTCCGCCGGTCCAGTGTGGCCGGCCATGACATTGGTGTCAACGTAAACCGGATAGACCGGATCAAGCACGGCGATACGATTGTCGTCGCCGAAGATGTCAAGAATATTTCCTCCGTCGCACTTCGAGCCATCGGAAACAAAGATTTCGTCGGCATCAACTTGGATACCGAATTGTTGATAGTCATTGCTGGCGATCGCATCCCGAAGAAACGAATAGCCCTGCTCAGGACCGTAACCACGGAAGGTCTCAGAGGAAGCCATTTCATCGACGGCTGCGTGCATTGCTTTGACAATCGCGGACGGCAACGGTTGCGTTACGTCGCCAATTCCCATTTTGATGACGTCTGCGTCTGGGTTCGCAGTGCAAAACGAGTTAACTCGCCGTGAAATTTCGGGGAAAAGGTAGCCGGCTTGCAGTTTGAGAAAGTTTTCGTTGATCCGAGCCATGGTTCTCGCGTATCGTGTAATAAGAGGTTCAATTCTGGAACGTCGTGATCCGTCGTCCACGCATTCTCCGCGGACAAAATTTTCACATATGACCACGGACACGGCAAGCCGCCAAATCGGCTACGACATCATTAACAGCATGAACAGCGTCACGGTCCCATTGTTGATGCCGTGCATGATGATCGGTGCGATCAGAGAATCTCTCCATTCGCGAACGAGCGAAAAGTTGATCGCTAATGCCGTCAACAGAGGGATCGCCGCGAAACCCTGCGGGTGAATTGCCGCAAAGATCAACCCGTTGAATAGGGCCGAAAAAATAACGCTGCCCCAGCGTGCCCAGCCGCCGCTAAGTTCCCGCAAGTGCCGATAGAGGACTCCGCGAAACATGGTCTCTTCGACGATCGGTGCCGCCACACAAGCCATCAACACGACATAGGCGATGTTAAGCCATTGCCCGTTGGAGATGATCTCCTGAATCGGGTGCCCGGCGGCGATTCCCGTGCCAAAAGGCTTCGGTTCCGCCATCAGGCTTGCCAACAAAGTCAGCACCAGGACACATACGAGTCCGATCAGCATCAAAGGCGTGCCTGTGATGTAACTAACAGGGCTAACCACAACATCGATAAGTCCGCCTTTCGATTTCCATCCGATGTCGCTGCACATCTGGCGAAACGGAATGCCCCGAAACAGGGGATAAACAAGCACGATCAATGAACCAAAAAAGAAGCCCATCGAAATCAGCATGTCCATAGCCCCAGTCAATTCGATGCTAGACGCACGGATAGCGATTGCCGTGAGCTGAGGTCCAACAAAGAAGAAAACCATCCACAACGCAAACGTCTCAATGTAAATGTTGACGGATCTGCCGTGGGTCATGAACATTGGTTTCAACTTTCTAGTCGCAAACAGCACTGAGAAAACAGCGGCCAATGCCACACCGGCAATTACCGTGAACAAAGCGATGACCATGAATCCCATCATGAGCCCCATCGACCATGAAGCGTTGGACAAAAGTTGATTTCGCGTTTCCGTATTTCGGGTGCCATCCGGAACGAGTGCAATTTCGCCGATCCATCCAAGTTTCTCTTTCAAAAAATCCCGATCGCTATCCGATAGCGGCGTTGCATCGAAGTCGTCTGCCTGTTGGCATTCAATCAGCTTTCCCGCGATCTCGCGCAGTCTGGCTTGATCTTCGTTG
>CAYGUE010000183.1:0-11533 GCA_964352885.1 uncultured Pirellulaceae bacterium
GTACCGCTCTTGAGCACATTGACGCTGCCCGACGTCACACAAAACATCAATTCGTTTGAATTCTAATAATAAATAATAAACGTTGGTTCCGTCACTTCGCCAATCGTCCACTCTTCCATAGGCGGTTTTGAACCCCAAAATACGGCATTGCAAAGTGGCATTTTCGTCGGAGCACAGCGGTCAAAAATCACCAAGTCGAAAAATCCCAGCGTCGTCTGTTCCTCGTACTTTGGGTCATTAATGTATTCTGGAAGTTCATTGAAGATATTCGCGAGCTTCGAAATTCGCTTCGTCCCGAACACAAAGTCAAGGTACTCGTTGTTGTCGGACAGCACTAGAACGTTGGCTTCGCGCGGCGGATTAACGACTGCCCAAGCCTGATTGTCCTGTGCGTAAACGTCCTCCGTCTCGATTTGCAATTCAACCGGCTTGGGGCTGTCCAGTTCATCAAGCAAATTGGTCATGTCGAAAACCAGTCCTGTCGCATTGTTACGCGGTACGAGCACGTCCTTCTGGGCATCAAAAATCTTCCCATCAATTTTCAGTGTGACATCGACCGTATGGTCTTCATCATCGGAATTGAATAGCCGGGCATAACACTGCAACTGGCTTTCGTTTTCAAGTGGATCGCTGACCGAAAGCGCAATGATGCCGACATTGTTCGGTGGATCGAAGGCTCCGATTGGGCGATAGTCAGGTGTCAGATTGCCAAGAAAGAACTCAGGGACTTCCTTGATAGCGCCATCGCTTAGGATGAACATTCGTGCTGGTTTGCTTTCAGCGACCTGAACATCCCGATTGGAATCACGGTCACTGGTTCGCCCTGGATTGGCAAGCCCCGATGCGGCCGTTAAGGCTTCCATCATGTCACTGCTGCGTTGCGTTTGCTCGATTCCGCGAACTTTGCTTATGAGGGCGGTATGGTTGGTGGTGTAGGACTGAATCGTTCTGGAAACATCAGAGAAAGCGATGACCATCGCCGAATCTCCATTTTTCATTTGATCGATCAGCTTGACGACTTCCTCTTTGGCGACATCCAAGCGGCTCAATCCCGCGGGCGTATCGACGGCGGACATGCTTGCCGATTGATCAACCAGAAAGATAAATCGTTCGCCAGCAAGCTCCGTGCCTTTGCAGCCAGGCCGCAAACAACTTAGCAGCAGCAGCAACGCCAACAGCAATTGTAAGTACATCAGCAGGTTGTTGCGAAGTCGTTGCCACAGGCTGTTGACGTGAAGGTCTTCGAGCGTCTTCGTCCAGAGATACGTGCTGGGAACTTCGACAGGAGTCCTGCGAAGCTTCAGAAAGTACAGCAAGAAAATGATCGGTGGCACGAGCCCCAACAGGATCCATTGCCAGACAGGCAGTGCGTTGTCGATCCAGTTCATTTGACGAGCCCTTGGTGTCGCAGATATCTGGAAACGAGACGATCAACGGATCGTTCAGTGCTGGTCATCGTGTAAACGATTCCACGTTTAGCGCAAAAATCACGCGTCTGCTCAATGAATGTCGCCAACGTCGCACGGTACTTGTCAATCAATCTCTGGCTAACGGAGATCTCAGCTATGTCACCGTCCTCGCAATCGACCAGCTTGAGGTCACCAAGGATTTCGGGGTCGATTTCTTCTTGGGACAGGACGTGGATGACGTAAACGTCCATGTTTTGGGCGACCAAAAACTTGAGGGCTTGTTCATAGCCCGTTTTGTCCATCAAGTCGCTGATCAATACCAAGATGCCTTTGCCGCGGTTTCGCAGGCAGAAGGACTTAACCGCATCGGTTAGGGAAACGTTGGCCGATGAAGGTAACGCTTGAACGTATTCACACATTCGGCCCAAGGAACGCTTGCCTCGAAACACGGGAGCCCCGCTCGTGGCTGCCCCGTCGAGGGCTTCGATTTTGACGCGGTCGCTCCGGCAGAGACCAATGTAGCCGAGAGCCGCAGCGAGTTGCTTGGCGTAATGTAACTTCGTTGGCGATCCGAATTGCATCGAGTCACTGACATCGATCAGCGTATAGAAGTGCAAATCTTCCTCTTCAAGAAATAGCTTAAGCATCAGCTTGTCCAGCCGAGCGTATAAGTTCCAGTCGATGAAACGTAGATCGTCGCCCGCCACGTAATTGCGAAAGTCCGCGAATTCGACGGATTGACCTTTGCGTTTACTTCGACGCTCGCCCTTCATGCGGCCGCGAAAGATTTTTCGGCTGACCAACTCCATGCGTTCGAGTTGGCTCAGGAGAGCCGGTGAAAGCAAGGGTTCGTCGTCAACGAGTGATGCAGTATGGACCATTGGCACGTCAAAAGTTACAGGGTACGGGATACAGGGCGACAGCGGTTAAACGGGCGATGCTATTCCTTTTCGGGAACGGCATCGAGCATTTCCAACAGCACCTGATCCGAAGTGACACCTTCTGCTTGTGCTTCAAAGTTCGGGATCACGCGATGACGAAGCGCCGGAAGGAAGACTCGGCGAACGTCTTCAAAGCTGACGTTGAAGCGGCCTTCGAGCAGAGCACGAACTTTCGATGCCAACACGATCGTCTGAGCACCACGAGGGCTTGCACCCCAGCGAATGTACCGATTCGTTACGTCCGCTGCGTGAGGGCCATCGGCGTGAGTGGCCAATGTTAGACGGACGACGTAGTCGGTAAGGTGGTCGGCGATGATCACTTTTCGGATTAGCTCCTGCAGTTCCAGAATCTCTTCACCGCCCATAATCTTCTGTGGTTCGATCTTTTCGCCTTTTGTGGTTCGGTCGAGGATCGTTGTGAGCTGTTCACGATTGGAATAGCCAACGTTGAGCTTAAAGAGAAAACGGTCAAGCTGTGCTTCCGGCAGCGGATAAGTGCCCTCCTGCTCGATCGGGTTTTGTGTTGCCAGCACGAAGAAAGGTTTTTTTAATGTGTAGCAGGCTCCTGATGCGGTGACGGTGCCTTCCTGCATCGTTTCAAGCATCGCCGACTGAGTCTTTGGCGTCGCGCGGTTGATTTCGTCCGCGAGGCAGATCTGCGTGAAGATTGGACCCTTTTGGAATTCGAATGAACGGCCACCTTCTGGATTCTCGACAACCATGTTGGTTCCGAGAATGTCAGCAGGCATCAAATCTGGCGTGAATTGGATTCGATTGAAGTCCAAGTCCAGAACTTTCGATAACGTCGCCACGAGCAAGGTCTTACCAAGACCGGGTGCACCTTCGAGCAGACAATGGCCACCGATCATCATGCAGGTGAGCACGCCATGAACGATCTCATCGTGACCCACGATAACTTTTCCAACCTCGTCTTTGACAGCAGTGTAGCGATCACGGAATTTGGTTGCTTGCTGTTCGAAGTGCAATTCGTCATTCATATGATTGGTTTTCGGTTTTCGGTGTGTAGTTTGTCGTGGTTGCGGCTTCCAGCCGCAACATTTGCATCTTCAGTTGCGGCTGGAAGCCGCAACCACGTCCTACTCGTTTTTCTTGCCGCGGTTTTGTTTCTCTTGGGCCTTCTTCTTGGCGGCCAGAAGGCGGGAAGTGTATTGATCTTCCTCCGGCTTTTCCTCTCTGTCAATCTTCGGAGGCGGAGAGGGAGTCTTGGCAATTTCACTGGCTAAAATGTCATCCAGCTGTTGTTTTCCGCTGACTTGAATTTCAGGATCGGCTTCAAACTTGGTTGCGGCGCGACGTGATTCGATGTCTTTTTCGATCTCAGCCTTGCGACTCTGGAGTCGCGAAATACTCGCTGGAGCAGCCTTGTGTTCCTTTTTCAGGCCAACCTTTGTCAGGAATGCAGTCCATGCCGCGGGCACCCATTCAAAGGTGATGGCGACGCGACGAATGAAAACGTCGGCGACAAAAGTCAGGCCACAAAGCACCACCAGCAGCGGCCAGATGTCTTCGATGTTGATTGCGGCAGTCAATGTCGGCGTGAAGTTGTTGTGCTCGAGAAGTTGGTCGAAACCGGTCTTGGTCAAATTGCCGGGGATCACTTCGCCTTCTTCGCCGCCACGTGGTTTGTACTGAGCCAATGATTGCATCAGCGAAACATTCGATTCGCGATCGGAGTACTCTGACGAGTATGCGATGTTCACGCCGGTCGTCAAACGCTCGTAACCTTCGCCGGGAAAAATCGACGCTAGGAAATTTCCGTCACCATTGGCAGCGGTATCGGCGACGTAGCGACCGGGTCCTGCCGGTTGGAATTGCAAAGGCAAAGTCTTGCCATCGGGTCCGATTCCCGTTCCGGCGATGTCGAGGAAGTTGATGAACTCGTCATTTTCATCGAGCGCGGTCACGGTGACTGAGACTCGTCCGTCGCGATGTTCGGTTGCGACGCTGAAGTTGGCGCTCTGCGTGATTGGACGCATCGAATGTCGAATCGCCTGTACAAACATCTTGTCGTACAGACTGCTATCCATCCACGGAGTCGTCCACTTGACGCCGCCGTCGGATGTGAAAGCTGTTGCTCTCCCGTTGCCATATCGCCAAGTCGCCAACAGTGTCGAGTTCTCGCCGCCGTCGTCCGGATCGCTGGCAAGGGCGAGTTGTTCCACCAGACTATTTTTCTTGATGGTCGTCATCACGTAGCCTAGAAACGGCGGCAAAGCATCGACTTCAATTCCCTGCAGGATTTCGTGACTGGAACCTTGTGCTGTTGGGATAACGCCGAAACCAGTCTTCGATTCGCGAATGACAGGTTTGGCAACTCGTCGTGCTTCACGTTGATAGATCTGTGGCAAAGCTCGTGCATCCTTGATCACGTAGTACCGACCTCCCGTTACGTTGGCGATTTTCTTTAGCGGTGTGCTTCCCGCTGGCCCATGAGTGCCCACGGCACAGGTTGAGATCTTAATTTTCTCGTCGACAAACTTTTGCAGCAACGCATTTGTCGGAGGCGTCGGATCGCCATCGCTGATGATGATCACGTGTTTCATCGAAGCATCGACATTTTTCAAACCTGAAAGCATGATCTTCATGGGAGCGTTGAAGTCCGGCATGTCGCCCGTCGCCATCCGGCTGATCATGCCCTTCATACGTTTTCGGTTGCCGAAAACGCGATCGACGCCCTTGGGCATTGTCCAGAGCCAACGTGGCTTGCCGCCCCAGTCACTCCAGTCGATCACGCCGCAATAGTCCATCGGCCCAAGAACCGCCAATGCTTCCTTGGCGATTTGGACTTGCCAGTAGTTCGCGTTCGCCATCTCGCAGCCATGCATCATCAACGCGAGAGCACCCACGGCAGAAACTTTATCGTTCTTGATTTGGAAGTCGACCGGCATCGCTTTCTCAAGCGGCGAGTTCGACCAGCCGCCGGCTCCCAGAGCACGGTCTCCACCGATCATCACAATGCCACAGCCGAATTGTTCGCAGTTGTCGACCAGCATTTGAACTTGTGCGTTGCTGAACGAGTCAATTTCTGCCGGCTCATCGCTGGCTGCATCATTACCCGACGCACGTGGAACATTGGCCAAAATGATCGAGTCATACTGCAGCAGTTCAGCGGCCGATGAGTACAAGGTTTTCGTGGAAATCACGTCGACTTCGACCGAGTTAGATTGCAGCGTCTCAATCAGGTTCTGGAATTCTCCCTGATAGAAACCGTCCTCAATCAACAGTACCCTGCCCTTGCCGCGAACATGGGAGAATGCAGTCGCGCGGTTGTTCTGTTTGATCAAGTCATTCTTGTCGTCGTCGGGAACGAATTTGGCTTCGAAGGTGAACACGGAAGCCTGTTCGATCTTATGTTGAAAACCCAAGATGTTCTTTCCGGGTTTGAGCTCAACACGCTGTTCCAGAACTGGCAAATCAGAATTCTTTGAAGTCGGCGTCAGCACCAATCGGCCTTTTACCGGTTCCGCGTTAGGGTCGGTCGTCTGGTTGTTTACGACGACCCGAGCTTCGAATTCTTGGCCTCTACGCAATTCGGTGGGCAGTACGATCTTCTCGACGGCTACATCGTCGCTGGCCAATCGATTCACAGGCAGCACATTGATTCCAATGCCGTCTTCTGCCATCGATTGGGCAACCGAGAGCGAATCGCCAACGTTTTCATTTCCGTCGGTGATGATGACGACGCGTCTAGCTGTCCCCTCCGGGAAAGATGCCCTTGCCAGCTTGAGTGCCGATTCAATCGAAGTTTTGTCACGATTCAGGTCGAAGTCCGATTCTATCTCGCCGATCGTCGGAATATCTCCATCGAAAGGAGCACACTCGATTTTGGCTGTCGTGCCAAAAATGATCACTCCCGCCATATCGTTCGTGTTTTTGCGACGATGCGCCTTCACCTCCTTTGCTGCGTATTGCAGCATTAAATCTCGCTGTTCAGCGGGGATGCTTTCGCTCTGATCGAGGAGGTAGATAACCGTTAAGCGGTCGGTCTTTTGTTGCCACTGCATTTGTGCGAGAGCACACACAAGAATTGAAAGTACTGCAGACCGTAAGATGATGGCGAACCACCGGCGGTAACGTCCCAAGCCCGCGAGGCTGTTAAAACTGTAGACCCAGATGACTGGCAGCAGTAACAACAGCAGCAGAAACCATTGCCGATCAAATCGAAAATCAAATCCAAGATCCATGTTGGCTTCTCCGTCTTTGGGCCAGCATCTTTTGGGGGGCGAGTCCAAATTTTTCGGAACCCCATCTGTCGGCAACAGTTAACCAATATAGCAACAATTCCCTAGTCTTGTTGGGTTGCAAAAAGTACTTGTTCGTTTTGCAGGTTTCAGGATTGTTGGATGATCCGAAGAATCCTCAAACTTTTTGCGATTCTACCAGGTACCATGGTAACGATTGGAGGGTGTGGTAAAGCCAGTCCTCTGACCGTGGCGTAAGACAAACTTTAGGCCAATGTGGTTGACCTGACTCAGTTGCCAGAATCGGGAATAGTGCCGGCATTCGACCGGTATTTTTCCCAAATGAAATCGTCAGAAGAGCTTCTCTTTTTTGGCGTTCTATATTTAACAGATTGACTTTTGTTTCCCAGAAGGAGTTTGACAAATGCGATTTTCTCGCTGCCTCCAGTTGATGTTCATCACGATCCTATCCGGATCGATGATGACTGGCTTGGCGTTCGCCGAAGACCCAAAGCCAGAAGAGAAGAAAAAACCCGAGTTTCCAACGTTGGAAACAGTAACCAAGGATTACAAAAAAGTTGAAGGCGACGGCGGCGCGTTCTACGAATTGTGGTTGAACAAAAAGACCGGCCAGATTTTGGGAAAGCTTCCCAAGGACTACGCCACAGGTCGTCACTACATTGCTCCGACGGTTGCAGGCGGCGAGATCTTCGCCGGGCTGCAATCTGACGCCAAATACGTTTACTGGCGAAAGTTTGGCAAGCGACTTGCCATGATGGAGGAGAACCTCTCAATCAAGGGTTCCGACGCGGAGTCAAAGTCTTCCGTCAATCGTCTGTTCACAGATCGCGTTTTGCTTGACGTTCCGATTCTGACCATGGATGGCAGCTGCCCCGTGATCAATCTGAATCAGGCTTTCCTTTCTAACTCCAACGACTTCTTTAGTTCTTCCGTTTCCCCAAACACCAGTTTGACGACCGTCGTTTCTGCGAAGTCATTTCCAGAGAACGTTGAGATTTGCTACGAAGTGCCAATGTACAACGGTGCTCTGAAAAAATTGCACTTCTCGGTCAGCAAAGTGAAAGGTTCGAAAACGTTCAAGCCTCGCAAAGCCGATCAACGCATCGGCTACTTTATGACTGAGTACAGCGACTACGGTAAATACAAAGAAGACGAAACAGACGTTCGCTATATCAACCGCTGGCACCTTGAAAAACGTGATGAAAAGTTGCGTATGAGCCCGCCAAAGCAACCGATCGTTTTTTACATCGAGCACACGGCTCCTGTTCGCTACCGTCGATTTGTTCGCGAAGGCATCCTGCACTGGAACAAAGCCTTTGAGAAAGTTGGAATCGTAGGTGCGATTGAAGTTCGTCAGCAAGATAGTGAGTCTGGTGCTCACATGGACAAGGATCCGGAAGACGTTCGTTACAACTTCGTTCGTTGGTTGAACAACAATGTGTCGACTGCGATCGGCCCCAGCCGCGTTAACCCAAAAACGGGTGAAATTCTTGATGCGGATATCGTTTTGACTGACGGTTGGATTCGTACTTTCCAATACCAGTTCAGCAATATCATGCCGAAACTGGTCATGGAAGGTGCTTCTCCTGAAGAGCTCGCTTGGTACGTTCAACACCCGAATTGGGACCCTCGTATTCGATTGGCGGAGCCTTCGCAACGCGATTTCATTCGACAGCAGATTCTGCACGAGGCGACTCAGAAGTTCGCGAACCAAGCGAGAGAAATTCACCAAGCGAAAATGCTCGGTGAGAATCCTGAAGACGTATTGAATAAAGATTCTTCTGCCAAAATCAGTGGCGGTTGCTTTGCGGCTGACGGACGATCAATGGACGTTGCCTTTATGCGAATGGCGATTGATATGAAGATCGCTCAGGATGAAGAAAAGAAGAAAAAGAAGAAGGGCAAGAAAGCGAAGAAGAAAGACGACGAAGACTCAGATGAGGATTCGGACGATGACGATGACGATGACGAAGACGAAGACGAAGACGAAGAGGATAAGGACGACGAAGATGGAGAACAAATGCTCGATGGCATGCCAGAGTCTTTCATCGGAAGTCTGCTCGCTGACCTTGTTGCTCACGAAGTCGGACACACGATGGGTTTGCGGCACAATTTCAAAGCTTCTTCTGTCTACGACATCGCGGAGATGAATTCCGAGTTGCTCAAAGGCGTCAAGCCCTTCACCGGAAGTGTGATGGACTACAACCCGACTAACTTCTTCGTTGAAGAAGGTGAAGTTCAGGGCGACTGGGCCATGATCGGAGTCGGTCCCTACGATATGTGGGCGATCGAATACGGTTACACCATGGACGAAAAGAAACTGCCAAAGATCTTGGCTCGAGTTTCAGAACCTGAGTTAGCGTTTGCTACTGACGAGGATACGAGTGGTCCTGACCCGCTGGCACGACGTTATGACTTCGGCAAGAATCCACTTGATTTTGCGAGCGAGCAAATCGCGTTGGCGAAAACGCATCGCGGCAAGATCATTGACAAGTTCGTCAAAAAAGGACAGCCTTGGTCGAAAGCCCGTAAAGGTTACTTGATGACGCTGTCCATGCAGACGAAGTCGACATCCATGATGGCGAATTGGGTGGGTGGTACTTTTGTCCATCGCGACAAGAAAGGCGATCCTGAAGAGCGAGCACCATTGACTCCTGTTTCCGCAGAGGAACAGCGTGCTGCCCTTGAGTTTGTCATCGACAATATGTTCCAGGACGAAGCTTTTGGCTTGAATCCTGAACTGTTGCGTTACATGACGAAGGATCACTTCGACCGTCGTGACACGCCAACTTGGCCTGTCCATGATCGTGTCATGAGCCTCCAAGCCAGTACTCTTTCACAGCTGATGTCTCCAACGAAGCTTCGTAACGTCTACGACAACGAGTATCGCATTCCTGCGGGTGAGGATGCTTTGACGCTCAACGAGTTGATCACAACGGTGAACGATTCGATCTGGTCAGAGCTGGAAGATTTGCCGAAGGGCAAGTTCACCGAGCGTAGCCCTGCGATCTCGAGTATGCGTCGTAACTTGCAGACTGAATTCGTTGAGCGTCTGTTTGACTTGGCGAAAGAATCCAAGGGTTCAACTGCTGCTCTGAAGCCGATTGCCAACTTGGCATCGCTTAAGCTTCATGAGTTGCACGAGAAACTTGAGAAAGCTGCTAAGTCTGAGAACTTGGACGCTTACACGAAGGCTCACTTGGTCGATTCAAAAAATCGCGTCAAGAAGTACATTGATGGCACGTACGTCGTGAATCAAGAAAGCGGCGGCGGAGGAAGTTTCTCGCTCATGTCTCTGTTCGGTAAAGATGGACAGCCGATTCAGCAGCAGAAGTAGAACTTGCTCGATTGATGAAACCAAAGCCGTCTGAGCAATCAGGCGGCTTTTTTCGTTAGTAGATAACAAAAAGATGCCTCAGGATATCGGATTGTTATTTTGGGCTGTTGCTGCCTGATCCAAAGAGTAAAGTGTAACCAAAGTCGCCACCGACGCGTGAACTGCCGTTACGTGATCTGGCCCTCTCACGGGTGGTAACCTGTTCGAACTCAAGGTAGATGACCATGAAAAAGCCGAAGCCTACACGCCAAAAGAAACTGTCTGCAGCCACGGCTGTCTGTCTTGGGATCCTGAGCGACTATCCGGATGGAATGACTCTGGACAATGCAGTTGCGGGTTACGAGCAAATGAATCTTGAATGCGAACGTCGTGCGGTTTGTACTTACTTGCATCGTGTGAAGAAACTCGGGTTTATCGAAACCGAAGGGGCTAACGCCAACACGACCTATCACATGACGAAGGCCGGCGAGAGAGAATTGGCGTGGTGGAGAGCGCTCGTCAGCTAGTGCCTCTACGAGTATCGGGGTGCTTGTTAACTTGCAGTTTGCGAGGCGACATGGATATCGTCGAACCATCAAATTTAGGCAGATAAAACAATCGTGAAATTCTTGTCGCTCGCTTTCCAAGTGCTTTTGTTGGCATCGTTCGCAATGTGGTTTGGCGGGTTCGGGTTCTACGTGAGCTTCGTCGTGCCGATCGGCAATGAACTTCTTGGCTCGTCTTTTGAGCAAGGGCTAATTACCCGGCGGGCGACTGTGCCTTTGAATTACCTAGGCGTGCTGGCTGCGACGCTGATGGTCTTCGATTCTGTTCTGACTTGGAAGAAAAGCCAGTCGCGAATTCGATACGTGCAGATCTCATGCGCGGTCTTCATGCTTGCGATGTTGGCGGCATTGTTTGCATTGCATCCTCAAATCGATGCATTCGTCGATACGGAACTCGGCGAAATCAAGGGGGACTACGACCAGTTCTATTGGCTACACCGTCTCTATTTGTGGGCCAGCACTTTCCAATGGATATCGGCGTGGATCTGGTTGATCTGCTATTGCAAGAGCACCATTGGCTCGCGTCAAAGAGCGTAAGACGAAACAAGCTTTGGCGTTTCTATGGTTTGAACTGATTCTAGCGGGTGAAATGCCCTCTAACACTTGGTTGATTTTTTCTTCCGGCCGGCTCGGCCCATCGACTCAATCTTTGCAATGTAGTCGGTCGCCAGCGGTACTTTGCAGCTGGTTTCACCCATTTCGACATTGACTTTGCCAATCTTCCTGGCGGTCGCCATTGCTTGCTTTGAAAGTGGCGTAACATAACCGCCGATCGCGATCACGAAACCGTTCATCGTGTAGCGGACTCGATTCTTGGCCGCGTCGATGCTGCCGGCAATCATCTTGAGGTGTGACTTGATCTCTTTGAGGTCAAGATCGCTGTCTTGGCGAGTCATGACAACATTCGTGTAAGTATTCCAGCCCGCCGCCGCAACGTGTTCTTTCTTTGCGGTGATCCATTTGTTGGCGATCGCAATCGCATCGGGATGTTCAGCGGCAACACCGGCCACTGAGTATTCCGAAACCATGTACCAATTGGCCTCGCGAGCCCATCGATTCAAGTCGGCTTTCTTCATTG
>CAYGUE010000184.1:0-11438 GCA_964352885.1 uncultured Pirellulaceae bacterium
ATCCTATTTTCCGGCTTGGCGTTATTGTTGTCCATCGGTGCCTGGGAAGACTTCAACACGTTGAAAGTTTTCGAGGCGCACGATCGCTGGGACATCGTTTCACCCATCCTTGGCCCTGACGCAATGGTGTTGGATGAACTGAACGCGCCATTGCTGGCACTCACGGCGTTGATGTTTTTTCTAACTCCGCTGGCGACGCTCCGTACAAAGCTAAAACGATTTCCATTTCGGATGAATTTGCTTTCGCAGTTTCTGATGCTGGCGACATTGGCTTGCCGCAATCCGTGGGGAATCATCGTGCTGATGGGGCTGCAAACTCTGCCATTGATTTGGGAGATTCGAAGCCGTGGCAAGTCCGCTCGTGGTTTCATCATTCACATGTCAGTCTTCATTGGGCTGTTCGTCGCCGGATGGCTGATGATCAGCTCAGAAGATGCGACACATCAGCATTCGATTTTGGCGATTTCGCTTCTAACGATCGCGGTGTTGATTCGAAGCGGTTGCGCACCGCTTCATTGTTGGATGACCGACTTGTTCGAAAAAGCGTCGTTAGGTTCATCCTTGTTGTTCGTTTCACCGATGATTGGAGCTTATGCTGCGGTCAGAATGGTACTTCCCATCGCTCCCGACTGGGCGTTGCGGGCCATTGCAATCGCTTCTCTGTTTACGGCAGTTTACTCAGCAGGCATGGCACTTGTTCAAACCGAAACGAGACGTTTCTTTTGTTACCTTTTGCTAAGCAACGCTTCGCTGGTTTTAGTCGGCCTCGAAGTCGTTACGCCAATCGGTTTAACGGGAGCCCTTTGCACCTGGTTAGCGGTCATGCTTTCGTTAACTGGTTTCGCATTGACGCTGCGTGCCATCGAGTCGCGAGTGGGTCGACTTTCGCTGCGTGACTTTCATGGGCTTTACCAATCTATGCCGATGTTGGCCACATTTTTTCTATTGACTGGCCTTGCAGCCGTCGGATTTCCGGGCACCGTTGGCTTTGCAGGAATTGAGTTGATTGTCGAAGGTGCCGTCGAGGTATACCCCTATGTCGGCGCACTCGTTGTGGTGGCAGCGGCAATCAATGGCATCGCGATAATGAGAGTCTACTTTCGATTGTTTACAGGTACCGAATTCCAAACAACATTTTCAATGCGGGCACGCTGGCCGGAAAAAATTGCAGTGCTTGTACTGAGCGCTCTGATTATCGGTGGCGGAGTGTTTCCGCAGCCTGGAGTCCAATCTCGTAATCACGCGGCAAAAGAAATCATGTCTCGCCGTGAATTCAACTCGGAACCGATCTCCCATGCGTTCTTGGTTCGGTTGCAAAATGAGCCTAAAGAATTCACGGCTTCGGACTAAATCTAACGACAAACCAAATCAAACATTACAGCAGAAACGCCTAACAAGATTGCTGGAGCAAAGCGAAATGTCGGCACACGAAAACGAGAAAATTGAATCCAAGATTGATCCCCTAGAGAAGCCTGCCGGAAACGCAACGGGGTTCATCAAGTATTTCAAGCAAGACTTCCTTTCAGGATTCCTCGTCTTCCTGATCGCATTGCCGCTATGCCTGGGTATCGCGCTGGCCAGTGGATTTCCAGCAATCGCGGGAATCTTCACGGCGATCGTCGGTTCGATTGTGGCAACTTCGATTAGCAACTCCGAGCTAACAATCAAAGGCCCCGCAGCGGGAATGATTGTGATCGTCGCGGGCTGTGTCGCTGCCTTTGGCGGTGATGGAGCGACCGATGGATTCATTCAGTCCGACATGGACGCGTACCGAATGGCACTTGCGGTAGGAGTCGTTGCGGCTGGACTGCAAATCCTGTTTGGATTGCTGCGTGGAGGAATCCTTGGTGAGTTCTTTCCATTGTCGGCGGTGCACGGCATGCTCGCAGCGATTGGCGTCATCATCATGATTAAACAACTCCCTCCGCTACTGGGAACCAGTGTCGTAAAAGAGGCCAATGCTGCCGGTGAAATGGTCACCCGCAGTGAGCCGTTGGAAATGCTGCAGGATATACCTCACTACATTCAACATCTCAATCCCGAAATTGCTTTTATCGGAATCGTCGGGTTGCTCATTATGTTCTGCTGGCCGCTATTGCAGAATTCGATCAAGTATCTGAAGGCAGTCCCTGCCGCCATGATTGTTTTGCTGGTCTCAGTTCCAATGGGGATCTATTTTGATTTGCTTCACACCCATGGTTACGAATTTGGCGGACAACACTATGAAGTTGGCGAGTCATTCCTCGTCCAAATGCCGGATCGAATGTTTGGAATGTTCAAATTCATTGCGACGCCTGATTTCCGGGCGTTCAATGGAGAACATTTTGGGATCGCCAGTTTCTGGGTTGGGATGTTCTTTGCCATTGGAACGCTTGAGTCTTTACTTAGCGCCAAGGCGGTTGATGTTCTTGACCCATATAAACGCAAATCGAATTTGAATCGCGACACGATCGCAGTTGGAGCAGGAAACCTCGTAAGCTCGTTCGTCGGCGGGCTTCCAATGATTTCGGAAATTGTGCGCAGTAAAGCAAATATCGATAACGGAGCGCGAACTCGATTTGCGAACCTTTGGCACGGAATGTTCCTCTTGGTATGCGTTGCGATGATCCCGACCGTTCTCCACCGAATTCCAATTGCAGCTCTCGCGGCCATGTTGGTCTACACCGGTTTTCGCTTGACTCATCCCAAGGAATTTATTCACACATATCGAATTGGTCGCGAACAGCTAATTATTTTTGTCGCCACGCTCGTCGGCGTCCTGGCGACGGATCTGTTGATTGGCATCGGGATCGGGATCGCGGTAAAAATGTTTATCCATGTCCTCAACGGCGTACCCGTTACATCTTTGTTTAAACCGTATCTGGATGTGACGGTGAAAGACGAACAAACAGCACTAGTTCAAGCACACAAGTCCGCCGTGTTTAGCAACTGGATTCTGTTCCGTAGCAAGCTGGTCAAAGTCGGTATTAATGAGCGTCGGAACGTCGTGTTGGATATGTCGGATACGAATCTCGTTGACCACAGCGTGATGGAAAAACTGCATGAACTAGAAGTCGATTTTGCTGACGCGAATCTGGAACTCAAAATCGTCGGACTGAATACGCACGATAACCTGTCCGATCACGAGTACGCCGCCCGCAAACGTTCGGTGGAAAAACTCCGTCGAATCACAGTAATTGTTCCCGAAGAAGTCGGTGAACAAGTCTTGCGACAAATCATCGAACTCGGCGCATCTGGCTACACAGTCAGCGAAGTTGGCGGAGTGGGGCGTCATCAAATCCATGACTCCAACGGCCAGCTTCCGAAGGCACACAGAATGTCGAAAATTGAGACGATCGTACCTAGGCGGTTGGGCGAACAGATCTTCGATTATTGTCGAACCGAAATTGCGCCCAGCCATCCGAACTCAATTTGCACCGAACAGGTAGATGTCCTCAAGAAAGAGGCGTTCGTTCCACGCGAAGAAATATTGGGGTAACTAATATGTCCCAGTTTAGTGAAGACTCGAAGGCGAGAACGACCAATGGAAAAGAGTCAAGTGGCACGGGCAAATTTATTTTGATCGTCAAGCAGTCCGAATCAACAGCTGGTTCAATGGACGCATACTTCAAGGACAGGGGATACACAGTCAAGTTGGCAACGAAAACAAGCGATGCAATTGGACTGACCAACGGTCACAGTTTCGATGCAATCATTGTTGATTTGAATATGCCACTGCACGGCGACCGGCCTCTCGTCGAATTTCTACGGAGATATAATCGACACAGTACGATCATCGTGATTACTGACGAAGCTGACATCCAAGCAAGAGTCGCGGCACTGCACAGTGTCGCAGATGACTTTCTTGTCAGACCTTATGAACTGGATCGCCTGCATGCACGTTTGGTCACACGGATTCAACTTAGATCGCTCCAAGGTCTGGATGAAATTCACATCGGAAATTTACTCGTGAAGCCCAAGGAGGGTGTTGCAAAGCGATGCGGCCAACTTCTTGATTTGACTGGCCGAGAGTATCAGTTGCTGGCTTATCTCGCCTCTCGCCATGGGCATGTCGTTGCACGCAAAGAGATCAACGAACATGTCTTTGAAATTGATTCCGACAGTTCAACCAATCTGGTTGACGTTTACGTTGGCTACCTTCGCGCAAAAATCGAATTCAAAAACGAGCCGAAGATTCTCCACACATATCGCGGGCGTGGTTATATGCTTGGCGTTCTGCAAGGTTCAGAAAGCGCCACTTCGATCAACGATTGAGTCACCAGCTTAATTCATCATGGACAGCAATTCCATTTGCGGCGGTGGGATGTAGGTCCGAATCAGGCGACTTTCGCTTCAAGATCCTGAGAATCATTAAGTCGGGTGGAGGCAAACCAATTCCAGAATCGTACGACGCCTTCCTCAGTCGATGTTTGTGGAACAAAGTCGAGCAGATTCCGAGCTTTGCTGTTGTCGGCGAACGTTGTCAACATCTCGGTCGACGGAGCCATTGTCCGTTTCAAGTTTGCGAGTTGGCCTGCCACGCTTTCAAGTTGGTGGATGAATCGGTCTAGCGACTCAGGCTTGCCTTGGCCAGGATTAATAATCTCAAATCCAAGTGGCCGGTCGACTGCCGAAACAATTCCCTTGACGATGTCGTCAACGCAAGTCCAGTCTCGGTGAAACCTGCCAACAAACAGCGGCACTTCCCACCCAGTCGAAATACTTTCGGCAATAAGCAGCGGCAGCATGTCTGGTCTGCCGCTTGGCCCGTAGACCCTAAACAGTCGCAACGCCGTAAAGTTCATTCCGTAACATTGGTTGTACGCGTATCCGATTTGTTCGACTGCTCTCTTGCTGGCGGCGTATGGATGCAGCGGTTGGCAGCATGCGTCGTCTTCAACGAATGGAATTCTGCGAGTATGGCCGTAGACGGATAAAGTCGACGCGAACACAAAATTCCCGACGTCAAAATTTCGAGCCAGCTCGATCAGGTGCTGGGAAGCTGTGAGGTTGCAGGCACGGTATTCGGCGGGGGATTTCACCGAATTTCTGACGCCAGCCATCGCCGCAAGGTGCACGACCGCATCGAAGTTATGCTTCTGAAACAGGGTTTGCTGTGAATTAACAATATCATTAACGACCAATTCGAAAATGGGATACTCTTGCAGCTTTCGTGCGTTGCCCCATTTCTGATTCGGATCATAGTAGTTGTTTAAAGTTGTCGATTCCAACAACTTCGTCACCGCGTTCGATCAACGCTCTGGCGACATGGCTGCCAATGAATCCGGCGGCTCCGGTAAGCAAGATTTTCATTAGTAGCCTTCAGTTCAGCCCAAGGCAAGTTCACTCAAAGTGTTTTGGATTGTCGTGCACGCGCTCGGTGTTTCCGTCCCAATTGATATCAATCCAGGCGATTCCTCGCAAAATCAATCTAACCTGAGATCGCTAGTCTCACCGTCCTCTCATTTTCAAAATTCAGTCCGCTTGCCCAATGAAAGTCGTAGGCAACTAACGGGCTTCGCCTGCTTCAACATTTCGGCATTTCAAGACTTAAGGTAATCGGTCAGTAGCCGCGAAGCTGGAACCCTGGAGGCGGTGTTTCCGGGCGGTCTTCCGCTTCTTTGATTCGGGGCACTTGAAAATGAGAGGAAGATTAGAATCGCCGCTGTTTCATCCCGAAACAGTTTTGTTTCGCATATTCGGATTCCGACGAACCGCTTGAAATGCTAACTATCGGTCTCCTTGTACTACCGGAAGCTGGATGGCATGCTACGAATTGCAACCCAATTATTTATTGCATTGATTGCTGTGTTGATGGGCGGCTGCGCTTCATTGAACCAACCGGAAAGCCTCAACACGATCGTCGGGAAATGTCAGACGACGCCTCCTGAATCTCAAAAAGCAGGTGCATTCGAATTCTCACATTCGGATGCAGGAGAGCTGACGGAGCCAAGGTCTCAGCCTTCGTACTTTTCAAACTATCCGAAAAGCGATATGGCCATTCGGTTTCAGTCCGACGACTCGACAGATGCACAGATCTTTTTTGACCCTGACGTTCTCTCGTCTTCTAAGAGCAATGAGATGCCTGAGAGAATCTGGCCGCAACGATCGAGAAGCTCGTTGGGCTCGCTTTGGACAGACATTAAAACTGAC
Organism: uncultured Pirellulaceae bacterium; assembly: GCA_964352885.1. Taxonomy (GTDB): domain Bacteria; phylum Planctomycetota; class Planctomycetia; order Pirellulales; family Pirellulaceae; genus Mariniblastus. The sequence goes on from CAYGUE010000184.1 coordinate 6,133, forward strand.
CATCGGAATCTTTATTCAATCAAGAACCTACCTGTAGCTGCGTCGCTGCTCGGTGCAGGAGCTTGGATGGCGAATTCTGACCTTGACCAAAATATTTTGGAACACATTCAGGACAATATAACTTTCAACAGCAAGACCAATGAATATCAAGAATTCGTCGGTGAGTTCCGATTCTTTGGCGAAGGATATTTTCTATTACCGGTTTACGCGGGAACGGCGATACTGGGGAAGTATGTTTTTGACGACAGTCCAAAGGCCGCCTTGGCTGGCGAGTGGGGGGAGCGAAGCATGCGGGCGTTCGCTATTGGAGCCCCTGTTCTTGTCTTGTCACAGTTTGCAACGGGTGGGTCTCGTCCCGGTGAATCGCCAGACGTTCGCGAGGGATCAGAATGGCAGTTTTTCGAAGACAACAACGGTGTTAGCGGTCATGCGTTTATGGGTGCGATTCCATTCTTGACTGCTTACCACATGACAGACAATCGAAAATTGAAAGTCGTTTACTTCGCTGCTTCGACGTTGCCGGCACTGTCGAGAATTACTGAAAATGGTCATTACCCATCTCAAGCATTGCTTGGGTGGGGGCTCGCCTACCTCGCCACATCCAGCATCGGTTGTACCGAAAACGAATCGTTTGAAGTGGTTCCTTTTCTATCGGAAACTGGAGTTGGCATAGGTGTTACGATGCGAAGATAGAGAACCGCGACATACATATTCGCTTGCGATTGCTGGAGTTTTGATATTAACGCCAGCCCAATAACGATCGACATCTGCCTTTCGGATTTGTAAGCAAACTAATGTAATGCCATTTTGGCGCTGAAGATATCTTTAATACACCCGGTAACTTGTATGCGATATCTCAGTGAGGAAAACCATGTTAGTCCTGTCTCGCAAAATTGGAGAAAGAATAATCATTGGCCGCGAAATCACTTTGACAGTCATCGAGATACACGGAAGTCGAGTCCGCTTGGGAATTGGCGCACCAAACGATGTACCGATTCGTCGTTTCGAATTGAACGTCGATTCGTTGTCAGATAGTTCCGTTCAAAGCCTGATGGCAACCGCGCCAAAAACTAAGGATGAACTCGCGATTGACGGGACTTTGATCTCGATAAATTCTATTTGATCGCAGAACAACGCTTGGATTTGCTTGTGGATGTGAGTTTGCGACATTTGGCAAAGGGCGGCAATCCTGACAATTGTCGATAGCAACTGAATGTGAACGCGCAAAATTCCGATCTTTGCAACGTAGTACTACATAGGTTTGGCATGATAAACAGAATAATTCAATTGGCTTTCGTGTTGATACTTGGCATCGGGTTTTGCTCAACAACTCATGCCATTCAACAAGCCGATGGACAGCCTTCCCCCAATTCACAATCTGGCACGAACGGTAACTTACCGACTTGGCAAACCCCTTCCAATGCTGAAGACGATCCGGGAATTGGCGGCAACTCGGGTGTAACTTGTTTGGATGAAAAAGCGAAAGAGGATGAATTCCCCTCGATCAAAGTTTCGGGCTTCTTTCAATTGGACGCAGGGTACTTTTCGCAGGACGCGGCCAACAAGGAAACCCTTGGCGACATTGATGACGGGCTTGGATTCCGCCGAGCCCGTTTGGCAGCCAAGGGCAACGTCGCCGAAGATACTTCGTACATTATTGAATTCGATATTGCCCAAAGCCAAGCTCGCTTTGTTGACGTTTGGATGCAACAAAATGACACTCGGATTGGCAACGTTCGAATTGGTCGCTTTCGACAGCCGTTTGGCATGTCCGAGCTGACAAGTGTTCGCGAACTTCCATTTCTTGAGCGACCTTTGTCGTTTACCCAAAGCCCGTTTCGACAAACGTGAATCATGCTATTTGACACAAGCGAAGATGAACGTAAGGCATGGGCAATATCAGGTTACCGTTATCTGAGTGACAACTTTGGAAACGTGTTTTCTGATTCCGGCGGTTACGGAATGGTATCACGCCTGACAGCAATCGCAGCCGATTTTGGTGATGATCGACTATTGCATATCGGCGTCGACTACAGCTTTAACGATCCCGGTCGCGGCGTCGTTCAGTTCGTCAATACGAACGAACTATTCCTTGGCCAAAACCCAATTCTTGGCCCGAATGGTTTAGCATCGCTACCGATCGTCGGTGTTCCTCCCTTCGTCAACACGGGCCAGATCAATGCGGAGTCTGCTCAGTTCTTCAACGTTGAATCAGCTTTGGCATTGGGCCGCTTGGCATTCCAGTCGGAAGCGCGATGGGTCGCCGTCAACCTAACGACTGGAGGAGCCGCAAACTTCCCTGGGGCCTATGCGCAAGTCCGATATATGTTGACTGGCGAGTCGATACCTTTTTCACGTGCCAACGGAGTTTTTGGCAGAATCGTTCCCAATTGTCCATTTGACAAGAATGGAGGATTGGGTGCGTGGGAATTAGCTGGCCGAGTTTCACATATCGACTTGAACGATGCCGGAATTACTGGCCGACGATTGACCGACTTCACGGTTGGATGCACTTGGTACTGGAACAAGCACACAAAGATGCAATTCAACTGGATTCACTCGCGACTCGACGATCCCATGATCGGTGATAGTCTCGCGAATGCGTTTGCTGTCCGGGCTCAGCTTGATTTTTGATTGCGATTGACATCAAGTTTTTGCCAAGCAAAAACAGCAGCGCTTTGACTGGTGAGATCGGCTCTTCAAAGACAATTCAAAAAGTCATCCCGGACAACACCCGGCAGGATTCGAACCTGCAACCCTCGGTTCCGAAGTCTTTTAGGGCTTGTATTTGGCTTTCACAACGCATCACAAAGCCCTGTTTTTACGGGGCTTTTTCATTAACCACTCTTCAACAACGCGTCGACCAACTACAGATTTTGCGAATTAGTGGGTCGTTCAAATGTGGACTTAGCTGCCCTGAATATAACGAGCTCACGAGGAAAGCTCGCATGAAAATACCTGGCACACCGTCTTCGTAAAGAATTGCCAAATCGAATGAAAAGAACCACCTCAGCCATCGTTACCTACGTCGAAGTTGGCCAGGAACTGAATGACTTTTTTCGAAATTCGTCGACCAAACTGAGGACGGCCCGAACGACAGGATTGGGGAGCCGACCGGGATCCGTTACCAAATACAGGCTGCGGATTATTCTGATGCCGTTGATATTTACCCTTACTAAACGTTGGTCGTCGAGCTCGCGTTGAATTGCCCGCATGGAAAGAAAGGAAATGCCAACGTTTCGTTCGACTGCAGCGCGAATGGCTTCATTTGAATTGACTTCGATTGGGATATTCAAGTCGGCTGTAGATACACCTGCAGATGAAAGCCCGTTTTCGATACAGCGTCGACTGCCGGAACCTGGTTCGCGAAATATTAGTGCATGATCCAATAATTCAATTGGCTCAATTGAATTTCGACTCGCAAGCGTGTGTTTCGGTGCGACAACTAGTACCAATTCGTCTTCGGCGATTCGCTTGGCACATAGGCTCGTGGCCCGTGGCAATTCGCCAACCAAGGCGAAATCGACTTCGCCCGATTCAACGGCTTCGATGGCCCGCGTGCTGTCTGAAACTTTGACTGATTCTTGAATGTTGGGGTTCGCTGCGCGAATGGTGAGCAGAATCTCGGGCAAAAGCCATTCTGCGGGAACACTACTGGACGCGAACGTCACCAAACCAGCAACCGTCGTTGATTTTTGTCCTGCTTCCTGCTTGATCTCATCGACGATGTCCATGATTCTTCGAGCATGTTGATACAAGAATTTCCCAAATTCCGTTAGATGGATCGAATTCGCTCCACGGTCAAAAAGTGATCGTCCAAGCTGTTTCTCAAGCGACGCGATGTGTTGACTGACCGCTGACTGAGTTAGTCCAACAATCTCTGCTGCCCGAGTAAAACTTTCCGTTTCAGCGGCGACTACGAACGAATGTAAGTGGCGTATTTCCATTGACTCTATTGAACGATTCGAATGATGTCACGCCCATTAGTATTGCTTGGGCTACCGTGGCATGTGCAACATGAAATTGGCCGTGTTGGCCGGAACTAATCATTCTTAAGATTGTACTGGAATCATCCTTGTTTCGCCGGAGTCAATCTTGTGGTCGAGTTCTTAACTTCCGAATCTGGAATTCGACTTGGGACGTTTGCGTTCATACTCGCCTTGATGGCGGCTTGGGAGACGTTTGCTCCGCGCAGAGAACGTGATGTCGAACGGCATGTCCATTGGTCGAACAATGTTGGATTGGCAATCTTGAATACGGTCGCGGTTCGATTTATTGCTCCGATTGGTGCCGTTGGCGTCGCCATTTACGTCGAATCAATTGGATGGGGATTGTTCAACATGATCTCCCTACCGGATTGGATTGCAGTTGCTCTTTGTATCATCGCTCTCGATCTGGCAATTTATGGCCAGCATGTCTTATTCCATGCAGTGCCGTTGTTTTGGCGTTTACACATGGTGCATCACACCGACATGGAGTTCGACGTCACGACTGGACTACGCTTCCATACGGTTGAGATTCTGTTGTCTTTAGGAATCAAGTGTTTGGCTATCCTGCTGCTCGGAGCACCCGCAATGTCGGTTCTGATCTTTGAAGTTCTGCTCAATGCGACTTCTATGTTCAATCACAGCAATGTGAAGCTACCATTGTGGCTGGATCGCGTTTTGCGTTTGTTCATTGTGACACCAGACATGCACCGTGTTCACCACTCTGTGATACGGCGTGAGACAAACAGCAATTTCGGTTTCAATCTGCCTTGGTGGGATTTCTTGTTTCGTACTTACCAAGACCAGCCGGAGAAAGGTCATGCCGGAATGTCAATCGGCTTGCCGGAGTATCGCGACGCTCGAGTCAAATACTTGCACTGGATGATAATCCTTCCCTTCTTTCGCGGCAGAAACTCCAAGTCGAATCAGACTGCTGAAAATGTCAAAACGCCTGTTGAAGGATCAGAATCTACGCGTGCAGGGAAATCGGCAGGCTACTAACCGATTGAGTTCAAGAACCCATTCTTGATTTGGGTGCGGAAACAGGCTGATGTTGGAACTGCGTTGGCAGCAGCGCAAACCTGCAAATTCTAATTACTGTGATACCGGTGCGGAAAACCAAAAGTACAACCCGATCGAAAACGACGCCAATGCAAAACCAATTGCCATCGCAGACCAAAATCCGAGCCCACATCTCCCCAAGTTTGCGGCAGCAAAGAGCGACGATACGTTTGAATCGCTGTTCTTGGATGAAGTAACAGGCCTACCAGCCAGAAAGTCAAACGGGCCAACATTCTGCTCAAAGCCGATCAAGGCTGG
>CAYGUE010000185.1:0-11434 GCA_964352885.1 uncultured Pirellulaceae bacterium
GCACGGCTTTATTAATCAATGCTGTTTGCCGCGACCCGGTGAACATAACCGTTATCCACCTAATCAGATGGTTTTGAACGAATCAACATTTCGCCGATCGCTGCGCGAGACGACCGCGTGGGCAATGCCGAGAATTGATCTAAACAATCCTAGGTGGTGTTTACGCTCACCCGACCTTCGTCCTACTTATGACTATTGCGATAGCGATCCGGGGCTCTTCAACGAACCAAGACTGATCGCTCACGTAAATGACACGCGTTCAAAACTGATTGGTCAGAAAGCTGAAAAACTTCATCATGATGAAAATGCAGGACGGTTGCTGCTGGTCGAATACAATGGAACAAACCACAATGGGGCAACCGAGCTTGAATCCAACGGGTTCTTCGACTATGCAGACAATCCACCTTGGGATCTGTGGGTGTGCGAGCTTGGCGATGATTTGATTTGCTGGATACCGACACGATTTGTTGATGTTGTTCAACAATCAATGGCGGTCGACATTGGTGTTTTGCACTGGATCGACCAAAATGATATCGAGTTTCATTACCCTGATTGGCTTGTCCGGTTGGCAGTCGGTGGATAACAAATCGATGCACACGGAGCCGCGAAATCCAGCGTGCGGGACGTGCGTTCCGCGGATGGTTGCTCGTTCCTCGCATTTTACCATCCACTTCACTCAAATTTACATTTTCACTCGCGTCCCGGTGATCGCGACCGTTATCCGCCTCAAGAATGCTCACCCGCACTTCAACCAATGACTGACTCGAAAAGCCTCCGACAAATAGAGCGCCTCCTTGAGACGCTGCCAGGAATTTCCGACGCCAGTAATGATTCGTTGGTCGGTGGCAATCTACTCAGCTACCGGCTGCCCGCACGGGAAACGTGGCGGCCTCCGGCAGCAGGCCTCTCCACCCCAACAGATATTCCAAACAGGAGCGCAACCCAATGAAAGACATTCCTGGAATCGATGAAGACGGCAATCCTAAGAATGGCCCCTTTAAGCTGTTCTTCAAGAACGGCCTTATCTCTTGCCAGGGTGAATTCGACAACGGAAAGAAATCAGGAAAGTGGAAGTACTTTCTCAATAATGGCCAGATGCAGTCCTCCGGCAGCTTCAAGGACGGAAAGATTGTTGGTCGGTGGAAATGGTTCTTCAAGAATGGCGAACCACGGGCAACGGGCGGCTTCGACGATGAAGAGCAGAAGCACGGTGCATGGAAGCGATACCATGCCAATGGCCAACTCTGGGACGAAGGTCGCTTCGAACACGGCAAGAAGAAGGGCACTTGGAAGGTTTACGATGAGGCGGGCGAGCTCCTAAAGACGCAAACTTTCAAGTAGCAGAGCGGGCGCTCGATGAATTGGAGAACGCCTAGAACGTAACTTTTCCCGAAACGGCGGATAACAATGCGATGCACCCGAGTCGAGAAGCATCTGCGTTTGGCTATTAGAACTTTCGTTGTTTTACATCGCTCGTCGACCGGGTGATCTCAACCGTTATCCACCTCAATTCAACTTATCGTAATTCATTTAGATGGTTCGAATTTCTCTCAGATCTATACTTCTAATTTGCATCTATTTTGCCATCTGCAGCTCGGTTTGCGTCAGCCCTAATCTCTGGGTTGGCTGGTTTGTCGTTCTCGCTACGGCGATCTGGATGTCATTCACAATTGTTCGTGCATTTCAAACACACAACCACTTCACATTGGGATTTGCTGTTATTGGCACCGTGTGGCTAGTCGCATGGCTCGGACTTGCAATCGAAACCAAAACGGCCAATGGGTCATGGAATATCCGATCGAAAATTGCGATTGTCATGAATCTTGGGCGTGAATGGCCGGACTACGACCCGTCAGCTCCACACAGAACGTACGCACACATGCATGATCTATATTACTCTGCACCGATGGCAATACAGACCTCTGAGCCAGTCGCACCGACTTGGCATAACTCCATGAGATTGGCGGTATGCTTGTCGTCTTTAGCCGTTGGAGTCATTGGCGGAATTGTATTTCACCTAATTGCCAATATGCGGATGTCGAACATTCCTACAGATCGTGACGTTTCTCCGGACGGTGGATAACAAAACGATGCACGCGAAGCCGGCCTTGCACGTGTTTTTCAATGTTTAGTATCATCGTTCCGGCTCGGTGATCGTAACCGTTATTCGGCTTCGGGCTTCTTGCTTTGCTTCGGCCTCAACGCCAACACAAACGCTTATCGCGATTCTTGTGGCTGACCCGGCTTTTCCGATCGCACCAGCCACACTGTTTCATCTTTGCCAAATTCGACTATGTCGCCATGCTTGTCGTTAGCATGCGACAGCGGGTTGACGCTGCTTTGAATCAACGCGTTTTTCATCTGAACTGCATTTGACATTGCTTGATCCGAGAATCCATCCATTCGCGTGGCAGTAGCAATTTTCTCGTTTTGGCCCTCAAACTCTTGGAATTTCACGAACCATTTTGAATTCTGGTCTCGCCAAACACTCAGCACAATGTTTGTTTCGCCTTCGCTCTGGCATTCGACCACCTGAAAATTTGGGCGATATCCGTTTGGTAGCATTGGAGTATTTGATGGATCAACATCAACAACCCCAAAACAGTACTCGTGCTCCTTCGTCGGTTTATTGACCCGGAAACGCCACGTGTTCAATTCGCCGCCTTTTATTAGAGGTCGGATTGCGATCGAATCGCCGTTCGTTACACCAATGACCCCGATCTCATCGGTCAGATTTTGATTGTGGTCGCGCATACTGGCCATCTCTAAATTTTGCACAACTGTGAAAACTGCCATACCAAAAATGGTCATCAGTAATAACATTGTCAGAATTGAGAATTTTGGGCGTTTCATTCGATATCGCTCGATATTGGTTTCGGTACGTCTTAGAATATAACGACACGAACTGAAACTTCAAAACGCCGAATAACAATACGATGCACGCGAAGCCGGACGTGCGCGTGTTAATTGAAGCAATGATTTCCGTTCCGGCTCGGTGATCGTTGCCGTTATCCAGCTAAGCTTCTGCCTCCAAGCGTTCAATCATGGAACCAGATGAAACCGAACTGACGACCGTCGCTCCACAAGAATCTGCAGGATGTGCCGGTCCCATTATTGGAATGCTTGGTGCGGTCGCCTGCATGATGACAATGTTGGTGTGTGGGGAGATGTTTGCAAACAAGCCCAAGCCAAATGCGATTGAAGGCAATGTTCTGCCGCCGGGGACAATGTCGCTAGGGCATTCCCTGTTCGTTCTGGTGCTCGGATTTGGTGGCATGGTCGCGGGTGCTACTCTATCGACGACCGGGCTCGTGCTGTCTCTCATTGGGCTTAGTAAACCAAACCGTGAAAACGCGTATCTTGGTGTCATCTGTTCATTGGCAGGACCGACTGTTTTTGCCATATACATCCTGTTCTTGATCTGCTTGCAAAAATAGCGCTGCACGAAACAGGTTTATCGAATCAAATGGCGCCATGTGTAGTCTCGACTTCGTTTGGTAAAGCCGATAAAATTGACAGCACCCAATATTTGTTTGCTGGATAACAAAGCGGTGAACCGAAGTCGTGAAACTTGTTCGGCAATTTCCAATACCAAACTAACTTCAATCCGTGTTGCTGCGCCTCGGTTACCGCGGACGTTATCCCGCTAAATCATGCCCATCCGACTTTCCTTGAAATCTCTATTCGTAATTGTTGCAGCCTGCGCTCTGCTCGCATGCCTAGCATTCAGGCCCGATTCAGTGCGGCATCATTTCCAATCCAATTTGTTGAATTCCAAATTGGATGCTTGCAATAGCTACATTGCTAATCCCGATGACCATCTTTTCTGGGCCAACCCTCATTCGATCCACCCAGAATACACTGTCCGTGACGTTCAACCCTCATTATCAGACTACCTGCTTTTTCGACGTCCTTTCAGCATCCAAGTAACCGTTGATGATCAAGGTTCTCATGGAGGAAGGACCTGTGTATCGACAAATCTCTTGGCACGCCCATTTGGTGTTTCCGTTGTGAGCAGAGTCGTCGATACAAATAATCCGTAATATAATACGAATCGTAATTTACATACCACAATCGCGGGATAACAATACGATGCACCGGAGCCGCGGGCCGCACGGGTTTTTCTGCTTGCAAGTCGTTCGCCGCGTCCCGGTGATCGTTGACGTTATCCGTCATGACGCAGGATGTTTCGCTATAGGGAATTTTGTTTTGAGTTCGCCAACAAACGAATCTCCTTGGACCAGACAACGACTTGGGGGACTCCCTCGTCTTGTTTCAGTCGCGTATTGGAGTGTGATCGCAACAATTGCAGGCGTTTCAGTTTTTTTGGTTTGGCCAGAACCATACATGTTTCGAGTATCGCAAACGACTTTTCAGGCAGTGGAAGAGATAGACGGAGAATGGGTCCCATTGGACGACTACCAGACTGGATTCAAGAAGCTTGAAGCCTTTAATCGGAAATGCCAAATCGTTTGTTGTCTCTCGGGGGCATTCGGGGCATGCATCGCACATCTTATTGCTTCGTTGGTGGCCGGTCGCGACGTTTCAATCTCGATCACACTCACTGCAATTCCACTAATCATGATAGGCATTTGGATTGCGGCAGCGATTGTTCCCGAGACCGTTGATCCGGTTTACGGTAATGGGGGCCCAATGTGGTTTGGCTTTGGTTTCTACATGCTTGTTTTCTTTTTCACGGCAACCGTTGCCGCGGCTATTGAATTCTGCCTTTTGGCAATCCGATGGGTGATCGGAAGGTGTATATTAGTGGCGAGTATAATGCCTATGGTGAATCTATAGATTGATAGGGACAGATAACAATGTGATGCACGCGAAGCCGGTCTTGCGCGTGGTTTAGGAAATGGAAGATCAACTGTCCCGGCTCGGTGATCACGGACGTTCGTTATCCGACTACATTCTACTCGCCAATCCACAACATCTCCGTACTTCAGAAACAGCCTCAATGCTCAAGCTAACGCTAATTTTCGTTTCGTTATTCCCGATCTGCATCGGGTGCGACTACGCAGCCCAACAGCAGCAACAACCCAACCAAGCTCAGCAAACGGCGGTCGCCAATGACCTCCCGGACATGGGAGAAGGCATGCATGTCGATCAACGCGGCACGTCGGTAGGTTTGGCCAAATCGCCGCTGGAGATCGTGAATGCTCGCATGTCCGCACACAACCAACACGATATGAAGACATTCCTGTCCTGCTACTCAGAAGACATACAGGTATACGACTTTCCTGCTACAAAGTTGGGGTCACGGGGAAAGAAGCACATCGAGAAAATATTCTCGCCGCTATTCGCAACGCAAGCTGTGAAGGTGACCGTTCACAGTCAGATGGTCAACGGAAACTTTGTTGTGAATCGAGAGACAGTCGTTCGAGAGGGAAAATCCGTGGAGTACATTTCCATCTATGAAGTGATCGACGGAGTCATTGAGAGCGTAAGGTTCATCAAGTGAGATTGCTCATTGCGGCAATTGCATACGATGAAGTATCGTCCAATCCTCGCCGTCTCGCCCCTGCCACTGTACGAAGGTTTCGGATAACCAAGGCACGCAAATCCATGGATCCCGATGGAAAGCTGACACGGCGTCCGATATCAAGTATTCAGTCGAGGACTATCCCTGAGGTAACATCCGCCACATAACAATGCACACGAAGCCGGACTTGCGCGTGCTATCCGAAACTTGCGATCAAAACTCTTTCCGCCTATGAAGTTTGAAGCAACGACAACCGGCAAGGACGTATTCGCGTTGTGCCATGCGTTGCAACTTTACGCCGAAGAGTACTGGCTTACGGATCGCGTCACCGCCGAAAATGCGCCAGGAATCATTCTGGATGCCTTTAAGCGTAAGGTTGCCGGGCAGTTGGAGTTGCTGGACGTGAAGGCTGCGAACTAGTCCGGTGCGAACATTCAAGGACGTTCGTGATATCCCTGCTGGAGTCGCCCTGTCCGTCCTGATAGCCGCGTTTGTATCCATCGGAATACGCCAGCCAGATCAGCAGCACAAGCACGACGATGAAGGCGAGCAATCGGATATGGTTGGCGTTCATGGTTGGTTTTGTTCATTGACATGCTGGGTAGCAAAAACGGTAGGCTACCGGATTTGCTAAAACGACCTGAGACGATACCGCTCTTTCCCGCGATATTTTGACATAGATTGCAACAGTCAAATGCCGATGTTATAGTCAGTTTCGTTCGATAAAAAACGGGTTGAAACGCTGATGCATTTTCGTTTTCCGGCTTGATTCAAAATCAAGTTCCCTATGGGAGTGGAGGTTCAAGTCCTCTAGCCGGTACTAAATCGATTGCAGGAAACTGCGTCGAAATGCAACCGTTCGCAAGACTCCGATTTACTCGGGGTTTTTGCATTTCTGTGCATTCCGATGCCGACGTGTGCTGCTTCGGCTTTGGGCTGAGTTTTCACCGGCGTGAAAACTCTGGCCAACCATTTACGATCCGAATGGGCATTGTCCAAATATCTATTCAATATAGATACGATCCCCAAAAAGAATGAGTTCCGTTCCGTTGACATCGTCCTGCATGTCACTAAGCGGTCCTAGATTCCAATCTTTGAACGTGAATAGTTCTGCCCCGTCACCAAGGGCTCGAAGTCTGGCATACCTTTGCTGATATCCTTCAGTCCCGTTACCCCACGACACGTCCCAATATTCAAAGGGGAGCGAAAACTGGGGCGACTGCCAGTAGTGCCAATCGATATTTTCCCATGCAATTGATCCGCTGCTGGACCTAGTTGTTGCTAGAGTTACCCAGCGCCGACTCTCAAAATTGTAAGCTTGCACCTCAATTAGCGAATCGCCGTCTAGGACGAACCCTCCCGGGCTGATTCTGTTTTGAATGTTCCCAATGTGGTCCCCGCTCGTGGGTCCAATCATGCACCCACTGATAGAGACGACCATTAGACCTGCCAATAAACTCAGTATTCCAGCATTTAAACGTTTCATCGCGTTTCTCCTCAAGAGAATTAAAAAACAATCGGTGTTGCTCTACACAACTCAAAGCGAAAAAGCTGGCGAGATGTTACACGGCCTGAGAAAATAGTGCTAAGCGCCGGGGGAGCCCTTCCTATTCAGGGGGCAGACAGGTCGAGTGAAATTCGTGCTGAATCAGTTGACAAGAGGAAACGTAGAACAAATCGCGCCACGTATTGCCGGTTAGATTTGAATCACTTTTCACCCAAATTATCCAACGTCGAACGTATTTTCCCATGCGACTCGCCCTCGTCGGTTTGTCTCGAGGAGTCGATATGATTCGTCCGTCGCCTGCCAGAAGCAACCCAACTTGAGCCACCGTCAAGGGTGGCCTTTTCTCATGCGAGGGGCAATGACTCAACCGTTTTTTGAACATCCGTTTTTAGCGACCGTTTGATGCGTCGCGCACCTGCGGGTTTCGTGAAAGCCCGCGGACTCCCGAAGTTTTGCTCGATCGGTAGGGATTTGAATTCCGCTGGTTTGGGCTTCGACGGCGTTAAAGCGGTAGTCAGCTAACGATTTGATTCTTGCCATGAATCGGCGGAATATGTTAGGAGCACCAACAAACCCAGTTGTGATGCAACTGGGTTGCAAGGGCCAGTTTCAGAACTATATAGGCGAGTCAGTCCCTGACTCGCGAAAGCGCCATTCACGGTCTCGGAGAGACCGGGCTACGATCGGCGTCGGTTTTGCAACCGGCTCTAGTTGAGCACCGCTTAGCCCCTATTAGTTGCCTTTCTTGACCAAGCCAATCAAGAACAACAAGATAACGGCGCCTATCGTTCCGCCTGCGATTTCGTTCAGAATTGGCGAATTCAACAAATTGAAATTTCCAAAAAGAAATCCAAAAATCAAAGCGCCGATGATGCCAACAACAATGTTGCCGAGAATGCCAAAACCGTGGCCTTTGATAATTTGACCAGCGAGAAAACCTGCGATTGCCCCGATGGCCAACGCAATCAATAAACCTGTGATATCCATTTTTTGCTTTCGTAATAAGACGGAAGGGAGTGGAAGCGGTGTCGTTCCAGAAGAATGGTTTGTGAAGTGGTGACTTAGCGCAAACGTTTTTGTGGCAGCTTTGAATTCCCTCAGGGTTTGTAACCGGTGAATCTCAGTACGCCATGATTGTATGACGAAAGGACGAATCATAAAACGAAGTTCACCAGCTTTTTCCTGAAGATACAAGCTCGCCGTAGTTTAGACGATTGGGCGAACGCTGCGCAGAATACGACTTCAAATCGCCACGGTGAGAGTTGCAGGTTAAACTGAAGGTATCTGAAATCTTGATTGCCGCAGGCTGCCGTGCTAACCGGAATTATTCACGACGACGGGCGTCTAGTAGGCGATTTTGAACGATTTAACGACAGAGATGACAAGTTTGCGAGTCAATAAATTCATCTAGCAAGTGAACTGTCAAGCAGCAACCTTTGAACACTTCCTCCGGAATGAAGCAATACCTCCCGTTTGACGCCCACAGCTCGTGAATAATCCGGGGTTAAAAACGGATTCCCTACTGAAAGAAATCCACGATGAAATTCCTCACCTTGCTTCTCGCGGTTTTCTCTCTCGCAGCATTCGCGACGGTCAAGGCTGACGACTCTCAGCCAGTTTTGGTTGAGTCTTATCGAATTTGGGACAAGGCACCTCATAACGCATTTACCGACCTCATCCGATTCAATGAAAAATGGTACTGTGTTTTTCGCGAAGCGCAGGGGCATGTCTCTGCAAACGGGGCTTTGCGGATCATCACTTCTAAGGATGGCAGCAAGTGGGAGTCCGCTGCGTTGATTTCTTCTCCTGACTCGGACCTGCGCGACGCCAAGATTTCGGTTACTCCCGACAACCGACTGATGCTGGCCGGTGCCGAGGCGATTCCGCATCCTACGACCAAAAAGTCGTATAAGCACCAGTCGCTGGTCTGGTTTTCTGACGACGGTAAGACTTGGAGCGCCAAGCAAGAAGTCGCGGAAACCGATTACTGGCTCTGGCGAATCACGTGGCACAAAACCAAAGCTTATGGATTTGGATACTCGACTGGGAAAAACGAGCGGAGTGTCCGGCTTTACAGATCGGATGATGGTAAACAGTTTAATTCGCTGGTTGCAAATGCTGCACCAAATGCTGGCTACGTGAATGAGACTTCGATGGTCTTCCAATCCGATGGCACCTGCTACTGCTTGCTGCGTCGCGATGGAACGCCCAGTTCGGGACTCGTTGGCGCTGCCGAGGCACCCTTCACCAAATGGGACTGGAAAGACCTGGGCGTTAAACTCGGCGGTCCTGATATGATCCGCTTGCCTGATGGTAGATTCATTGCGGCCGTACGGCTCTATGACGGCGGCGCTCGAACATCGCTCTGTTGGATCGATGTTGAGAAAGGCACTCTGACCGAGGCGCTCAAGCTTCCATCCGGCGGAGATTGTAGCTACGCAGGCATGGTATGGCATGAAGACTTGCTCTGGGTGAGCTACTACTCGTCCCACGAAAAGAAAACCAGCATCTATCTCGCCAAGGTCCGTCTCGAAAGCAAGTAGGTGCAGGGGCCTCAGTTGTTTGGAGGAAGCGATGCATTTTCGACCTTTGTCGCCGCATCGAGACTCACCAAGACGGGTCGGTCGCAGAAGCGTTGAATCCGAGACGTGACTGTTGCGATTACGCAGAAGTAATTTCTCTTTGCTCAACTATTAAGTTGAATCATTAGCGTATACGTAACGGACGTAACGGGCGGTATCGCTGGCACGCGCGACGAGTTAACGCCTGACGATTACCTTGGCCGCAGGCTTGTTGTCGCCGTCAACATCCAAGAAGGACCAGTGGACAGCATCGATCCGGAGATCCTCGGCCTGCTGGCCTCAATTGGATCCAGTGCGATCAAATGCTCGAAGCCGAGGTGGGAATCACCTCCGCCCACGAGGGGCTGCGGCAGTTGCCTCAATTCCACATCGATGATGCGCGCCAGCGATGCCGGCGCGTTTCATCAATGTGGTTGCTTATCCCTTTGATTCCACGCCAACTAATATCGTCGGAACTGAAGGCCCTTGTCGCCGGGAGGAGCGCCAACGATCCGGAAATTGAACGAACCGTCCTCCACGCTAACGGTTCCCATCATCGGTCCGCTTTGCTCGGGCTGAAGTGCGAGTTTGTCGCCGCCAAGGCTAAACTCCCCTGTCAATTCGTTCGCTTGTTCTCCTGTGCCGACGGTCCATGTAAAATTGCCGTCTTCCTTCAACTCCAAATTGATGTTTGGCCCATTTTTGCGATCCGTGATCCATCTACCAAAGAGCTTTGCCGGGTCAACTTCGACGATTTCTTCGTCGGCAAGTTCTGAGTCGGTTTCGGCGGCATTCAGTGCAACAGCACTGCCGTCGTCAAGCGAACCGCCGAGCATGGACACTAAGGTGGCAGCAAGCTGATCGGAGGATTCCAGTTTGTGTGCCAGCTTGAACTCGTCGATCGATTGCTCGTTGTACCCGCAGACCATGTAGTGATACCCGGTCAGAAAATGGGCATAAGCAGCATCAGGATTCGCTTCCGCAAAATTTTCCAACTGATGGAATTGCTCCGAATAGATTTCGGTGTTCGGATAAAGACTGCTCATCGTCGTCCAGTCCCAAGGAGGCCCGACAGAGAGGACTGAATAAAGTGCGGCCGTTGCTTGGCGGTAGTCTTTCAACGCGAATAGGACCAAAGCCCGGAATTGATGGATCACAGGATCGTTAGGACTGGTTGCCAACGCACCGTTGGTCAAATCTAACGCAGAATTGTAGTCACCGGATGCAAATGCCTCGCGAGCCTGATCCATTTGATCGATCGACTCTTCGGGAACCGGTGATTGGTACTGCTCGGCCTGACTGGCATCAACGCCAACTTCGATCGGGATGGCCGGTAGCGGTTCGTTATATTGGATCACCGTTTGCGGACCACCATCGACATTGATGACCAGTGGTTCTACGTAGTACGGATTCGAATAGTTGTAGTAACCCGAATCGTAAACTGTTGGTCCCATCGCCCAGCATGAAACCAGTGAGCTCGTCGCTAGACCAGCGGCATACCCCCACCCGCTGCCATAGTTGCCGTTCCAGCTTCCGTGGTACCAGCTGCCGTAGTTGGGAGCACGATTGTGCCAACCGCCCCAATGATTGTATCGGTTCCAGTTATTGGAAAAATTATTCCAGCCACCTGGGTTGAAAACGTTGTAGTTGTTGCTGATGTGGGTAAAGTTCTTGTTGACGTTGTTAACGAAATTGTTCATTTGATGGTTGTCACCGATTTGAAAATCGTTGCCCCAGTTGTTGTTGGGCCGATTTCCAGGACGATTGGGACGATGGTTGATCCCACCACCGGGACGATTTCCATTACCGAACCCAGGCCAATTTCCATCGCCAGTTCCCGGTCGGTTGCCGGGCCGGTTTCCGTTGCCCGTTCCGGGT
>CAYGUE010000186.1:0-11341 GCA_964352885.1 uncultured Pirellulaceae bacterium
AGTACGACGAGCAAGCCAGCAAGGGCACCCTCGAAGTCGGCAAACTCGCCGACCTTGTAATCCTCGACAAAGATCCGCTCAAGGTCGATCCGTTGACCATCAAGGACATCAAGGTCGTCGAGACGATCAAAGAAGGAAGGACAATTTACCCGGCGCCTGCGGATGCAGAAAAAGAAGTCCTCGCATCACCCAAGTACGCCGGCATGACCTACATGTGGCGCGCCCATGTTTGCGACATGGCTGAGATAAACCAAGCCGCCAATAAGGAATGGACTCTCGTTTCACTCCGTGGCGAAAAGGTCACGAGCGAGAATCCGCCAACGATGAAGTTTGAACACGGCAAACTCTCAATCTTTGGCGGTGTCAATCGTTTGTCCGGTTCGTACGCGTTGATCGACAACGGAAGTGTCACCTTGGGTCAACTTGTGAGTACCAAGATGGCGGGGCCAATAGAACTGATGGACTTGGAACGCGATTTTTCCAAGACGATGGCTTATGTGAATGGTTTTCATGTCGCGGGGAACCGAATGGACCTATTGAGTCAAGGCAAGGTCGTCGCGACATTCCGTTCCGAGGATTAGTCGTCGTGCGGAAAATGGGCCCACCCGAGCTGATGGAACTCGCAAGCGAATACGCCAAGACCATGGCCTCCGTGGACAGTTTCCACGTTCATGGCGATGAACTTGAGCTCTTTAGCAAAGGAGCAGTCGTCGCAATCTTCAGCGTTCAGCAATGAGCGTTGCTCAAATCATCGAACCCAGAATGAAATGACTCACCGCCGAGCTGATTGGAGCCGTGGCATTGGAGCCGTGGCATTTACTGAAAGCATTTCTCGCGCTGCCGATTCATTACGTTCGTGGAATGCAAGTCCCTCGGAACTCGCTCACCTGTGCGATGCCATCTCTGGCCAACTACTTTTCTTCCAAAGCAATAGTGACCTTCTTGACCTTTCCTGTAAATTGGCCGTTAACCGAACCGTAGTCTTCGACATCGGCCTCGATCAGGATTCGCCCGTTTCTTTGGACTATTATGATATGGCCCCGTTCAGGTTCAACGGAACGATTGGCAAGACAAAGATCGAATATCTTAAGGAGTAACCGCCCAGCCAGTCTCCCTGATCCTGCAACCTGGAAGGAATCCAGAAGAAAATCGAAGCCTCCATGGGCGATCGCTAATAGCTGAATTCAATTAGGCGCCGTCCGTGAGGGCGGCGGCCATCGTTATTCCATCACCGTTAATTAGGAGACCGGTAATGAAGCTCATCACCTTATCCTTCGTCGTTGCTCTCGGGGCGCTCTTGTGCGAATCTGCCATTCTCGCCCAGGAGGTTCCCGCCCCAACGAAATCCGCCGGCACTCCGCTGGTCTTGCCCCGGCCCGATTCTCACTTCGATGGCAACGTCGGGCGAACGTATCTGGAGTCCGACACGCCACAGTTCCCGCGATGCCTAGCCAGATAGCTTTCGAAAGACCGCCTCAAGCGGCCCGCGATCAAAACGGCGTCGCCAAACATGCGATGCAATCGTTGCAAGTACGCAAAAGATAATCGTCGCGGCGATGACCGTAGGAATCGACTGCGACTGCAAGCGCCCCATCGCATCGAGCGCCCCCATTCCGATGACGACGTGAGCGACGTAC
The DNA here is from genome assembly GCA_964352885.1 of uncultured Pirellulaceae bacterium. GTDB lineage: Bacteria > Planctomycetota > Planctomycetia > Pirellulales > Pirellulaceae > Mariniblastus. Next base: position 1,638 of record CAYGUE010000186.1, read on the forward strand.
AGGCTCAGTGCGAGTTGCCCGGTGTGAATAAACGGTGTAAGCCACCTGGCATCGGAACATGATTCCGCCAACCGCACGCACAGACAGATCATCGCCGTTGCGGTTGCCGCCGCCGAGACAACGTACAGCGGAAACGGAGGCATCAAGTCAGTACCGAACAAGGCTGCCGCATCTTCGGCACTAAAGGGAAAGCTCGACAGCGACGCGATCAATCCAAGCGAGGTTAGCTTCGCACCAATCGCAACGCACACCGCGATGGTGAAAAACCGCCAACAGGTTTTGTGTTCGCCCAGTCGCTGACGCCCCAACCACATGCCCCACAGCAAGAATCCGACCCAAGGGAAGAACGGGTGAAAGCCATTGAAGAATGTGTTGCGAAGCATCCCGACCGGGGTCCAGAAATCGACATACTCGAGCGATTCCCAATCTTTCCAACCATTCTCGTAATTCAATGTGAGCAACAACGCCGTTGCGATCCCAACGGCAACCGCTGCGAACCCCAACAATTGTCGATCCGAACAACGCAGGCAGCAAACGGCGGCGATCAAGTAGACGCCGTAGTAGTGGAGAATGTCCGGTGGCCAGATCGGCCAGTACATCAGGCCAACGACGAACAATAGCAATGCTCGCTTCAACAGCGACCATCGCACCGATGCGATCACTGCCGCGTCGGTGCTCAGTCTTGCTTCCCGACTCATCAACGAAACGCCGACGCCCGCCAGCACAACGAACAATACGGCGGCGCGGCCATCGAACATTGTCGCGAAAGCCTCGCCCCACTCGGTCGTCGACTTGCCCCCCATCACCAACCGGAAATTGACGAAGACCATTCCGAAAATCGCAAACGCTCGGGCAAGATCGAAACCGGCGATCCGCTTCGGAGTCAACTCCACGACGCTGGTTTTTGACGACGATGGCCGGCTTGGCTTTTCCACTGGCTTGGGCATAACCACCCCTATCGCGCCCAATGCCCTTCTAGAAAGTTCGCCAGGTCGCGCCAGGCCGCCTCGGATTCGGGCAGGTTGAGATCTTGTTGAAAAACATGGAACATGCCCTCGTAAACAAACAGGCGATTCTCAACGCCAGCGTCGGTCAGTTTGCGTTGCAGTCGGGCACAGTGGCTGAGGAATAAATCCTTGGTCCCGGTCGAGATGTAGCACGGCGGAAAGCCTTGGGTGAAGTCGGCGTAAAGCGGAGAGACGGCGGGGTCTGTCAGTGGCAGGTCGCCCGCGTAGAGCTTCGCTGAAGCAATGAGGTTGCGGTCCCAGTCGATGATTGGATCGCCGCCATCGGCCAAGTCGTAAAGGCTGGTACCTGTCTTGGAGATGTCCGCCCACGGTGACAACAACCCGAGAGCCGCAGGCATCGGTAAACCTTCTTTGCGAATTCGCAGCACGCTCGTCATGATCAGGCCACCGCCCGCTGAGTCGCCAATCATGACAATGTGCCGAGCGGAATGGCTCTTGAGAATTTCACGATAGACCGCAAGCACGCGATTGCTGTTCGCCGGTCGCGGTTGTTGCCAAGCGAGTGGGTATCGGATCGCCAAGACTCGTGTCGCGGTCAGGTCGGCGATCTTGGCCAACGAGGGCACGATGGCTTCAGGTTTGGCCACCGTATAGGCTCCGCCATGGATGTACAGAATCAACCGCTTCTCGTTCTCAGGCTTGAAAGATCCTGGCTGTAGCAACGGATGCTTCGCTCCATCGATCTCCCGAAGAGTCATGGTCGCACCGAACTGTTTGAGTACATCCGCATTGGCTTCGGAAAGCTCGCCTGGTTCGCCCCCAGCTCCTGCCATTGCCTCCCATTCGGCGCGCGTTTGCGGAGCGGCAACGACAGGTTCATTCGCTTCGATAAACGCACGCGCTTGGTCGCTAACGGTCGACAACGAATCTTGAGCAATGACGGATGATGAGGTGCCACCGATCAACAACGTGACGATGCTAACCATCATGTAACGTGCGGCAACCGGATTCGCTGTATCGAGCATGAGGTACTTCGAGTACTTATTTGAATAGATTGGAACATATGGAATTAGCGGGGCGACTCTGTCTTCATCTGAAAACGGTCAAACACGTTGCGGGTAATCTTTTCGACGAATGGATTGCGTTGCTGGAGGGCGTGGGCCCATTCGGTCGTGGCCGCGTTAAAAACTTCGCCTTTCCCCTTCTTCATGTTCACCATCATGATGGAACCGTAACGGACCTTGGCTCGATTCTCCTCAGTATCTTCGCCGTACAGCTTGCGAGCTAGAAAGTGCAAATCGCTCCCGCCAGCATACAGATAGGTTCCGGGATTTCCGTGGTCTTCTTCCTCGGTCCCGGCAAGAGCCATCGCGATGATTTCGAGGTCGGTCGGAGCACCATCCTCACCTGTGGCAAAGGGCTGTCCATAGCGGAACCCATACGTCACACCATCGCCTTCATAACCGACTAGGTTCACGCTTGCGCCAAACACGTCACCATAGTAGAGATCAGTTCCTTCCAGTGCCCAATGCTTCGGGCGATACACCGTGAACCCACCACTGGCTCGCGGAGAAAAACCACCGAGCTTGGCATAGATGCCGCGCACGCCGTTCGCCCCCCAAGTCTTCGCTGCCGGCCAATCGACACCTTCGGATTCCCAGATTGAGGTCAGCAGGTGTTTGCGATCCGGATCATTGCGAACTGGATCGAGTTCTTCTGCCGCAGACTTGTAGCACACGAGACGATTATCTTGTCGACGGGCCTGCCAAATCTGGTTTCCGGCGAAGCGTGCGAGATGCCCGCCGTTTTCGATAAAGCGATCGATGGCGAGACGTTCTTCACGTGTGTGGTATTCGTCGTGACCGACCATCACGACCGTGCGGTAGCCATTTAGAATCCCCGGATACTTTCCCAGATCATCTTGAGCGAAGTAGTCGAGTTGATATCCGTTCTGCTCGGCCCATCTCGCAAACAGCGAGTCAAAGCTGGCCCATCCCGCCGCGCCGGCGTACTTGCTGTAGCCGCGTGCGTAGGCCCATTCCAGGTTGGCATATCTCGGAGCAGCACCGATTGGCAGATCGCCTTGTACTGGCACACGTGGCGCACCTTCCGGTATCCGTATCTGACCACGCGCCCAGGGACGCTGCGTACTGGTCGCCCTTGCAGGACCAATGCCGTCAGGTCCGCCCAAGCCTTCGTAAAAGTTGGCACCACCCCAGTCGTTGTACGCTTGCCAGGTGCCGGTCGCCGCGACAAAGGCGATCGCATCCAGCGAAGCATTCTTCGCCCGTAGGATAAAAAAGGCTTCCTGCTCGATCCTCTGCCCGTCTTCGCCAGTCACGCTGAACGTAATCACATAGCCACCGCTCTTCCACGAATCGGGAATCGCAATCTGATGTCCGACCGGCCAACCGGGACCGTCATTAAAAGCGGTCTTCGGGGTAGGATGCCATTGCCCCGCGAGCCCCTTCTGCTCCAACACAACCTCAGAAGTGCCACCATCTCGCATGACCGTCAGATCAAACTGAGCGGCGGTTGTGGAGATATGCAGTAAAACGGGATCACCCGCCGCATAAGAAGTCGCGTCGGTATAGCCCCAAACCTCAAGACGATTCCGATCAGGGGACGGAATTTCAGGCCATGCATAATGGGTGCTGTTGGGCCACTGCCCGCGACCCTCAGCGCCGCCATACAAGCTGTGCGTTTGCATCGGTCCCTCTGGAGCGGCAATGGGGCTTAGTTCCTGGGCTGCAGCGTTGGGCGCTGATCCAATCACAACCCCGATTAAGATAGCACTAAGAACGACTGCGACACCGCCGGTTGCATTGGATTCCCGACGACTCAGGCGTTCCGTCGAACTATTCGCAGTGAGTTGGGTTGGTCGTTCTTTTTCAGGCATGAAAACGTAGCTCTTGTCAGGGTTGCCGAGGCGTCGTCTTGGTGACAAATCAAAAAGACCTTTCAGACTAGTAGCTCAGCTTTGGCCCGTCAATCCGGTTCCTGCCATCTGTTGAGAATCTGCCATGTAACAGCCGAGCTACAGTGTGATGGCGATACGAAGACTCAGCACCATCTCAAAGTCACGCCGCGAACGATCCGACGGATTGAAATAGCACTGGATGTCCGGCGTGAATTGAATCTCCTCCGTCACCTGGCAGCGCCAATACGCTTCCGCGCCGTAGTCGTCCGCTCGATCGCTATCGGAAGGATCGGTCCACATCGTCCCGAGACCGAACCAGTCGTCGCGGCCCAAGATCTCAGTCCACACCAGCCCCGCTGCCAATGATTGCTGGACATCTGTCCGCCGACCGTCACCGTTTCCGTAACGAAGGACGCTGACCAGCCCCGGCCCGAGTTCTTGTTGGCAACTCACGAGCACCGCTGAACCGGATGGGGCCGGATTGAAGCGTTCGGTTCTTTCAGTATGACTGAAGTTGATTTCATAACGACCCGCGCCCCAGCCCACGATCGTGGGCTTATAAACCAAACCCGGGATGTAAACAAAGTTTCGGCCGAAGCTCTTGAAGTCAGGGTATGTCGGATAGCCATCGGCGTCCGCAACCAAACATCCCACAGACAACTCGTCCGTCAGATTCAGTGCGCAGTCTAACCCAAGCCCCGCCGATGCAAAGTTCTGCACCGGATTGCCTGTTAGTGGCAGCGCCATGAACGACTCTCGATCCCAGCCGGCAAAGTCGTTTTGGTCGACGATTAAACCAGGCGTCAACATTCCGACGGACAATTCAACCGTTCCATCGAGGAACTTCTGCTCCCAAGCCAAATGGGAAAGTGCCGTGACCGGTTCGCCGACATCGCCGGCCGTTTACTTTTCTTCCAAAGCAATAGTGACCTTCTTGACCTTTCCTGTAAATTGGCCGTTAACCGAACCGTAGTCTTCGACAACAGGTGTCGCTCCATCCACACCGACGTCTGCGGTCTCATCCATGGAGAATACGAGTGCCTGAGTTCTTTCTAGCCGTCCGGTTGCAACCTGATTACCGTTAACAAACAGCGTACAGGTACTGCCCTTGCCCATGCCGCCTCCGTCGTAGGCAAATGCTAGGCGAATGGTTGCTTCTCCAGCCGGAAGCGTCTCGGTCGCAGCAACTGTCGTGCGTTCTTGGCCAAGAAAGTTGTATGTATAAGTCGGCTTGCCATCCTTGATGTAAAGACTCCAACCGCCGAAGCGACCACCTTGTGCGAGAATGACGCCATTGCCTCCGTCGCTAGGTACATCGACTTCGGCTGTAATCGTGTGAGAAATGTTCTTGACGTTGATGAACGCATTCTCACCCATATCTCGCATGCCACCTCGCAACGTAAGTGTGGAGCGTCCCGCCATCAGATCCGGCCGACCAGCGATGGCTGCATTCATGCGTTCAAAGCTGCGATCATCGATAGGCAATACGTGGTTGACCGAGGCCTCTTGCATGAACAGTTCCTGTAATTCCTTGAGCTTCGCTGGCTGCTTTGCCGCTAGGTCATTCACCAGGCTGAAGTCCTTTTCTGTGTTGTAGAGCTCCCACGTATCATTCTCAAGTGTTGCAAGTGGTTCTCGACCCCACGGCTCTTTGTGAATGACACGAGCCAACCAGCCTTCGCGGTAGATGGCGCGATTGCCGAACATCTCAAAGTACTGTGTGTCGTGTCCTGTCGACGCATCCGGATTTTCGAAAGTACTGATCAAACTTTTCCCCTGGATGGGTACCTGTTTGATACCGTTGACGATGGTTGGCTCGGGTATTTTTGTCGCCTCAAGAATTGTCGGAACGATGTCGATGACGTGCGCGAACTGATTGCGAACTTCACCCGTCCCCTTGAACCGTGCGGGCCAGTGAGCCACCATGCCGTTGCGAGTTCCGCCATAATCCGAAGCAACCTGTTTCGCCCAACTGAACGGCGTGTTGCTCGCGATCGCCCAGCCGATGGCCATGTGCGGATAGGTCATCGGGCTGCCCCAATCATCGTAGTGCTCAAGCATTCCTTCGACTGTCTCGGGAACACCATTGATCGACGTGTACTCGTTCACGACACCATTGAAGCCACCTTCGGCGCTGGTTCCATTGTCGCCGGCGATATAGAAGACCAGCGTGTTGTCAAGTTCATCGATGTCACGCAACGATTGAACCAAGCGTCCGATCTCGGTGTCCGCATACTCGGCGAACGCCGCAAAGACTTCCATCTGGCGAGCCATCAGCCGTTTTTCATCCGCCGAAAGGCTGTCCCAGTCCTGGACTCCCGGTGGCTTGGGCGCCAAGGGTGTACCAGCGGGAACGACCCCGAGTTTGATCTGACGAGCCAACGTTTCTTCACGCACCTTATCCCAGCCCTGATCAAATTTGCCTTTGTACTTTGCGATCCACTCTTCAGGCACATGGTGTGGCGCGTGTGTTGCGCCAGGCGCAAAATACAGAAAGAACGGTTTGTCCGGCGTCAGTGCCTGTTGGAACTCAACCCACTCGATCGCCTTGTTTGTCATGTCGGTCATGAAGTTGTAGTTTGGATCGTCAGGCAATTCGACGGGCGTCATTCCGTCGTAAACTAGCGGAGCCCACTGATTGGTTTCGCCGCCGAAGAAGCCATAGAACTTGTCAAAGCCTTTGCGTGTCGGCCAACGGTCGGTCGCTCCGGAAGGGCTTACTTCCCATGCGGCCGTTTCGTGGTTCTTGCCGAACTGTGCGGTGCTATAGCCGTTCAATCGCAGTACATTTGAAATAGGTGAAACGTTTAGAGGAATGACTCCGGTGTTACCAGGAAACGCTGTGGCCGTTTCGGTAATTGAACCCATGTTGTTCATGTGGTGATTGCGGCCACTGAGTAGCGCTGCACGGGTGGGTGCACACAGCGATGTGGTATGAAAACGATTGTAACGCACTCCGGCATTGGCCAGTGATTCCAACGTCGGCATATGCGCAGGGCCTCCGAAAGCACTCGATACGCCGAAGCCCATGTCATCAATCAGGACCAACAAAACATTTGGCGCACCCTTCGGTGCCGTCACGTTAAAACGGGCCGGCGGTTGCGCGTTGCGTGCGTTGAGTTCGGTATAGAGTTCAACCTCTGGCGGATGAATTGGCAGCACAGTGCGATCCAGGGCCGCAGCGGGTGGTTGAGAGGTTTGCTGAGCGACTGTGTTCTCCAGCATCGACAGTGTCATCGCGACTGCAGCAGCGAACAGGACTCTTGTTGAAGCAAATTTCATTAATCAATTCCAATATGAATTCAACTTCAAACGAAGAAGTTGTCGTGAAAGTGCCGCTTCTTGATTGCGGCACCGTTTATGGACGTATGTTCGTGCGAATGATTCGCATAAGAAAAGTGAGAGGCCGAAACATGGTTCAGCAATGCGAGGAACGATCACCTCGCCAAACGTTTCGCTCCTATCGTAACCTAATAGCCACACTTTTTGAAGTTCGGGCAACAGGGGGAATTTTGTAGTCTTTTGAGATGACTCCAAGCCAGGGCTTATTCCTTAAACATACTCCGGTGCATGAGGTTGTCCCCAAGTTGGTCCGCGCGAAAAACTTTCCTGTCCGTTCATCGCTATCTAAACGTTGGTTTCGGATGACCGATTTTCTGATCGCCTCCAGTTTTTTTTGAGAGACGCGTCATTCAGCTGGCGATGCCAATGGGCGGGCCGCCGCGTCGGCGAAAAGGTGAACAGTTGGCGAGTTCGTTCACATTCGACATATCCAGAAACTCAAAGGGTGCAGTCAGCGTGGTAGCAGCTTGATTGTTATTTGAGAAAAGCGGCGTTCGTGCCCCAATGCGTTTTTTGTTGCTTTACAAGAACGAACCAAAGAAACGAACGCCACATGAATGATTCTAAGTCCTTGACGAGCTCGCTGAAAGCACTGATTCACTGCTGTCATCCAACTTTGCTGGCACAGTTGATCCCGCTGCTCTGGCGCCTGCTCGCGGCAGTAAAATCTTTTTTCCGCCAATTCAGTTACTCCAGCAACTACGGAGCAATTCGAACTGCGTCTGGAGAAAATCTTGCGTGAAATTGGAAGGCGCATCCTGCAATGGACGCTCAACGAGATTGAAACCAACGACGCATCCGTTGTCGCGAGCCGGCTTCAATGGAACCAGGCGGCTTATCGCCGAAACCGAAAAACAAAAAAGCTGATAGACACCCGCTTTGGGCCCGTCACGCTCAAACGATGGTTCTATCAAAACGTGACTCTTGGTGAGCCCGGTATCGCGCCGCTGGACTTGAGGCTCGGTCTGATCGCCGGACGGATGCTGCCCTCAGTCGCCAAAGCCACTGGCCGGCTCTCGGCAGACTTGGCTCAGCAGGATGTGCTTGCAAGTCTCGCCGAGCGGTTCTCAATTCGGCCCGGCGTGGCGACGCTGCGAAAGTGTGTTGCCGACATCAGCAGCGAAGTACGAACCATGCACGATGAAGTCGCCATCGAACGATTGAGCGAACTGTTGACTCAGGCAAGACAAAGCGAAGGCGACCACGAACCGTTGCTACAGGTTGGTCGCGACGGCGTTTTCGTGCAGACGCGGCCATGCTGGGAGGAAGCAAGTTGCGGCACGCTGGCCGTTTATGATCGGGCGCGAAAGCGATTGGGTACGGTTTACCTTGGCGAGATGCCTGAAGCGAACCAGCCGACGATGACCTCGCGGTTGACTCGGGTGATCATCGGCACGCTGACCGACGCCGGTGAGCATGTCCCGATTTTGCGTTACGTCACCGACGCAGGTTGCCATCCGCAGGCTTACTTTCGCAAAGTGCTTTCGCCGATGAAGCATCCGGTCACTGGCGAGTCACTGGACTGGAGTTGGGGCGTCGATTTCTATCACGCCTGCGAGTACGTTTCGAAGCTGGCTTATTCGATCCTTGGTAGCAAGGGCACTGCGGCGGAGGATTGGGTGACCAAACAAAGAAAGATTCTGAAGACGAAAACGGGTGGAATCGCACGAGTGATTCGCAGTGCGGCTCAGTTGAAGCGACGTCATGGTTGTCTTGGAACGAAGTCGGATTATGCGACGGCGACTGGATACTTGAAGCGATATCGGAAGTTCATGGATTTCGCCGAGCGTCGTGCTGCGGGCGAGCCGATTGGCAGCGGGATCACCGAGGCGGGTTGCAAGGTGATTTTCAATCAGCGGATGAAACAATCGGGAATGCGGTGGCATCGCGACACAGGACAGAGGATTGTCGACTTGCGAACGGCCGTCCGAGGCAGGCTCTGGGATCAAATCTGGGACAGCATTGGCAGCAACAAAAACCAGCTTCCCGAGATAACTTACAAAAGTTCAACTGAAACCGATAAAATACAATGCGATCAGCCGTTACTCAGCTGACTGCACCCAACTCAAACTAGTCGTTTTTCGAACTGGCACGGAAACTCTCGGAGTGACCTTTGGTAGATATAGCAACGGTCGCTGCTCCTCCATACGAATGCGACCTGCACTTTCGCTACACATCTCTGATACTGGATCCAATAGTTCATCCAAAGAATTTGGTATACTCCCAGCCTGCCCGTGAGTTATACCTCACTTGTAAAAACAACTTGTTCGACGGCGGTATTCAATTCGCGAACTTGTCAGCGCAAAGAATAAAGGAAACCAAATGCAAATCGAAACCAAATTCCGGCGTGGTCTTTCCGTGCTGACGTCTTTAGTGGCCATTGTTTTTGCTGGCATCGCTTCCGCCCAAACGGTGCAAAACGGCCAGCCGGATCGCACTGTCATTCCGCTCGCCGAACCTGGATTCGAGGGCAC
>CAYGUE010000187.1:0-11267 GCA_964352885.1 uncultured Pirellulaceae bacterium
CCCAATGCCCCACCCAAAGGGAGTCCTCTACCGGAAGAAAAGCCAGGACCTCTTCGGCGTCTTTAGTAACCTAAACCATGGTTTTGAAAGCGTTAAAGTCGTTACGGCCGTCATTTTTCTCTTGAAGTCGAATGTTTCCTCAATAGACTGAGTTTTAGCATTTGACCTGTCGACCATACCGATTTTCATAGACATCAAGGCGGATGATTTAGCCACTACTAGTCGGAGCTGATCTGCGGATTTCTATTCGCAATCACCATCCTTGCGGACAAACCAACATGAATAACGCTCAGCTCACACTGACTCAAATATTTGGTGCCGTCATGCGCCACAAGACGAAAGGATTGCTTGTTTTTACGACGGTGTTTTGTCTGGTCATCGGATTATTTCTTGTGTGGCCGAAAAGTTACGGCTCGGAAGGAAAGCTGCACGTGCAGATGACTCGGACGGAAACCAACCTTTCTCCAGTCGTTTCCGCCAATGGACAAGGCATGGGGATTTCGATTCAGGACACTCGCGAGACCGAAATCAAGTCGGTAGAAGAAATCTTGAAAAGCCGAGCTGTGCTTGAGGCGGTCGTTAAGACAGTCGGAGCTGATGAGATTCTCGAGAGTCCATTCGAAGGTTGGCTCCCCAGCCTGTCAGTGCCATCGATTCTAAAGGGAAGCGCATCTATGGATGGCATGAGCGATGAAGAATACGAAAGGCTCAAAAAGATTGAGCGAGCAACCAACCTGCTGGATGAGTCCCTGAAGGTCCATAACACTAAGCAGACTTCCGTAATCTCGCTTTACGTAAAATCAAATTCTCCACGACTGGCACAGCTGATCGTCAACGCGATCATCGTGGAAGCTCGGGCCGTCCACCAAAAGATGCACGGCGTCACAGGGTCGTCTGCTTTCTTCGCCAAGAAACTGATCGAGGCAGACGAAGACCTAGAATATGCCATGTCACAACTTGAGGAGTTCCGCAAAGAGCGACAAGTCCTATCAGTTGGGGCAGCCCGACACACGCTACAGGAAATCATGGGCACTCTGGAAAAGGACATTGTCGACACAGGTGTAGAAGTAGCCCAGTCACAAAAGCAGATCGATACGCTTGCTCGCGAGATGAAAAGCACGCCAGAGAGAATCATGCTGGAAACGAAGGGTGTGGAAAGAAAATCTGGCGATGATGCGACCGTGGAGATGTTCCGACTCGAGAGTGAAAAGGATCGATTGCTTTCACAATACCGCCCCAGCCACCCGGAAGTTCAGAAGATTGATGCTCGCTTGGAAAAAATGCGGGCAAGTCTGGGAAAAATGAAAGACGATCGTACCGAGAGTCAATCTGCGATCAACGAAGTCTATTCAGATGTCAAAATTGAACTCATTCGTGCGGAAACGCAAAACATGGGGGCTCAAGCAAGACTGAAGACACTCCAAAGCCGATTGCTTGAAGCTCGTGAAGAGGCGATCGACATGAATCGAGCTGAGATTGAAGCGGACCGTCTTCAGAGGCGAATCAATGACGTTCGCCAAGACCGCGAAATGTATGTCACCAAAGGCCGCGAGTCGATGGCCAGTCTTAGCCTCGACGAAAGCAACCTTTCGACTCTGGTTATTGCACAGGCACCAACATTCATCCTTAAGCATGCAAGTCCTCGAGGCAGTTTGTTTCTTCCCATCGCCTTAATTCTTGGGCTACTCGCTGGCCTCGCAACGGCCATGTTCTGTGAACGAAACCATTTGAGTCCTTCATTGAATGAAGTGGACGTAGAGCAGATCCTTGAAATGCCGGTTCTTGTCACCCTCCCTCGCGTCTACTCCAGCAGAAACATGGTGAACTAATGTCGACTGAAAACGCAATCAATACTGACCTTCGCGATCGACAACGAGCAAAGCGGATGGGTGTGGCACCGAGCAACAGCTTACGCCGGCACTTTCTTTCACTGGCCCGTCAAACGACGCAGTGGGCGAAATCGAATCGCTTGGCTGCCGGACCTTGCTCAATCGGCGTAACTTCCATGTCACGCGGCGCGGGTAATAGCACCGTATCCTACAACCTCGCGGTCGCGATGACTTCCGTCGCGCGGTCAAGAGTACTTCTGGTCGAAAGCAACTTTGGACGGCACTTCATCACACGTCGGCTTGGACACGCTCGCCAGAAAGGCTTGGCTGAATTGCTTACTGGCGTGACTGACATGCAAGAAGTGGTTGCTGAAACACCGATCCGCAATCTCGATGTGATTGGTTGCGGGCAGGTCGCAGAGCAAATTGCGCTTGAATTACCTTTCGACGAATTACCGTCTGTCGTTAGCCGCAATTTCGATGACTACGGATACACCATTTTTGATTTGCCGATGGCCAGCCACTTGACTGCCTGTTACTCGATTGCCCCATTTCTTGATGGCATCATCCTCACGGTGGACGCGAACCACATCGACCACAAGTTGATTTCTCGCTTCCGCAATTCGATGCAATCTCTGGGCGTGCCGATCGTGGGCATGGTGATCAACAAACAATAGAGAAATATATCTCGCTCCCGCAACCCTTGATGTTCGCTCCCTTGCTTCTCACCTTCGCTTCTCACCCTAAACGGACTGCTCATGATTGTTAGAAATCGCCGGAAACGAGAAAGCCTGCTACGCAGGTTGACTCGGTCGTTTTCTCGAATCAAACCCCCTGCCGGCCACCGAAACATTGCTTCGCCTGAACGATTTCAACTGGAAATCGACAAGGAGATTCAGCGTTCAAATCGGCGAGAGAATGATCCTGAGTTCGCCGTTATTTCGTTGGATTTTTCTGACCACAAAGTTTCCGACCCACAGCTCAATGCACTGACCTACTCGTTTCAGGATCGCATTCGCGTTTCCGACACAGTGGGGTGGCATCAAATGAAGCTGGCGATCCTATTGCCCGAAACGGGTCGCGAAGGTGCGATGCTAGTCTGCAATTCAATTGTAAAATTGGCGAATGAAAGCAACGTCGAATTGGAGGCAAGCATCTCGATTTATCCTTGGGATGATCGTTTGCTTGGAACTTTTTCAAAGGCTGGCGACACGTTTGAAAAAAGAAGCAAAGGCTCCGATAGTCATCCTTGGTCGGACAACGATTCGGATGAATTTCTGGGTGGCATTAATCGTTCTGTCGGAAGCAAGGCTTGTGCCCCGGGCGGCACTGCGACTTTGGGTCGGCCCGTGAAAATGACAGAAGTAAAATCTTCGCTTGCTTGTGGCACAGGTGTTCACGTTCTTTTTTCCCAGTCAGAGAAGACTCCAACTTGGAAGCGAAGCATTGACATTGCTGGCGCAGGGGTTGGATTGATTCTTCTTTCTCCATTCCTACTCGCGACTGCCGCAACGGTCAAACTTACTTCGAACGGCCCGGTCTTCTTTCGCCAGCAACGTGAGGGAAAAGACGGAAGCGTATTTCAGATTCTCAAATTTCGCACGATGTTCATGGATGCAGAAGAACAGAAAGATGATCTGCGAAAACACAGCGAACAAGACGGCCCAGCGTTTAAGCTAACGAATGATCCGCGAGTAACCCCTGTCGGAAAATACCTCCGCATGTCTTGCGTTGATGAGTTGCCCCAGCTTTTCAATATTCTTGTCGGGGACATGTCCATTGTCGGACCGCGTCCTTTGCCGGTAAACGAATCGCAACAATGCCTCCCTTGGCAGCGTCAGCGACTGGCCATCCTTCCAGGCTTGACCTGCACTTGGCAAGCTCGTGGAGGTCGCCATATCAAATTCGCAGAATGGATGCGAATGGACCTCGATTACATTCAACGACGTGGATTCTGGTACGACCTTCGACTTATCGGTGAAACTGCCGTTGTCGTTGTCATGCACAAGGGATCCGTTTAGTCAAAGCCCCCGTCAAATCTACAGCTCCCATTTACCGTCCTTATCGTCAGCATCAACACGTAACAGTTGACGTTAGAACGTAATCCGCATTCGTGAAACTGAATTGCCGCTCGAGACCGAGCGCAGATTAACAATGGTATCTGTAGCTAGAAAATCTGACGACGCGACACACATCTCAGCCGATGGCTGGATTGCGAAAGCAGTCGATGTGCCATTGTACGACTTGGTCGTGTGGCTGCTTATTTGCGGCTGTTCGTTCCTCAATCTCACAAACTTTCTTGTTGACAAGAATACGGTTGGCTTGGACCCGCAAGTTCTCGCAAAACTTGGCCTGATCGGGATGGGTGGACTCTACGGCCTTCACGGAATACTGACTCGACCACGTGCTTTCAAAATCTTGACATCGTTCCCGGTTGCGTGGGTTTTAATTCTTGCCAGCTTCTACTTGATCGCGGTCCCGTTTTCACCATCACCTCGAAATGCTTTGGTATCGAGTTGCACGATCATTGCTGTACTTTTGATGATGGTAACGGCACTCGATCATCTGGGCGTCATGAAGGTCGTCGAAGCCATATTTTGGGGAATGGGTTTGTTCGTCATCGGTTCCTGGTTTGCTTATCTCGTATTCCCCACGATTGGAGTTTTTGCGGAACCAATCAGCAACGGAGGATTCAAGTACCGCATGAGTGGCTTGGCTCACCCCAATACGCTCGGTCAGTATTCTGCGCTGACGGTCGTCCTGTCGGTGGTCCTGCTTTTCAGTTACAAGAAACGCAATTTTTTCATTATCGTTGTCGCGATTCTTGCTCTCGGGGCATTGGTCAACTCGTATTCGCGTTCGTCGCTATTGGCCTGCGTACTTTCCCTATTGGTAGGCTACCGACACATCTATTTCAGGAAACAATTCCTTGGGACTTACCTGCTCATTGCAACAGTCGGCCTACTTGGTCTGATGGTTTTGAGCACACAAATCGACCTTGGAGACACGATTGCGTCCAAGCTAACGCTGCTGTCGAAGTCAGATGACACAGAAGAATTGACAACGGCCACTGGACGATCAACGATCTGGGCCCATGCGATCACCCTGATTCAAGAACGGCCCGTTACGGGCTATGGAGCCTCAACCCAGAAGTACTACTTCGAGGACCACTCGCTTTACACGCATAACATGTTGTTGAACATCACATTTAGTGCAGGAATCTTCGCCGGGATCGCCGCCCTCGTAATGATCTTGGGGCGACTCCGCGCACTATTCATCTACCGGCACCCACTTTCGGATGCGATCGTCGTCTTCATCATCATCAACGGCCTGTTTGAGAATGTGATATTCTCAATTCTTGCGGGACTGCCGACGATGCTTTGGATTTTGGCCCTCGCTTGGCCATTGCTGACGAGTGATCCGACCGTCCGTCAACTCAGCCGGTCAAAACTAGAGCCCGACAGTTATAGCCGCTACCTTCGATTGGAAAGTTCATGAGCGCTTTCGATCTGAATACAGAAATAACAGCGAAGTCAAAAATCGCAATCCAATCTCTGGATTCGTCTGGCGAAGTGCTCGATTTGCACGTTGTGATCCTGATCAACTATCTTAGAGTTCATCACGTATTGGCATTGCGCGAATTCTCACGCAAAGTACGAAAACTGACAATCCTCTTGTCGGTGCCGATGGAACCCGATCGAGACTGGGATGCACAATGGGAAGGTCTTGATGTTCGCGTCCAACGCAATTTCATGTGGACAACAAACTGGCGGCATTCATCGGGTTTCTCAGAAGCCAACTTTATTCATTTTCCGATTGATACTCTGTGGCGGCTGAAGAAGCTCAAGCCTGACGTCATTTTGTCGTACGAGATGGGAGCTCGAACTATGCTTTCGACCATCTACAGAAAATCTAAAAGGAAGGTCCGGCTGATCATGGTCGGAAACATGTCTGAGCACATCGAATCCGAACGTGGAATCTTGCGTAGAATTTGGCGAAAGTTGTTGTGTCGTGGCGTAGATTTCTTTACTTACAACGGCCCCAGCTGTAAAAGGTATTTGCGTTCCTTGGGCGTGGCTGAGGCGCGTCTATTTCACTATTCATATTGCATCAACGATGCAACCGTGTTTCGTGGCGAGCCCGCCACAACTAGCAGTTTGAACCAGCCGCTCGAATCTGCAAAGCTCCTGTATTGCGGTTCGATTAGTCCACGCAAAGGGATTATTCAATTTTCTGATGCATTGTCGCAATGGTGCGCCAAGCATCCAAATCAGAAGGTTGAATTGATGATCGCCGGTTCAGGTGAACTGCAAGCAGACGTAGCCGACCGAGCAAGCGACAACTTACGTGTCACGTTTCTTGGTAACTGCAATGTCGATCAACTGCGTGAAACTTACGGCGTGGCCGATATTTGCGTTTTCCCAACTCTCGCCGACGAATGGGGCCTGGTGCCGATTGAGGCCATGGCTTCTGGTGTTCCCGTCTTGGGAAGCATCTACGCACAATCCGTTGAAACATGTTGCGTCGATTCGCAGAATTCATGGACGTTCGATCCGACAGATGAGCAGGACATCGTTGGCGCAATTGATCGTGCACTCTCATGCACCGAAGCAAGGATTCGCGAGATGGGAGAAGCAGCCCGGAAAACCGTTGCTCATATCTCTGCGGAGACTTCGGCCACGCAACTCATGGTGGCAGTAAAAAAAATCGTCGCAAAACGTAAAACGGTGACTTCCGGGCAGATTTCCTCATTGAAAAGCCCAGCAATCTGAATCAACCTTTTTGTGTTGCCAAAAACATCCTAGTACCACGCGTCCTCCAGTTTCCACTTTGACCGCCATCATGAAACCTTTAGCCAGCATTTCACTCGATCTCGATAACAAGTGGGCCTACATGAAGGCGCACGGCGATCCGAAGTGGGAGTCGTATCCCACGTACTTCCCGATGGTCGTTCCGCGGATTCTCGATATCCTGCGAGAACGGAAGCAAGAGATCACGTTCTTTGTCATCGGGCAGGACGTCGAACACGAAATCAATCACGCTCCGTTGAAAATGATTTGTGAAGCCGGCCACGAAATTGCCAATCACTCTTTCAACCACGAGCCTTGGCTGCACCTTTACGGTCCGCAAAAACTCGCCGATGAATTTCAAAAAACCGAAGACAATATCGTCAAGCTTACTGGCCAGATGCCCGTAGGATTTCGCGGCCCTGGTTTCAGCCTGTCTGACGAAGTTCTTCGAACTTTGATGCGTCGAGGCTACCTCTATGACGGCACTTCGTTTCCAACGTTTCTAGGGCCTGTCGCGCGAGCATACTATTTTTGGACGTCAGGTCTTTCAAAAGACCAGAAAGAGGACCGCAAAGAACTGTTTGGTCGGTTCAAGGATGGATTCAAAACGCTGAAGCCCTACAGCTTTAGTTGGCGCGGCCGCAGCGTCGTCGAGATGCCGGTGACAACGATGCCAATCTTTCGGCTGCCAATTCACGGAAGCTATCTGCTGTTTTTGGCTCAGATATCAACGACGCTTGCGAAGGCATACTATTGGTTTGCACTCAAGCTTTGCAAACTGATGTCGGTCGAACCACACTTGCTGCTGCATCCTCTCGATTTTATGGGACGCGAAGACGACGATGACATGCACTTCTTTCCTACGATGGGCGAGCCTGCTCAAAAGAAAATTCAACTGATGACCGAGTGCATCACCATGCTGCAGCGGGAATTCAATGTTGTCACCATGAAGGAACATGTGTTGCGCGCGAAAGCCAATGAACTTCCGGCAAGTACGATCTCGGTTGTCCCTGAAGGTGCGCAGTTCGATTTGGTGTAGTCCAGACGGTAGCAGTTGACTTTCTCTTGGAGATGCGGACAATTTTTCTCAGTCTGACGCCGAGAAATTTTACCGACACGAGTTCGCAATGCCATTTGCTCCCGAGAAAACAGCCGTTGTACTGATCGAGTACCAAAACGAATTCGCTTCCGAAGGTGGTCTGCTTCACGGCGCCGTAAAGGCGGTTATGGCCGAGACAGACATGCTCGACAACACAGTCGACATGATGAGCAAAGCTCGAGCCAAAGGTGCATCGATCATGCACGCCCCAATCACATTTGCTCCTGGCTACGCTGAGCTTACGCGACATCCCTACGGGATTCTCAAGGGCGTCGTCGATGGAAACGCGTTTGTCAAAGGCAGCTGGGGAGCCGAAATCATTGATGCTCTCGTTCCCGAAGAAACGGACATCGTGATTGAAGGAAAACGAGGCCTCGATACGTTCGCCAGTACCAACCTTGGCTTCATTCTTCATAGCAAGGGCATCCGAACCGTTGCACTTGGCGGATTTCTGACCAACTGCTGCGTTGAGTCCACGATGCGAAGTGCTTACGAGAACGGATTCGAAGTTATAACGCTAACCGATTGCGTCGCGGCGACTTCCAGCGAAGAACACCACAACGCGATCAAATATGACTTTCCAATGTTTTCCAAGCCAATGACTTCCAAAGAATTCATTATCGAGCTTAGTTAGTCCAAGCGAAATCATTATCGAACTTGGCAAGTCGACGTCATCGATCTTGCGGCAGACTGCGAGGGTAGGGAACGTTCTCTTTCGGCGGCAGTTTCAAAAAAGTCTCTTCGTGCCAAGCATCACGCTCTTCCTCCGTTGCGTAGAATCGCAACCAAGACTCTTCGTCTTCGACGATATCGATGCATTGCCAACGAAGATACGTATCGCTGAGCAGGACTTTCTTCTCCTGAGCCGGCAAGATGTCGCGAACAATCATGCAATAAAGCTGCCGATCAGAAAGATGCTGAGTGTACTCAAGCAGAATGTTTTTTTCGTACAGCCGACCGATGGCCTGATGCAGTTGATCGCGAAGCTGACTCTCGTCGAGTTCGCTCTGCGGCGGCAACACGAGTTCTGGCTCAAACCAGTTGGCGATCGGCAGGACGGGTGCGCGTTCCCACGTAAGAAGCGAGTTCAGAAACTCGTTCTCGTTATCAACGGTCATGCGATCAAGATCAACCAGATACACGGACTCGTCCATGTAGGGCTCGAGCTCGTCCCTCAGCCGGGCGTTTTGCATTAGTAGTTCTACGTTGCTCATGGAGAGTCATCCAATGATAGGAAGCCACGATCGCTCTCATGGAAAATTGCCACGGCGATCGGTTGATCATCAATTTATCAATGCGAAGCAACACGGCAAGTTTCAACTTGAGGGAAAGCACAATTAATCCTCGCTCACTCAAATTGAGCTTGATACGATCGACATGCGCCGCAAGGTTTAACATTGAATTCGCTACTCAGCCGGAATGATTCACGACGACGGGCCGACAATTGAATTCGTGGCCTTGTATTCTGAGAGAAAGAAAGCGAATTGGTTTTGCAAAGTGTCATCCGCGGAGTGACTGTTTAATTTCAACCAACAAACTCAACCGCACAAAAAACGATTCCTGTTGAGCGATATGCAAGCGTTTGCAACTACTTCTTGAAACCAAACCTTTGCTGGGGATCATCTGACTCGCCATCGGGATTCAATTCCTTGTAGAGCAGACTCGGCTGAATGTCAGTGTTATTCTGATATTTGTCGCTGACGTACTCCTGAATGTCACCGCAGATCTGATGATAAAAGATCTGGCAAATTGAAACTCCCGGATAGATCTTCACTGGCTGAACCGCAAACATTTCCAGCGTCCAAAACCCTTTGAATCCGACATCGCCAAAGCCAGCAGTGATGTGCACGAATAAGCCGAGTCGCCCAATGGAAGAGCGTCCTTCGATCATGGGAATGAGATTGTGAGTCTCCGTGTGCTCGACTGTCCGAGCGAGATAGAGCCGGTTGGGCTCGAGCACCATTCCCGATTCAGGAATCGTCATGCGGCGGATTCGATTGGCCTTCCGCATATCCAAAACGACCTCTTCGTAGGTCATCATGTCAGGGTGTAGAGTGAGATTGTAACTGTTCGGATTGAGATTTTCCGGATTGAACGGGTCGATCTTGATATTGTTGCCAAGGTGCTGTTCAATCTCGCGTCCGGACAAAATCATGGGGTTTTCCAGCGATTTTTAGCAATTACTGTTCGTTGTCGTCCTCGTAGAAGCAGCGATTCTGGTGCCGTGAGTCGCAACTGTCAACCGCTGCAGAAAACGAAGATTGACCTTGGGAGTGTTTGAACCTACTTTTAATTGATCAAAGGCAATTGCGTTGTCTTTCGGCACGGTGTGAATCGCCGGCCCAAATTTCGGTCAATCCAATAAATTCGCGACGCCACTAGGAACATTCAATGAGTCAAAATCCGTACCAATCTCCTCAAGCCGGCGGATGGACAACC
Source organism: uncultured Pirellulaceae bacterium (assembly GCA_964352885.1). Classification (GTDB taxonomy): domain Bacteria; phylum Planctomycetota; class Planctomycetia; order Pirellulales; family Pirellulaceae; genus Mariniblastus. The sequence goes on from CAYGUE010000187.1 coordinate 10,158, forward strand.
GCGGACCTCGCTTCCGTTGACGAGCGGACCAAATTCATCCGGAACACCTATCTCCACCTCGCAGGAGCCATGTTAGCTTTTGCCGCGATTGATTTCGTCGCCATTAGCCTTTTCAACGAACAAATTGGTCAGCTAACCGCCATGGTAACCCAAGGCTGGTACTGGCTGGTCTTTCTTGGCGGTGTCATGGCGATCAGTTTCGTCGCTGACAAATGGGCCCACAGCAACACGTCGCGCGGCATGCAGTACGCGGGACTTGGGGCTTACGTTATCGCACAGTCGATCATGTTTTTACCATTGCTGTATATTGCGGCGAACTTCGCTGGCCCAAGCGTTCTTCCTTCAGCCGGTATCATGACGCTGGCGATCGTGGGGGGGCTGACCGCTGTCGTATTCCTTACAAAGGCCGATTTCTCTTTCATGAGATACGCTCTTTGGATCGGTGGTATCGCGGCCATGGGATTGATCGTCGCATCCATTTTCATTGGATTCGATCTGGGAACGTGGTTCTCTGCGGCGATGATCATTTTTGCAGCGGGCTCAATCCTCTACACCACTTCAAACGTCCTGCATCAGTACAACACGAATCAACACGTTGCCGCATCACTGGCACTGTTCTCTTCGGTGACCTTGTTACTGTGGTACATTATTCGAATATTCATGAGTTTCGACGAGTAATCGTTGGCAACAGAAAAGGCGTGCATGTCAAACCCCGAAATGCGAATCCCGGAATCTTTCGATGGCAGGGTGCGCCTTTTTCCATTGACGAATGTCGTTCTGTTTCCCGGCGTTGTCCAGGCGCTAAATTTGTTTGAGCCTCGATATCGGCAGCTGATAGCTGACTCTCTTGATGATGACCAGTTGATCACAATGGCCATGGTTAAACCAGATCCGGAAAATCTGACGATGCCCGTTCCGGAGATTTACCAGACCGTCTGCGTCGGCAAAGTCATGACACATGCCAAGCTTGAGAACGGCACATACAATCTTTTGCTGGCTGGAGTTTCAAGGGCATTCATCGTCGATGAAGTCGCATCAGATACGCCGTACCGTCAAGCGACCGTAAGGCTGCTTCCAGAGAGTCAATTGGTCGCAGAGCAGGAGAAACAG
>CAYGUE010000188.1:0-11266 GCA_964352885.1 uncultured Pirellulaceae bacterium
TGAGACGCCGTCGCTGGCAAAAGGAACGGCCGCAACACCAAACTTCCCGACCTGACAAACCACGTTTGCAAAGTCGAGTCGCTCGGCGACGACTCTATCGCCACCCCCTCGATCAGAAAGGTCATCTTTTGAGCCATTCTCCTCCTGACGATCGTGTCGTCACGGTCCAAGCCCATCGCAACCGCTTGGCGATATAGTGTCTCTTCACGGATGAAGTCATTCACCAACTTTGTAAACTGGGGCTTCGCAGGCTCCCGTCCCCATTGGTTTTGCCAACGCAATTTGATTGGCTGGATTTCCTTCGGTCCGACAATAATCCTGGGCGTGCCCGCAGACTCACTGGGAGTCTCGACTCCACGATCTACTGAGGCAAAAATGGCAAAAAGTGCTGCTCCGGCAACGAAGAAGTGCAAAAGCGGCTCGGCAAGAATTGTAGGTCTCGTCATGTCAAATACCGTCGCAGCGTGGAAAAGCAGGCATTGCCAGCTAGCGAATTGGCAGAGTTAAGGCTATCAACTTGGTTTGGCCGCGCCCATCGTACTGATTTTGTCAGCGTTCCGTGCCCCATGTAAATGGGGTAGGCACCACGTCAATAATGTGAATCTCATTTGTTGCCGCACAGTATTGGTCGATCACAATTGTGTTTTTTACCGCAAATAAAAATTTGGAAAGACACTTTTCCCGAAAGCCCCGCTCTTTGAACAGCTTGGACTCAGCCCTCAAGAGTTCGTGGAAGCGATGTTGGGATACGCGAAAATTCAAGCAACCGACCGCAATGGAATACCCGAAAATGAGTTTCTCACAGTTGCCCAATCGACTGACATATTCAAAAGTCCGGCAACCCCTGCCGGACGTCGTCTCTACGTATATGTTCGCTCCACCTTGACACCACCGGCCGGCGCTATGCCGCCCTCCGGGCTAGGCTCTGTCTCTTAAATATCTAAATCAGCATTTTGCGTTCTCAAAAAATTGCTACCTCCCAGTTGTGTAAAAAGACCAATTGGCCACAAGGAGGCAGCAATGAGTCGTCATGATCTCACAGATCGGGAATGGAAAGCAATCCGAGTTTACTTGCCAAAGGAAAGAAGTGGCAAACGGGGTCGTCCTTGGAATGACCATCGAGTGACGCTAACGGCATTCTCTGGATCATTTGTGTGGGGGCCCCGTGGCGTGATTTGCCAGAATGCTTTTGTAAATGGCAGACGGTTTACAACCGATTCCGGCGTTGGCAGGTTGAGGGAATCTGGAATCGCATTTGGCGCAACCTGCTGCGTCGGTTAGATCGAGAATTCAATATTCATCGGGGGCTTTGGTGTGTTGATGGGACTGTGATACGAGCACACCGTTGTGCCGCTGGCGGATCGGTTAAAAGCCCCAAAAATGCCGATGAAAATGGACTTGGCCGCTCCCGTGGCGGATACTCTTCCAAACTCCACATCGTTTGTGATGATGGCGGAATACCTTTGGGCTTTACCGTTACAGCCGGACAAAGTGGTGAAGCCCCAGAGTTTGAGCATGTCCTCAATTCGATTCCATTGAGTATGCATCGGTGGGACAAACGACCTGACGCAATCGCTGGTGACAAAGCCTATAGTTCTAACGCGATTCGACAGTGGATCAGAGAATACGGTATCCGCTGTACTATCCCGACAAGAAGCAACGAAAAGAAAAAGCCAAGGTTCTCAAAACGCATCTACAAAAAAAGAAACATCGTCGAAAGAGTCATCGGAAGACTCAAAGAATTTCGAAGGATTGCAACCCGATACGACAAAACTATCGAAAGCTATCTCGCCGCTGTCACACTCGCTTGCTTCAGGATTACAATGAAGGCAATTTAATAAACAGAGCCTAAGCAGTTCTTGGCAAAAATAGATCGCTGAGTTGTCCAAGATGGTTATGAGAAAAGTGTCTTCCCAAGTTGTCTCAAGTTTCTGTGTCGCCCTCCGGGCTTGTTTTGTCGGATTGAGTTTCCGGTGGTTGACACCACCGGCAGGCGCTGTGTCGCCCTCTAGGTGGCAAAACAGATCCTGGAGTTCTCTCCAAAATGGTTTTGGGAAAAGTGTCTTCTCAAGTTTTCTAGTTGCCGTCATCAACTGTCAATGGCGACAAGTAGTGTTCTTCGGTTAGGCCCTTCTTCCGCATTGCCAATCCGTTCAGACACTGTCTAAGTATTGCCGAACAATTTAGCATCGTGATTACACCCGGATCCGAATCGGGGCGAAGTTCGATCATTTCGACGCCGATTACATTTGTTTCAGCACACAATCGCCTTACAATTTTCAACGCATCGTGGATGTGCATCCCACCTGGTTCAGGGGTACTGGTTCCAGGAGCATAAACTGGATCGAGAACATCTATGTCAAACGAGATAAACAAATATTCAGGGCCGTCCTTCGCTTCTTTGATCGCGTCCTCAAGCACGGGGTCCCAACCCCGTTTTTCGACTTCTGCCATGGTGTGATAACGCATGCCTTGGGATTGGGCCCAGCGGATGCCATCAGTGTCGATGCAGTTTGGTCCACGCAAACCGATTTGTATAAAGTTCTTCGCTGGAACGAGTCCTTCCTGGATCAGTTTGCGAACGGGAATAGCGTGCGACAACAAATGGCCGAAAGAAACTCCAGCATAATCCGCGTGGGCATCGAAATGGACTACGCCGACATTTCCTTTGCCGTACACATCAACCAAACCAGCAACGTCTGGATACATCAATGCGTGTCCACCACCGATAATTATGGGAATGGTTCGTTTGCCGTCTCCAATTTCAACAGAGGCAATGTCTCGGACCATTTTCCGAATTTCAACTGCGGATCGATCGATAGAAAATGGTTCCTGCGGTGCGTCACCGTAGTCACAAACTATCAATTCTTGCAAGTAATTGACACCTGAATGAACATCTTCGATTGTCCAGTCGCCCCAATTGTGATAGACACCTGCTGAACGTGGATTTCGCATTTCAGCTGGACCCCATGTTCGGGCTCGCTGGTCGCCAACGAGTTCGGCACCCATGATCGCGACTTCAACTTTGTCAGCCTTTAGATCTTCAGGCGTCAATCCAACCGGCAAATGGAAAAAAGTGGGAATGCCAACCCAAGCTGATTGACCTTCAAATCGTTGAACATTTATCAATCCAGGTTCTCGCCTGTCTTTTGAGAAATCTCGAAATTGCTTCCAGGCATTAAAACTTGGGTCTTTAGGATTGAGCGGAATTGAGGTGATGTCGCCTTCCTGAACTGGGGCGTCCATCGCTCCATCGGGTCCTATGGGCCCCAGCTTTTCTTGGTCTTGGTTGTCTTGGTCTTGGTTGTCTTGGTCTTGGGTAGCCTTTGCCGAGACATGCCCCAACCGCCTGTTAGAGGAAATGGCCACGACAATGATCGCAATAGATAAAAAAACGATTGCTAATGAAAATTGCTTCATGTTTCAAATCCAATTAGATCTCAAAACTATTATTGGTGTTGATCAAAAAAGAGCTTCGATCAAGCCCATGATATACACTAGAATGTGCAATTGATAGCAACCAGCTAAAAATTGAACCCGGATTATTCACGAGGATCATTTTAGTGTTCAGTCCTGGCTATTGTTGTTTGAGTTGAGGAAGATTGAGAAAATATTTTCGCTCATTGCGTAGCGGCCCCCTCCCCAGATCTCAAATCAAAGTTTTTAGAATCAAGAACAACGACCAGCTTTCGGTCGTCAACAGCGAAGCACCTCGCTGAGATGCGAATGAGGCGGCGGTGGCCTTAAGCCAGTGCGAACTGGAGGCGTGCCGGAACTTGCCGAGTCGGGCAGCGACCAGGCTGCGATGCGATTCGCCAAGGCTGACCAAAGAGGCTCCGCGGACTCGGCAATCCGCAGCACAAGCCGACGCGAATGACGAATCCACTGGCCCGCGACCATCAACACAAACGCCTGGAAGCGTTGAAGATCCCAACCACTTCCAAACTCGTCTTCCAATTCGTTGCGGCAGATCGAAGTCAGATTGAAAGCCAGCATCGCCATCAACATCGTCACTTCGTTTTCCTTAAAGCCTGGTGAAGACAGATGCACTCCGATCGCATTGTTGAACTCGCCAAGCCGATCTTCGAAAGTTCCACGGCGGCGATAGTGAGCCAAAAGCTGCTGGCCGGTTCGGGCTTCCTTGGACCAGTTGGTCACCAGGAAAAAGTAGCGAGGCAGCAAATTCAACTGCCCAGTTTCGATGTCCGGTTTGTCGACCACCACCAGAATCAAACGCTGAGCAAAGGCCCACGAATCAGCCCGATGGCCTCCCAACTCAACCACTTTTTCGTAGCCCTGAGTCGGTGGTCGCCCCGAGGGACGCTTTAAGTGCTCAGCGGCCAGTTTGTCGAGTTTTGCGTTGCTTTTGAGCCGACCGACAAAGCGGCGGGACCTCACCGAAAGCCCGTCCATGATCTTGCCGCTGGTGTAGCCGGCGTCGAGTCGATACTCCACATGCTGGGCAATATTGTGTGCTCTCTGGTCGACGTTGTCTATGAATCGTTGCACTCCATCGGCAGTGTGAACTTGTCCCTGACGCAAGATCACGTCCAGGAAACCATTGCCTGGACGCAAACCCTAAAACGGACTGTCGTACTCACCGGCAACACTGAAGCTGGCGGCGAGAGGATGGTAAACGGTCTTCTGATAGTATCCATTGTAAGCCCCGCCATGTTGGCGGCCGTGAATTTCAATCGGGAAGCTGTCAATGTCGACTGTCGCGTGGCTGACGCGGTGTCCTCCCGTGGCTAAAACATTCCTTTGCACCGAAAGCGACAGGGAATCCCGTAAGGCTTCGGTGTTCTGGGAGTCACCACTGAGGGTGTCGAGCAGGCGGGATTGCGTTGGCTGACTGGCGAGTCGCTCATGGAGAACCTGATCTCCCTTGCGATCCCAGACGGCACAGCGAAAGGTCGGATCATGAGCCAGTCGATCGAGGTCGTCTTGGGCGTGACAACCGATGGCCATCGAAAAGACACGCTCTCGAATCAACTCCGCGAGCGTATAGCGAATGCGTTCCTGCTTCCTTGGGTCACGCATCGATCCAGCAGCAGCATCGATGATTCCTAATTTGGATTCGGCTTCGCGTAGCAGGAGGACTCCTGCGGTTGAGGTCAATCGATGGTCGGTCGATTGAACCTTGATCGAGCGATTGAATTCTGGCTCAAAAAGGTTATTCTGACTTTCACCCATTGCGCGATGTCTCCGTGTCAAAAGGAATTTCAATACACCCTTCTAAACACGGTGCAATACGCAATGGGTTTCTGTTTCAATTTTTCTTTCGTGAATAATCCGGGTTGAATGTAATTTTAACGGTTTTTGTGAAATTCCGTTGGCAAATAAAGCTTCGAATGCTCAATTCTAATTCTAAATCCTATCTGTTCGCATCGATACTGTTATTGGTGTTTATCTGCCCATCCCAGGCGAAAGTCGTATGTCCTTTTTGCAGTGCAATTGGCCCAACACTTTCCGAACAATTTCAAACATCCAAATACGCGTTAGTTGCGAAACTTGTTGCACAAAGGACCAAGGAAACCGAAACAGGGGCGCTTGTTTTATGGGGGGATTTGGAGATCCTGGAAATAATGAACGAGGGGCCCAGGTTAAAGGTTGGCCAATCGTTTGAAATGCAAATGCTAACACGAGAAAAAGTTGGCACGAAAGTCCTTTTGTTTGGTCAAGATCAAACAACTTCCGAGAAGATTAGATGGGCTGCGCCCAAATTGCTTGATAGGCGTTCCGCAGCGTTCGTGAAAAAAATGCGTGGTTTGCCCAACAAAGGCATTCAACGTCTCACGTTCTTTATGAGTCGGTTGAATGATGAAAATCAATTAATCGCCGATGATGCTTTCAATGAATTTAGTCAAGCAACTTACCAAGACCTGCTTTCTATTCGCGAGTCAATTGATCGCAAGCAAATAATGCGATGGATAACAGACACTAAAACGCCAACTGAACGCATTCGTCTCTATTACACAATGCTTGGAGTCTGTGCTGATGCTTCCGATGCCGAAGTACTTGAATCGTTGCTAAAGTCAAACGATCCACAACATAGACGCGGGCTTGATTCTCTAGTTGCCTGCTATCTCCTGTTGAAAGGAAAAAAGGGTCTTGATGTGATAGACGAGGCGTTAATAAAAAATAAGGCAACGATGCAAACTGATTTGTTTGCTTGTGTCGGTGCATTGCGATTTCATGGAACCGATGTCGATGTCATTCCCAAAGATCGCCTACTTCGTTCTGCGCGATTATTGCTCGATCGGCCTGAGATTGCTGATGTAATCATAACTGACTTGGCACGCTGGAAAGATTGGTCCGTGGCAGACAAGTTGCTTCAATTTTTTACTTCGGACGACGAAAAACACCAGTTTATGCGAGTATCCATTGCTGCCTATTTCCTTTCTTTCCCAAACGATAAATCAGCAGCTTACATTGAAAAATTGAAACAAAAGGACTCCAAAGCCTTCGAACGAGCGGAGGCTTGGTTGGCTTGGGAAAACGGAAAGGAAGAATTTTGATCCACGATTACGCAACGATTAGGGAGTCCGGTCGCATACCAGAATAATCGGTAAATTCGGCATATCTTTACATTAATATACGCGTTTTCTTTTCGCCTCACCTACCAAGGTGCGTTATTTGTTGCATTGCTTGTTTTGTCTGGCCGACAAAGAAGATGTACAGTAATAACAATTGTAAGGTTTGAAATGTAAGTGCCGATGTTCAAGTGTTTTTTTCAATCAGTTGTTTGTGCAGTAATTTCTATTCTGTTTTTGAGTAGTTTGGCTATTGCCCAGCAACAGGTGATAGGTAACGAGCCATTTGGAGCAGGCTTCGGTTCTTTTACGATCGGGGACAACGCTTGCCAAGATTGTCAGATTTCGCCGCATCCATCGGTTGAGCTGGAGACCAGTCAACCCGGCCTAAAAAGCTACTTGAAGGATCAACTCGGTATTGAAGCAAATGGAATGCTATGGCACTCCGTCAATACGAATAGCCGCAATCCAACCAACCCGCCAAGCGGAGCTGGAGGAGCCCCCGGGGGGCTGTTTCTTTATCGCGCAGACGAATACATGTTCAATTGGTTGGGCGTGTCCTTGGCCAAGCCCGCAGAAAGCAAAACTAGCGGTGTGGGATTTGGATGGAATTCTCATGTCGTATACGGCACCGATTATTTTTCACTTCAGTCGCGCGGATTGGAATTGGAAGGCGATGGCACGAACAAATGGAACAGCGATTTTGGTGCTGGCCTGGTAGGCGGATTGCACGGTTTGGCGTTGCCCGAATTGTACGTTGAGGCCAAGTGGGATAAGTGGCATTTTTCGTTGGGGAAGTTTTTTCACCCGATGGGGTTTTCACGCTACCTTCCCAATCTGAACAGTATTGGCAACACACGTAGTTATTCTGCAATTTTCGGTGAGTTTTCAACGGTAACCGGAGTCCAGGGAAACTATCAAATGAACGATCAATTAACATTTACCAGTGCAGTCCATCAAGGCGATGCAAATTGGGATGACAATAATGACAAGTTGAGCAGCTATTTTGGTTTTGACTGGATGAGCAGAGATGGTCTTACTGAATTAAGATTTGTCGCTGACGTCGGACGAGAGGATGACGCCGGGCTAGATGATCAATATGTACATGCCCTGGTTTTTCAACAACGTTTTTGCGAGAAATGGTTGTACTTGGCGCACCATAATTTTGGTTGGATTGAGAATGGCGCTGGAGCTGGACAAAATCAGGAGTGGTATACGCTGGAACAGCAATTGGTTTATGAATTCAACGAAAAATTTGTTTTTGGTGTTCGATATGAATTCTTCATAGACTCGGATGGTGCAACTGTCGCTCCAACGCCAGGAGCAGGCACTTATCATTTGCTTGATTGTGGTGGTACTTATAAATTGAGCGAGAAAGTCTGGTTAAGGCCGGAGTTGCGATGGGAGTGGTTCGAACCGGAAAGCGGGGTCGTAGCGCCAGGGCCGTTTGGTGACGGGAACGAGCGGAGTCAGTTTATTGGTTCATTTAGTATGTTTGCTTTCTTTTGAAATGTCTTTGTATGGACTCGAGGTCATTGCTAAATCTCAAGAGTGTTTTTATGGTTGGTGTATAGATGCCCCTAGCTAAATCTTAATTGGTTCTTCCGGAGCAATCTGTCATTCATCTGTATTCAGTCTGCATAAAAAGAAACAACGCTGATGGGGAATATGTCATCTGTCAACAGTTTGCTACGTGAACCCATTGCCCTCTTTTTTGTGGTCGGTGCGATTCTGTTTGCGATCTATTTCGTCCGAGATACGGACACAGAAATGGATGACGGCGTTCATGAGTCACCCGTAACCATCGCGGTAAGTCAACTTGATCATATGGAGTTGACATGGAAACAGCTTTCCAACAGGAAGCCAACTGACAAAGAACTGGAGTTGTTGGTCAACGACTTCATTCGAGAAGAATTGTTGTATCGGGAAGCTTTGGCTCTTGGCTTGAACCTCAATGATACGGTTGTTCGGCGCAGAATGGCTCAAAAGATGGCATTCTTGAACAAGAGTGGAGGCGTCAGCAATGCGTCCGATGATGTGCTGAATCGCTGGTTCGAGGAGAGGAAGAGCGATTATGCGGTGTCGCCAACGATTAGTTTTCACCAGTTGTATTTCAGCCCGGAAAAACGTAAGGACCGAATTGAATCGGATGTTTCTGCTTTTGTCGAGCAACTTGGAAAGTCCAGACCCGAAAGCATAGATGAATTGCCTGGCGATAAATCAAGGGTTCGGAATTCCTGGTCGCACATGACCGCCGGCGATTTAATGCCGTTGTTTGGTGAAGAATTTACCAAACAGATTTTCGATCAGGATGTGGGCGTCTGGAAGGGCCCTGTCAATTCTCAATTAGGTTCTCATGCAGTTTTTGTGTCAACGAAGACGCAGGAGCGTTTGCCAGCATTTGAGGCAGTAAGGGGGCGGGTTGAACTAGACTGGATGCAGGAACAGGCGCGATCAGCAAATTCAAAACTGATGAACGATTTGATTCACAAATATGGTGTCGAGATTACTTCCGATGCAAGGGAGCGGTTGGGGGAATTGAAAGTGCTTGGTGGAGGACCTGCAGAGTGAAGTTGCGCCTCCTGAATATGTTTCTGCTGTTTGTAGTTGGGGGCTGCTGCCATTTGCAAGTTCTTTCAGCACATGAGGTTCGGCCTGCATATTTGGAAATAGAAGAAGTTGAGCTCGGCACCTATCAGGTGTATTGGAAGGTTCCCCAGAAATCCGGAATACGATTGCCTGTTGAACCGGTATTCCCAAACGAATTCAAACCATCAACTCCGATCATACAGACGCAGGAATCCGATTGCATCATTCAGCAATGGACGACCAAATCACAACGTGGGCTTGAGGGTCAAAAGATCAGGATTGAGGGGCTTCGGTCTACGATGACCGATGTTTTGATCCGAATCAAATTCCTGGATGGAAACACAAGTGCAGAGCGGTTGACCGCCGCGGTTGACGAGTTCACTTTTCCGGAATCTCCAACCGTCTGGTCGGTTTTCATAACCTATCTGGTTATCGGAGTCGAGCATATTTTGTTTGGCATTGACCACCTTCTCTTTGTTTTGGCTCTATTGCTTGTCGTAGATGACCTTTGGAAACTGGTGAAAACTGTAACCGCATTTACAATCGCGCACAGTATTACCTTAGTGATGGCAACCCTTAATCTTGCGAGCCTTCCGGGACCGCCTGTTGAGGCGTTAATTGCGCTTAGTATTGTGCTGGTCGCCCAAGAGATAATTCGAAAAGATCGTGGAGAAGAAAGTTTTGCTAAACGACAACCTTGGCTGATTGCTTTTGGGTTTGGTTTGTTGCATGGTTTTGGGTTTGCTGGGGCGCTTGCTGAAGTCGGATTGCCTCAAGAGGAGATCCCAATGGCGCTAGTCGCTTTCAATTTGGGTGTTGAGCTTGGCCAGCTAATGTTTGTTGGTGTGGTGATTGGGATTGTCAAGTTTGCGAGCTGGGCGATCGAATCGTTGCAAACGAACAACTCAGCCGACGGTTCTCAGTTTTTGTTAAAGCCATTGCGTTATTTTGTAACCATTGCAATTGGTTCAATTGCAGCATTTTGGTTTATCGAACGAGCTGCAGGCGTGTTGTTTTCTTGAGTTGATTCACTGCTCGGTTTCTGCGGCGGGTTGATTCAACAAGCCCCCGATTTCAGCCAACAACCTTTCCAAGGTGCTCATCTCAGTTCTTTCCCTCAGGACTTGCTTCGCCAACTCGGGGCGATCGGTCAGAATGCCGTCGACTTTTCGATTGATTACTTGCGACATCGTAGCTGCGTCGTTGACAGTCCAAACGAAGACTTGTTTATCTAGCTTGTGAGCTCGACGGACGAAATTGCGAGTCGCAAAGTTTGAGTTCACAGCCAAGAAGTCTGCTTCGATGTTTTTTAAATTTCCCACGTAGACTGACAGCAATAATCCAGGGGATGTCCGGTTTGTTGTTAAAAGTCTGAATTGGTCTCGCGTAAAAAAGTTATCTGAATGTTAGCCAAGCGGCAAGCGAGCCCGAAGGATAGCTCGCGTTAAGCCGCTGCTATTTACTCATTCTGCTCCACTTCCTTGCTTGCTCCCGCAGGGAGCCCCGTAGGGGATTTTTTCGCCAGCGAATCCTTTTCGCGTTCCAACGCAGCGATCAACTTCGGCAAATCCTCGCAACCGGATATCCTACGGAAGCCCTTCTCCGCCTCAAGCAACGCAAACGAAAGCCAACGCGTCGCTTGATCAGTCTCGGCTCGAAAACGCGTCACACGTCCCAGCTTGTTGCGTGTGTTTCGGAATGAGTTCTCGATCGCGTTTGTGCTCAACAGACTGGAAGCGTCCCTCAAATTGTTAGAACTTGAAAAGCGATCTCCCGAAGGCGACGATGTCGCCCTTCGAAATATTCAAGTTTGACGTCGGTTGCACCCACGGGGAGACCGCAATGACCAACGATAATCTTTTGAGAGTTCTCGGGCAAGTTTCATCTTCAGACGCCAGCGAAGTCTTTCGTGACTTTCTTCGCGGAAGCGTTCGGCAGATGATCTGTGAAGTGATGGCTGCTGAAGTGACCGAACTGTGCGGTGCGAAGCATCGGCCTTCGGAGAACGAATTTGTCCGTGCCGGTTCGGTACCAGACACGAATGGCACTGCCGAGTGTTTTGAGGAAAGAGCGCCGCCCCGGGAAAATTGGTTGCCCCTCGCGCGTCCGGGCCGAAGGTCCATCACAAGATAGCCCGGGGCACA
>CAYGUE010000189.1:0-10864 GCA_964352885.1 uncultured Pirellulaceae bacterium
AAGAAAATGGTTCCGTTGCCGCGAATGAAATGCTCACGCGAACTTGTGCCAAGATTTTTCGTGATTGCGTCCGCCAATGAATCGGCCTCTCCGGCAATTTTGTCTAGGCCTTCCTCTGTTGGCGTTCCCAGCAGAATAAATTTGTCGCTGGTCTTTCGCAGAGGCTCAATGTCAGACATGACGAGCTTCCAAATGCGGTCGGCTTCTTTTTTCCGGTATGAAACAAGTTCGTCGTGATCCATTGCGGAAGATTGGCTTTTGGCCGCGACGGCCTGCATGGTCAGATTAGAATCTGCAGTGTCGAATCGGGCACCTTCATCGATCCATTTTGCAATGTTGTTTATGACGGCATCATCCAGTTTTCCCGATGGTGGCATGATGTCGCCACCAATGCCACGTAGTTTCTTGATGAGTGTGCTGTTGGTGCTATTCCCAGGCTGAACTGGCGCTCCGCTATCGCCCCCGCGAATGAAGGTCCGAAACTGCGACATGTTGAAGTTGCCCCGCGGGTTGCGAGCCATGTGGCAACGACCGCAGTTTTCCAGAAGCACCGGTGCGACGTGCGTTCCGAATGAAACGGTTTCATTGCCAGTCGGTTTCTGGGTCACCACCTTTGCTGCTCGCCCGTTGCCTCCGGCCGCAGCATCGCCCTGCCCTGCTCCCCCGCCAAGCTCGGCAATTGATTTCGTTGGGTCGTCGCCGTCGAATTTTGCGCCTTCAGAGATCCACCTCTTTAGAGACGCGAGCTCCGTTTCCGAAACGGTAAGGCCGCCCTTGGGCATACTGCCGTCCTCGATGACTTCAATCAGATGACTGACATCCGGTTCACCTTCGGTGACTGTCGTGCTGTCCATCAAAGCGTTGTAGTCTTTTGCGCTAAACTGGCCTCGGCTGCGGGCCACATGACAACGACCGCACTTTGTGCTCAGGATCGGCGCGACCGTGCTGACGAAGCTCACGGCCCCTGATGCCTCTTCAGCTTCTTTCTTGGCAGCGTCTTTCATCTTCTTGCTGTTGGGCAGTGGCTCAACGTCTTTCAGATTCTGATTCTTTTCGACCAGCATCTCGTGAGCTTTCGACATCCGCTCATGTTGGGCTTCGAGTAATTTCCGGTACTTGCCGTCTGCGTCTTTCGCTAATCGAGCCAGCTTCTTCTGAACGTTGGCGATCAGCTTGGAGCTGGCCTTGTACTTCTCTTCATTGAACTCGACGCCGGCTTTGGTGATCAGGTTTTTGACTTGCTCAACATTTTTCTTTTCTTTGGCCGTCAGTTCCTGAGCCGATGTTTCGCCGGCCAGGAGAGCAACAATGGCTGTGAGAATCAGTGTGATCTGGAAACTTCGATGCCAGATTGAAAAGTTGTTGGCTTGTTTCATTTCAGGAATCCGGAAAAGATAGTCGTCGCAAAATTAATAGCCCGCTCAATAATCGATTTTACTACACAATGCTCGATCGTATGAATGATTTGCCTTTAATTCTTGTGTCAGGCCAAGCGAGGTCTGGCACGACCATTCTTACTCGCGCGATCGGCGCCCACCCACAGGTGCTGTCAAACAACCGTGAAAACGTGTGGCTACGAGATCTCATGGCGGTTGTCGTAAAGACACTAGACGATCCGTCTCGAGTTCGGCAGTTGTCGGTTGATTCGGAAGATTTCTTGCAGGCCTTTCGCGAGACGGCCTTTCGAATGTTGTTTCCTGAAGACCTTTTCCGAGGGGCCAGCGACGTACGAGCCTTGTCTACTTTTACATCTTTGCGCGACGACATGTTTGAGTCGCTACCACGGTTCCTGCCGAATTTTCAGCTGCTCAATATTGTTCGCAATGGCGTCGAAGTGGTTGCGTCGCGATTAAAGCACACACACATCAGCAATGCAGGAGACTTTCGAACGCATTGCATTGCATGGGCTCATTCGATCGACATCGTTCGCTGGTTCGAGCAGCGGCCTGAATCACGGGAAAAGTTCTTTCTTGTTCGCCACGAACAATTGTTGGATCCCGATTCGTGTCGAGATGTCTTTGGCCGTGTGCAGCACCGTTATGGACTTGATCGATCTGACGCGTGTGAGAGCTTTGTTCGAGAGAACTTCGTCAGCAGGAACGCCAGCGATGGAGATCAGTCACCGCAAACGATCGAGGGTGCCGAGTCTCGAAAGCAGGCTTGGCAGAGTTGGACTGTAAAGCAACGAAGCGAATTCGAAGAAGTTTGTGGCCTTGCGATGAGTGAGCTGGGTTACGTGATTCCTTGGTAGCGATTTAGCCAACCAGACGGGACATTAGAAATAGCACGACGGCCAGCGCCGAGATCATTCCGATGATCAATGCGGGTACCAGCCATTTGGGCGCAGACTTTTTCCGCTTGCGACGGATCGAAGGAGCCTTCGTTGGTTGTGGAGCCACAACGCGATGTTCTCCTGATTTCGTGTTCTGCGTCGTTTCGATCGCAAACTCGTTGTCAGACTTTGCATTCGATGGACCGGATGCAGCCTGCATCTTTGCCGATTTGACCGGTGTTGGGGGTGGCAAATCGAGATCGAATGTCTCTGGCGAGTCCCGGAACTGTTTCATCACCATCATGATCTCGCTGCAATTCGCAAAACGATCGTCACGATTCTTTCGCATCATCTTGGTGCAGATATCGACCAAACCTTGAGGGCAGTCGGGGCGACTCTCGAGAATGCTGTCCGGTTCCTGCGTCTGGTGCAGGGCAATTCGCTGAGCCAAAGTTCCGTTGTTGTACGGAGGTCGGCCGGTCAACAAATAGTATAATGTGCATCCAAGGCTGTAGATGTCCGCACGGTGATCGACTTCGTGCGAATTCACCGCCTGTTCAGGAGAAAGGTAATCTGCCGTTCCCATCACTTTCTCGTTGTAAAGAACGGTGAGCGATTCTTCGCCTTCGGTGTTGAAAAGTGCCAAGCCAAGATCGAGGATCTTGACGGAGCCGCTATCCGTCCGCAACAGGTTCGCCGGCTTCACGTCCCGATGAACCATTTTCTTGTTATGAGCATGCAACAGGCCCTCGGCAGATTGGATGATCACTTCGACGGCTTCGTCAATCGGCAATGGACCATCGTTACGAACGGTGTCATGTAAGTCCGAACCCTGAACGTATTCCATCACCATGTAATGCGTGTCGCCAGAATTGTTGATGTCGTAGATGCGAACGATGTTCGGGTGGTTCAAGCTTGCTGCGGCTTTACCTTCGCGGTAGAAACGATCGAGATAACTTTTGTCTGAGACTTTATTCTTGGGTAGAACCTTGATCGCCCTTTTCTGATGCGTATTCTTGGACTCAGCCAAATAGACACTGCTCATACCACCGGTGCCCAGATGACCGAGCAGTTTGTACTTGTCCAGAAAGAAGCCTTTGTACTTGCCAGCCAGAAGTTTTTCGGCGTGCCAAGACGTGATGATTCCCGATTCGATCAGATGAGCGGTCAATTCTTTCGTACCGACAGCACGGCCCGCAACTTTTTCAGAGAGCGTTCCCAGAGAATCCTTGAGCAACTTCTCTTCAGCGATTCCGCTTTTCTCGAGAAGTTTGAGTAAGTTTTTGGCGCTCTGTTCCGCCATAATGACTCGTCGACGTCAGGAAAGAATAGTTGCCAGAATTGTATCTGGCATCGAATGATCGTACGCCCATTCTAATCAGATCGCGCCAGTTTTCACCAATGGTGCATGAACTCATTGAGAACCCTCCGTGGCTGACCGCATAACCGATTCACTCGCCAAAAGCGCGAAACCTGAACACTTGGGTCGCGTGCTGGGCCTGTTTGCCAAAGTTTGGGATCCGGGCTGCGTAAAAACACGTCTCGCAAAGACACTTGGTATCGACAAGGCGGCCCAGATTTACCTCGAGTTGCTGGTTTTGCATTTGCAGCGGTTCGCCCACTCGACCGATCGTCGGATCGTCGTCTACAGCCCCGCGACGGAAGGATCGGAAACCCGTTTCGAAGAACTGGTACACAGCCTCTACCTGAGAGGGCTCTGGGATTTTGTGCCGCAGGTCGAAAGCGATCTTGGAACACGGATGAGCCGATTTTTTCAGCAGCAATTTGACGCTTTGGGAGATAGTGCTCGAATTGCTGTCATCGGATCCGATGCACCGCGGCTAACTCGAGAGCTTGTGGACGAGGCGTTTGAGCTACTCGAGGGTCACGACGTCGTGTTCGGTCCCAGCACTGATGGGGGGTACTATCTGGTTGGGCTCAGCACGATGGCTGAAGGCATTTTTCAGGGCGTCGACTGGAGCACCGAGCACGTTCTTGAACAGTCGCTGGCGAAGTGCGAAGAAGCGGGATTGTCCGCCGCGCTATTGCCATCGCTGACCGACATCGACAATGAAGAAGACCTCGTCCACGAGATTCAAGAACTTGAAAAATCGGATGACTTACTTGTGGGATACTTTCGAAACAAAGTCGTTTCTCTGATGCAAAGGATCGAATCATGAAAGTTTCCATCATCGGTGGCGGCGTGATTGGGCTTTCGACGGCGTGGGAGTTGGCGTGCCGCGGTCATCAAGTCACGCTGATCGATAGCGGCTCATTTGGTCGCAAGGCTTCATGGGCAGGTGCCGGAGTCCTGCTTCCCGGAAATGCTGAAACGGCGATTCATCCGTTGGAGCATCTCGAAGCCGCCAGCAATGACTTGCACGGATCTTGGGCGAAACGTTTGCAACGACGGACTGGAATCGATACCGGCTATCGCAAGTGCGGTGGACTCTACGTCGCGACGTCGCCGGGTGAGATCGCAACGCTGGCTGGTTCGTTGGGCTTTTGGGCAGAAAGAAACATCGACGTTCAACGATTGTCAAACAACGAATTTGTGACGCGATTTCCTTCGCTGAGACACTTGGCCAAGTCAGAAAAGTTCCTCGCGGCGTGGATGCCAGACGAAGCTCAAATTTGTAACCCATGGCACGTCAAGGCATTGGTGGCGGCATGTGAAAATGCGTCCGTTCGAATGATGTCGAATTCGGAAGTCACGGATTTCGAAATGTCATCGCAGCAATTGAATGCGTTCACCGCAGGCGGAAAGCGAATTGACTTTGACGCGTGCCTTTTCGCCTGCGGGGCTTGGACGCAGCAAGTTATCGCTTCGCTGGTGGACTGCCTTCAAATGGTTCCCGTCCGGGGCCAGATGATCTTGTATCGCCTTGACGAGACTCTCGATCTTCCCGTGATCAATGAAGGCACTCGCTATATCGTTCCTCGGGATGACGGCCACGTTCTCGTTGGCGCAACGATTGAAGAGGTTGGCTTCGATGAATCGACAACTACTGCGGCGATCGAGAAACTCGCAGATGATGCGCTACGAATTGTTCCTGCGTTGCGACATGAAAAAATTCTCAAAACGTGGGCTGGACTCAGGCCCGGGACACATGACGGGTTTCCGTACATGGGCCGGCTTCCGGGGGTTGAAAACGCTTTCGTTTCGACGGGGCATTTTAAAGTCGGCTTGCAATTGTCGACCGGTTCCGCCGTTGCGATGTCAGATCTGATCGAAGAAAAACCGACATTGGTTGATCTAACTCCTTTCGATCCGTCACGGGTCCTTGTCTAGTGGCTGCACCGTCCAGAGTCTCCTCGCGACGCCGATCCAATCCGGTGTTTCAGCCGACCAATCTGCTATTTCCATTTGACGCAGCAGTACCCTTGACGCAAACTCAGGCTATAGAAATATCAAGTCCGTCACTTAGGCCCCAATTGAGCTGTATCCATGATTCGCCTGATTCTGATTTTGCTACTCTGCTTTGCGACCCCGCTCGTTGCTCAGGAAGAAAAGAAACCCGACAAGAAACCCGACAAGAAAGCCAAAGCCGTAGCCGTAGCCACTGCCAAAGCCGAAGCCACTGCCAAAAAGCAGGACGAAACCAAGGAATCGGAACAGAAGGTAGGTGAGAAGGAGGCGGATGAGGAAGCTGACGAAAAAGGCGAATCCGCAGAAAGCGGAGCCAAGTCCGGTGACGAAAAGGCGAATTCAGCCAAAAAGAAGCCGCTCGACACCGGAATGCTCGCCGGCGCGATGAATTTCCGCAGTGTCGGTCCTGCGTTCATGTCGGGACGCATCGGTGACATCGCAATCGATCAAAAGAGTCCCAACACTTGGTATGTGGCAGTCGCTTCGGGGGGTGTTTGGAAAACGTCCAACGCGGGGACGACCTTCAAGCCAATCTTTGACAAACAAAAATCGTATTCGATTGGTTGCGTCACCATTGACCCATCTGTGAGCTCAACCGTTTGGGTGGGTACTGGTGAAAACAATGGTGGCCGTCACATCGGATTCGGCGATGGCGTCTACGTTAGTCATGATGCGGGCAACACGTGGAAGTCACGAGGCCTCGAAAAATCAGAACACATTAGTAAGGTTCTCGTTGATCCACGGGATTCAAATGTAGTGTTTGCTGCGTCGCAAGGACCGCTCTGGTCACCCGGCGGCGAACGAGGTTTGTATCGTTCTACCAACGGAGGCGAGAATTGGGATCTGGTGCTTTCGAAAGGCGAATACACTGGCGTCACTGATGTCGTGATGGATCCGGAAAATCCAGACGTCATGTACGCGGCAACCCACCAGCGGCATCGCAATGTTTGGGCGATCATCAATTGCGGTCCAGAAACTGGCATTCACAAATCAACCGATGGTGGAAAAACTTGGAAGCAGCTTGGCAACGGTTTGCCCGGCGGTGACAAAGGCAAAATTTCTCTTCAGGTTTCACCCCAGGATTCCAACTACGTTTACGCCACCATTGAATTGCCAAATCGCGAAGGTGGCTTTTGGGTCAGCAGCAACGCCGGAGCAAGCTGGAGTAAAACCAGTGACTTCGTTTCTGGGGGAACCGGCCCCCACTACTATCAGGAACTTTGGGCCGATCCGCATCGATTCGGTGTTCTTTATCAGGCCAACAACAGCCTCGTTCGCTCGATGGACAACGGCAAGACTTGGGACAACATCGAAGGTCGTTACAAACACGTCGACAACCATGCGGTAGCCTTCCACCCAACGGACAAGGATTTCGTTTGCGTTGGATGCGACGGAGGCGTCTATCGCAGCTATGACTACGCAAAAACGTGGCTTTTCTGCCCGAACTTGCCACTCACTCAGTTTTACAAAGTCAGCGTCGACAACGATTTTCCGTTCTACAACATCGCGGGTGGCACACAAGACAATAACTCACAGTACGGACCATCGCGAACGATCAACGTTGGCGGAATTCGTAATTCGGACTGGATAAAAACGATCGGTGGCGATGGCCACGATACGGCGATCGATCCGGAAGATCCGAACATTATTTACGCTGAATCACAACAAGGAAATCTGGCTCGCTATGATCGTAAGACAGGCGAGTCTATTGGCATCCAGCCAAAACCTGCCAAGGGTCAGGAGTCGTTTCGTTTCAACTGGGATTCTCCGATTCTGATCAGTCCGCATTCGCACAAGCGTCTGTATTTTGCCTCGCAGTATTTGCACCGCAGCGATGATCAGGGCGATTCGTGGAAGACCATCTCTCCTGATCTGTCTCGCAACCGTAACCGCTACGAGTTGCCAACGATGGGTCGCGTTTGGAGCATCGATGCGGCTTACGATTTGTACGCGATGTCACAGCACAGCAATATCACTTCGATCGCGGAATCTCCGCTGGTAGAAGGGTTGCTTTACGTCGGAACGGATGACGGGCTGATTCAAATTTCAGAAGATGGTGGAGAGAACTGGCGAAAAGTCGATCGCATGTTCGACGTGCCTGAGTATTTCTTCGTCAACGATATCAAAGCTGACCTTCACGATCCGGACACCGTTTACGTGTGTCTTGATGATCACAAGACAGGCGACTACAAGCCCTACGTTGTCAAAAGTACTGACCGTGGTCGCACTTGGGAATTGATGACCAGCAATCTTCCGGCGAAACACATTTGCTGGCGTATCGTTCAGGATCACGTTCGTGCAGACCTGTTCTTCCTTGCTACTGAGTTCGGCATTTATTGCACACTTGATGCAGGTGAGAAATGGTTCCAGCTTGGCGGCGGACTGCCAACGATCCCGTTCCGCGACCTTGAAATTCAAAAACGCGAAAACGATTTGGTGGGAGCTTCGTTTGGTCGAAGTTTCTACGTGCTGGACGATTACAGCCTGCTTCGCGACGCGACACCGGAACTGTTTGAAGAAAAGTTCCACATGTTCCCGATTCGTCGCACGTTCTGGTACTCGCAAATCGATCCAATCGGTGGCTCGAAAGGCTACCAGGGTGATTCTGTTTATGTTGCGAAAAACCCTGAATTCGGTGCGGTTTTCAACTACCACATCAAGAACGATTTCAAATCCAAAAAGTCGAAACGGAAGAAGAAAGAGGCTGAACTGGCGAAAGCTGGCAAGGATATTCCTACGCCAACGATCGATGAACTGCGGGAAGAATCAGAAGAGATTGCTCCTCGCTACTTCGCCCGCATCTCTGATGCCGCGGGCACGGTTGTGGCCAAGCAGGATCTCTCAAGTTCGACGGGCATTCATCGGACGACGTGGAGTCTTCGCTATCAAGGGCTGACACCTTTCGGCGGGCCAATGGTCGCGCCGGGAACTTACTCGGTTGAGGCATTCCATGTCGCAGATGGCAAAGAAGAATCTCTCGGTGACGCGGTTGAATTCGAAGTCGAATCGATCATGAAGCCAACTCTGGAGGCACAGGATCGCGGAGAAATCATCGCGTTCCTCAAAGAAGCTGGTTTGATGTCGAACAAGATTTCTGCAGCGTCATCGACGCTGAATGATCGTGATGAGCAAATCGGAGATCTTGTACGGACGATTCGCAATCACCCCAACGGGACGGCGGAATTGCTCAAGAAGGCCAACGATCTGAAAAAACGTCTGGCTGACTACAAACTCAAGATGAGTGGCGACGATCTGAAATCGGACAAGTGGATCATGACGGAGCCCGGAATTCGTTCTCGAATCATCGGGGCAATGTTCGGTGGAATGCGTGGGACTTACGGGGTGACCAAGGCCGCGAAGGAGCAGTACGAAATCGGTGTTGAGCAATTCAACGAGATCAAGGCTGACCTGTTTAAGCTTCTCGACGAAGAAATCGAAGCCTTCGAAGATGAAGTTGATGAAGCCGGTATTCCGTGGACCACAGGTCGCGACTTGCCGGAATAGTTGTCCGTGGTTGTGGCTTCCAGCCGCAATCGTTTGATGATACTTGCACGGTGGTCTCGCCGTGCAAGCCGGGAATGTGCCTCAGGGCGATCGATCGAGGATCAATTTCCGCCGCCGAATGTTTGGTTCGCTGCCGGGGCTCCACGATACGTTTGAAATGGGGTTCGCCCCTGCTGCGGTTGGTGCGTCGCTGATCGCGAAGCGCCAAATTTAGATTGCACTTGGGAGAACCCGTTCGTTTGGCCCGCCGATCTGTTCGGCGAACAATACCGAACATCCGTTTGCATCTCTCCGGTCACCAAACTCCAGCCAACGTGTTTGCCTTTTAGCAAAAACGGAAACGAATCATCGCCGACGTTTCGCCTCACTTCCACATTGCCATCGAAGTCAAACGCCAGTGACTTCAGGTCCATGATGACGCGGCCTGCTGAAACGTTTGACGAGATCTCAGGAATGCTCACATTCACGTTTCCGTTTGCTTCGATTCGATCTGGATAGCACTCGATTGAATCTGCCGAAAACTCAACGCCCGCAAACTGGAGCTTTGCATTTGATCGAAGTGATAGCCGCAGCGTATCTTCAAGCGGTCCAACGCGATTGAAAGAGATGGATCCACTGGCTGCGGCAGCTGAGAACGATCCCTCTTCTTCGTTCTTGAAGACAAAATTCCTGCCACTGACCTGCACCGACTCGACGGAGATCTGTTGCGACACGACTTCACCCTCAACGGTGATCGTGGCATTGTTGGCGAGTCCAATTTTGGTGTTCAGAGATCGTTTCTTGTCCGTTTCGCCGCATTGGAGAAGAAGCGAAAGCGGCTTGGATGGTTCTGTCAGGGCGTCTGCATCTAACGCTCTGCTTGAACTGTCTTCGGCAAGAATTGGTACGTTTGGTGCCGTTGAATTTGAAGCAACTGCAAGAGTAGGTTCGGCCGGCAAATCTTTTTTAATTGCCAAAAGTTTCTCTAGCGTAAGTTTCTCTCCTTCGGCAACGAGTGCTGCTGTTTTCGATGCTCCAACAATCACAAGCAATTGTCCCTCGTGATTTTCATCAATGACGACACGAATGATTTGGACCAGATCGTCGGACAGATTCCAAGAGCATTTCTGCTGGAATTTCGCCAAGGTTGGGCTTTGAATCCTGATTTCAGTTGGGCCAAAGTTTAGAGGCAGCTTACGTCCATCAGAAACCTGGAGCTTTTGGATGTTGAGATTTCCAAGAAACGCAATCGAATTATCGTCGACTTTGTCGAAGGTGCCAAACAGAAATGCTTCATCGTAGTGTTCTGTCTTACGCGGCTTAACGCTTGAAGGGTCAAGAATCGAAATGTTTTCCAAGCCAGAAACGAGTGATCGCTGAATCTGAGCGGGCGGTGTTTTGAAGTTTGCAACGTTTGCGTAATAAGTTTGCGACGACGATAATGAAATGTTGGCGTCTTGCGATTCAGAAATGTCATTGAGTAGCTGATTAAATCGAGTCAAGGGAATCTGGTGTTCGCTATATTTCACCTTTGGTTGCTTTGTTGATTGAGTCAGTTCTTTCGCATCAAGAAATTCATCGGCAATTGATGCGGGCACTTTCGCGAATCGAATTTCGAGATCGATTTTTAGCTCCTTGCAGTTCAGTAGTCGATTGCGAGTTTCGACCGATCGCCAAACTTTGTCTTTCAGCTCCTTGAGGATTTATTTCTGTAAGTGTTTGTTTGGGACCAACTCGCA
>CAYGUE010000190.1:0-10846 GCA_964352885.1 uncultured Pirellulaceae bacterium
CTACACCGACGTGCCGGCCAGCGAAACGATCGAAGAGTTGCCTTTCGTTTTCGACGCAGCGGTGCCGCACTGGTGCGAATACTTCAGTGTTGATGTTGCCAAAGCAAAGCCCTGGAAAATGAAGGCGTTCTTGATTCGCGAGAAAATTCGATTCGAGAAGGCTGGCCTCATTCCCCCTGAACTTCCCGCGTTTCCTGCTGGTCTCAATCGCGGACATGAGATCTGGTTGTTTGTTCAGCCCGATGCTTATTACACACGTCATCTGCTTCTTCATGAGGGCACTCACGCGTTCATGCAATGGTTCGGAAACGGTGTTGGGGCTCCCTGGTACGCTGAAGGCATGGCAGAGCTGCTGGGTTTGCATCGCTGGGCCGACGGTAAGCTAAAAATTCACCATCGAGTAAACGACTCCAGCGAAACGGAAGGTTGGGGACGCCCTAAACTCATCAAAGATTGGGTTGCCGAAAACCGTGACGGCCAAAAAGACAAGTCACTGCGAGATGTTTTGCTGACACCGAATCGAGCGTTTGGCGACGTCGAAAACTATGCCTGGTGTTGGGCAGCATGTGAATTTCTTAGCGAACATCCAGTTACGAAGGATCGTTTTCCTCAACTGCAGAAAAAAGTTCATCATTTTCGAGGAAGATTCAACCGGAGTGTTGAGAGGCTCTTTGCGGAGGAACTGGATGTTCTCGAACGCGATTGGGCGTGGTACATCCGAGAGCTCGACTATGGCTATTCGGTGTCGCGTAGTGCGATAGTTGAACTGCGGAATGCCGAAGATGGCCAATATCAATTGAAGTCCGATCAATCGTGGCAGTATGTGAACAAGGAAGTCAAAGCTGGCCAAAGGTTTCGCATCACAGCGACGGGTCGTTTTGAAATAGGAAGCAGCGAAGTGAACGGCCAAGCCAAACCGTGGCGCTGCGAGGCAAACGGAATCACGATTGATTACTTTCGTGGCCGTCCGATCGGTGAGCTTCAAGCGATGATCGTTCCGACCGACGCCGACATTGCTTTGCTGCCAAAAATCTGCAAACAAAATCCAATGACTGTTGGCCCTAGCAAGGTGATCACGGCGGACATTGATGGGCTGTTATGTTTTCGGGTCAATGAGTCGCCAGCAAATATGGGCGACAATCGCGGCGGACTGAAAATAGCCATCGAAAAAATTGATTAATTGAGGATAATCGGTGGCTTAGGCTCCCAGCCAGTGGACACGCAGAACACAGGCCAGAGGCCTATGCCACCCTTTTTAACTTACACGGCACGCACATGAACTTGCAAAACCAAGACCCTGAAATCTTCGATCTGATCAACAAAGAAGCTGTTCGCCAACAGGACGGCCTTGAGATGATCGCCAGCGAAAACTACACCAGCGTAGCGATTATGGAAGCCGCCGGCAGCGTGCTCACGAACAAGTATGCCGAAGGTTATCCAGGACGCAGATACTACGGCGGTTGCGAGCATGTTGATGTGCTAGAAAACGTAGCGCGCAATCGTGCGAAGGAACTGTTTGGTGCAGAAGCTGCCAACGTTCAACCGAACTCAGGATCACAAGCCAACCAAGCGGTCTATTTAGCAGCACTGGATGTTGGTGACACGGTTTTGGGTTTGGACCTCGCTCATGGAGGCCATTTGACTCACGGTATGCACTTGAATCTTTCGGGAAAACTATACAACTTCATCAACTATGGTGTGAAGAAAGACGACCATCGAATCGACTTCGATCAGGTCGCTGCGCTGGCGAAGGAACACAAGCCAAAAATGATCGTCGCCGGAGCAAGTGCTTACCCGCGAGAGATTCCTCACGAGAAGTTTCGTGAGATTGCGGACGATGTTGGTGCACTATTGTTTGTCGATATGGCGCATTATTCTGGCTTGGTTGCTGGAGGAGCCCACAACAGCCCGGTGCCGCACGCCGACTTCGTGACTTCGACGACCCACAAGACACTTCGCGGTCCTCGATCAGGAATGATCCTGTGTAAGAAAGCATGGATCAAAAAGATCAACTCGGCCGTGTTCCCCGGTATGCAGGGCGGACCGCTGATGCACATCGTTGCGGGCAAAGCCATTTGTTACGGGGAGTGCCTCCAGCCAGAATTCAAGACCTATGCTCAGCAGATAGTTTCCAACTCGAAAGCCCTTGCGGAGGCTCTGATGGCTGGCGGTTTGACACTCGTCAGTGGCGGAACGGACAATCACCTGTGCTTGGTTGATGTTGCTACGTCGCTCGGATTGGGCGGCAAGGATGCAGAAGAGGCTTTAGGCCGTTGCGAAATCACGGTCAACAAGAACATGATTCCTTTCGATCAACGAGCGCCGATGGATCCAAGCGGCGTACGAATCGGAACGCCAGCGTTGACGACGCGTGGAATGGGTGTTGATCAGATGAAGCAGATCGGCGATTGGATCGTGCAGTCACTCAAGAATGTCGACGATCAAGGCGTTCACGAATCAATCAAAGCGGGGGTCAAAGAAATGTGCGATAGCTTCCCAGTTCCGGCGGCGTCGATGCTGGTCTAGCGAGTAAAATTCGAATGTCGACCATTGCGATCGCAAATCTGTTTTTGAAGAGCGCCTTTACAGCTCTCGATTCAGCACGTCTTTCCAAGCTGTTGGATACAATAGATTGCGAAGTTTCCCGTACACGGAAAGGCCGATTCTGGAATCTCGACTTTCTTGACGAGGAAGTGAGTTTGAAAGTGACGGTGTCTCCGATCGACACCGCACTGTTTGACGTCGAAGACGACATGTTGGGACTCCAAATCCTGCCCGGTGATGATTGGTTTGAACTTATTTCAATCTTCTCGGCGCGAGGCAGAGACGAAGATCTCGACAGATGCGATCAGCTTTGCCGATTGCTCTCTGTTTCGTTCGCATGCATAACCAGCGGCGCTCGACTGGCCAGCTAAATTCGCAACTAGGATGTAACCAGTGGTAATTGACTAGAAGCTCATGCCACTTTTTCTCTAGCCCACGGGCGAAAGAAAATCCATGAACTCAGGGTCGTCCCGAATCAAATCGAAATCGCTTTCACCGGCGACCTGTTGGCGAAACGAAGGCCGAAGCTCAAAAGCCTGTGCGAGATACTCGATCGCGTTCGAGGTGCGTCCCTCGAGCGCAAAATAGCACGCGAGGTTGTAGTGACAAATTGCCTGATCCGGTTCGAACTCGATTGCAATCTGCATCGACTCAATTGCGTCATTGAGCTGATCGCATCGTTTGAAGCACCACGCGATTGCCAGTAAGCCATGGATGTTGTCGGGCTCGATCTCCAAAGAACGGCGAAAGTGAACGATGGCTTCTTCGAAACGGTTTGCAAAGCGACACGCTTCGCCTTTGAGATGCAGAACGTAGCAGCGATGATCAGGAGAAGGATCGATGCTGTTGAGTAACTTCAGCATGCGATCGGCAATCGGCTGTGCGAGCTCTTCATCCATCGAAAGGCCGGACTCGAACGTCGACATCAACTCGAGGTAGCCCTCGGCTGTACGAATCGCGCGTCGGTGGCTTTTGCTCCCAAGCCGCTTTTTGCTGTCGTCGCTCATGCTTCTATTATGACTCGAAGTCTCCAGTATCCCAGTTCAGTTTTGGAATTGGAGATGGACAGGATTCTGAACCACCTTGAAGTCGGATTTTGGCGATTGCAACAAATTTGATTGATGTGGTATCTAGTAAACAGGCTGCCAAGTGATTTTAGCGTTGTGTTTCAGGGAATCACAGTGATTCTGGATGCTTATCCCGCCACTTTTGATACGCCATGTTTGAACGAACACTCATCCCGTTTTTTGCGACTGTGATGGCCATTGCGATAGCCAGTTCCAGCTTCGTCCTCACCGATGCCCCTTTTAGTGATGGGTCAGCAACCGAAGTGTCACTTGCACCTTGGACTCAGGCGACTGCCGAAAACCCAACCGGCAGTTTTCGATTCACTAAGAACGGCTGGGAAAACACGACTCGTTGGAGAATCAATGGTGAAGAGGCAAAAGTTAAATTCATCGACAACATCCACCCGTTGATCTGGACGCTAATCGTGGTGCTTGTGGCATTCGGATTGGCGATCCTTGCTTCGGACGAGGAAAGCGTTCGTCGGCTCTGGCCAAAGTCAGAGTGAAAATGGGGCGATCGCAAAGCGGAACAGTGGAGACCACGGTGATCCAGAAACGTGGCATGGTAATGCGGGCATGCTCACGCAAGCGTGAGGCAT
Organism: uncultured Pirellulaceae bacterium; assembly: GCA_964352885.1. Lineage (GTDB taxonomy): Bacteria > Planctomycetota > Planctomycetia > Pirellulales > Pirellulaceae > Mariniblastus. Next base: position 4,211 of record CAYGUE010000190.1, read on the forward strand.
GGCACCCTGAATCTAGATCCTTGGGCAAAGTGGCACGATGGCCACCACGGTGAATGCAAAAACGGTGGAGACCACCGTTCCACGTTAAAACTACTCAATTCGCTTCAGCACTTCAGCCATGTAACGCCAATACTTCTCGACACTTGGGATGTGGCACATTTCATCAGGCGAGTGAGGATTCTTGATCGTGGGGCCAAACGAAACCATGTCGAGGCCCGGATAGTGGCTTCCAATGATTCCACACTCGAGCCCTGCATGAACCGCGCTTACGACCGCGTCTTTTCCAAACATTTCCTGGTAGAGATCCTTCATCACGCCAAGCGTCTTCGAATCCGCGTTTGGAGTCCAACCGGGATAGTCACCGCTGTGCGTGACTACTGCGGCGATGCCAGCAAAGGTTGCATCGATCTGGTTTGTCAAATCCTTCTTCGCTGACTCGACGCTACTGCGACTGAGAAACTCAATCGACGCTTGCTGTGAACTGATATTGACCAGCGAAAGATTGGTGGACGTTTCAACAAGGCCGTCGACCTGGTCGCTCATGCGAATCACGCCGCAAGGCGCCGCGTAGATCGCAGCAAGCAAACTGCGTTGCAGAGAAGAGTCCAGCACGCTGTCCGAGGCTTCAGTCGATTCGATTGTGACTTTCAGATCAGTTTCGGTTTTCGCAAGCTCCGATTGAATCGTCGTCGCGATTTCATCGACGGTCGTCTTAAATGAACTTTTAGAGGCGACGTTCAAAACCGCGAACGACTCACGCGGAATCGCGTTTCGCAAGCTGCCACCATGGATGGAAGCGATCTCGAACTCGACGCCCGTCTGTTGGCACGTCCACAAAATTCGATTCATGATCTTGTTGGCGTTTCCACGGCCAAGATGAATCTCGCAACCCGAATGACCACCGGACAATCCGGTAACCGAGAGTTTCAGCCAGGTTCCAGTCGAGGGAGTTTTATTTTGGCTGTCTATTGAAACAGAAGAATCGACGCCGCCAGCACAGCCAATCGTTAGCTCGCCTTCATCTTCAGTGTCGGTGTTAAGCAGGATCTTGCCTTGGAGAAGACCGGGTTGGAGTTTGAATGCTCCCGTCATGCCCGTTTCTTCGTCGATCGTAAATAGAGCTTCGAGTGGACCATGCTTGAGCTGGCTGGAAGCCAACACAGCAAGGATCGAAGCGGCGCCCATCCCGTTGTCGGCACCCAGCGTTGTGCCTTTGGCTTTTACCCAGTCACCATCGATCCAGGACTCAATGCCCTGAGAATCAAAATCAAATTCCGTATCAGAATTCTTCTGGTGGACCATGTCCAAGTGTGCTTGCAAAATGAGGGGCGTCACGTCTTCTTTGCCGGCAGTCGCGGGCTTGCGAATGATAACGTTGCCAGCTGTATCGACCTTGGTCTCAAGTCCCAAGTCCTCGCCGGCCTGTCGGACAAACTCGATGATGCGTTCTTCTTTCTTCGAAGGACGCGGGACGGCGTTGAGCTTCTCAAACCATGTCCAGACTTCAGAAGGTGCGAGTTGAGCGACAGCGTTATTCATAAAGATTTCCCAAAGATGCTAGTAGCGAGGACATGATTCTAAATTCATGCCCGATCCAGTACCGTGTTGAACAGCAAATTAACGTTCGACTTCGACAGGCTTGCCGTTTTTGAATTCGCAATAGTGAATCGCACGATCGCGGGTTGCGCGACGAGCGTAGATTCGTGCGGACTTCAACTCGTTGTACCGTAAACTGAATTTGGAGCCCGCCCGGGTGATGAACCGTTCCAGCTTGTAGGTTTTCGAACTTCCGGCCGGAATAGGTTCTTGGTCGTAGACTTGATAATGTCCATTGATTTGAAGGTTCAAGTGAGTCCAATCAGCGTCTTCACGGTTACTGACGATTAACTCGCCACCGGTGTATTCATCTCGTTCCCAATATTCGATCGCGTAGAATTCAGCATCCGGAAGACCAACTGCAGCGAATTTGCAATCGAGTGTTCCTTCAGCGGCCGGATCCAAAATCATGAAGAGTGCGGTGATCGTGATGACTGGCAACAAGGCCATGCCTATCAGCAAGCGAGTCAAGGCAATGCTACTCAGTTGCGGTGATTTTTGCATGACCGTCGAGCGTGGAAACGGAGTATCGATTGCGGCTGCTTCGGATGCGGGGGAAGATGCCTCGACCGACGGAGATGCAAATGGTGTCTCGGATTTTTGCTCGGATGTCATGACTTTGGACTCGGGTAAAATTCGCGGTGAGGTCAACTCACAAACGCAAGCTCAAATATACTTCGGTTTGGTTCCAGGTTAAATTGCAACTGGGCTTTTTGAATCACAATCAATTGGATGAAGGATGGACGTAATCTCGCCATGGACGCAATCTCGGAACGATATCTCATCAACGCAACGTGGCTCACCAAGCTTCGCTGGGTCGCCGTGATCGGTCAGGTCCTAACGATCTTGGTGACGATTTTACTATTCAGGATTCAGCTGCCAACGATCTGGGCTTTGGCAATGGCCATTTCGGTAACGGCTGCATCGAATGTCGTGCTGTTGTATTGGTTTTCCGCAAAGGCTCGTAAAAAAAGTCGAAAGGTGCCATCAAATCTGGTGCTAGGACTGGTCCTGCTGTTGGATTTGTTTTCGCTGACCACACTGCTCTATGCGACCGGCGGGCCAAACAACCCTTTCTCGCTGTTCTTTTTTGTTAATGTCAGCCTTTCCGCCCTCGTGTTGAACCGAAACTGGGCATGGGGGCTTAACGTGATGTCTGTGCTTTGTTTTGCGGGGCTTTTGTTCGATCACTATCATATCGACCAGCTCGACATTGGGCTCGACTCGATTCGAAACCGCGGCGATGTGTCGCTGCAACACATGGGGCTTCTGGTGGCGTTTGCGACTTGCTCCAGCGTCATAGTCTACTTCATGACCCGATTGACGGACGAACTGCGACAACAGCAGAAAGCCGTTCGCCAAGCAGAAGAATCGAAGGCTCGATACGAGAAAGTCGAAGCACTGGGAACGCTCGCCGCTGGAGCGGCACATGAACTGGCGACGCCGCTGTCTACGATTGCGATTGTTGCCAAAGATGTCGAAAAAGCCTTCGAGAAACACCCACCCAATTTCCCCGGTGCTGCGGATGTTATCGAAGATGTGAGTCTGATTCGAAGTCAACTCGATCGCTGTCGTGGCATTCTCGATCGCATGTCCAGCCACGCGGGTGAGAGCATCGGCGAACAGATGCAGTCGGTATCAATGCAAGAGCTGGTCGACTGTTGTTTGGAAGGACTGATAGGAAGTGAACGTGTTCAAGTGAATCTGCCAGACGATGCTGATTCGTGGATGGTTGAGGTACCGTTGGATGCGTTGAGCCAGGCGATTCGTGGCTTGATAAAGAATGGGCTCGATGCAGACGAATCAGGAAAGTTAGTTCGGCTTCAGGTTTTGCAGTCAGGCGACCAGGCTTTGATCGCGATCACAGACGAGGGTCCTGGCATGCCAGTAGAGATTCTTCAACGTGTCAGCGAACCGTTCTTTACAACCAAGCCACCCGGAAAAGGAATGGGACTGGGGGTTTTTCTGGCGATCAATGTTTTGCGCAGCGTCGATGGGGACGTTGTTTACGAGTCTAAGCCTGGCAAAGGAACAACGGCGAAGGTTTCCTTTCGGTGTTAAGTAGCCCGGTTTGTCCCAAGCCGGGAAGACGAGACTTGCCTACAAGAGGTATCTTATTCGAACACGTCACCGATTGCCGGTTGCTGTCCTCGAAGAAAATCAGCGATCGGCATCTGACGTTTTCCGGCTGGTTGAATTTCAAGAATCGAAAGCAATCCGGCGCCGGTTTGAATCCACAGCCTTGTTGCATCGCAAATCGCGACCGCTCCGGGTGGTACTTCAGTGATTGATTCTTCGACCAATTCTTCGTCGCCAACAACGGATGCTCGTCCCACGATCAGGCGAATTGGGCTTTTGGTTTCCGGCGACCAGTTCGTAAACGTTTTTGGCCAAGGCTGAAACGCGCGAATCTGATCGAAAATCTGTTTCGCTGTTCGGCTGAAGTCGATCAAACCGTCGGACTTTTTCAAGCGAGGAGCTTTCGTGACCGCGGTTGGATCCTGAAGTTCACCCAGGCAGGATTCGCCATCCCACGTTTCGAGGATCGTAATTGCTTTGGAAACCGCGTCGATGCCCAGTGCAGACAAGCGGGGCTCCAGTTCTTCCGCGGTTTCATCGGCTCCGATATCGAGTACCATTTTCACGATACATGGACCACCGTCGAGTTTCGGTGTCATATGAATGACGGTGACACCCGTAACCGTATCGCCGCTGTAGACGCACCACTGAATCGGCGCGGCGCCGCGATACTTTGGAAGCAACGACCCATGCAGGTTGATGCCACCAAGTCGTGCGGCCGCCAGGCAGGCTTTCGAAAGTATCTGACCGTAATCACAAACCACAAACAGATCGGCGTTCATCGAAGCAAGTTTTTCAATGAATGAATCTTCGTTGCAACTTGCCGGATCAAGAATTATCAAGTTCTTCGCTTCGCCCAAATCGCGAGTCGGATTCTCAGCCGTCTTCCGTCGCTTGCCGGAATCAGCGATCGGGCGCGTTACAATCGCGACCACTTCGTGCTGTTCAGTGAGCGCTTCGTAGGATGGTACCGCAAAGGGCCCCGTTCCAAAGAGAATCAATCGCATATTCTAGAAACCGTTTTCAACAAGTAAATTCCAGCGTTCAGCGTCTTAACTGCAAAACGTTGCTTCAATTTCAGCAAGCCGTTTGTTGTTCGCATCAACATCTGGGATCTCTCCCGATCTAACCAGTGCGTTGAAATGGTTTTCGAACTCGTAGAGTTGTTCTTCGATGTTGCGTTTAACAGACTCGGAAACTCGGTCAATGAACAGAGCGCCGTTGAGGTGATCGTACTCATGTTGGATTGCACGCGCCAAAAGCCCATCAGCCGTTTCGTCGATTTCGTTGCCCGACAAATCAAACGCAGAGACATGGATCTTCTCGGGCCGCAAAACCGTTCCGTTGACTTCTGGCAAACTCAAGCAACCCTCTTCTGCTTCGGCCTGGCCTTTGGGCGAGCTGAGAACGGGATTGACGAAGACTCTTTCTTCGCCTTCATCAGGGTTTCCTGAAAGGTTGATAACAAACAGTTGTAACGGAAGATCGACCTGATTCGCAGCCAAGCCAATTCCTTTGGCTTGATACATCAGTTGAAACATCTCACGGACAATCTCTTTGAGCTCACGGTTGATTCGCGTGACCGGCTTGGATTTGTGTCGTAACGTTGGATGAGGATAGTGAATAATTTTCAATGGAAAAAGCTCTGCGAAAACGAATGCTGTTTTTCGGTGTTGGGATGTTGACAGTAAGTACACCATGATAACCGCAAATCAAAATTTGAAGCATGTAGCTCAGGAGATGTCTGCGCGAAAAAACGCACGGGGTCAATCAAGCGGCGAAAAAAATACTCAATGATGGCATCGAAAAAAGTTTTGCCGGTTTGCTTGACATCCATTCAACGATGCTTAACATTGCCGGCACCGACGTTGAGAGTTTTGCGAAAGTTTCATCTTTCAGGGATTTTCATCAAGAATTTTTGCTTATGAGAAGAATCTTCACAACGTCGGTGGGGCTATTGGGAAAAGGATAACCTGAGCGTCATCGCTGAGACACGTTTAGAGATGGAACACTTTCCGCTTATGGAGGGGTGGTTGGAAGAGGCCTGGGGTGGCGACCAAGGACATAAAGTCGGTGGTGCAAACCAAGGACATGGAGTCCCCACACCCTTTTAGAGAATTCGCGGAATCGATTCGTGGCTATGGATTGGCCGCAAGCGGATTGTGGAAGCGTTTGTTGCCCTCGGGTAATACATGATCCAGTCCTCATTCGGTTGGATAAAAACGACGAACGAGCAGGATGTTCTTCGTCGTTTTTTTCGTTTCACTCGCTTTGGCAAACGCAATGCAAACTTCTCCGCCCAAGAAAGCCGATGCTCTAATTGCATTTGGCGCCAATCAGGGCGATTGCAAGGAAGCACTCAAACAGACCGTTGCAATTCTCGAGAAAGACCCGCGAATACTGGAGCTGAGCTGCTCCCGCCCCGTTGAAACAAGTGCCGTCACGGGTACATCACCGTCCGAAGATTCACCCGAACAAGAGAAGTACCTCAATGCTGCGATACGCGTACTGACGACTTGGTCGGCTGGCGAACTTCACGACGTAATGATCGACATCGAGAAGCAGCTCGGACGCGAACGTGCCCAGCGATGGGGGCCACGCACCATAGACCTCGATCTATTGCTTGTCGGAGACCAGCAGTTGCGCCAGGAGCGTCTGATCCTGCCGCACCCAAGGATGTCGTTCCGGCGATTTGTCCTTCAGCCCGCACTTGAAGTGGCAGCGAACATGGTGCATTCGGAGTCCGGCATGACGATTCGACAGCTGGTTGATCACCTCGATCGTGCCGATCATCGAATCGTTTTGGCGTCCAATGTCGTAGACTTTGCTAAATTAATCATCCGTGACGCATCTTGCGAGATTCAAGTCGTACAGAATATTCAGCAGTTTCTAAGCGTATCGGCTGGTGCAAAATTGGTCGTGGCCTGTTTCGACGAATCGAATTTCAATTCGGAGCTGGAG
>CAYGUE010000191.1:0-10790 GCA_964352885.1 uncultured Pirellulaceae bacterium
GTGCTGTGAGAGGGATGAATCACGGTTCGCTACCGTGATTCACCCTACTCGATTGGAATTTTTGAGAGTTATTGATCTTTCCTTGTCTGGCTCTTTTGCAGGCGCTGGACTGCGATCCGTGGCCACAGAACTCCAGCTCGTAGCTAATGCCTTTGATCGCGGCCCGAGCCAAATCGAACCAAGGAATAAACGGAAGCTTGGCCTCGGTTTTAGTGGCAGTTCACCCCGGCAGGGGTTTTAGCGATTATCCGGTGGTGTCGTTAACACTCAACCATGGTGTCGCTACGCTCAACCACCGGCTAATCGCTGCTACTCCTTCGGAGTATGAGGCTGTGCGAGGCTTGAATCGCAATCGCAAGCCAATAAATACGACGAAGAACCCAAAATTGAAGCTGCCCGTGCTCCGTTCGTCCTCACCTAGGCGATGAAACCCAACAATTTAAGGGTGGATCGGTCAATTGCCGGTCTTACGGTTGCAGAACTTTCATAGTTGGTGCAAGATGGTGTCTTGTCTTACGTTGATTCATATTCCGGACACTTGTTGCAATTTGTGAACAAGGTCTCAAATCGCGACATTCTTGTGCACGGAATTCCACGAAATTCAGCGTTTTCTTACCTTTTAAACGGCGGCGCGGGAATTGCTGTTAATCGTAGCCTACACCAATCGGTGGAAATTAAAGCGAAACGGCGGCCTTTCTTCTAGCTAGAACCCGTTGTATCACTTAAGCTATTACGTTGGGTAAGCGGATACACACATCTTCCTTATCTTCTTGTTTTCTTACTATTCTTTTCGGAGTGATTTATGAAACATTCACCTAAACGAGGTGCATTCACCCTCGTAGAACTCTTGGTCGTGATCGCGATCATCGGCATTCTGATCGGCATGCTTTTGCCGGCAGTACAGCAAGTGCGTGAGGCTGCTCGCCGTACACAGTGTATGAACAACATGCGTCAGATCGCCCTAGCTTCTTTGAACTATGAGAGCGCATTCATGCGGTTCCCAACAGGCGGTCTTCTCGACCCACTGCCGGGACAGACGCTTCCGGGTGTTGCCCCACAGCGTATGGGACTGCTTTCTCAAGTACTCCCATTCATTGAAGCGAACAACGTCGCGGCACAATGTGAGCCAAGCACGAATCCTAAGCAATTGGGAGACGATGGCGCAGGTCAAGGTGCGTGGATCAATTACAACCTAGCTGGTGGAGCGCCAACGCGTTTCGCATCTCTCTACGAGATCCCTGCATACCGTTGTCCTTCTGACCCGAATCCGGCTACGGATCGGACAGCTGACATCACTCGTACATTCGCACCAAATGCTACTCAAGTCACCGTTACATTGGGTGGTTGGGGTAGCTGGCAAAGTAATCTTCTGGGCGAACCTTACGGCTTGACGAACTATGTTGGAGTTTCTGGTGTTTTGGGTGACGACGCTAACTTGAGTGATACTTGGGGCCAACATGGTGGTATGTTCATGAATCGAAGCTTGACTTCGTTCGGTCGCATGCAGGACGGTTCTAGCAACATCCTGCTGATGGGTGAAGTTGTTTCGCCAAACCTCGACGAATGGCCTTGGCCGGGTGACACTGTTGGTCGCGCTTGGATCGGTACTCACACTCTGGGAACCGTTTTCTGGCCCGATAGCTCTTGGGGTCCAGCTCAATTGTTTGAGTACAGAGGCGGACACCCAGGCACGACGAACTTTTCACGTGGAGATGGTTCTGTCCAATCGATCAGTCAAGACCAAGATCGTATAATCATGCGAAACATGTCTGGAATTGCCGACGGAACTGTTGCGTCGATTCAATAGGTTTAATTTGAAACCTTTAGTTGAAACCTTTAGTTGAAACCTTAAGAGAGTTAGTACCAATGAAAATTGTCCTTTCGGCTTTATTAGTTGCCGGTAGCTTTGTCGTTTGTTCGGGTGGTTGTTCTGGTCCTACTGAGATCAAAGAGCCAAAACGAGAAAACGTCACCACGGAAGCCATTCCAAACTCGGAAGGTAGAATCCAAACCGAGAGTGTTACAGTTGACTGATGAAGGTTTCTTACTGAATTCTTGAAAGCCTCGAGGTTACCTCGAGGCTTTTTTTGTTTTCCGAGCAGGTTTCGTTTATCTGCATTCGCCTTCGCCCTAAGTGGTTCAGGCATCGACGGACTGGAATATTCACAATATCGTTTGATCAGACGTTTGTCGGCCTTCGTCCTCCGCTTGTGCCAATCCATGGCAACCTAGCATTTGTTTAAATCTTAAGGTTCCACGTTTGTTGGGTGCTGACCGCGGGGCTTGAGTTGGCATGAGTCGAACTGATCTGCTCCCGAAAACCTGTACCGGTGTAAACGAGAAAAATCGGGTTAGAATCTGGTCGTAAATTTGGAGAAATCGACCATGAAGAAATCGAGATTTACGGACGAACAGATCGTGTTTGGTTTGAAGCAGGCAGAGTCTGGAGTTCCGATTGAGGAAGTCTGTCGCAAGCTTGGCGTTAGCCAGCAGACTTTCTACCGCTGGAAGAAGAAGTTTGGTGATCTTGGTGTGACTGAGCTTCGGAAACTCAAGTCCCTGGAAGACGAGAACAAGCGCCTGAAGTCACTCGTAGCCGATTTGAGCCTGGACAAACAGATCCTGCAGGATGTTTTGTCAAAAAAGCTCTGAAGCCTGCTCGCCTTAGAAAGGCAGTGGAAGGCGCAATGGAATGCTACCGGATCAGTGAGCGACGAGTTTGCAAATTGCTGCAGCTTGCTCGCTCCACTTTTCGATATCAATCGACCAAGGATGAGCAGGCACCACTTCGGATGCGTTTGAAAGAACTTGCGGCAACGCGTGTGCGCTACGGCTATCGGCGTTTACATATTCTGCTCCAACGCGAAGGTTGGCAAGTCAACGCCAAGCGGGTTTATCGGCTTTACAGTGAGGAAAACCTGAGTTTGCGTACCAAGCCCCCGAAGCGTCGTGTGAGTTGTCGGAAACGATCTGATCGTCCTGAAGCGACTCGCATCAACGATTGTTGGGCCATGGATTTCATGTCGGATGAGCTGTTTGATGGCCGCCGAATTCGATTGTTGACGATAGTCGATCACTTTACTCGTGAGAGCATTGCGATCGACGTCGGCCAACGGATGCGCGGTAAGGATGTAGTCGCAACTTTGGAGCGCATCACTCAATCTCGTTCACATCCGAAAACGATTCGCGTTGACAACGGTCCAGAGTTCACTTCAAAGGCAATGGATAAATGGGCCTACGACAACAAAGTTATTCTTGACTTTAGTCGTCCCGGAAAACCCACAGATAACGCGTTCATCGAGTCATTCAATGGCAGTGTTCGCGCCGAATGCCTTAACGAAAACTGGTTCTTGTCTTTAGCGGACGCAGAGGAGAAGATAGAAGCTTGGCGAGTTGACTACAACGAACAAAGACCACACAGCGCTTTGGGCAACCTGGCCCCCAAAGAATTCGCTTCATCTGGCCAGGGTACCCTGGCCAGATGAAGCCAACGGTTTTTCTCATTCAAAGTGGTCCAGGAAACTGGAGCAGGTCAAAAACCAACCCGTACTCTCGTAACACGTGGTACAGCAAATGGGGGCATTCCACAGTATTTACCGCACGTCAGGCTTCTGCAATCGGACAACATATTGAAGATTTGTATGATTCGATCGGCAGTGAGGATGTTGGTCGACTAAAGGCTGTCGTGCATCAGCTTCGGGAGGAATCGAGTGGCGACACGCATGTTGCAGACGTCGCAAATCGTCTCGATAAAGCAATCGGAGTCGTGGCGAATGACGATCTTGAAGAAGTTCTGTCGCTCGCGAGCGAAGTCATGCAAATCTGTCGTGAATCAAGAATAACGTTCGTTGATGCTGCCGAGTCAATCGTGGGTACGAGAGCCGTGTTGCTAGACGTCGAGAAGTGACTTGATTGGCGCTCCTTCGCAGATGGCCAGCGGACGACCAATCGGTGTGTCGAGTTCCTTTTCATAGTCGACACCCATCTGTGAAAGGATTGTCGCGTGGATGTCCTCGACCGGATGAGAGTTTTTCAAAAGCTTCTTGGGTTTCGTTTCTTTCTTGTTGGGGTTCGGCGATGTTTCACCAATGACTCTGCCGCCCTGGATACCTCCGCCGGCCATCGCCATGCTAAATCCATGAGGCCAATGGTCCCTACCGCCGACGGGATTCATATGTGGCGTACGACCGAACTCGCCACCGCAAATGACCATCGTTGTGTCGAGGAGATCGCGTTTCTTGAGTTCCTTCACAAGGTTTGCGAATGCCGGGTCAAGGATGTTGATTCGACCGGCTTGCAGTTCGTGATTGTTGGCATGAGTATCCCAACCACCCAGAGTTACTTCGACACAGCGGACTCCTTTTTCGATCAACCGAAGCGCTGCTAGGCAACTACGACCAAACGCGGTGTCTCCGTAAGCAAGTCTTTCCGCTTCCGGGACCTGTTTGACATCAAATGCAGTCAACTGGTCGGAAGACATCATTTTCAGAGCCGCGTCTTGCTGATGCGTCCCCAGTGACCCGGCCACGGCTTGGTTGTTCTTGTTGCGTTCAAGAAATCGTTTGTCCAAGAACGAGAGATCTTTCAGGCGGGATTTTTGCTCCGAATCATCGACCCAAACTTTGATGTCAGAAATTGAGTTGACGGGGTCTCCAACTTTAAATGCGTCGAATTGATCGCCAAGATATCCACCGCGGCCTGGAAACTGGCTTGGCAAGATGGAGATGTGACGCGGAATATCTACCGTCGTATCGCGTTCATTGTGAAGTTGGTGGCAGATGATGCTTCCGATTGAAGGATGCTTCAATGTCGGATCCAATCGGAAGCCCGTCTTAATATTGTAGATGGCTCTCGCGTGATCACCTTCGCGCGAAGTCAATGCTCGGACCAGAGAAATCGACTCCATCTGTTCCGCAGTTTGCACAAGCCCATCACCGAGCATGATTCCGTTGGCCTTGGTCTTGATAGCTTTGCTTCCGGCGGCGATATCAGTGCCGGGGTGGGGGTCAAACGTCTCGAGCTGACTGGGAGCTCCTTCGAGCCACAACACGATTAGCGAAAGTGGACGCGTTGACGGGTTGTGTTCCGAGTGCCGTGCCAGTGCGGTGCCCAACGGCGTCAGCCATGACAAGCCGCTAAGACCGGCCATCTTCAGCAACGTTCGGCGGCGAACATGTTCAATACTTCCGCAACTGTGATCTTCCATCGGATTGCTCTGGGGTGTGATTGTTCGAACACCTTCCCTCTGGGAGGATCGGCGCAGCTGGGGAGGGCGTGGGATCTAAAATTTATCATTGGAAAGCGAAGGGAGCCGCACCCTCCCCAGCCACTCGTTCCTCGCGTCTGACCCTCCCAGAGGGAGGGTGTTGTTCTCATTTGTCGCTATTTGACCTCTTCATGCGGCCTAATGGTTCCAGCCAAACTCAAGGCTGTTGATCAAACTCCAGTAAAGTTGCATCACCGCTTGCTCTCGTTCGCCGGACTCTTCAAACCGTTGCAAGAAATACTCGTACTCTTCATAGGTCGGCCTACGTGAAAGCGTCGCCAGAAAAACCGTCTCGATTGCCGTCTCTGCATCAGGAGAAAGTCCCGCGATGTGGCCTGAGGAAAACGCCCCATCGCCGATACGTGTGTTGACCATCTCTCCGTTGAACATCAGAAGTTTCTGAGTTACCGTTTCCCCCGTTTCTTCAAACTCATTCTCGCCAGGATCGCCGTAACGATTCACAAACTGATTGACCTCGCCAAACTTGCGAAGCTGCATGAAAATGTGAGCGTGCTTGTCGATCGGTCGCAGTGAAGCGGCTTGGGAAATCGCGCCCGCCATTTGGTCGGGTCGCAGACGGCTGAGCGGAAAAACGGCGAGACCTTCTTGGTGTTCAGTTGTCAAATCGTGTTCGGCTGTGCTTTCGAGACGAAACGCGTGGGTGTTGGCGATCATTCGAATCAGTCGCCGCAAATCAAACTCATGCTCGATAAAATCATCAACAAGAATCTCCATCGCTTCCGGGAAAGGGCCATCGAGCGGAATGTTGTCGACGGGTTCCATCATCGGTCGCCCAGACATGATCGCCCACATGCGATTCACAATCGCGCGAGAAAACGGCCGGTTGTCGGGGTGCGTCACCCAATGAGCAAGCTGTTTTCGAAGTGGCAGATCTTCCGGAAGCAACTCGGGCATCCAGGGGACGGCTGGCTCGATCTCCGTTTCTTCGTCGTCGTGCAGCAGCTGATACTTCCACGATGCATTTTCGTTCGAGATGTCATTGATGCCAAAAAAGCTGTTTCGTGTTCCTCCAAAGAACGCGGCGAGTTGGTGGAAATCGGTCTGCTCACCGTTGCGAGGCGAATCCGGATCGCCGACGTAGATGTTGTCCAGGAAGTCGTCATGGCATTGAAGGCAGTCAATTCGCATACCAACGAAAGCTCTTACCGTACGGCCCGTTAAGAGGATCGGATCTGGTTTGTCATCGGTACCGGCATCTGGAATTACGTTGCGGGTGTAAAAGTTAACCGCTGGCGAGTCGGTCCAAATTCCTTCATCTGTCATTAAGTCTTTGACCAACAGATCGTATCTTCGGTTCTTTTCGATTTGATCCGATATCCACGACACGAAACGACGCCTTCGATAAACGAGAAATGGTCCTTCTTCGACTCCAACCCATGCACGAGCCAAACGTTCGGCGAGATAGTCGTGTGTTCGGGTGTCTTCGAGTAAACGAGATACCCACCAAGAGATTCTCTGGTCAGATGGCTGCAGCTCCAACGTTTTCAATTCTTGAACGGAAGGAATCGTGCCGGCGAGGCCCAGCGACAATCTGCGTGCGACAAGTAAATCGTCAGCAATATGGGCGACTTCAAGGCCAGCGTCGTCCCATTGCTCTTCGAATGTCGCATCGATCGAATTGATGATCTCCGCTACGCTTTTTGCTCGTGCCGACTCTGGCTTCCAAGTTTTAGGAGGCGATAGCTCTGATGCCGAAGTCCAAATAAGAGAAAGCATGCTGACGCTTCCGACGCAGATCAGAAGGAAGAGCCCGTTCTTTGCGACTAATTTTAGCTTCGAAGAATCCACAACGTTTCTTTCTCTGAAACAATTTCCTTAAAGGATAGTACACTTTGGTATCGATCAAAGTTTTGCGAAAAATCAACAAGATTCAATTTCTTCCGCTGGTTTCCGATCCATGGAAAATGCAGGCCATACTCTGTCAATCGCTACCTCGGCTACCGATGAGATTGTGGCCGAGCTGGATCTGGATGAAATCGCTCCGGATCCGCTGGAAATGGCTGTCGTCGGTGAGAAAAGCTGGCCGTTTCGAATGGCCGGATTCTGTGCTCGAGTCGGCACAAGAGTTTTTGGCATCTGTAGCACGATCTTTCTACTCGCGGTGCTTGCGAATATTCCCTTACTTCAACTGATCACGTTCGGATATTTGCTGGACTCTGGCGGGCGTGCGGCTCGTGGTCAAAAATTACGCACCCAGTTTTCCGGCGTTAAGAAAGCCACTCAGTTAGGCGGAATGATGCTGGGAGCGTGGCTATTGATTTGGCCTGTGCGGTTGATTTCAGGATTTTGGCTGGATTCATTTATTATCGATCCGAGCAGTGGACAGACCATTGCGTTGAAAATATCGCAATGGATACTGACGTTCGGCACGGCAGCGCATATCTTCGCGGCGATCATTTGTGGCGGGAAGTTGAGATACTTTTTCTGGCCACTGATTGCACCTTTCTCGTTGGCGATTTGGTTGATACGAAAGTCATCGATTACGCGAAAGCTGCTATCGATCACGGTCGGATGGGTGTCGCCGAAGCTCGTCGCAGACATCTGCAATGCTCAACCGATCACGGACTGGTTCCTGCCAGCGATCTTTTTACGACGGCTCTTCAATGAAAACCTTTTTGAGACGTCACGAAACGCTGCCTGGGAATTTATTCGCAGCCTCGAACTGCCGCGTTATTTCATGCTGGGATTGAAGGGACTCATTGGGACGATCTGTTGGCTGGCAATTCCGACGTTGATGCTTGCAGGGTCAACCAGTGATAATCCGGGCGTGGCAGGATTATGCCTGTTGATTGGGATACTAGTTTCGGTTCCCGTGTTCGCTTTGTTGCCGTTCGTGCAGGCGCGATTTGCGTCTGATGGAAAACTGCGTCGATTCTTCGAACCGTTGCAGGTTTTACGATTGTTCGCGCGAACACCGATTGCTCACTTGGTCAGCCTGTTTCTGATTCTTCTTTTTGCGTTACCCTTGTTTCTGCTGAAGATCGAAGAGGTGCCCACGGAATTTCTCTGGTCTCTTTCTCTTTTGTTCATCGCATTCGGATGGCCAAGCCACATGATTTCTGGTTGGGCTGTCGGGCGAGCGACGAAGAAAGAAAAGCCAATGCGTTGGTGGTTGAGGTATCCGATCCAGTTCGTTGCGGCTCCGGTTTCGTTTGCGTTTGCCGTGATCTTTTACTTGACGCGGTACATTAGTTGGAACGGCACATTGAGTTTGCTTGAGAATCATGTTTTTCTTTTGCCAGCGCCTTTCTGGTTTTCCTAGCGAGCTTTGGGCGAAACCGATCATTCGCCACTTTTCCGGTAGTGTTTGTATTTCAATCCTCAAGCCCGCGCCCGGGTGAAATCGTTTGCCGATGCAATGGATGCAAAATGAAGGAGTACTGGACGATTGACCCAGAGTGGATCCGGCCTCCGAATCTGAGTACGCATGATTGTTACTATCAGGACGATGACGAATTGGAAATACGATTCTTGCGCCGCGCGGCACTGTGCATCGAGTGGTAAAGAAATTTCGCATGGCCCACAACAACATGCATCCGGACATGCTTGATGAAGCGTTTGGGTTCTGCGATGCAGGGGACGCTCCTCTGGATACTTTGAACCGGAAGCCATTGGGAATGTCGAATTCACGTGTCGCCACGATGATCTATTCGGTTGGACCGGACACCATAGATGACCAGATGATGGAGATCTCAGATTCAGACCGGCGCAAGCCCCCCGGCGACTTAGCGATGATGGTCGAATTCAACTAGCAGTCCAAACAATCAATGTTCGATTTGGTTACGCCTCGCATGCTTTCACCAGAAACGGCCTCCTTGGTATTTGTGCTAAATCCAGAAATCACGAAACCTCAACCGCAACTCTGGGTTTGATAAGATGAGCTTTATTACTTGGCCTTTGGTCGTTCGGAAGAAACGCACTGTTTGCGCCGTTGGCGCTTCCCTCACCCCAACACAGCAGTGCGTTTCTTCCGCAGGACTTCGGGTTGTTTAGTCGGTTCAAATGCCGCAAATTCAGAACCATTGGCACAATTGCCGACCCGAAATGGCCTGTGATGCCGGTTTTCGACTCATTGGAAAGGTGTCTTTGTTGAATGCTTGGCTTTGATCTAAATTGAAGGGTCTGCAGCGACTACAAATACACTCTTCTGGTAGCCTTCGGCCTTCCTATGAACCACATTGGCGAACTTCTAATTGAGCGAGGCCTGATATCAGATCAGCAGCTCAGTCAAATCGATCCTTCCCGCGAGCTTGATGGTGAATCGCTTCTGACGGAGTTGGACCGAAAGAAATATGTTGATCGGTCTGCGGCCTATCAGGCTATGGCGGAAGAGTTTGGCGTCGACTTCATCGATCTTGCTAACACCGATGTCGATCTCTCTTTGCTGGACATGTTTCCGCAGAAGATTATTTATCGCCAGATCATTTTCCCGGTCCGCAGTGAAAATGGAACGCTGTATGTTGCGACTGCTGACCCTTCAGATCATTATCCAATGGATGAAGTCAGTGCGGCAACGGGGTTGGTGGTGGAGCCAGTCCTCGCTGAGAAGTCTGAGATTGCCAAGCTGATCAAGACTCATCTTGGTGTCGGTGGCGAAACGATCGAGGGGCTGGTCAAGCAAAAGATCGAAGACGGCGTCGAGCTGTTAGAAGAACTGGAAACTGACGGCAGTGAACTTTCGGAGATGGCTCAGGAAGCGAGTGTCGTTCGCCTTGTGAATGAGATTCTGCTGGAAGCGATCGAATCTCGAACCAGTGACGTTCACATTGAGTCGCAGCAGGATCAGATCGTCATTCGCTATCGCATTGACGGAATCCTGCACACTCAGCCGATTCCCCCTGAGATCAATCACTTTCGCGCGGCGATGATTAGCCGCCTGAAGATTATGGCGAAACTCAATATCGCCGAAAAGCGTCTGCCGCAAGATGGTCGTATCAAGCTTCGCGTCAAAGGTCGCGAGATCGATGTTCGCGTTTCGGTAATTCCGATGATACATGGCGAGAGTCTTGTGATGCGTATTCTTGACAAGGGCGCGATGGTGTTCGAACTCCAGAGTCTTGGGATGTCTCCGGATACGTATGAGACATTCAGCCAGTTGATTAAGATTCCTCACGGCATCGTTTTAGTGACGGGTCCAACCGGTTCAGGTAAGACGACGACGCTTTACAGTTCGTTGATTCAAATCAACGACGCGTCCACGAAAATTATCACCACGGAAGATCCGGTCGAGTATCAACTGGCAGGCATCAATCAGATTCAGGTTCACTCCAAGATTGGTTTGACGTTCGCGGCGTCACTTAGAAGTATTCTTCGTCACGATCCGGACGTTGTACTTGTTGGTGAAATTCGTGACCTTGAGACGGCCGAGAATGCGATTCAAGCTTCGCTGACAGGTCACTTGGTTTTCAGTACGTTGCACACGAACGATGCAGCGGGTGCTTTCACGCGTATGTGTGACATGGGTGTCGAGCCGTTTCTTGTTGCCAGCACCGTTGAGGCGGTT
>CAYGUE010000192.1:0-10514 GCA_964352885.1 uncultured Pirellulaceae bacterium
CACAATCAGGTTTCGTGATGCCACGACGCGGCCGCGATACGCAAACACCGACCGAGCCGGGAAACAACATTGCGATCCGCCTGGATAAAGCCGCCGATGTGGCTGGGACGCTTTACGCTCCCAACAAATGGGACGGCCCGCTGTTGGCGTATCGGTTTTCTATCAAGGCCGATCAGTTCACTGCGGAGAAAAACGACTACCTCAAAGTGAAACTCTCACAATACCAACGTCTTTTGAACTCGCGATTGACGGGCACCGCTTGGTTTCGCTATCAGGCAAATGAAATATCGAAACAACTCGGGCAAGGTGGTCGAGTACCAAACGAGGACAACAGGCGCAACGGGCGCAACGATGCTTGGCGGACCCAGACGGAGATGGATCAGACACTGTCGCTTGTCAGTGGCGGAATGGCATTAAGCGAAAACCTTCAACTCGATCGAATACTCACGATCGGATCCGGAGAAGATAAGGAAACGTCTCCCGTCGATGGAATCAAAGGAATTACTGTCACCGAATTCGACTGGGGGCCGCTGGTTAAGGACATCAATCCCAAACTTGATAGGTTGGCCAGATACATCCCAGCCGATCAGCACGCGATGTTCGTGCCATCATTCCAGTCATTGGTCACCTTGATCGAAACTGGTTTTAAGACCGCTGGCCCGTTGTTTCCTTTGATGTCGCAAACCACCGAATCGGCCAACACTCGAGAGCGATACCAAAAGCAACTCGGTTTACCGCTTGGCGAAATTCAGAAAATGTCCGGACCGAAGCTAATCAAAAGCATCGCGATCACCGGCGGTGATCCGTATTTTCGTACTGGAACTGATGTGGCTGTCTTGTTCGAGGCGTCTCAACCCGCGGCCCTGGAGAGCGCAATTCAAGCCACGATCGCAACGTCAGTAGGCACCACTCCGTTGGTCAAAAAAGGTTCTGGAACTGCAGCAGGCGTTTCCTATTCCAGTTACGTTTCGCCAGATCGTCGTGTCAGTTCATACGTCGCGACACTGGACAACGTCGTTCTAGTTACCAACTCACTGGTCCAATTGAATCGAATCGTCGAGGTCAGCAAGCAGCCGGCTACCGCGTTGCTGGAGCTCGATGAATACCGGTTTTTTCGCAACCGTCATTTGCTGAGTGATGAACAGGAAACAGCCCTGATCGTCGTTACCGACCAAACGATACGGCGCTGGTGTAGTCCTACTTGGCGGATCGCCACGTCTCGTCGAACTCGCGCTGCTGCCGTCCTGAGTGATTTGCATGCCCGTTACATGCAGCCATTGGCTGACGGGATGCAGACTCCGGTAAATGTGGATATTGGCGCATCTGTTTTTGAATTGAATCAATTCACGGTTTCTGACCATGCGGCCATCTCTCCCACGTACGGCACGCTGGAGTTTCAAACTCCCGTTAGCGAACTGAAAATCAAAAACGTTTCGAGACGCGAAAAAACTGCCTACGAAAACTGGAGACGCGGATATCAGTCCAACTGGAGTACGGCATTCGATCCGATTGCGATTCGGCTGAATATCAAAGATGGGAAATTGGCCGCCGACCTGACAGTGATGCCGCTGATCGACAACAGTGAGTATCAAACAATGGCTGACGTTTCAAGTGACGCAAAACTGGATTCCAAACGAAATTCAAGTCATCCTGAGGCGCTCACTTGGGTAGCCCTCGCTCTGAACACCGAGTCGCCCATGCTCAAGCAATGGGCCAATCTGGGATCGACGTTTGCAAGAGTCAATTTCATGGACTGGTTGGGGGATGCCGTCAGCGTTTACGTTGACGAAGATTCGCTGTGGACAGACCTGGAAAAAGCGTCCGCTGGAAAATTTGACGAAGCTGCTTTTTTCCAATCCAACATTCATCGGTTGCCGATCGCAATTGAGTTCAATGTCCGCAGTAGCATTCGGTTGACGGCGTTCCTGGTCGGGCTACGAGGCGTTATCGAGCAAACGGCTCCCGATATGACGACTTGGGAAACACTGCGCCATCGAGACACGGCTTATGTCAAAATAAGTCCAACGGCCAACTCCCGACGAGACTTTCCCGATGATATCGATGCCAATATCGCCCTGCATTATTTCGCCAGTGGGGACTCGCTGATTTTTTCGTTGAACGAATTGGTGATCCAGCGTGCCATTGATCGTCGCTTGGACAAAAAACCGGGTGACCAAGTCGAACCAGCGACCGCAGTCGACTCAACTAAAGCCGGGTTACCACTCTTGGGCGACAACTTTGCGGTTCAAATCAAACGATCACTTGCCATGGGAATGCTTGCGGCGTTTAACGACAGCTACCAAAAAAGGATGCAACGCCAATCTTGGTCCGCAATTCCGATTCTGAACCAATGGAAGCAGTTGTTTCCCGACCGTGACCCGTTGGATGTTGACCGAGTCGTGTGGAAGCGGGAACTGAATTGTCCCGGTGGCGGCTTGTATCGCTGGAACGAACAATACAAGACGGTGGAATCGTCGGTTTATGGCCATCCAGCGGAGCCGAAAAACGGCCCCCACGTGGCAGGACTACTTGGTAACTGGGAAACAGGCAATTTTGGTTTGACATTTGAGAACCAAGGGCTGCGAGCACAATTCGAATTGACGCGGCCCGGTGCCGATCAGGCAAAACAGGATCGTTAGCCGATCCGATTAGACCTTGTTCAAAAAACGCTGGAATTAGGTTGTTGGGTCGCCCGATCGCCGAATTGGCCGATTCCGCAGTTTCTGTCCCCATCAGTCGAACGTTTTTTGAACTCTACAGCCAAGCGCCATTGGCTTCGCGATCGTCCGACGGTTATGTGGAGAGTGCGGACACGTAGACTTTTTCATTGATAACGCAAATGAACAGGCTCGCGTGTATTTCGCCAAGTGCTGGTCGTTGCGGATCGATGCTTGAGTGGCGAGAGTCCGCCTGATTGCCGTAAGCTCCGAGACGTCGGCATGCCATACGTGAGCAGCAGCAACAATAGGTGCAGTATGAAGTGTTTCGTCGACGCTCACCGTTGCATCGACATTTTTTAAAATCCAATCAAAATATAGCGATCGCTTGCTCCTCACTGATCGCTCGATCTGGGCGGGAGTCAGGTTGAGCAATTTCGTTCCCAAGATAGCCATGCCTGAGAAAGTGGTTAGTTGGAACTCAGGTTTTTCTGCTAAACGACGCACGCCTGCACGCAACAAGGTGGCATCCCCGACGTCGGTCGTGCCATGCCGCAATAGCCACAAACCGATAGGTGAATGAGAAGCGCCAGTCAACGTTGGCAGCGCAAGTGGCGTTAGTAAATGGACAAGACTGGCGGTTCCAAACGGGGCGGCCAATTAAGGGTAACAGCTTCCAGGCTATCAGCGTGCTTGACTCCAACTCGCCGCCTAGATTTATTCGTGTCGAAGAGCTTCAATCGGATCAAGCGATGCCGCTCGTTGGGCGGGATACCAGCCAAACAGTATCCCGATGCCAACTGAAATGCCAAACGAAAGCAAAACCGACCAAAGACTGATCACGGTATCCAAATCAGTCAGTGCACTGACGATGATCGGAATGATGATTCCCGTGATCACGCCCAGAACTCCTCCGGTTGAGCTCAGCAAAATTGTTTCGACCAAAAACTGAACCGAGATGTCACTCTTGGTCGCCCCCAAGGCTCGGCGGATTCCGATTTCGCGAGTCCGCTCGGTGACACTGGCCAACATGATGTTCATGATTCCAATGCCGCCGACCAGCAGCGAAATGCCTGCAATCGAACCAAGAACAAGGTTCCACATGCGTTTTTCTTCATTCGCCTGCGCGAGCAGTTCTAGCGGCACCTGGATTTTGAAATCGTTGGCGTCGGGATGCGAACGCAGTAGAAGTCGCCGCGTCATTTCCGCAGTCTGCGTTACGTACCTTTCATCAAAGACTTGCAACGTGATTTCGCTTAGCTCCATTGCTTCAAAGCTTTGACTTCCTGCCGATCGAATTTCCTGTCGCTCTCCCAGTCGCCTTTGTACGCAGGAAAGCGGAATGTAGATGTCCTCATTGAGGTCTTTCTGTCCGACCGCACCAGGGGTGTTGTTTCCGCTGTCCTGCGATTTCATCACCCCAACCACACGATACACATCGTTCCCAACCA
The DNA here is from genome assembly GCA_964352885.1 of uncultured Pirellulaceae bacterium. Lineage (GTDB taxonomy): Bacteria > Planctomycetota > Planctomycetia > Pirellulales > Pirellulaceae > Mariniblastus. Next base: position 4,109 of record CAYGUE010000192.1, read on the forward strand.
GGATGTGTTTGTCGATTGGGTCAATGAATTGAAAGAGTTTCCTTGCTGCGCCGGATGCCAGAACCGCTACGTTCCAAGCGTTGTGGATGTCCGTTGCTGTGATGAATCTTCCGCGACCCAGCTGCAGATTCTTGATTTCCAAAAACTCTGGCGTTGTCCCCAGAACGCGCGCGTTAGGAATTCTTTGCTGTCGCTGCGAAGCTTCACAAGTCACAAGCGCGACGGGTACCGCTCGTTTGACGGTTGGCAAATTTGACTTCAGGCGATCCAGATCGTCATGCCGTAAACCGTACTTGAACACTTCGATGCTATCGTCGTCATCGTCCGACTGCGTATCATTGGATTGAGCTTGCTCAATGTTCGGCTTAACGCTGCGAATGATGACGTTGCTGGCACCGAGCGCGCGAATTCTAGCCAAGGCTTCCATTTTGGAGCCTTCACCGACGGCTAACATCGCGATGACGGATCCAACACCAAGGATCACACCCAGCAATGTTAACAAGCTGCGGAGTTTATGAAGCAGAAGATTTTTGACTCCTACCTTGACCGTTTTCCACGCCATCAGCTGGCCGGTATCGCGTCGGGTTGCTCTGCCCCAAACGCTTTGTCGCGGCCCCGCCTTCCTGCTGAGCGCTTCTTTTTCTGCATGCCAGCTGATACTTTGACCTCTGCCGTTTCCAATTCAGATGTGAAATCATTGGCGAAGACGACATCCTGTGACGCATCGGTCGATTGAGGAGTAATGGATCGGCTTTCGGACTGCTCGGTGCTGGCGAGGGCCAATGGGTTGAGAACCGCACGATCATCCTGCTCAAGTCCCTGAACGATCTCGACAAACTTGTCATTGTTGCGTCCGAGTTCGACCGGGCGTCGTTCAACACCTTCTCCGTTGTCAATGTAGCACCATGTAGCGTCGTTTATCTGGACGATCGCTTGCACGGGCACGCTGACGACGTCTTCCAGACGGTCGATCTGGATTTCGGAGACGGCCGTCATCCCGGGCTTCAGTTTGTTAACCAATCCTGGAATGCGAACGGTGCACTCATAGGTCTTTACAGACTTTGATGAAGCACTTGGCACGACGGCAACGCTCTCGACAACACCTTTGTAAGATGTGTTTTGGAACGCATCCACTTTGAGAACTGCAGACAATCCTGGCTTGACCTGATCAAGGACAGCTTCGTGAATCTGCAATCGAACCTGCATTCGCGTTAGATCGGGTAGCGTCAACAACTCCTGCCGACTTCGCACCGACTTGCCAGGAGCAATTGACGAATTGCCGCCAGAGTCCTGAGCGTAAACCACCATGCCGTCGTGAGGAGCGCGGATGGTACAGTTCTCAAGCTGTCGCTGGTAAGCTGCGAGGCGTGCTTCCTGCCTTTGCACTCGCTCTTTCGATTCGAACAATTGGGCGTTGACTTGAGCCAGTTCTGATTCGTTGGTGACTTTGACCTGTTTCAAATTTCGAGTGGCGGTATCGACTTCGCCATCAAGCTTCATCAATTCCATTTGTCGCTTGTAGGTTTCCAGCTGCTCGCGTGTTGCGTCGTGGTTCGCAAGCTGATTCATCGCGGACGCGAGCGACGCTTCGGACTTCATGAACGAATACCGACTTTGTTCCAAGTCACTCTTACCTTTGTATCCCAGTCGAAACAACTGCTCGATACCGTCACGCTCCGTTTCCTGAAGTTTCAATGCCGCTTGAGCTTCGAGGATCGCATTTCTTGATTCGTCGATCTGCCGATCGATTTCGCTTAGCGACAACTTGAACGTACCGCTTGCTTCGTCGACATACATTTTTCGATTGAGCTTGGCGAGTTCGAGAGTCAGTTTTGCTTCGGCAACTGCCGTTACATTTTGTGTCAGGCGGTTCTCTTTGCGAGCCTCTGCCTGAATGAGAGTCGAACGATCACCCTGAAGCTCCAGCGACTCAGATTCGAGCAAGTCTCTGATGCTCGCAGAATCAAGCTCAACAAGGATGTCGCCTTGCTTGACAAGGCTGCCATTGGGGACGATTGACAGAATGGTAGTACCGCTCGAGCCACTCCGACGGTCGTAAGTTTCAACGCGACATTCAATTGATGTCTGCTCCTGGCTTTCCAGATATCCACGTTCGGTAACCACAATCGGAAGGTCACCCCGTGCGACATTGTAGAAGACCAGTTCTTGTCCGAGGTCTCGCCATCCGTCGGGTCCGGAGCCATTCCAGTAATAAGTCAAGCCGGACACAGCGAGTAAAACGCAGCCAGCTATAAGTTTCCATCTCATCGCGAATATTCCAAAAGAAAGCCCGTTGTTCGTGCCAACGGGGCATTGAATTCCAAATCGTCGATTGGGCCTAACCGTAGAACACCGACAACATTCAATTGTGGCGAAAAAAATGGGGGTTTATCTGGTCGTTGGTGGGTCCGCAACCAGCTATTAAGTATCCATCGACTTGTTTTGGCCCAAGCGACTTAGGGTTGCCATCGAGTTTATCCAACGGCCCCACCAACGTAGCGGTTGGGCCCGCAAAACCGGAAAAGATTGACAATTTGGCCGTGATTATCGTAGGTGAAGCGTTTCAAAGCCAGATTAGCGAAGAGCTGCAGGGCCAGTTTTTCCGATTATTAGAGTTATCTGGTTTCCATGTTCGAGCGATGAATGAATTCAACCAAGGCAATTTCTTTCGCCATTTTGGCGGTGACGGTGGCGACCGCTTTCGTCGGCTGTCGATCTCGAGCGTGGCATTATCGAACCGCCGACCGTATGGCCCAGTGCCTGATCGACGAAAAATCAGTTTCCGTGCCCGAGGGAATTCCTGTCGATTTTTCATTGGTTCCGCCGCCGGATTCAAGGCTTGCTTCCGATGGCTGCTTGGAGTGTCCAACATTGCCGCAGAATCCCGTTGAACTTTATTCTTATGCTCTTCCGCTAAGAGGAAACCGCCTTGAGTCCAACGTGTCTGACGAGGATAGTGACGACGCGGAAGACTCTGGGATTGTTGGTACGCCAATTCCGTTAAAAGCGTGGCAGTCGCTTCCGGAATCATGCCTGAGCCGTATGTTCGATTTTGCAAGCATTCGCGATGAGGCTGAGTTCACCAAAGAGCGACTTGAAACGGATCCGTATATCGGTCGAAATGGTGCGGACGCACCCAAGCTTTCGCTTCGTGACATCGTTGATCTGGCGTTGCTCAACAGTCGCGACTATCAAACGCAAAAAGAATCGCTGTATCTCGTGTCGTTGCAACTCGCTCAGGAACGGTTTGCCTATACAACGAAGTTCTCAGCCAACGGAAACGGATCGGCGTTGAACTATGGTAACGTCAGAAACTTCGGAGATACATCTGGACGACTTGGCATACCTACGAGTGTTCGAATCGATCGCGCATTGGTTACTGGCGGCGATCTGCTTGCGAGCTTTGCGAACAATATTTTGCTGACCTTTAATGGGCCGACCGGATTCACGGCTGATGTTGGGTCGTCGTTGTTGATCGAATTTGTTCAGCCCCTTATCCAAATCGACATCCAGTTCGAAAGTTTGACACAGGCAGAACGAGATCTCGTTTATGCAGCCCGCGATTTTGCGAGATTCCGTAAATCGTTTTTTGTCGACTTCGCCTCGCAGTATTACGAACTGATTGCCAGTTTCAGACAGATTGAAATTGACTCTCAAAACTATTTTTCGCTTGTCCGTGCTTTCAACCAGGCGGAAGCCGAATTTTCGGCTGGCCTTGTTCCGCGCGTCCAGGTGGACCAAGTTGAGCAAAGTTTACTCAATGGTCGTGGGCGTCTTATCGGGACTTGCAACTCGGTTGAACAGTCACTCGATCGATTGAAGCTGGCGTTGGGAGTTCCAACGGAAACTCCAATCAATGTCGATCTGGAAGAACTGAATGAGCTGACTCGGCTTGACAAGCTCTCCGTCGCCGCGGATTCCACAAATCGAGTCCTCAGGCGGCTTTCTGCTGCGTTGAAGAATCCCGACCGTGCTGAGCTTGTCAGTACAGCGGCCGTTCTGCTGGATCGATTGATCGATTCAATGGAGTTGGAAAGTCAAGATGCTGAAAAAGATGAGACGTTGATTGAATATCAATCGCTGCGGGCGAACTTCCTGATCGACTATGCGCGGCTCACCGCGGACGATATCCGATCTGACCTGGAAAAAGAGGTCCGCAGTGAATCACCCTCGGCGCCAGTGATCTTTCAACGCTCCATTGCCTATTGCAACGCATTGCTTGGCCTTTTTAATCGCGAACTTGATCTGGCTGAACTGGAGAGCGACGAATCGGATGAAGAGGCTATCGCCAATTATCGCAAAACGGTGAAAAAACAGTCGGACGACATTGACCAACTACGTAAAAAACTGCAACAGCTGATCCAGAACGAGCAAATCGGAGACCTACCTCTGTTGATCGAAGAAAGCGACGAAATTCAAAAAAAGTTGATCACGCTGATTGCGCAACTGGATTCTCAATTTGACATCGAGGTCAGCCAAAATGCAGACGAAGATCTGACTCGAATTAAAAACGAAGTTGCTAGGCTGATCGAACTTGCCAATAGCAAACTGCAAGGTTCCGGCTTGGGACTCAAGCCAATCGACATCAATATGGACGACGCCATGATCACCGCGATCGTCTTACGGTATGAGTTGATGAACGAGCGTGGTGCAGTAGCGGATGACTGGCGGCGAATCAAACTTGCTGCTGACGAGCTGAAATCAGCGCTAACATTGCGAGCCAGCCAACGCATCGATACTGAACCCGGTGTTAATCAGCCGTTCAATTTTGATTTGGACAACAGTTTCACTTCGCTGGGATTGACCTTTGATTCTGCATTGAACCGTTTCTCACAACGCAACACATTCCGCGGCTCGCTCATCACGTACCAGCGATCGTTGCGAAACTTGAAACAACTGGAAGACAACATCAAGTTCTCAGTGCGAAATGACCTCCGCAGTTTGACATTGGATCGCGAGCAATATTTGATTGCGGTTGCCAGTGCGGCACTCGCGTACGAACGGGTTGTCAGCACGTCGCTGGAATTTCGCCTCGGGACTGGCGGCGTTTCCGCACGTGACTTCCTCGAAGCACAGACGGCCTACATTGATGCGTTGAGCGACGTTGCCAGTCGCCACATTCGCTATATCGTTGACCGCACGCAGCTGTTCTTCGATCTTGAGCTACTGATGGTCGACGATGAAGGATTCTGGAACGACATTCGCGACGAAGACATGCAACCCGAACCTCAGTTTGAAATCCCAGCCTGGGGCACACCGGTCTATGGAAATCTTCCCAATGTGCGGTACTCGTCGACCGTCAAACAAATTCTTCAGCCTGTGTTTACCGGACTTTTTGGAGGGGACATTCCAATTGAAGAAATACCTCAAGAAGTCCCCGTGGGTCTGCCATTCGAGTAACTGTCGCAAACCACAAGGTTTCGCCACCGGAATTCAAAAGAGGATAGAATTGAGAGATCAATCAACTCTATTCGATGGCCATATCTATGAAACCGTGGAACCTGTCACAAACCAATTACGCAACGGTCAAACAACACAAATACGAAGTCGCAGTCCTACCGTTGGGCGCTACTGAGCCGCACAACCTGCATTTGCCCTACGGCACTGACCTGTTTGAGGGAACGATCGTCGGAGAGAAAATCTGCGAGGCCGCGTGGAACCAGGGAGCCAAAGTCGTCCTGTTGCCAACGATTCCCTTCGGCACGGAAACGAACATGCGAGAGTTTCCGTTGGCGATAAATGTGAACCCGTCGACGCTCAATCGCATGATTGAAGACATCGTTGAGTCACTGTTGTTGTCCGGCATTCGCAAAATCGTGTTGCTCAACAGTCACGGCGGAAACGGTTTCAAGCCGTTTCTACGAGAGATGTCTGGCAAGACAGCGGCTCATCTGTTTTTGTGCAATTGGTTTCAGGCCTTTGACGACGTCTACTCGGATATCTTCTCCGAGCGTGAAGATCATGCTGGTGAGTTGGAAACATCTTTTGGTCTTGCCTACTTTCCCGAGTACGTTGCCGTCAACGACGACGGTTCGCTTCCCGCAGACAAAGGTGCTGTTCGGCCAATGCGTTTCGAAGCGCTCAATGAAGGCTGGGTTTCGATTTCTCGACCTTGGCATTTGCTCACCACGAACACAGGCTCGGGCAATCCACATGCCGCCAGTGCTGAAAAAGGAGAGCGAATGATGGGAGTTCTGGTCGAGAGGCTGGGGAAGTTTTTGGTGGATCTTTCAGCGTCAGAGATCGACGAGCAGTTTCCGTTCTGAGTCGTTTTAAAATTCGGCTTTTCGTGGCTTTTAGTGGCAGTTCACCCCGGCAGGGGTTTTGAGCAATTAGCCGGCGGTTGAGCGCAGCGACACCACATAGGCATCAACTTAAGACATAGTCAAGTTTTTCGGGATTTTGC
>CAYGUE010000193.1:0-10412 GCA_964352885.1 uncultured Pirellulaceae bacterium
GCCGATGGATCGATTCAATTACGGAGGAGGAAGAATCGTGCCGCTTGAATCTGCGAAAATCGAAAGCGGCTTCGAAATCGATCCAGTTTGTGACGCACGTGATGACGGAGTCGGTGGTAGTGTTCGCCCCCGGTTTTTCGATGTGCCGATGTTAGTCGGGACAAAACCCAATCAAGCATTCTCATTCGAATTCAAAGGGACGGCGGTTGGGCTATTTCTGGTGGCCGGCCCCGATGCGGGAACGATCGAGTATTCGGTCGACGACGGTGATTGGGAATCGGTTGATCTATTCACAAAATGGAGCAAAGGATTGCACCTGCCGTGGGTTCATGTTTTGGAAGCCGAATTGGATGTGGGAGTGCATGAACTGAAAGTACGGATCGCCACGGATAGAAACTCGGCTAGTGAAGGAACGGCTTGTCGGATCGTGAACTTATTGGTCAATGAAATTACCGAGTAACCGGATCTACAACGCCTGAACGCTGTCCTGACCAACTTGGTACACTGTTGATCCAGATCCAAACAAGGGCATTCGCAATGAAAGAACGAATCAATCCACCAACGACAACTGGAGCCAACCGACTTGGGCGTCGAGCTTTTTTGCATGGGACCTCGTTGGTTTTGATGGCAACTGGCACTGGAGTGTTGGGTTGCCTAGAACAAGATCCGAATGCTGAAACATTACTCTCGGAATCAAAACCGAAAATGCGGATCGGGATGATAACGGACCTGCACTATGCTGACAAGGATTCCGTCGGAACTAGGCACTACCGGGAGTCGTTGTCGAAACTCGCCGAAGCAAGAGAACGTTTTGAAAAAGAGAAAATAGATTTTGTTGTCGAGATGGGAGACCTCGTCGACGCAGCTGGCTCCGTCGACGTCGAGACCGGCTATCTCAAGAAAATTAACGGCGTCCTAACTGACTTGCCATGCGACATACACTACGTGGTCGGGAATCACTGCGTTCATACGCTTACTAAAAAAGAATTCCTGAGTGTCATCGAACGAGACAAAACGTATTATTCGTTTGACTCACAAGGTTTTCATTTCATCGCACTCGACGCTTGCTTTCGGAGTGATGGGGAATCCTATGGGCGCAAAAATTTTGATTGGCAAGACTCAAACATTCCGCCCGAACAAATTGAGTGGCTTCGCGAGGATTTAGGCGCGACAGAACAACCGACAATCGTATTTGTGCATCAACGATTGGACGTAGCAGGACACTACAGCGTCAAGAATGCGGCGCAGGTTCGTGAAGTTCTTGAGCATTCAGAAAAAGTCATGGCAGTTTTCCAAGGGCATAGCCACGAAAACAGTTATCAAGAAATCAACAAGATTCACTACTGCGTTCTAACCGCGATGGTTGAAGGCACTGGCGCTGTGAACAGTGGATATTCCGTGCTGGATATCGTAGACAACAACACACTTCGCCTCAATGGTTATCGAAACCAAATAGCCTACGCTTGGCAGTAGAAATTGACACTTGCCAAAGCTGCCTTAGGTCACAAGTCTTATTCGGGCTGACTGGATTTGAACCAGCGACCTCTACACCCAGTGGATAGTCATCCGGTGAGTTCAGCAATGAAAAGCGAGACACAAGTAACTCGCTGAACATTGTGCGCCCAACATGCCCCCAATGGTTGGGCCGGTCCTAAAAAAAAAAATCGGCTAATGCTGGCTGACAATCTCAGTTTTTAGACGAACGAAATGTTTGATTGTCAGATTTGGAGAATGAATGTGCATCGGAGTTTCACTCCGATACAGGTAAACCATCTGCGGACGATGCGTCGGCCTTCTTTGCCGACGAAGTAACCTTTGTCCACGCTAGTAGCCATTTGAACAGCTTTCAATTGCGCTAAAGTGACGCGATGAACGTGATTCGTAGGTCTTGGAATCGTGATTTTCTTATACTCTGATTTTGGGATGATCTGCATATCGATAGGCCGTCCAAATTCGCAAGCATGCGCTGTCCAATGACGCTCAAGGTAAGCATTCGCTTGTCGGTTTTGGCTACACCTTGTGGAAGCATTTCCTCGACCATTTTGTAAATTGATTCAAACACTGGCTTGGCATGTTTTAGGGCCGTTTGAATCGTGCTCTCTGATGGCTCAACAAGCTGTCGAAACATGAGCCTTTCAGCTGAGTAATATGTGCGGTGTCACTCAATAAAGCTCTAAAAATTGACGCTATCAGTTTCTTAAGTCTTTCGCTTGGATCCACGATTGTAACAACATCATCTTGGATACTCCCAATTGCCAAACGATGAGCTTCGTTAATGGCCGTCTCGTACAACCCCATTTTTCCACCAATGTGGTACCTGACTGCATCACGACTTACGTCACAAGTTTTCAGTTGCCGAAATTGAGTTTGACCAAGGGGGGCTAGAATCGCCAGAGTTGATAGTCATCGCACAGTTACACTATTTGGAGACATTGATTCAAAAATGGCCAACAGCTCCGAATTAATGTCACTTTTCAATAAAGACAAACTTACCTCGCTTAGTGAAGAGTTCCCTGTGGTAACAGTAACCTTCGATGGTGAAACTGCAGAGTCTGCCGAAACTGGAACGTCGATGCTGCTGGCATTCATGAAGGGCTGTTTTGCAGTCTGTGTGGTACTTTGTTATCAATTCCAAAGCTGGCTTGAGCCGGTGATCGTCATGTTCGCAATTCCAATTGCACTTGTTTGGAGTAATCTTTGGTCACCTCGCGTTTCGGTTGGACCTGAGCATGCCGAGCTCAATCGGTTTCATCTCTTTGGCGGGTTTCGTGGTCAATGGCTCAATTCTATTATTCATGTTTTTAAAACAGGAACGAGAACAAGGCAAACCTGCTATCGAGTCCGCCTGTGCAGCTAGCCGTCTATGGTTTCGGGCCATTGTATTGACCAGTGCAACAACCATCGCTGGTCTGCTGCCGCTGGCACTGGAAAAAAGCTCTCAAGCTCAATCGCTCGTGCCACTAGCTGTTTCAATTTCATTCGGAATGATGTCCGAATCACGTCAGCAAATATTGTGTTAACTGCAACTTGCCGGCAGAGAAAACGACATTGCGAAAAATATTCTTCGATTCAGCGTCAGATTCACCGGACTGCCGTGTTAAATGTTAAGAAGTCAATTAACCCGATCCTGATCCATAGAACGAATTCGCTGTCGTGAAAGAGATTCCAGAAACTCGAGAAAGCCTGCTCTTGCAGATCCAGTTGCCAGAAAACAGGTCGGCTTGGGAAGAGTTTGTTGAGATTTATCGCCCTGTCATTTACGGAATCGCGGTCTCCAGGGGGCTTCAACACGCGGACGCCTTGGATCTTGTCCAAACGGTTTTCGTTTCGGTTGCCAACTCTATCGGCCGGTGGGAAAAGCAGGATCAGCAGGCGCGTTTTCGAAACTGGCTTTTGCGAATCGCCAAAAACGCCACGATCAACGCACTGACTCGACGCCCTCCCGATCAAGCGGTTGGAGGCGAAGGCCTGCCACCTGAGTTGATCGAACAGGCACGAGGTGATGTTCCCAGCGAACAGGAGCTGGATCTTGAATACGAGCGTCAATTGTATTTGCGAGCCGCAGAAAAAGTTCGAGCGAAAGTAACGGAAGCGAATTGGATGGCGTTTGAGTTGACGGCCGTCGAAGGAGTTTCGATTGAAGACGTCGCTCAGGAACTCGGAAAATCAGTCGGCGCAATCTACGCTGTACGCAGCCGAATTATGAAGCAGCTTTCAGATTTCGTCTCACAACTTGAGGAATCGTACGAATGAATCAGCATCTCTGTGAATCGAATCGATTAGTCGCGTTTCTTGACGGTGCTCTCCCCGATCAGGAAGTCGAAGAACTTACGAAGCATCTCGACGAATGTACTGCTTGCGGCAAAGAACTCGAACAACTTGCCGCCGTGCCTGATCGCTGGAAAGAGGCCAGGACGCATTTGTCTCGCACCACAGTTCGGGGCATTGCATCAAACGAAGAGGCGGAAAACGCGAACACATTGCCATTTACGATTCGACAAGTCGTCAGCATGCTGGACCCGACAGACGATCTCAATTCGATGGGGCGCATAGGCGGCTATGAAGTGGTTGGCGTTGTTGGCAGTGGAGCCATGGGGGTGGTTCTCAAGGCTGTCGATCAAGCACTCGGTCGAGTCGTGGCACTCAAAGTCATGAACCCAACATTGGCGGCCTGTGGAACGGCGCGATACCGTTTCGCTCGCGAAGCAAAAGCTGCCGCAGGGGTACTTCATCCAAATGTCATTGCCATCCACGGTGTATCGACCGATCGTGATTTGCCCTACTTGGTGATGCCGTACATTGCGGGCACGTCACTGCAACAGCGGATGGATCGCCAGGGACCGCTGGAGCTTGCAGAGATCCTCAGGATTGGAAGCCAGATTGCGGCGGGGTTGGACGCAGCTCATCAAAGTGGATTGATCCACCGTGACATCAAGCCTTCCAACATCATGCTCGATGAAGGCGTTGAAACGGCTTTGATCACCGACTTCGGTTTGGCTCGAACTATCGATGACGCCACGATGACGCGAACTGGTGCCATTGCCGGCACACCTGAGTACATGTCTCCAGAACAGGCCCGTGGAGATGCGGTTGACCGTGCCAGCGACGTGTTCAGCCTGGCCAGTTTGTTGTACGGGTTGTGCAGCGGCAATCGACCCTTTCTCGCAAAAACGTCGTTCGGTGTGTTGCGAAAGATCACCGACCAGGAACCGACTCCCATTCGGGAACTGAATCCCGAGATCCCAAAATGGCTTTGCAAACTGATAGAAAGGATGCACGCCAAATCGCCGAACGAAAGGCCCACTTCGGCTGAGGTACACGATCAGCTAGTCGCTTGTCTGGCACACGTCTACCAGCCAGATCGAAATTCGCTACCCGAGAAATTGGCTAAGCCGGTTATGCCGCAACAGCCTCTTCTTTCAAAGAACCTGCTAATAGGAGCACTTACAATGATGACCATAGTTTTCGCAGCGATCGTTTTCGCTGCCATGCAATCCGGCAACGATTTTGGTGACCCAGACACTGAAGTTGTTGCGAAGACGTCCGGTGAAACGGAGGCAAAGGACAAGCACTTCGTCTTTAAGACTCATAAACTGAACTTTCCAAATGTAAAACAGAAAGGAAAGCTCATCATCGATATCAATCGCGGCTTTGTCGAAGTCGAAGGCTACGATGGCAATGAAGTTGTGATCGAAATTCTGACTCCGCCCCGATTCATGAAGGCCGGCGACGAAGATTCTGAGTTTCAATCGCTCTTCACTCCGAAATACGATCTTGATGTGATCAAGAAGAATAATTCGATCAAGTTGGATGCGTACAACCAGGACTACGTCTTGAACCTTCGCATCAAAGTTCCTTACAGGACGGACATGTCGCTTGACTCCTACAGGAGCGGCTACATCACGGCCACGAATGTTGCCGGAGTCATCGACACGCACTCGGAACACAACGATATAACTTTGTTGGATATTGCAGGATCAGCAACGGCGTTCAGCCGCAACGGAAATCTCAAAATTGTCTTCCACGAAGTCGCTGATAATGCGAGGCTCGACTTTGAAGGCTACAACGGATTCATTGACCTGAGCTTGCCCGATTCGACTGCATTGTCGACAGCGATTGCTTCCGGGGCCAGCAACTGTTTGACCGCATTCACAATTGATCCTGCTGAAGGAAGCGATCGCCCGGATTCAATCCTCACCAAGATTGGCAAGAATGTGGACGAATACCAGTTCGGAAAGATCAACGGCGGCGGCATTCCTATGCGGCTCGAAAACCGAAATGGCCAGATCAAAATTCGCAAGACTGGCAATCAGTCTCCGTAAGAGTTGCCGCTTTATCAATCGCCATCGGCGTCGATTCTCTTTCAACGCTCTTCTTGAGCCCTCAGTTTTATTCGTTCGATAGCCGTAGGTCCGCGCATTTCGGCAAACTAGCCGAAGGGCGCTAGCCCCGGTTGCCAAACGCAACGACATGCAGCAACCGCGGCTATCGCCGGTCGGCTAATCCAACAGTCACAAACGAATTTCCCAATTCAGCCCAACATATGAAACCCAACATGAAAACATCGACTCATTTTCCGCAGCGAATCAAGCGTTCCGAGTCTCTTGCAAGAATGTCATCGCTGACGGTGATACTTCTTATTCAGATCATCCTTGCTTGCGCAGCAGATGCGCAACAAGTCATTCCACTAACCAGCGAACTGGAAAGCAAACTCGATCGAATCGCAACTCAAGACGTTCCAACGCGTGCTCCCGGAATCGCCACCGGCATCGTCCAAAATGGAAAGATCATCTACTCGAAATGTGCTGGTCTTGAAGACCTGGACAGCAAATCTCTGATCACTCCGAAATCAAGATTCAACATCGCGTCCACGGGCAAGCAATTCACGGCGCTCGCGATCATTCAGCTGGAAGCTGACGGCGAGCTTTCTTTCAAGGACGACATCCGAAAGTACTTTCAGGGTTTCTACAAAAAGATCGAATCACCGATCACAATCGAACACTTGCTGACCCATACCAGTGGAATTCGGGACATCCATCACCTGTGGTCGCTTCAAGGCAAAACGTGGTGGAAAAACGAATTCAGGAATCACGATGCGATGGCGTTGCTTGCAAAGCAGGAAGACCTGAACTTTATCCCCGGTTCTGAGCACCTGTACAGCAACAGCAACTACATCGTCCTCGCAGAACTTGTCGCGAAAGTCTCCGGGCGTAGTTTCAAGGCCTATACGGACTCGATGTTCAAGCAGCTCGGCATGCCCAACACTTCGTTTGAATCCGACCACAACGCAATTCGAGGCCCAATTGCAAAACCCTACTTCAATTTCCAAACGTGGAAGACATACGATTGGCTGCCGGATCTCGTTGGAGATGGAGCTCTGTTTTCGACATTGGATGATCAACTTCAATGGGAATGCCTTGTTCAGGGAGCGGGAGAAACTGAGTTTGATCGAACATTGATTGAGAAGAGCCAGCAAATCGTCAATGCAGAACTCAGTGAACAATATGGTTTCGGTTTGGAGCTTCGAGATGATGGCGGACTTAAAAGAAAATATCACGAGGGCTCCACTGGAGCCTGGAAGGCTTATTCGCTTCGCTATCCGGATCAAACGTTCTCGATCGTCACGCTTTCCAATTCTGGCAAAACGATCCCAACGATGCAGTCTCAGCAAATGGTTAATGTTCTCATCGCAACGGATTCCGATACGGAATCGAATGCGTTTCTAACGGAGCCAGAGAAAGCTGGTTTCAGAGTCGAAGTGGACGAGATTTTAGGAACGTATACCTCAGGCGGCGGTTTCTTTTTTCAGTTTATTCAATATAAGGGCAAACTGTTGCTGCGTCGCGATGGCCGCGGTGATGTGTTAGTGGAGCGAGAATCGGCAAACGTGTTCCGCGAGGTTAATGATCCCAAATTCAAACAGGAATTCGTGAAGAATGAGAATGACGAAATGCAAGTCACAGCGTACTACACCACGCATGCTCCGTATTCGCTAACTCGACCAAACAATGACTGGGCGGGCTTTGACTTTAAGAACCTCAACGGCACGTTCACAAATTCAGAAACCGGAAGTGAGATCCAAATTGAACATGTCAAAGAACAGCAATACACGTTTGCCCTCAAGGGCAAGAAAACTCGCAATGCACGCCTCGTATCGCGCAACAGATTGATTTCAGGCAGCTATGTTGTCCAATGGCCCAGAGAACTTAAGCAGAACACAACAAACTTTATGCTCAGGTCGGATCGAGTTCGTAACGTCAAATACATCAGAATCTTTACAAATGATCAGGACGCCGCCGAGGATTTGTCGAACCGAACGCAGTTTCGCGTTTTTTGGATTCCAGCTTCGACGACATCAAACACCGGCACAGCCGGGTACACAGAAAAATAGTGCCTGTCAGGGAAGTTTCCCGACAGGCGCCAGCTAAATACATCCAGCGCTGGTTATCCGTAGAAACGCATCGAATTCATCGTTCTAACGCTCTTTGTAAGTTCCCTCGTTGTTTCACGCCGAACGCAGTTTGGCAATTTCGGTTCATGCCCTCAGCCAATGTGACCGAAGCGCGTTAAGCCGGCCCAAAGCATTGGGTTACGAGCTCGCCAAGAAAGGGTCGTTCTTAACATTTTTCAGACAATCCAGAAAACGCATGAGTTTCTGCTCTAATTTAGCGTCGCCAGAACGCGAGCACTGCGATGGCGTAGAGGATGCCGTTCGCCTATTGAGCTCATCTGAAACTTCAAACGCGGCCGAGATGCACTGAACTCTAGCGGATGGACAGACCAACGCGAGTTAGCAATTGGGAGTTCGTCACAGTTTGCGTCCTCTGTGAAAAGGTTGCAAACCAGCCACCAATTCGTCGCTCTAGACGAATTGAGGCGTCGGCAATCGTCGGGATTCAAACAGGCCGCCTGCAACAATCTGCTCCCAAACAATCGCCGGTCGATTTTACTCCAATCCCAAATACAACACGGTGAAGCTCATTGTGTTGGTAATTCCGTGCCACAAAACGAGGGGCCATAGATTCCGCTTGAACACGAGGAACATAGTACCGAAAGCCAAACCAATCAGCCCCGTCGTCACCAACCCGCGAACTCCCTGATAGGACACGTGGGCGAAACCGAACAACAGTGCCGGCGCAATCACTGCCAATGCGTTTCCAAATCTGAGATCCGTAAATGCACTCTGCAAACGGGTGATCAAATAGCCGCGAAAAAACATTTCTTCCCCAAAGGCCGTGGTCGTCCAGACAATCACCAACCACAACAGAAACATTGGCAAGTTTCCTCGTACATTGTTAAAACGTTCTTGGATGCCAACCGGTGTTTCGGTCAGTGCTTCCCAACCAAACACTTCGGCTGCATACATTACCGGCCCAACGAAGGCAAGGAATACCAGGGCCACCAGAAAGGACTGGGGAATGACGAGCAATTTGGCTTTCACTCCGGGTAGGGCCCGGAGTCCCATATCCGACCACTTGAGACCACGAGTGCGTAGATAAAACGTCAAGATCACCAGCACCATTACGAGTGAAATCGGCCCGGAGAATCGCAAAGTTAACTGGTTGACCAAGAACTTCAAAACTATCGCAAGACCGATGAATAGTATGACCTCAACCACCAACGCGAACCTGGATGGAGGGTTGCCGCCAAGTGTTTCCAAGTGCGTGGTGCCATGTTGAGGCAAAGATTTCGCTGAGTCGTCCACAAGAGTCACTTTTGTTTCGTCTGTCTTTTTCAAGAAAACCTGGCATCTCACGTAAAAGTGCCACATACATGAACCATACAGAGCGGCATTATAGTTGTCAATGACAACTAGTTTCTGAATCAGCTCCAAGAACGAACGCGAGGCCTTTGCCGGTCATCACACCGTGGAACTCGTTTTGAAGTCGCTTGTACTGACCGAACAGATAGCTGACTTCACGTGCTCCGACGCCAATGTCGCCCGCCGGCACGTCTTTGTCAGGTCCAATGTGTCGAAACAGTTCGGTCATCATGGATTGGCAAAAGCTCATTACTTCGTTGTCACTCTTCCCTTTTGGATTGAAGTTGGCCCCACCTTTTCCGCCACCCATCGGCAATCCCGTCAGACTATTTTTGAAAGTTTGCTCAAAGCCCAGAAACTTCAGCACGCTTTCGGTGACCGTGGGGTGAAATCGCAAGCCGCCCTTGTAGGGACCGATGGAGTTGTTGAACTGAACTCGCCATGCCCGATTGACCCGAGTGTTTCCGTCATCATCCCGCCAAGTGACCCGAAAGGACACGACGCGATCGGGCTCGGTTATTCGCTCAAGAATTTGGTGCTTCAGATAGCTTGGATTCTCGTGTACAAAAGGCATGACCGTAGAGACGAATTCATTGACGGCTTGGTGAAACTCTGGTTGGCCCGGATTGCGTTTGACGAGCCCAGCCATGAAACAATCGACGTCTTTGCATTTTTCCATCCACATGTCGTCACCTTTGGTTTTCTGATAAATCCCGATACTTCCCCAAGTCACTTCATGCCGGGAGACGGACGGGGCATTGGCTCCTTACATCGCGCCCATAAAAAAGTTTCTTGCCGTTGAGGCGAGCTCTTAAAGCTTTAATAGCCCGTCAACTTTTCGCTAAACCCCACCGTTCACTGCGTGTTTCGTACGGGCAACGCGTCGGGAATGAAGTAGCGAGCGAACTGGCGTCGAAAGCGTGACCAATTCTAAAAGCCAAAATCGTCGAGCAGGATTTCGTGCTCGCCAGAGACAAAGGGCACAAAGCACGGAGGCTCGTGCTGAAAAAATTCTTCGTTAATTACATCAAACGTCTCGGCAGCACGCTGCTCACCAACCTCGAAAAGTTTCGGGATGTTCTCGACTGCATCCAGCTTCCATTTTTCTGTCATTCTGAAATTGACATGTCGATAGCGATCACCCAAAAAG
>CAYGUE010000194.1:0-10288 GCA_964352885.1 uncultured Pirellulaceae bacterium
GTGTAGATCACGAAGAACGAAGAAACAAAAAAAAAAAAAAAAATCTTGTCGATGTAACTACCACTCCAACCAGCGAGGTAGTTGGCGATTGCTGTTGCTCCGAACCACACACCAAACATCAGTCCAACAAGCTTCGCAGGTGCAAGTTTACTCACGTAAGACAAACCAACGGGTGAGACACAAAGCTCTCCGAGTGTGTGAAATAGATAGGCAATCACCAACCACCACAAACTAATGTTGGCGGTCGCAGCTCCCATTTCAATTCCTGCGCTGGCATAGGCAACAGCACCAAAACCCAAGCCGAGCAGAATCAGGCCGATTCCGAACTTGATTGGAGCCGAAGGGTTGAATCTGCTGTTCCAAATTTTTCCAAATAGAGGAGCGAAAGCAATGATGAAAAACGAATTCAAAATTCCGAACCACGAGGCAGGAACTTCTGTTTCGTTAGCCTTTTCTCGTTTGACCAATGCTGTGTACTTGATTTTGAACGCTTTCGCCTGTTCTTCGGTAACGAGCTTCAATTTTCCGCTTCCGCCCTTTTGCTCGAGATCAACGAGGAACACCGAACCACCTGTTTCCAGCGGAGAACCTGTGCGAATCGTTCGAACGAGCTCTGTTGGAGTCTCGCCAGCACTCATGAATGAAACTTCGTACGCTTTCGTTGTGAATTGAGAATAGAGCATGAACAAGGCAATGCCCCAGATCATGACGAAGCTCAGGCCAATCGACATGTTCGAGAGTGGAATTCGAGAATTGGTCGCTTTGATAAGTTTAAGAAGTACCCAAGTGACAATCGCCAGCGGTGCGATAGTCAGGAACGTGTTTGCCACGACGAACATCCAGTGAGCATTGCCCTCCAGGACGCGTCCGGTGTAGTCCTTCGCAAAAATCGTCAGTGATCCACCTGCCTGCTCGAAAGCCATCCAGAAGAAAATCGTGAAGAAGGACAGGATGCCGACAACGATCAAACGGTCCCGTACGATGTGAGCACTTACTTCAACTTCCTTGCTTTCTGCTGCAAGTGCCGCTTTCTGGGCGGCCGATACCTTTCTACCGACGTCGCCAAAAATTGGTTGTCCCAAGTAAAACATGATCATGCCCAAGAACATGAAGATGCCTGCCAAACCAAAGCCGTAGCTCCAGCCGATTTGCTCGCCGATGAATCCGCAAAGCAGAATACCGAGGAAGGCTCCCGCGTTGATGCCCATATAGAAAATCGTATAGGCCGCGTCCTTCTTCTCCTCATTGTTCGCATACAACTGACCAACCATGGTCGAAATGTTCGGCTTGAAAAATCCGTTTCCAAAAATCAGTAACCAAAGTCCCGCGTAAAACATGAACTCAGTTTCGAACGCCAAGGCTGCGTGTCCCAGCGTCATCAAAAGCGCCCCGAGCAGAACCGCGTTGCGATAGCCAATCGCCTTGTCAGCGACGATGCCGCCGAGGATTGGCGTCAGATAGACGAGCCCCGTGTACATCGCGTACAGGCTAAGCGCTGACTCGCGGCTCCAACCCCAACCGCCACCAGCGATTTCGCTAACGAGAAAGAGGACCAGCAATGCACGCATTCCGTAGTAGCTAAATCGCTCCCACATTTCCGTGAAGAACAAAAGGAACAAACCAGGTTGATGGCCGAATACCAAGTCACCGGATAAGTCTGTTGCTTTGACGGCATTACTCATTAAATTGCTCGAAAATGGAAGGGACACTGAATGACGAACTTAAAGCTTAATCTATAGCGCCCTGCCCTTCCAGAGAGTTAAGAACGACCGCAAACTGTTCCGAACGTCTGCAAACTGTTCCGAACGTCTGCAAACTGTTCCGTTTGTCTGCAAACTGTTCCGTTTGGGCGATCCACGCCATCCTTGGACTTTAGAACCGAAACCGCAGCCCGGTAAAGGCCGATCCAATCGTCACGCCACCAATGTCCAAGTTGTCGTATCCTACCGTCCATTCAGTGTTCTGGCTGATCACGCGACCCAAGCTGATTTGAGCGTGAGTGATATCGGTATCGCCGATTGAACCAAAGTCGATTTCGCCTGTGGCAATGAGGTGGTCTGTCATTCGCAGATCGAATCCGCTGGTCATGTTAAAGCCGGCGTCGCCACCAAATGAATCGCCTAGCCAATTGACTCCGACGCCGATCCGCATTCGAAAGTTCTCCGTGGCGATTGGCTCGTAGACAAAATTGACGTCGCCGAGGTACAGGTGGTCACGGAAATTCATGCCAGACTCTCGCAGCATGGTTACGCTCGAATCGATGCCCGGTCCGCCCGGAACTTGAAGGAGCAATCCGAAACTTCCGTGGGCGATGTCGTCGAAGTCAGTGCCGCCGACTGCGGTTAATCGAACTCCCCAATCGAATGCAGACGTCGAACCAGCGAAGTAGTCGCTCTCGACGATCGGTCGCTCAATGACAGGAGCTACTACTGGCTGATAAACCGGAACAGGTTCAGCAACGATGACGGGCGTCGAAAAGACGGGTGCAGGCGTGTGATGGATGACGTGAACTTCTTCGACCGGAGGAGTACATAGGCTGCCGATCGTAAATTGCAATCCTGAATTCCGCCGTCGATTTCGACCGCGGTTTCTTGAGTGGCGATGCCCCCGGTCTTGATGTCCACTGTTGCGAGTTCTGCTATTGTGATTTCCGTTGTTTCGACTGCCCCGATCATGATTATCATGAGAGCGATGATCGTTGCCGTCTCCGTCATTGTCGTCATGTGAATTGCTCTGACTTGGCTTTGCTGGGTTGCTATGGCGAACGGCATCACGGACTCGACCAAGTTTTCCTTGACCGTAAAGCGAGTTTCCATTGGCAAGAAAGAGAACGGCCAAAAGCAGGACGGTATACACAAGGTGTTGTTTGCGATTCATCAGAAATCCTTTTCCGAGTGGAGTTGGAAGCCGTTGATGCATTTGCAGTCCCCGTGCCAAACTGCAAAACCCCATCAAACGTTGGTAAATACAGGGAAAGCTGAATGCTGTCATGAAAATGCTTGCGACGTCAAACTGATTTTAGGCGATCAGTTTTGATGACAGTTTCCACTTTGACGTCGCAATCAGTGCGCCGTCTGAACTCTCCAACTCAACCAGCTACAATGACGCTCATGAATGCCATTGGATATTTCGCAACCGTATTGATTCTGGCTACCCAGTTCGTTACTCCGCAGATAACAACGGCTCAGACGATGATGGACGCTTCGTATTTCCAGTCGCCGCAATCAGAATTCTATTCGCTTGACGATGGCGATACTTTGGGCGTGTTTGTCGAAGGCGTTGTTGGTGAAGTAGGTTCGATGCCTCCCGTGCACCAGCCCACCGCTGGCAGTAACCTTCCGCCGGCCATGGGATTCGCGACATTGGTTCTTCACGATGGGACGATTCGGCTTCCCGTAGTTGAGTCGATATCGGTTCGCGGCTTGACGGTTTCCCAAGCTGAATCGCTAGTCAAAAAGGTCTATAGCGAAGGTGACAATCCAATAGTCACGGATCGCAGCCGTGTGATCGTTTCGTTGATTCGAAAGCGAACCGTCAACGTGATGGTGGTTCGCGGTGATCAATCCGAATCCCGCTCGGATCCTCGATTCCGAAATCAGAATCGCACGTCGCCGGTTTCCGCCCGATCAGACGGAAGCGGACGCATCTACAACTTGCAGATGCCAGCGGGAGACAACGATTTGCTGAACGCGATGATTGAGTCTGGTGGCTTGCCTGGAGTTAACGCTCAGGATCAAATGCAAGTGTTGCGGGACTTCTCTGCTGAAAGTGCTCAGACCGGTTCGTTTCCCAGAAGTGGCGATTCCAGATCGCATCAGCAGGCTTTTGCTCAAAATTTTCCATTGAGAACTGGTTCTCTGCAGCAAGCGATTCCTTTTTCTCGCTCGCAAGCAAGGCTAAGCAAGGGCGACATTGTTTCGATCGCCGCCAAGCCAACGGAAGTCTTTTACACGGGTGGGTTGTTGGGCGGCGGAGAGTTTCTCATTCCTCGGGACCGTCCGCTTTCGTTGATGGATGCAATTGCTCAAGCCGGCGGAATTCCGCAGTCGCGAGGTGGCGGTGCTGTACCGTTGCAACTGCCTGAATCTTTGACACTGCTTCGCCTCAACGGAGACCAGCAAATATCGAGGCAGTTTGATTTGAGCGGTGGATTTTCGCAACAAGCCAGCCAAACCCGGGTATGTTCCGGAGACTATTTGATTCTGGATTACAGCCCGGCGCAACGTGTGCAAAACGTCGGCATTGGCGTACTCAACATTTACGGTGTGCGTCAGCTGTTTCGAAATTGACGTTCCTTCGGGTCGCGACTACTGTTGACGAAATTCCCAAGGTGGGACAGGCGGCTCGACATCGTTCCAAAGACCAAGACGTGATGATCTTGCGGTTGCTTCCAAGGAATTAAGAATCGGATTGGAACTAAGTTGACTGTAGTGCCAAGCGTAGCCATCTCGAATCATCTGTGAGTTGATTTCGAACAGTTGGCCGTCAGCCTGTTCGACAAACAGGAATGCTAGGTGCCGATCATATCGATCAACGCCAGTTTTCCACGCAATGATCTCGTGGTTGCTGAGCAGCATTTGGAGGTTCTGTTTCGACTCGGTTCCGAATCGCTGTTTCCATTCAGGTGCGTCGATCGCCGCGAGACGAATGTCGATTTCCACGCCGTTCACATCGGCAATGCGAACCGAGTCCCCGTCAAGCACTTTGGCATTCGAAAACGCAAAGACTTCGGTAACTTGGTGCCCATCGATCGTCAAATCGGGCTCAGTCGAGATTCCCCGGACGGTCGCATTGGGAGCTCGCTGAACTAATTGTGTAAAGCCGAACCAAAGGATCAGGCCAACAACCAGAATGGTAAAAATTTGTTTCACGTCGATCGTTCTCGCGTACAGAGGATACGTCCATTATGCGAAAAATATCCTTTTCACGGAACCTTAAGTTGAGGCTCTTTTCCCCGTGAGAAATGTGCTGCCGATTAGTACCTTTCGTTGGAGCCGAGCAACGGAACCGATCCTGGCGGTCTGTTGATTCAATCCTAACCCGATGAGGTTGTGACTCTTTGCCGAATGCATCATAACCCGTTGCGTAAGTTTTGAAGTTGCACTTCGACAATACAACCTCGAAGCGCCAGCGAGTGAATAATTGCATGGAGTTTCGATTCACTCGCTGGCGCTTCGGGCTTGTATTGAACGCTTCGCGTTTTTGGGTTTTCAATGGTTATTTCCAGATAAAATCTGAATTTTGATGCAAAGCGTGCAACTTCAAAATGCGTAAGCGAGGGATTGCCGATGTAATCGCATTGGCCGACATTCACACCGGTGACGAGCACGAGTGTCCATCCAATCGAAATTAAAAACTGATTTTGGAGTCAATCAACACGGTCAAGCAATGTCAAGCTATCGCGCCGACTGCATTCGCCAGCAGCGATGAATTCTCTTGTTCCGGAAGTCTTCCGGTACCGTTTGCTTGCTGATCTCGCGAATTGTCTCGAAGCCAATCAGTTGCTCTTCATGGAACTTGAAACGCCGGAAATTTGTCGAGAAGTAAACGACTCCGCCCGGCGTAAGAATTTGGCCGATCATGTTCAACATCTCAACGTGCCGCTGTTGGACATCCCAATCTTCATCGGTGCTTTTACTATTCGAATAGGTTGGCGGATCAACGACGATCAAGTCAAACTTTTTCTTTTTGGCGACGGTCCGTTTCAAGTACTCCATGCAATCCATTGCGATGAATTTGTGTTCCGGTCCAGCCAAACCATTGACCTTCAAATTGTCTTCTGCCCAATGCAGATAGTTCTTTGAAAGGTCCACGGTGACCGTTGAGTCGGCATCGGCATCTGCGGCGTAAACCGTGAACGAACCAGTGTACGCGAACAGATTTAGAAATCGGGTTCCGTTTGCTTCGCTGTGGACCATCAGTCGCGTGTTGCGATGATCCAGAAACAATCCCGTGTCCACGTAGTCAGTCAGATTGACCAAGAAATTCAATCCGGCTTCGCAAACCTTGATGTGTCGTTGTTGGTTGTCGAGCTTTTCGTATTGTCGTGCGTCGTGGTCCCGCGATTTGAGATGTGCTTGGTCCGGCGATACTTCGAGTGCCTCAGCCGCCGTCGTTCGCATAAGTTCCAGCCATGCCGCATGACGACCGCGATCACGTTCGTGCGGACGTTCGTACTCGGTGATGTGAAGATTTTCTTCGTAGCGATCAACGATCAATGGGATTTCAGGAATGTCGCGTTCGTAGAGTCGGAAGCAGGTGACGCCCTGTTTGGTTGGCCAGCGTCGGAGATGCCTGGCTCGTTTGACCAAACGGCTGCGAAACAGTGCCGCTTGTTCATAGTCCTTTGGTTGAAGGCCGCCAAAAATCGGTGCGACGTCCGGCTTGATGGTTCTCTTTGACTTCGCCCGCTCCCAAACATTTGACGGCTCAGTAGTTTTCTGCTCGACCGGTTTCTGCTCCCAAACGTTTGCTGGCTCAACGGGTTTCTGTTCGATGGGTTTCTGTTCGATGGGTTTCTGTTCGATGGGTTTCTGTTCGATGGATTCGGGGAATTCGATATCTGCTGATTTGGTGGTTTCAGGCGTCACCCCCATAAAAGGCTGAGGAGATCTCGTTGAAGGCTCTCCTAGATTCTGATCGGGATCGACGTAATCGTCGTCAAAATATCCTTTGGGAGGTCGTGGACCGAGATACTGATAATACGTGCATTCGATCCGGCCGTTAAATAGTTTGCGACGGCGGGTCGCCTGCTTTTGAAAAATCGCTTCGACTTTCGGCAGATTCGTAATTACAAAGAGCGACCAAGTCTCCAACTTCTGCAGCACCCGAGGAAAACTCTCATATAGCGGCTGAACCGAACGGACGTCTTCCATGCGTTCTCCGTAAGGTGGATTTGTTACGATGCAGCCGTACTTTTGCTTGCTTTCGAAGTCCGCGAATGCTTTCTTCCGAAAGTGAATCTGGTTTTCGACGCCTGCTTGGCCAGCATGATACATCGCCATCTCAAGAGCAGAATCATCAATGTCCGACCCGATGATTTGCAAATCAACATCGGCGATGACCTTTGATTTCGCTTCCTCAAACGCCGCTTCCCACTGGTTGTCTTTGAACTGCGGCCAAAGCGAACTTGCGAATTGTCGATTCATGCCCGGAGCGATGTTCTTGCCAATCATTGCCGCTTCGATAGGAATCGTGCCGGTTCCGCAAAAAGGGTCGAGTAAAATCCGTTCGGGTTTCCAAACGCTCAGGTCAACCAAAGCGGCGGCAAGTGTTTCCTTGATAGGAGCACGTCCTGCCAATTTTCGGTAGCCACGTTTGTGCAGGCTGTCGCCTGTCGTATCGAGTGTCAGAGTCGCCGTGTCGTTAAGTAATGCGACGTCAATCTTGAACGTTAGGCCTGTTTCCGGCAATTCGGTGGCGCTGTGTTCTCGCTGCAGACTTTCGACAATTGCTTTTTTCACCGTTCGTTGAACTGCGGGAACACTCGTAAGTTCCGACAGCCTTGATCTGCCGGTGACTGGAAACTGAGCATCGACTGGAATCCATCGCGACCAGTCATGTTCTTTAACGGTATCAAACAGTGCATCAAAGTCTGGTGCTTCGAATTCGAGAATCTTAATCAGCACCCGATCGGCAGTTCGTAGCCATAGATTCGTTTTGCATACATCAGCCCACTCGCCAGCAAACTCTATTCGTCCAGGTTGAGTAACTCGAGGCTCATATCCCAATGAGATCAGCTCACGTTTTACCAACGCTTCCAGTCCAAAAGCACACGCAGCAAACAGAGTAAGATTGTCAGGATTGATGGGCATCGGATGCAGTCAGAATGCGATCAAGGAGCCAACGCGTCGCAACAGTTGGCTGGCACTTCGTCTCGCATTTTCAGGTTGGCGAAAGTGGCTTTGGACGAGCAGCCTACCATAGTTGGAAATCAAAAAAAGCCTCACGAAATACTGTTCGCGTGGCTCTGGGCTGATCTGTGTATTGAGCCTACCGAAATTCAGGATCGCAACTAAAAAAAAGGATCAGGCCATGCGATTTATCTACTTGCCTACTTCCTTAGAAAGGCGTGTCGGGCCGGAGGCGCCGAGAGTAGGCGTAGAAGTTTTTCGAATGATCGGTGTGTTTGCCAGAAGCCCCTAATTGTCGAATGGCATTTCCTTCAACCAGTTTTGCCTCAATTTGAGCAAGTCAAAGACATTGATGATTCCATCAAGGTTCCAGTCAAATGTATCGTCAAAAGACGAATCACCAGTCATCAACAGAAATGTTTGACGAAAGCCGAGCAAGTCAAAAATATCTACCACTCGATTTTGATCTGAGTCTGCAAACAATCGATAGAGCGCATCAGATTCCTGGTCCCCGAAAATGAGTAACCCGCCTGGCACACCATCGCCATCAACATCCAAAGCTACGCCATTCGAAGTAATCAGATCTCCGTTGATTGTCAGCTGGTAATTGCCATCCATCAACGATCCCGATGGCTCGGTGAAGGGACCCAAAAACGAGAGCGTTGCCTTTGTTCTACCGCTTTCGAATTCCTCGGTGAAAGTGACCGGCACATTTCCATCCCCCAATTTTTCGAATGAAAATGCTGATTCTCCAATTTCGACATTGCCCGCAAAGGAAACGTTCAAATCCAACACCATAGAGCGTTGAAGTTCACCTCGATTGATGGCAACGTCAACGGTCACGCATTCGACGACTTGAATCTCAATTCCGTCAACGGCAGCTTCAACGACTGACCCGTCTCCCACGTCGGAAGCGGTGAAACGAACCCGCATGTTTGAAGTTGGTGTGACAACGTTGCTGATCAGGAATTGTTTCTTGACCCAGCCACCGAAGACTTCGGAACCAGTAGGACCAACCGAATCCAAAGGCACCCAGTTGGCACCGTCATCATTGGAGATCTCAATTTCAAAAATATCTGCTTGCGGCGATGCGCCGGCTGCATTGTTGTACCAACGGTAATACGAAAGCACGGCCTCTTGGCTCGATGTAACACTGGCGTCCATTAAAGGCGAGGTTAAAGTCGTGCTGCCACCATCGACATCTGAGTTGCCAGCCACGTTGTCCGTCAGGAAACAGCTACCTGAGCCATCGCCGTCTGCTACAGGATCACCACGATCACCGGCACCGGCAGGGACTCCCCGTTCCCACTGGCCGTCGGTGGCGTCGCCGTTGACCGTCCAGCCCATATCGGATTCGAAGTCGTCTGCAAATACTGTCGAACTGCTACTGGCGCTAATTGCTGTGAAAAAACTGGTCGGCGCATCGGCCGGTTCAGAGAAGCTTTCGGACTGGTCACTTTCAACACTGACGTAGTAGTTGACGACCATGCCGCATGGTGTCGCCGGGAAAACGGCGTCGTATTCGTTGTTGGCTACCTCAACCATCGGGAAAGACTCATAGCCCGATCCGGAATCCACATGCAACATTCCTGTTCCGGTTACTGGAGTCACACCACCGTCGCTAACCACAACGCGGAATGTGGTGCCACCGTTTGGGGTAACTTTTTCCGGTCGACCGTTGGGAAACTCAAATTCAATCGTGGATCGACAAATGCCCAGCGGGTTGGCCAGAGCCGATTGGAATTCGGCATTGTTGGCTCCAGTTCCTGCGTTGGCACCTGCGCCTCCGGACGTGCACCCACCGTGAG
This sequence comes from uncultured Pirellulaceae bacterium, assembly GCA_964352885.1. Lineage (GTDB taxonomy): Bacteria > Planctomycetota > Planctomycetia > Pirellulales > Pirellulaceae > Mariniblastus. The sequence goes on from CAYGUE010000194.1 coordinate 9,662, forward strand.
TGTGGATACCGATCGCGGTCCCGTCGTTTTCAAAGATAACTGGTGATCCCGAGTTACCGCCAGTTGTATCTGTACGATAGTTGAGCGTCGCTCCCGAAAAATTGCTGTGAGGTCCGGTGTGAGTTTTCTGTGCTCCATTGAAAGATGGATCCACGGGTGTGGAGGTCGTTCCATGCCCAGTGATTCGTATGACGTCGCCTGCTGAAACGGCTTGCGGCAATTCCAAAGCGAATGAATCACCCTGCGCTTCGAAAGGCGACAGACCTGTGTTTGAGTTGTTGAAACAACCGAAATAACACCAATCATTGCCAACTCCACCATTGATAAATTGCATCGAGGCAGGATCGACCGGGTATTGATCTTCAGGGGATGGTTGATTGTAGGAGCCATTGGAGTTTGAAACCGGAACATTGAATCCGACTACGCTAGTCGAGGCTGCACAATGGCCAGCCGTCAACAAGCAATTTTGCCGGTCATTGAACAACCATGCGGTGCAGCCGCCGGGAATCGTGCGACCGACGCGCGCGTCCGCCGAAAGGGCTCGGTCGTCGACTACGTCGCAAATCGAGCGGGCAACATCCACGCCTGGTACTTCACCCGCATCAGACTACTAGACCGATACACGAT